>JAGONC010000039.1 GCA_017993235.1 Lentimicrobiaceae bacterium
TGCAGCCCTGTTTTCTGCTACAATCATCGGAAGTATCCTTGGATAACAGGCTTAAGGGGTAAAGAAATGAAACAGTATCTGGAACTCCTTGATTATGTCATCAAAAACGGTGTGCCAAAACAGGACCGCACCGGCACAGGCACCCTAAGTGTTTTTGGCTATCAGATGCGCTTTAACCTGGAAGAGGGTTTCCCGGTGCTGACCACCAAAAAGCTTCACCTGAGGTCGATCATTCATGAATTGTTGTGGTTCCTCAGGGGAGATACCAACATCGGGTATCTCCACGACCATAATGTGACCATCTGGGATGAATGGGCGGATGAAAATGGCGAACTGGGACCGGTTTACGGTTACCAGTGGCGTTCATGGCCTGCCGGCGACGGAACCCACATCGACCAGATCGAACAGGTCATTGAAACCATCCGCCTGAATCCCGACTCAAGAAGGTTGATTGTCAGCGCCTGGAATGTGGGTGACCTGGATAAAATGGCCCTGCCGCCCTGCCACCTGCTGTTTCAATTTTATGTTGCCCGGGGTAAATTATCCTGCCAGCTTTATCAGCGAAGCTGTGACATCTTTCTGGGTGTGCCTTTCAATATCGCATCCTATTCCCTCCTGACCCTGATGATTGCCCAGGTGACCGGACTGCATGCCTATGAATTCATTCATACACTGGGTGATGCCCATATCTATAACAATCATCTCGACCAGGTCAGACTCCAGCTTTCAAGAGCACCGTATCCCCCACCCAGGATGGTGATCAATCCAGCTGTGAAGGATATTTCTGATTTTACTTTCGATGATTTTACCCTTGAAAATTATCAGTCCCATCCGACCATCAGGGGTGAAATTTCCGTTTAGTCATGGTAACACCCCTGCTGAAATCCAATGAAAAAAATTGCCATCATTGTAGTTATTGCTGAGCATAATGCCATCGGTAAAGAAAACAGACTTCTTTGTCATCTGCCGGCGGATCTGAAACATTTCAAACGTCTTACATCCGGCCATACCGTGGTGATGGGGAAGAGGACCTATGAATCCCTTCCTTTTCGTCCCCTGAAAAACCGCCGCAATATCGTTATTTCCGATAACCCGAATGAACAAATTCCGGGATGTGAAATGGCTTATTCGATCCCGGAGGCGATTGAGAAAATGGACGATGATAAAGAAAACTTTATCATCGGAGGCGGATCGGTTTACCGGCAGTTTCTTCCCCTTGCCACAAAGCTTTATATTACCCGGATAAAGTATACATTTGATGCCGATACGTTTTTTCCTGAAATTGATTTCGATGAATGGCATCTGGTAGATAAACAGGAGAATGAGCCCGACGAAAACAATCCCTATGCATACGATTTCATCACCTATAAAAGAAAAAGATTCCTCCATCATGGTAAACAAAAACTGTAAATTACACCACTGCATTGCGTTCATCATCATTTCCCTGCTGGCGGTTGTGCTGATGACAGGGTGCGAAGATGAAGAGCCGGAGATCTATGACTTCAGTACGGTCTCGGATGATTTCTTGCAATCCTATGTTGCATATTTTCATCTGTTTTTCCATGTGGATCAGATGCTGAAATCCGTAGAGGATTCTCTAGTGGTGCATCCGGAGGGTTCCTATGCGTGGAGGGATGCCACAGTCAGCATTCAGCCTGCCATACCAGCTGAATATCCGAAGACCTTTCGGTTGGATTTCGGCACAACCGGAGCGGATGATGTTATTGCAGGCGCTATCACGGGCGTGGTCAGTGCTGATTACCTGTCGGAGGGCGCGGCTGTGACCTATACATTCGAGGATGTCATCATCAACAGGGACAGACCTTCCGGATCCTGCTCGGTCACCAACGAAGGCCTGTCGTCGGGCAAGCAACTTTTTCATTTTGAGATCACGGATAACACCCTTGTGCGGGATGCTGATACGGATACGGCTTATGCTGTACTTCTTGCGGGATTCCAGAATGTATTGTGGTCGCAGAAGGATGACGTACTGACCATTCCAACAGGAACCTATACCGGGCAATCCCTCACATCTGACAGCCTTCGGTTCATGGCAGAGGTTGACCCGGATTACAAGCTGATCAAGGATTCAGACTGTGATTATATCCGTGACGGGATCTTTGATTTCAGGGTCAGGAAAAACACAACCAATACAGAGATCGGGGACGGCGTAGTCGATTTTGGATTCATGAATCCGATGGATTGCGATCAGTATGTCATCGCAGTTGTGGATGGTGAGGCCAACCGTACGGAGTTCGTTTACCTGATGGACTGGGTCAAATTCTGAAAGGATCTGTTTCCACCCTTTATGTTTTCAGCTTTTTCTTTTTTGCTGCAGGGAAAAGGATATTATTAAGGATCAGGCGATAGCCGGGTGAATTGGGGTAAAGGCTGAGGTCGGTGGGAGGATCGCCTACCAGGTGCTGGTAATCTTCCGGATCATGTCCTCCCAGGTATGTCCATGTTCCCTTGCCATATTCACCATGAATGTACCGCGCTTCACTGGCCGCTTTGTTTTCTCCCATGATCAGGACATTCGGTTTCAGGTAACGCTTGTCAAAAGCCGTCGACTGACCCATGAACGCCGGGATGATCAGGGTATGGTCCTGGCATAACATGGTTGGTACCGGATCCCATTTTGCGGAGAACTCGAACAACAGGAAGAGGTCACTGTTCTGAGGTATACGCCTGGAATCGGTCACATCGATCGAAGATATTTCATACTCGAAGGGATTCGTACTGATGGTAAATCCGGTGAAAGCGAAACAATTTTCGTAATTGAGTTTTTGCTGGGCATCCGGATCCATGGGATCACCATCGAACATAACATCGCAGATGTCCACACCATCAGCAGCAAGCGCCACATCAAAACTATCGGGAGCAGAGCACATGGCAAACAGGTAGCCTCCACCTGCCACAAAATCACGGATTTTTTTTGCGACAGCCAGCTTGCACTGCGATACTTTATCAAAGCCCAGCGAACGGGCAATCTCTTCAGATATTCTCACATCTTCCTCATACCAGGCCACACCCTTGAAAGTGCGCCAAAATTTGCCATACTGCCCCGTGAAATCCTCATGATGCAGGTGCAACCAGTCATACAGGGGCAGAACTCCGGAAAGCACCTCTTCGTCGTAAACGACATCATACGGAATTTCTGCATAGGTCAGGGCAAGCGTCACGGCATCGTCCCAGGGCTGTCTGTTCTTTGGGCTATAAACCGCAACCTTGGGAGCTTTCTGGAGTTTGACAACATCCATGTTGACCTGGGGATCGGCAATTTCCATGAGAATGGCTGTGGACTGGGCATCGGCGATGATCTGGTAGCTTACACCCCTGATTACGCATTCATTTTCAATTAATTCGTTAAATTTACACATGAAACTGCCTCCCTTGTAATTCAACAGCCAGTCGACTTCCACCTCCTGTTCCAGGATCCAATAGGCAATGCCATAGGCCTTCAGATGATCTTTCTGTGTTTGGTCCATGGGTACCAGCAGGTAAGCAGCATGGCAAAAGATGACCTCGGCGGTGAGGGTCAGCAGCAAAAGTAATCGTTTCATCCCTGGTTAAAATGGGGTTGCATCATCATCTTCCATATCGTTCATTTTACTGGGTACCGTATATGCACTTCCTGCCTGACGGAAGCCCAGCTCAGGAATGGAAGGCACGGGAGTCTCCGCTTCAGCAGAGGGTACATCCGTAAATTTGGCGAATTTGGAAATAAAACGAAGATTGAGGTCTTTTAGTGCACCGTTACGATGTTTAGCAACACTTAATTCCGCATGACCAATGGTGGAGTTACCCTGCTCGTCTTCGGTGATCTTATAATATTCAGGCCGATAGAGAAATAACACCAGATCGGCATCCTGTTCTATGGCTCCGGATTCCCTCAGGTCGGACAGGATGGGCCTCTTGGTGCCGCCTCTTGTCTCAACGGCACGGCTGAGCTGCGACAGGGCGATGATGGGTACGCTGAGTTCCTTGGCCAGGCTTTTCATTGAGCGGGAGATATTGCTGATCTCCTGTTCGCGGTTTCCCCTTCCTTCCGAGGGACTCGACATCAGCTGCAGATAATCCAGGATGATCAGCTGAATGTTATGCTGCGCTTTCAGTCGCCGGCATTTTGCCCGCAGCTCAAAGATCGACAGGGCAGGTGTATCATCAATGTAAAGGGGAGCATCGATCAGGTTCCCGATCTTGGCGTTGAGCTGTTCCCATTCATAGTTCTCCAGGTTTCCCTTCCGCAGTTTTTCAACGGGAAGTTGCGTCTCACTGGATATCAACCGGGTAACCAGTTGAATGGAAGACATTTCCATCGAAAAGATGGCCACCGGCAGTTTGAAGTCAACAGCCACATTGCGAGCCATCGAAAGGGCAAACGCGGTTTTCCCCATACCCGGTCGCGAAGCCAGGATGATCAGATCAGATTTTTGCCAGCCTGAGGTCAGCCTGTCCAGTTCCGAAAAACCTGATGGTACACCACTGATGCCTTC
Organism: Lentimicrobiaceae bacterium; assembly: GCA_017993235.1. Taxonomy (GTDB): domain Bacteria; phylum Bacteroidota; class Bacteroidia; order Bacteroidales; family JAGONC01; genus JAGONC01. The sequence goes on from JAGONC010000039.1 coordinate 4,497, forward strand.
TGCATGAATTCGTGCCGCCTGGATTTCGTTAATGGCCTGGTGTACAAGTGAGTGCATCTCCGCAAAATTTCGGCGAAGGTTTTGCTCGCTCAGGTCGAACAGATGGGATTCAGCCTTGTCAAGCAAATCAAAGACATCGGTGGTGTCCTCGTAGGCATCATGAATGATTTCGGTGGAAATTCCGATCAGCGATCGTTGAATGTATTTCTGAAGAAGAATGCGGGCATGGTACTCAATATTTGCAGCGGATGCCACCCGGTTGGTGAGCTGTGTGATAAAAAACGGTCCTCCTACGATTTCCAGTTCGCCGGTCTGCTTGAGCTCATGGGTTACCGTAAGAATATCGATGGGTTCTGATCGGGAAAAAAGACGCTGGATGGCACTGAAGATCAGCTGATGGGCGTCTTTATAAAAGATATCGGGTTTAAGGATGTCAATGACTGCCGCCAGCGCATCTTTCTCAAGCATCAGTGCGCCCAGGACTGCTTCTTCAAGATCAACGGCCTGAGGCGGTAATTTTCCCTGATCCATCACGGCCTGGGTTACCGACGATCGGGTGGCGTTTTTGAGCCGTGTCCGGTCTGTGTTTTTTATCTGTTCTGCCATTTTCCAAAATTAGCATTTTAACCTGCAGGGTTGATAAAGGCTCTAACAAATTTTCAACGAAAAGCACCTGATCCGTGTTATTAAGTTGTTAATTAAAATATGCTGACCATAAAAAATGTAAATTTGCCACTCCCATTGTTTAAGGAATATAGGTTGCTAAATTATTTATAATGAGGAGATTGATTTCTTACTGGATCATATTTTCACTTACGATCACCATTCTTCCTGCGCAGAATACCAATGTCGTGATTACGGGCAATTTGAAAATGGATACGCTGTACAACACGATTTATGTTGAAAATTTTGACCGTAGACCCAAAATGGTCGACAGCACTACCATTGATCCACAGGGTGGATTTTATCTGGATTTCCCGGTTAAGTCACTTGAATTCCTGAAACTCAAGCTTGATCCTGAGAATTACCTGATCCTAATCATCCTGCCGGGGGAAAATATTCGTATCACCAGTGAAGCAGGTGCCATTGCCCGAAATCCTGTAATAGAAGGGTCTCCCCAGAGTTTGTTATTGAGGTCGCTCAGCCAGGAGGTGAGACACTTTGAAGCCAGGATGGATTCTCTTCATAAGCAGGCAGTTCTGGCAGCATCGGCTGATTCATCCGGTAATAATGGACATTCGATACACATGGTGGAGTATCGGCAGGCTGACAGTGCGTGCAAGGCCTACTTAAAGTCTTTTTTTGAAATGAATCCCTCCTCTCCGGCGTGCTTGTTTTATTCAAACCGGCTGTCCATGGATGAATATTTTGAAACCTTTTCTCTTCTTGACGATTCATTGTATGTTCGGTACCCGAAGAACCCCTATGTCAGGGAACTGCATTATGCGGTGACTTCCCGCCGTTATATACGGCCTGGACTGGTTGCGCCCAACATTGTCGCCTCCACTCCCGAAGGTGACTCTGCTGCACTGTATGATCTCAGGGGCAAAGTCGTTCTTGTAGATTTCTGGGCAGCCTGGTGCGGGCCCTGCCGCAGGGAGAATCCGAACGTGGTTGCCATGTACAATAAGTACCACGATGCCGGATTTGATGTCTTTGGTGTTTCACTGGATGAAAAAAGAGAAAACTGGTTAAAGGCCATTGAGGATGATTCCCTGACCTGGACACAGGTGAGTGATCTCCGGAAATGGGAATCGGTTCCTGCCATGACCTATGCTGTCCGGTCCATTCCCTTCTCTGTACTTCTGGACCGTGAGGGACGTATCATCGCCCGTGAGCTTCGGGGTTCAGCCCTTCGCAGTAAACTGGAGGAGATTTTCGGATTCTGATCCGGTCGTCTAAGCGTTGACGTTATCAACACAGGCATGTGGATTGTTTTCTGAAAAGCCCCGTTTTTTATCGGACTATATACCGTAAGTTAGCACTTTGAAGGAATGAGCAACCAAAAGGAATACCGGATGCGAAAACGAAAACGCGTCAAATACAAAAGCATCGAGATCAAGCTTTCCCCACGGCAGAAACAGTCCCTTATCAATTATTGCGAAGCGCGTCAAACCACTCCCGTCAGACTGATTAAAAAATGTATCCGCAGGTATACGGAGAATTTTGCCAAACAGGTACCGGGGGAGTATTATGTCACAGAAAAACAGCTAGCTCTTTTTGAAGAAGCCGGGGAAAGTCAGTAAGGATGTTGTAAAGCGGCCATGGAACCCCATCCTGTTCATGGTGAGTGTCAGCGGGGGAGAGGTCCTTCATACAGCGTCCTGTTGATGATGGAACGCCCCAGTGTGAGTTCATCCGTGTACTCCAGGTCGTCTCCGATTGCAACTCCCCTTGCGATGATCGAAAACCTGATGCCGAACTCCTGCAGTCGTCTGAAGAGGTAAAAATTGGTGGTGTCGCCTTCAATGGTCGCCGGAAGTGCAAAGATGACTTCCTGTATACCCTGTTCCTGTACTTTTTTTTCCAGCGAATCAATGGCCAGATCATGCGGACCAATCCCGTCCACCGGAGAAATGATACCGCCAAGTACATGGTAGATGCCGGTATACTGAGCCGTATTCTCAATGGCCAGTACATCCCGTGAATCTTCGACCACACAGAGGATCGTACGGTTCCGCCTGGGATTGGCGCAGATGGAACAGATCTCCGTATCCGAGATGTTGTGACAAAGCCTGCAATACCTGATTTGCTGACGGAGTCTCAGGATTGCACCTGCCAGCGCTTCCGATGTCTGGGCATCCTCCCTGAGGAGGAACAGGGCCAAACGTAAGGCAGTCCTCCTCCCGATCCCGGGAAGCCTGGATAGCTCCCTGACAGCATCCTCAAGTAATTTCGACGGGTAAATGTCCACCTGAACGGGATTTTATATTCAATTCGGATGTAAGGACAAAAATTGGTTTCTTTGCAAATTTATTGCAAAATCAAACCGGGCTAAATAAAATAACCTCTTTTTCGTTTATTTCAGGATGTTGAATGATATATTCATGAAGAAAATAAGATTAATGCTGCCCTGTCTTTTCTTCCTGGTGACCATTCCTTTCTTTTATCCGGTCATGGGACAGGATAGCGTTAACCGTGTGGATCTTTCCGGTAAAAAGCAGGGTAAATGGGAAAAACGGGATCCTCAGGGAACACTGATCTATACAGGGCAATTCGAGTCGGATTTGCCGGTGGGAAGGTTCACCTACTATGATCCCGGAGGGAATGTAAAAGCAGTTACCATCCATGCCATTCCAGGAGTCATGGAACGAACGGTCATCTATCACCCCAACGGAACGGTCATGGCAAAAGGCAACTATTATCAAACGAAAAAGGACAGCGTCTGGACCTACTATGATGAAGATGGGATCCTGATCGCTGACGAGAAGTATGGTAAAGGACTCCGGGCAGGTACCTGGAGGACGTATTATGCGAATGGCAATACCTCGGAAGAGTTCTACTGGAATAAGGATAAAAAAGAGGGACCCTGGAATCAGTATTATTCCGATGGATCCAAAAAACTGACCGCTTTCTATACGGATAACCTCAGAAATGGAACATTTCATCTGTATTACCCCAATGCTCAGTTGATGGTCAGCGGGTCCTACAGCGTTGATAAAAGGGAAGGAGAATGGAAATACTTTATGGAAGATGGGCGGCTGCAGAAAACATGCCAGTTCAGGGATGGGTACAGGATCAGTGAGGTGGTCTATATTGAGCTTGATCAGGAGCAACAGCCGTAGTGCCAGCCGGTTTCCGTCAGTCAAAACAATCCCTTAATTCGCTCAGATCGTTGATCACCCTGTTGTGCCTTTGAGCAAGCCGGTGCAGGCTCTGATGTCCGGCAGCCACCAGGATGCACTTGCAATCCATTTGATTTGCCACCTCCAGATCGTGCAGGGTATCTCCGATCAAACACACCTCCGCAGGGCTGACATCCAGCTCCCGTATGGCTTTTTGTGCGATTTTCACTTTACTGTATGCAAAATGGTCATCGATTCCAGCAATCCGATCGAAAAATGGATGGATTCCTTTTTGCCGGACGGAATTCGATAATGCATTCTGCTCCATGGCAGAGAGGATGACCTGCCGGTAACCTTTGTCGGCAAGATAATTCAGCGATGCACGGGCATTTCTGTGCAAAGGTGCCCGCGGAAGGTCTTTCAGGTAAAGATCAATGAATTCAAATGCCAGGCTGTCCCAGGATTCCACCTCCAGATCCCAGCCTATCTTACGGTAGTACTCTATCACCGGAAATGTGAAGACTTCCCTGTAATGTTCCAGGGTAAGCAATGGTTTTTGTCGCCGTGATAACATTTCATTCATCGCGGCCATGCATACCCTTACATCATCCAGCAGGGTGCCATTCCAATCCCAAAAAATGACCCTGATTTCCTGTTGTGTCTGGTTCATTCAGTCCGGGGTTGTGAGTTGGTAAAGATAAGCTTATCCCCTTCTGCATCAACGTAGATGCAACTATCTTTGCTGACTTTTCCAGCGAGGATCATTTTCGACAATTCATTGAGGAGTTCCCGCTGGATAACCCTTTTCAGCGGCCTTGCACCGTACTGCGGATCATATCCCATATCGGCCAGCAACTCGATGGCCGGGGACGATATTTCGAGCTTTAGTTCATTACTGTCGAGCATCTTACGGATGTTGGTGATCTGGAGCAACACGATCTGCCTGATCTCATCACGGGTCAGCGGCTTGAACATGATGATCTCGTCAATCCGGTTGAGGAATTCAGGCCGGATGGTCTTACGAAGCATTTCAAAAACCTCCTCCCTGGCTTGCAGGAAGATTTTTTCATCCAGGGTTTCCCCCATTCCCTCGAAATGTTCCTGTATGATGTGGGAGCCTATGTTGGAAGTCATGATGATGATCGTATTCCTAAAATCGGCGGTCCTGCCTTTGTTATCGGTCAGTCTGCCATCGTCAAGCACCTGAAGCAATATGTTGAAAACGTCAGGGTGGGCCTTTTCAATTTCATCGAGCAGTACCACCGAGTAGGGTTTTCGCCTGACCTTTTCGGTAAGTTGCCCACCTTCCTCGTAGCCAATGTAACCCGGAGGTGCTCCGATCAGCCTCGACACCGTGTGGCGTTCCTGGTACTCCGACATATCGATCCGGATCATGGCATTTTCGTCATTGAACAGAAACTCGGCCAGGGCTCTGGCCAGTTCAGTCTTGCCCACTCCGGTCGTACCCAGGAAGATGAAGGAGCCAACGGGCCGCCGGGGATCCTGCAGTCCGGCACGGCTACGACGGATGGCATCCGCGATGGCCTGTATGGCCTGCTGCTGACCCACAACACGTTTGTGAAGCTCGTCCTCCAGGCTCAACAGCTTTTCCCTTTCACTCTGCAGCATGCGGCTCACAGGAATTCCAGTCCAGCGCGACACGATCTCCGCAATCTCCTCCGCACCAACTTCCTCCCTGATCATAGGTGCATCACCCTGCAATAGGGTAAGATTTTTACCCAGCGACTCAAGTTCCCTTTCCGCTTCCCTGATCCTTCCATAACGCAACTCGGCCACCCTTCCATAATTGCCTTCTCTCTCGGCCTGCTCCGCTTCAAACTTCAACTCTTCAATCAGCTTCTTATTCTGCTGGATCTTTTCGACGATCTCTTTTTCATTTTTCCACCGGGCACGCAGGCGCATCCGTTCTTCATTCAATTCGGCCAGCTCCTTGCTGAGCACCTGGAGCTTGGGCTCATCATTTTCCCTTTTGATGGCTTCCCGCTCAATTTCCAGCTGTTTGATCCGGCGCTCGAGCTCATCCAGATCTTCCGGCAGCGAGTTGATTTCCAGACGAAGCTTGGCGGCAGCCTCATCAATCAAATCAATGGCCTTATCCGGCAGGAACCGGTCCGTGATGTACCGCTGCGAAAGTTCGACGGCGGCAATGATCGCTTCATCTTTGATCCTTACCTGGTGGTGGGTTTCATAACGTTCTTTTAAGCCCCGAAGGATGGAAATCGTATCCATGGTATCCGGTTCATCCACCATAACGATCTGGAATCGTCTTTCCAGGGCTTTGTCCTTTTCAAAATATTTCTGGTATTCTTTTAAAGTGGTCGCGCCGATCGCGCGGAGCTCCCCTCTTGCCAGAGCAGGTTTCAGTATGTTCGCAGCATCCATGGCACCCTCACCTGCACCGGCTCCCACCAGCGTGTGGATCTCATCAATGAACAGCACGATCTCCCCTTCGGAACCCACCACCTCCTTGACCACGCTTTTCAGCCGTTCTTCAAATTCGCCTTTGTATTTCGCACCGGCGATCAGGGCACCCATATCCAGCGAGAAAATTTGTTTGGATTTGAGGGTTTCAGGAACATCACCGTTGATGATCCGGTGGGCCAGACCCTCAGCGATGGCTGTCTTTCCAACCCCGGGTTCCCCGATCAGGATCGGATTGTTCTTCGTCCTTCGTGACAGGATCTGCAGGATCCTGCGGATCTCTTCATCCCTGCCGATGACCGGATCCAGCTTACCCTGCCGGGCCAGATCATTCAGGTTACGGGCGTACCTGGCAAGGGCCTGATAGGTCTCTTCGGCTGTCTGACTGTTGACCGTGCCCCCTTTCCTAAGCTCCATGATGGCCGCCCTGAGCCCTTTTTCCGTGACACCGCTGTCCTTCAGCAACTGCGCAGCAGTGTCCTTCCCGGCCAGGATGCCCAGGAGGACATGCTCAATGGAGATAAATTCGTCTCCAAATTCTTTTAAAGAGGTAGCTGCTTTCTGCAATGCCATGCTGGCATCGGTGGTCAGATAGGGTTCTCCTCCGGCTACCCGGGGATACGCGAGGATGATCCTGTCAAGTGCCTGCTGCAGGTGAATGATGTTGATATCGAGCTTTTTAAGAAGAAAAGGAACGACATGCTCATCCACCGTGAGCATCCCCTTCAGGATATGCGTGGTTTCAATGGCCTGATGCTGATTGCCTGCGGCGATTTCCTGCGCCTGCTGCAAAGCTTCCTGGGATTTGATCGTGAAATTGTTCAGGTTCATACCGTTCATTTGTGTCAGCCGTCTGATCAATATTCCTGCCAGCACCCAGGAAGAGATAAAATACTGTAAAAATGACAGGACAGGGATAACATATCGGCATACTTCACGTTATCTATCGGATCTGACTCCGTTAGGAATACCTGCTGATTCTATTCCAGGATAAAAAGAAGCGAATTATTTTTTTACTAATTTTGCCCGCTTAAAGGGGATTCCGTAATGAAGCACTTCTTTTTTTTACTGCTGATGCTGAGCCAGGTGACATTGCTTTTTGCCGGGCCGGTTTCAGATACCCTTGACGTTTTCCAGGCCGACAGTGCTCATTTCTGCAATACCGACAGCCTTTTCATTGATGCAGGTGATGGATATAGTTCCTATTCCTGGAGTACCGGTGAAACTTCCCGGGGTATCTGGGTTACAGAAACCAATCTTTACCGGGCTGAGGTCACGGATGGATCCGGGAACGTCTACATGGATTCGGTCTATGTCAACCTGATCATTGCCGACATCCAGCAGTCCGATACGACCCTCTGCTATGGTGAAAAGATATCCTTGTCGGTTCGGCAAAAACTGCCTGAATGCCAGGTGGCCTATTTCCCTTTTAACGGCGACACAAGGGATTATAGCGGGAACGCACAGGATGGATTTGCCTTTGGAGCCTCCCTGGTTCCCGATCGGTTTGGTAATCCAAACAGTGCCCTTGAATTCAATGGAAAGGATCAATACCTGATCGCTACCCTCAGGAATATTCATTCGACGTTTTCCCTGGCTTTATGGTTCACCATGCCCGACACAAACCAATGGTCCCCGGATAATGAATATCCGACGCTGTTTGATTTTGGGAATGGGCAGGCAATGGCTCAGATCCTTGGAAAAAATGAAGATATCATTCATTCAGGTAACCTTGGCAAAATAAGCCTGCGACATGATATCGGACCGGATTCACCAGATAATTATACCTTTTATTCCAATTCAAATCCTTCCTTTGAAACCTGGCATCACCTTTACGCAGTGTTCAACAGCGCCGGGTTAATCAGTGAGATCTGGATTGACGGTATCCTGCAGGGTTCATTCATAACACAAGCCTCTTTATCGCCTTCGGGCAACCAGTTTATTTATTTTGGCAGGACCGAAAGCCTGGGAACAAATCGCTCTTTTTTTATTGGAACCATAGATGAAGTGAATGTTTTCTCGTGCGTACTTGATCCTGGTCAGTTGCATGACCTGATCGAGTCAGGATCCGTTTTCAATTACCGGTATTTCTGGGATACGGGGGATTCGGCTTCTGTCATTTCGGTCGGGCCTGAAAAAAGCAAAACATATACAGCCACCGTGACCGATGGGCTTTATGCCTGTCAGGACAGTGTCCGTGTTACGGTCAATCCTGAGATCAACCTTGAACTGGAGCAGCTCGATATGGGGTGTCCGGGTGAAGCTAAAGCCAAGATGCTGGCCAGGGCCAGCGGGGGTACAGCACCCTATGCTTACGAATGGGACCCTGGCATAGCATTCCTGCAGGGCGATACCCTGGCATTGGGACTCACCGATAGTGTCACCTACTCGATCATTGTCAGGGACAGTATGTCGTGCCAGCATGATCAAACCTTTGAGGTAGAGGCATTGCCGCCACCTCAGGTCAACTTCTCCTATGAACCTGAAGATGTTTACTACCAGAATCCCGTAGTACAGTTCACCAGTGAGACCGATAAGGCAGCGAACTGGTCGTGGGATTTCGGAGACGGGGAGATGTCCTCTCTGGAAAGCCCATCTCATGTTTTTACCGAAGTTGAGACCTATCATGTGGTGCTTTCCGTCACTGCTGAAAACGGCTGCATCGACTCCCTTGCACAGGAGATCAATGTTCAGGAAGTTGAACTGGTCATTCCAAATATCTTTACTCCCAACGGGGATGGTATCAATGATACGTTTATTGTAACCGACCTGGATAAGTATATTTCCAACTCACTGGTTATCTTTAACCGATGGGGAAGGAGGGTTTTTGAAGCGAATAATTATTCAAGCGGCGACTGGGACGGAGACAATCTGTCAGACGGAACGTACTATTTCATTCTCAAATGCAAGGGATACTTTTCTACGGAAACCTTCAAGGGAACCCTTAATATTTTCACTGGGGGATTCCGATGATCCCTGTCAATCCTCAGAACGAAGATTCCCTGGTGATCTTGACAAAATAAGCCGCTTTTTCCAGAGAGGTGATCATATCGTATTCGCCAAGATAGACATCCTGACCCACATGGATCGGCGTGGGGGTATAATTGATGATCCCCTGGATACCCGCCTTTACCAGTTCATCTGCCACCGGCGCAGCAACTTCCCCGGGAACGGTCAGAATGGCAATGGAAATATCCTGTTCGCGGATGATGGATGCCAGCTTTTCAATTGGAAAACACGGAACGCCGGAATAGGAGCACTTCAGTTTTTCAGGACTGATATCAAAACAGGCCGTTATGATCAGCTTCGTCCGCTTGCCCCTGAAGTACCGGATGATGGCCCGGCCAAGGTTACCCACACCCACCACGCACACATTCAGCCCCCGCTCCGTATCAATAATGCTTCCGATCAACAGGATGAGCTCCCTGACGTCATACCCCTTTCGCAGGGTACCTGTATAGCCGATCAGCATGATATCACGCCTGACCTGAACAGGCGTGATGTGGATCAATCCGGCCAGTTCATGGGAGAATATGTGACTTTTATTATTTGCCAGGCAATTCAGTAACGCTCTCCTGTATTGGCTCAGGCGCTCAACAGTCTTATCGGGAAGGCTTTTCATACCGTTTCCGTTCATGATTAAATTGTATTGTTATTGTGATAACAATACAAAATTAATTTTAAAACATTACAAAGCAACGCAGCGATAAAAATCAGGAGAGATTTTGTTTCAGCCATTCAAACCAGATGGCAAGTCCTTCCCCGGTCTTCACCGAGAGTTCAATGAATTCCAGGTGAGGATTGACCCGGAGAGCGTATTCCCTGGCTTTTTCCGTCCGAAAATCGACATAGGGAAGAAGATCGGTTTTGTTGATCACGCAAAGGTGAGAGGTCCGGAACATGGTGGGGTATTTCAGCGGTTTATCCTCTCCTTCGGTCGTGCTAACGATGACTACCCGTTTTGACTCGCCCAGATCGAACAGGGACGGACACACCAGGTTCCCGACATTTTCAATGAAAAGTATGGAATGATCTCCTGGTTCCAATTCTCTGACCGCTTTATGGATCATGACCGCATCCAGATGACAACCATTCCCGGTATTGATCTGAATGACAGGGATGCCTGTCTTATGGATCCTTTCTGAGTCCAGCATGGTTTGCTGATCACCTTCGATGACGTAAAAGGAAATGTCTTTTCTGAGAGCTTCTAGTGTTTTTTCCAGCAGGCTTGTCTTACCCGAACCAGGTGAACTGACCAGGTTGATTGCAATGATATGCTTTGCTTCAAAATACCCTCTGTTGCGTTCAGCCAGCTGATTGTTCCTGGCCAGCAGATCCTGTTCCACGCGGATTGGGGTTCCATGGCTGTGATCATGACCTGCCTGGTGGAAATGATGGGCATGGTCCTCGTCCTGATCCTGCCCGTGTGGCTTGTCGTGCTCATGCACATGCTCGTGGGGATGGACATGTTCCATGTCCCCATGATGGTGTACGTGGCTATGGGAGTGTGTATGCTGATGATGAGCAGGATCACCGGGTCTGCTCATGCTGACCGGTTGATCGGGTTGGCCGCAGCCACAGGTATCGCACATAGTTATTTTTTTGCAAAGATAGCATTTTGTATCATTCGATGAGGAGCGACTTCAAGCGCAGCTCGTTGCCCCTGATAAGACGCGAGTCATAGGAATGACAACGGGGACAGTCTGTAAAAAGGTCTTCCACTTCAAATAGGTACTGGCATTGATTGCATACTGCCTGAGCTTCAATGGTATGTATATTAATGCGGGCATTTTCCAGTACGGTCTTTTTAACAGAAACTTCCATGGCAAACTCCAGGGCCTCTACGACAACACCGGATAACATTCCCACTTCGAGCTCAATGGATAGAATGCGCCCTCCCCCGGCCTTTTCGACTTCCTCTGTTGCTATCTCGATGATATTCATTGCTATGGATAACTCGTGCATTGCCTGATCATTTCTAAATGATGTGCTGGATTACCGCCTGCCAAAAATAAGCAATAGGATGAAAGGAAAATTCAAGCATAGGGTATGGATATAATTTTGAACGATTCTAAATAGGAATGCTGCCACCCCAGATCGTATTAAAAAATATAAATTTGTAATTGCCTTGTTCCATTCGGATTATTTACCTAATCATTTTATTTATGGATAGGATTATTTCTTTTCATGTCAAATGTCCCCACTGCCATCGTTCACTGATGGATCATGAGCATCTGTCGCATGATTTACCGAGCATAAAGCTAAACATTGAAATTGCAGATCACCGGGGGGTCATCCGGCTATGCTCCATTTACGGGTGTTACGACCATGAGACCGATATTGAGATCCCTGATCATGAGATTGCTAAATTTTATTGCCCGCACTGCAACAAGCAGCTCATTGCCCAGGAAATCTGTGACCATTGCGGTGCACCGATGGTTCCTTTCCTGCTGGATATCGGGGGAAGAGTAAGTATCTGTTCCAGAAACGGATGCAGAAAACACTATGTTGCCTTCGAGGATATCGCCGATGCGATCAACAAATTCTATAAAGAGTACGGATACCATTAATCCTGAAGTGTCGTAAGACACGGAGGTACTCCACCCCTCAGATGATCAGCAAATCCGTGGCAGTTGTTCCCCGGCAAGCATGTCGATCATTCGTTTACCCCCAATGGCGGTGTTCATCCAGACATGTCCGGGATGTTGTTCCACGATGTTCCCTATGATGGCGGCTTCACGTCCGAGAGGATGGCTTTTAAATGCAGTGAGCACATCACTTGCACTATCGGCGGGGACCACCGCAATAAATTTTCCTTCGTTGGCAACATACAACGGATCATAGCCCAGCAGTTCGCAGAGGCCCCGGGTGTTTTCATTGACAGGGATTGCAGATTCGTGGATCTCCACTCCGAACAGCCTGTTTTCAGCCAGTTCGGCTAATACGGTTGCCAGTCCTCCCCGGGTTACGTCGCGCATGAACCGGATATCCCGGCATATCTCTTTGATTTTCTGGATGATATGGTTCAGGCTGGCACAATCTGAACCTATATCCGTCTTAAACTGATGAAGTTCCCTGGCGGCCAGAATGGCCATGCCATGATCCCCGACAGGACCGTTGATGATGATCTTATCCCCGGGCCGAATGTTGGTACCCAGGCTGACCGAAAGGAACGGCTCGTCAACCCATCCCACTCCCGATGTCGTTATGAATATTTTATCACATTTCCCCCGGTTCACGATCTTGGTATCTCCCGCAACGATCTGTATATCCGCCTGTTCGGCCTCCTCTGCCATCGACTGCACAATCCTTTCCAGATCCTTCACTGCAAAGCCCTCTTCAATGATAAAGGAAGCCGTCAGGTAGACCGGCTGAGCACCTGCCACGGCAAGGTCATTCACTGTTCCGGCCACCGCCAGCTTTCCGATATCTCCACCCGGAAAAAAAATAGGATCAACGACAAATGCGTCGGTAGTAAATGCCAGGTGTGATCCATCTGCCGGCAAAACAGCTGAATCACCCTGTGCTTGCAGCACCCGATTTGAGAACCAGGTGAGGAACAGATCCCTGATCAGCGACCGGGATAATCTCCCTCCGCTGCCATGTCCAAGCAGAATTTTTTTATCCATGGCGATTGTACCGATACCAGGCGTGACATGTCCCTTCGTTGCTAACCATGCAGGCACCAATCGGATCGGAAGGGGTACACGGATTGCCAAATAATTTACACTCTCCGGGTTGCCGGAGTCCTTTCAGGATATCACCGCAAATGCAACCCTTTTCTTCGCGGGTTTCTTCCACTTTTACAGGAATTTCATTTTCAGCGTCAAAATGCTGATATTCAGGTTTTAACCTCAGTCCGCTCTGTGGGAGCACACCCAATCCACGCCACCAGTCATCCTGCAGTTCAAAAACATTGCGGAGGAGTTGGAGTGCCTTTTGGTTACCCTGTGGTTTGACGGCTCGGGTGTATTGAATATCCACCCCGGGTTGTTTATTTTCCACCTGTAAAACCAGCTTCAGCACCGACTGAAGCAGGTCAACGGGTTCAAAGCCTGAAACGACGCAGCCAATGCCGTACTTTAAGGGGAACTCATCGTATATCCCGGTTCCGGTAATCGTACTGACATGTCCGGGTGCGATGAATCCGTCAATGGCGATCCCTTCATGGATCAGGGCCCGCATGGCCGGAGGCATTACTTTATGTGAACTGTACAGAAAAAAGTTTGGGATATGCATTTCTGCGACTTTTTTCATTCCGGCAGCCGTACCCGGAGAGGTGGTCTCAAAACCTATCCCCAGAAAAACGATTTTTTTCTCAGGATTTTCCCTGGCGATCTGGATGGCATCCAGGATGGAATAGACGATCCGGATATCGGCCCCGCTGGCCTTTTCTTTTTCCAGCGAGGTAGAGGAACCCGGCACCCGGATCAGGTCTCCGAAAGTGGTAATGATGACCTCCTTCAGTCGCGCAAAGGCAATGGCCTTGTCGATGAAATGGCGGCTGGTGACACATACGGGGCATCCGGGTCCCGACACCAGCCGGACCGTATCGGGGAGCAACGAAGGAATGCCGAATTTCTGGATGGACATGGTATGGCCGCCGCACACTTCCATCAGGTTCACGGGAGTGGAGGAAACTTTCCTGATCTGATGAACAAGATGATCCACCAGCCGCCTGTCCCGGTATTCATCCATGTATTTCATCAGAGGATCCTGTTGCCGGTCTTCTTTTCTTCTTCATCCAGCTGCCTGTTCAGCTCGATAAACTCGTCGAAAACCTTAAGGGAAGCCTCAGCTTCCTTACTGTCGAGTTTTTGAATGGCGAAACCGGTATGCAACAGGATATAGTCACCCACCCCTACGTCCTCAACGATCTGAAGACTGGCTCTGTATTCTGTTCCACCAACGGATACGGTGGCCATATCACCATCAATGGAGATCACTCGGGCCGGTATGCTCAGGCACATGGTTGTACTTTTTGAAACGTGGGCTGCAAAACTAATGAATATTTGAATACTTAGCCTCCTATATGCCCTCTATGCTTCAAGGATTGATCACCTGTTGATCCTTTTAGCTGCCACTGCCAGCTGCCCCAGAGCTATGCCGCCATCGTTCACCGGTATGCTGCAGTTACTGAAAACTTTCAGCTTCATTCCTTTCAATTTGTTTTCCAACCGTCCGAGAAGATAACGATTCTGGAAACTTCCCCCGGATAAGGCGACTTTTTTGATCCCGGTTTCTTCGCTGATCTTTAAAATGGTATGGAAAACGGCCTCAATAATCGTATTGTGGAATCTGGCAGAAATCACTGCAGGATCCTGCCGGTTCTTTAAATCGGCAACAATGCCTTCAATGGCAGGGTAGAACCGTATGGTGTCATCTGCCAGGTACCCGTACCGTGAACGTATATTATTATTCACGATTGATTCCAGCCGCATGGGAGCCTCCGCATGAAAGGCAGATTGGAGGCAAAGACCCAGTAATGCTGACACGGCATCGAACAGGCGGCCTGTTCCGGATGTCAGTGGACTATTGATCTTCTTTTGAATGGCGGCGATCACTACATCCAGGCTTCTGGGTGGGATCAGCCTGAGGAAATCCAGTTCCAAATCTCTTACCTCATCACCGAATGTATGGTAGAGATAAGCCACTGCCATACGCCAGGGCTCGTCAACGGCACGGTCACCCCCGGGCATCTCCACATAATCAAAATGCGTGAATCGTTTATATTCGTTCAGGTCACAAACCAGAAATTCTCCTCCCCAGATATTTCCATCGTCACCCAGACCTGTCCCATCAAGGGCCACACCGATAACGGGCTCATCCAGGCTATGTTCTGCCATCACGGAAGCGATATGAGCGTGGTGATGCTGGACCTTAAGCAGTGGTAATTCCGTTTCATGGGCATAGCGGGTCGACAAATAATCCGGATGAAGATCACAGACCGCAAGGGTGGGGGAGATCCGGAACATCTTTTGAAAATGACCCATCGATTCTTTATAGAAGTCATAGGTTTCCAGATTCTTCAGATCCCCAATGTGCTGACTCAGAAATGCCTGTTTGCCCTTTCCGAGGCAAAAGCAGTTGACCAGCTCTGCACCCGCTGCAAAAATGCCGTCCACCGACCGGTCCATGCGGACGGGAGACGGTACATAACCGCGTGAACGGCGGATCATGCGCTCCTGATGATTTACCACCATGGTTACTGAATCATCTGTCCGGTTGTAGATATCCCGGTCGTAGATCAGTATGGCATCCGTCAACTGGATCAGTTGCCCGATGGCCCGATGGTTATCCATCAGGATCGGTTCATCGGATAAATTGCCGCTGGTCAGTACGATGACCTTTGTTTTCAACCTGTCGAAAAGAAGATGATGGAAAGGCATATACGGCAACATGATCCCGATGGTACTGAATCCGACATTAACATCCTGCGCCAGTTTTGTTTTCTGTTGCATCAGCACGATGGGTCTTTGCCAGGATAAAAGCAGCTTCTCTTCTTCAGCATTTACACAGGCATATTCCCGGGCAGTTTCCAGGGAAGCCGCCATGACAGCAAAAGGTTTCCCTTCCCTTTTTTTGCCGGCCCTGAGTCGTGCTACCGTCTTTCGGTTTGTTGCATCACATGCGATGAAAAATCCTCCCATGCCCTTGATGGCAACGATCTTTCCGTTATCCAGCAGAAAACCGACCCGGTTTAAAATCGCATCAAAGTCGGTCAACCGGATCTGCCCTTCCACCAACGCATAGTGCGGGCCACACACTGTGCATGCTACCGGCTGGGCATGAAAACGCCGGTCAAGCACGTCGAGGTATTCCTTTCTGCATGTGTCGCAGAGAACAAATGGCTCCATGGTGGTTTTATCGCGATCATAGGGGAGATCCTTTATGATCGTGAAGCGAGGGCCGCAATTGGTGCAGTTGATGAATGGATAATCCATCCGATGGGGCTGTGTCTTCATATCAGCCAGGCATTCATCGCACACGGCAATATCCGGACTGATCTCGGTAATTTCATCAGAAAGGCTGGTGCTTTTTACGATGTTAAATTCCCTGAATGATTCAGGGGGAACGAGCCGGTGACGGATTTCATGGATCGTTGAAGCTACCGGTGCTTTCTTCTTTAGATTACGGATAAAGGCAACCAGCTCATTTTCCGTACAGGTGATGCGTATCCGGACACCGTCATTCCGGTTTTCAACCCACCCTTTCAGGTTCATTCCCGTTGCCAGGCGATAAATGAAGGGCCTGAAACCCACTCCCTGGACAAGGCCCCGGATGTGTATGTCATAGCTATTTGTGTCCATCGTTATCAGCGGGTGCGAAGGTAATAAAAAGTCGTATGGAACGTTAATTTGAAATCGTTCTAAATATGGGATAGGGTCTGGTTGTAAATGAATTCAGCATAAATTTGCCCTGTTAATCTTATAACAGTCCATTCAGGATTTTTTCTGATAATCATAAATATACGGATATGAATTCCATTGTACAGAAATCAATTGACCAATTTGGCCGTGACAAAACCAGGCTGATGGATATGCTTTTGCAGATCCAGCGTGAGAATGGGTATATTTCGGATGACGCTGTGCTTCAGCTGGCACATCAGCTTAATATTTCCTCCGTGGATGTCCGGCAGACGATCAGTTTTTATCATTTTTTCACAACGGCCCCCCGTGGCAAGTATACTGTTTATCTGAACAACAGTGTCGTTGCCTGTATGATGGGTAGGGATTCCGTGGCGCAAGCGTTTGAACAGGAAGCCGGTTGCCGGTTTGGTACGGTTTCCGGAGATGGATTGATCGGTTTGTTCGAGACATCGGATATCGGGATGAACGATCAGGAACCTGCTGCATTGATCAACGACGTTGTTTTTACACATCTGACGCCATTTCGCGTGAAGGAGCTGGTGAAGGATATGAGGGCAGGGAAGAAAATCACAGAGATGTTCCACACCCCCTCTGGTGATGGACAGAACAGTTCACCGCAAGTTCAGGCGATGGTTCAGAACAACATCTGCAGGACGGGCATATTGCTGAAAAAGGATGTCACTCCGGGCGATGCACTGAAAAAGATCGTTCAGATCGGCCCTGAGCAGGTTATCAAAGAAATTGCTGAATCGAACCTCAGAGGTCGTGGAGGTGCTGGTTTCCCGACGGGTATGAAGTGGGATTTCTGCAGCAAGTCGAAAGATCCTGAGCGTTATGTACTATGCAATGCCGATGAGGGTGAACCGGGGACTTTCAAGGACAGGGTCCTGCTGACCGAATACGCTGCTTACGTTTTTGAAGGGATGACCATTGCAGGATATGCGATTGGTTCCCGGCAGGGAATTCTCTACCTGCGGTATGAATACAACTACCTGTTCAATTTCCTCAACGGCATACTGGCCGATCTCCGCAGCAAAAATCTGTTAGGCAAGAGCATTGCCGGCAAGGCCGGATTCGATTTCGATATCCGTATCCAGCTGGGTGCGGGAGCCTATGTTTGCGGAGAAGAATCCGCCCTGATCGAATCCGCTGAAGGCAAAAGGGGTGAACCGCGCGACCGCCCGCCTTTCCCTGTTGAAATCGGATACCTCAATAAGCCCACGATCATCAATAATGTTGAAACCCTGTTATCAGCGGTCAAAATCATTCATCATGGTGCTGAATGGTTCAAATCATTCGGAACAAAAGACTCGGCAGGAACCAAGATCCTGAGTGTATCGGGTGACTGCCGGTATCCTGGGATCTATGAGGTGGAGTGGGGATTTGCCATCAGTGACCTGCTGGATATCACCGGAGCGGAAAATGTGCAGGCTGTTCAGGTCGGAGGCCCTTCCGGAACCCTGATCGGGCCCAATGAATTCAAACGCACGCTGAGCTTTGCGGATATGGCGACGGGAGGTTCCATGATCATCATCGGAAATCACCGCGATTTGCTCAGGGATGTCGTCTTGAATTTCATGGACTTCTTCATTGAGGAATCATGCGGATCGTGTTCAACCTGCCGGAATTTCCCGGTGGTGATGAGAAGGACACTGGTGAGGATCATGGATGGTAAGGGCATCCGCAAAGACATCAGTGATTTGTTGGAATGGGGACAGATTCCCAAGATCAGCCGTTGTGGTCTCGGTCAGACATGCACCAATCCCATTTTAAGCAGCATTAGGAATTTCCGGCATCTTTATGAAGCCAAACTGATCAGGGATGCTGATTATTTCAGCGAGTTTGACATGGCTGCCTCGGTCAGGGCCTCCTGTGATTATGTCGGAAGGATCCCCAACATTCAATGATAAACTGAGTAGAGTATTGTAACTGTTTAATTGTCAGTTATATTTCGAGCAAAATTCCAGATCATGAACGATAAAATAAAAATCAAAGTCGACGGTGTGACGTGTGAAGGTCCCAGGGGAGCGTACATAACCGATATTGCCAGCGAAAGTGGAATCTATATTCCAACCCTGTGCAACATTCCGGGAATCAAACCCCGTGGAGCCTGTCGCATCTGCACGGTCAAGGTAAACGGCCGTTTTATGACAGCCTGTTCAACACCTGCTGTTGAAGGGATGGAGATTGAAAATAACATTCCTGAACTGAACGAAATCCGAAAAGCCATCATCGAGGTACTCTTTGTGGAGGGCAATCATTTCTGTCCTTCCTGCGAGAAAAGCGGGAACTGCATGCTTCAGGCCCTTGCTTACCGTTTTCAGATGATGGTGCCCCGCTATCCTTACGAGTTTCCGGTAAGAGAAGTGGAGGCCTGGCATCCGAAGATCATCATGGACCAAAACCGCTGTATCCTCTGTGAACGCTGTATCAAAGCCATTAAGGATGATCAGGGACGCAGCTATTTTGCCTTCCATAAAAGAGGACATAAGCTTCGCGTACACGCAGACCCGGAAATGGCTGGAACCATGACCGATGAAAAAGCACAGGAAGCCATGGATATATGCCCTGTCGGTTCCATTCTGGTACGGGAAAAAGGGTATGTGGTCCCTATCGGTCAGCGGAAATATGATCAATTGCCCATTGGAAGTGATATCGAAACAAAATAATTAAGGAGAACGAAACATGAGTAAACCAGTATTAGCTACAACGTCACTGGCCGGATGCTTTGGCTGTCATATGTCGGTACTCGACATCGATGAGAGGATCCTGGACCTGATCGAGCTGGTTGAATTCAATAAATCGCCGGTGGATGACATTAAAACATTCACCAAGCAATGCGATATCGGTTTGATCGAAGGAGGATGCTGCAACAGTGAGAATGTCCATTTACTGAAAGAGTTCAGGAAACATTGCAAGATCCTGGTCTCGCTGGGAGAGTGTGCCATTATGGGTGGATTACCTGCTTTGCGGAACGGCATCCCCATACAGGATTGCATTGAAGAAGCCTACCTGAACGGTCCAACGGTGAAGAACAATGTTCACCGTATTTTGCCCAACGACAGCGAACTTCCTATGCTGTTGGACAAAGTCTACCCCTGCCATGAGATCGTGAAGATCGATTATTTTCTGCCCGGATGTCCCCCGCGGGCTGACCTGATCTGGCAGGCCATGGTGGCCCTGATCACCGGTGATGAAATGAGGCTGCCTTACGAAATTGTTAAGTTTGACTAAATTAATCCTACAGTAACATGTCGAGAAAAATAACGATAGAACCAGTGACCCGTGTCGAGGGTCATGGGAAAGTGACGATCCACATGGATCATGAAGGCAAGGTGACACAGACCCGGCTTCATGTTGTTGAATTCAGGGGTTTTGAGCGGTTTGTACAGGGTCGGCCCTACTGGGAAGCTCCGGTGCTGGTACAGCGCCTGTGCGGTATCTGCCCGGTCAGCCATCACCTGGCGGCAGCAAAAGCCCTGGATGTGATTGTGGGAGCGGGTACCGGCGATGGGCTGACCAAAACCGGTGAGAAAATGAGACGGCTCATGCATTATGGCCAGTTTTTCCAGTCACATTCCCTGCATTTTTTCCACCTTTGTTCGCCCGACCTGCTTTTTGGCGTAGATGCCGATCCGGCAATCCGGAATGTCATCGGTGTCGCCCTAAAGCATAAGGATCTGGCGGTTCAGGGTGTGATGATGCGCAAGTTCGGGCAGGAGATCATCGAGGTCACAGCAGGAAAGAAGATACACGGAACGGGTGCCATCCCGGGAGGAATCAATAAAAACCTGACCGTGGCGGAAAGGGATCGTTTCCTGAAAGGACCCGATCCCCTCAATGCGGATAAAATGGTGGAATGGTCACTGGCCGCTTTGAATTTCTTCAAAGGTTACCATAAAAATAACAGGGAAACCATTGATCATTTCTCCTATTTCCCATCCAACTCCCTGAGCCTCGTTCGAAAAGATGGTGCACTGGATCTGTATCATGGGGTACTCCGGGCTGTGGATGCTGATGGCAATAAAATCCTTAATGATATTGATTATCAGGAATATGTGAATTATATCAGCGAGGAAGTCCGGACATGGAGCTATATGAAATTCCCGTATCTGAACCACCTGGGTGAAAAGGACGGGTGGTACAGGGTGGGGCCTCTGGCTCGTCTGAACTGTGCTGAGTTTATCCCCACACCCCTGGCTCAGAAAGAATTCGAAGAGTTCAAGGCCTATACCCATGGAAAACCCAACCACCATTGCATGCATTATCACTGGGCAAGACTGATTGAAACCCTGCACGCTGCTGAAATGATCCGCCAACTGCTCAACGATCCCGATCTATTGGGCAATGACCTTGTTACCCGGGGGACCAAGCAGAAAGAGGGAGTTGGTCTGATCGAGGCACCCCGTGGGACACTGTTCCATCATTACCGGATCAATGATCAGGACCAGATCGAAATGGCCAACCTGATCGTTTCCACGACCAACAACAATGAACCCATGAACCAGGCGGTGAATTTCGTGGCCAAAAGGGTGATGACAGAGAAGAAAGAGATCACTGAAGGGATGATGAATGCGGTCGAGGTCGTCATCAGGGCGTATGATCCCTGTCTGAGCTGTGCAACCCATGCCCTGGGACAAATGCCTCTGGAGATCTCCCTGTATGATCAAAACGACCAGTTGATTGACAGAAGAAGAAAATAACGGTCAACACCCTATCCGAAAAATTCTGATTTATGGCTATGGCAATCCGGGCCGCCAGGACGATGGTCTGGGCAATGCCTTTATTGAGGAGATCGCGGTCTGGATCCGGGAAAATGGGATTCAGGATGTTGAACTCGAAGCGGATTACCAATTGAATGTTGAAGATGCCCTGACCATTGCAGATAAGGAAATCGTGATATTGGTTGATGCATCCATTGAAGAAGATATTGAAGATTTTAAACTAACGCGCGTTGATCCATCAGGTGCATCCATCGAATTCACTATGCACGCTGTTTCAGCTTCTTCATCCTGGATCTATGTCAAAAA
>JAGONC010000040.1 GCA_017993235.1 Lentimicrobiaceae bacterium
CAATGCGGATCTGCCGTATGTCTACCAGGAATTATTCCCCCGGGGGAGGGCTCACCGGCGGATCAGCCGACTGGGTTACACCTGTTCAGCCCTGGTGATGCACTGGGGCATGGATACGGTCATACCCGGACTGGAGCAGCATAATATTTTCGTATCGGACCATTACCGTGAGAATATCGGGGAGGTTTTTTCCGGCAGCGGCATAGCGCCCGAACCGAGCTTCTACGTACATTCCCCTGTCCGGGGAGATAAGACGGCTGCTCCGGAAGGCCAGGACAGCCTATCGGTGATCATCCCCGTGGGTCATTTACGGGATGAACGGGAATACGACTGGGAAGCAGTGCGGCTGAGCGCGAGGGCTCTGGTGCTGCAACGCCTGGCAAAGGAAGGATTTCCGAATGTGGAGGAGCACATCAAGTTTGAAAAGGTGTACAATCCACCCATCTGGCAGAACCTGTTCAACCTGTCGCGCGGTGCCACTTTTGGAAGCCTGAACCACAACCTGATGCAGATGGGGTATTTCAGGCCGCACAATCAGCATAGTACCTACCGTAACCTGTTCTTTGCCGGGGGCAGTACCCATCCGGGCAACGGCGTACCCCTGGCCCTGATATCAGCCCGGCTGGCCTGTGAGAAGATCAGTCGCTATTTTTCGTGATTAAATCCAATGGATCCATTATGGACAACATCGATGTGATAGTAAAGGAAACCCTTGGCAAGATCGATTTCCATCATGTCAATGATCATCCCAACATTTTGATTGCCGCCAGGTTCTGGGACGATGACCGTTACCAGGCTGCCAGGACCATCTACCGGTTCATGCGCTATATTGACGATATGATCGACGACCGCAAAGCACTGGCCACAACCCTGACCTGCCTGGAGCAGAAAATGTTTGCCGATCAGGTCAACTCATGGATTGACTGCCTTGGTCTGGATCATTCAATCGATCCGTTTTCTCGGGAAGTTACGGCAACCATCCAGCGATTCCGGATCCCGCTTCATTTTTTCTACAATTTTGCCCGTTCGATGGTCTATGATATTTCTCACGATGGCTTCCGAACCATCGGGGAGTTCATTGATTACGCCGAGGGTGCCTCCAATGGTCCCGCATCGGTGTTTGTCCACCTTTGCTGCCTTGAAAAACTGCATGGGGAGTACGTACCGGCCAGACTTACTATTTCTGACGTTTCACGTCCCTGCGCGCTTTTCAGCTACCTGGTGCATATCATCCGTGATTTCCAAAAGGATCAGCTGAATAATTTGAACTATTTTGCGCTGGATATCCTTGAAAAGTACAGCCTGACGCCGGAAGACCTGAAAAAGACCGCGCTGGATGGCAGGATCCCCATGACATTCCGGGAGGTGATCCGGGAGTACAGGGTATTCGCTGATCAGTACAGGTCAGAGACTGAAAAAGTGCTGGAATCGCTGGAGGGACGTCTCAGCAAACGGTATATGCTCAGCCTGCGGATCATTTTCCATCTGTACCTGAAGATCTTCGAGAGGATTGATCCCGATAACGGGACATTCACCACAGCGGAGCTGAATCCCTCTCCGGAGGAGGTGAAAGCTGCCGTGATGGAGTGTATCCGGGAGTTCAGGGAGGGAAATCCTGAACTGCTCACTTATGAACATTCAGTGTAATAAACTGAACACCTGTTCGCGAAACCACTCGTACAACTCCTCTTATAACTAAATGATAATATGTCAGTTAGCTCAACTGGCATAATTCATGGTCACTCTCTGGAACCGTACCATTTCGTCTTATCCTGATGATCTCTTCTAAGAAAATCACATTCAGATGTAGTCATAATTATTAACAAAATTTCAGGGAGGTTCCTATGAAAAAGTATTCCATTTTCTTTGTATTTTTTGTTTTATTCCTGGGGATATCCAATGCCCAGGAGGGTATGTGGCTGCTCAACCAGATCGGGCAGCTCGATCTGAACAACAAGGGACTGCAGATCCCTGTCAGCGACATTTACAGCAAGAACAAGGCAGGACTGTGCAATGCGGTGGTGCAGCTGGGCGGAGGAACGGCTTCTTTTGTATCGCCGGAGGGTCTGCTGCTGACCAACCATCATGTCGCCTTTGCTGCTCTTCAGCGATCTTCAAGTGTTAACAGCAATTATCTTTCGGATGGTTTCCTGGCCTCAAAGAGGACGGAAGAGATTGCAGCGCCTGGATACCGGGCCCTGCTGCTGACAGAAATGCGGGATGTCACCGATGAAATCATCGCAGCTGGAAAAGGCATTACCGACGTTGTTGAACGGGACAAAGCCATCAATAGGAAAATTGCCGGTATGACCGAAGACCTGGAGAAGGGAAAGGAAGATGTCAGGGCAGTTGTTTCTGAGCTTTACAATGGCAAGCAGTATATGCTTTATCTGTACAAGCAGTTCAAAGATATCCGGATCGTCTATTCGCCTCCGCTTTCCATTGGCAAGTATGGCGGTGAGACCGACAACTGGATGTGGCCACGGCATACAGGGGACTTCTCATTCCTCAGGGTGTATGTTGCTCCTGACGGGACCGGGAGGGAGTACAGTGCTGAAAATATGCCCTATAAACCAAAGGTATGGCTGAAGGTAGCAAAAGACGACCTGAAAGACGGCGATTTCAATTTCATCGTCGGTTTCCCCGGTTTTACGACGCGATACCGGTCGTCCAACTCTGTAGCATGGAATTTCAGGTACAACTATCCGTTCGCGATCCAGAATTACGGTGATGTGATCAACATCCTTGACGAAAAGACAAAGAAGGATCCGGAAGGCAAGCTCAAGGTAGCCAGCCTGAGGACCGGACTTGCCAATGTCATGAAAAACTACGAAGGCAAAGTGGCTGGATTTGAGAAAACGGATTTTCTGAACAAAAAACTGGATTTTGAGAAGGAGTATCTGGCATGGGCCAACAGCAGTCCTGGGTTGAAACAGAAATACGGGAATATCATCAGTAAAGAAAAGGAACAGTATGACATCCTGGAAAAAACAAGAGATCGCGACAATGTCTTTGGTATCGTTCAGGGACTGTCGGGCACACAGCTTGGCGTGGCGGCCACCATCTACCTGATCGCCAGGGAGCTTGAAAAGCCTGAAAGTGAACGGCAGCCCGGCCTGGATGAGAATGCAGTGAAGGAGACCATCGATAATCTGCAGTATAATTATTCGGGTTACTTTGAACCGGTGGACAGGGAAATGCTGCTGCGTGCGCTGAGGATGGCCCAGTCGTTGCCTCAGGATCAGCGCATTACGGGACTTGATTATCTCTTCAATGACAGATCCCGTTCCCTTGAGCAATTTGTAGATGAGGCATACGGAACCTCCATGCTGAATGATCCGGAATATGCAAAGAGCCTGTTCGGAAAATCATCCGCGGAGCTCGAAGCGCTTAGTGATCCCTTCATTACAATCGTAGCCCGTTTGTATCCGCTTTCGGAAGAGATAAGGAAAAACAATGAAGTCTTTGCGGCCAATGTCACCGACATCCGGAAAGAGTACATGGATGCCCTGTATGCCTGGAAAGGCACCAATCTTTACCCGGATGCCGACGGCACCATGCGGTTCACCTGGGGACCGGTAAAGGGTTATCGTCCGGCCGATGCGATCTGGTATTATCCTTTCACCTCACTCAGGGGAGTAGTTGAAAAGAATACCGGCAGGGAGCCATTCAATGCTCCCGCTGGATTGGTTGAACTCTATAGGAATAAGGATTACGGATCATGGATGGATCCTGTTCTCCAGGATGTTCCCGTCGCTTTCCTGAACCAGTGTGACATTACCGGTGGCAACAGCGGCAGCCCTGTGCTGAATGCCAGGGGTGAGTTGATCGGTGTTGTCTTCGACGGCAACTATGAAGCCATGATCAGTGACTGGCAGTACGATTATGAGCTGCAGCGTTCCATCACGGCCGACATCCGGTATGTGCTTTTCGTGACCGAAAAATTCGGAAAAGCAGGATTTATCCTGGATGAGATGGGATTGGAGCGTTAGGGGAGCCGGGGAGAAAGGAGGCAGCGTGGCAGCCATGGGCGGCCCCTCGCATCCCTCATCACCGATCCAGGCATGGAAGTGACTGCCCGGTTACGCATGGAATCCGGGCTTGCGTAATATCTTTATTACTGCCAACAGGGTAAGCGATCCGCCGCCCCTGATGAAATTGGGAGTGAAAGTCCCTGCAAACGTTTTTATCCTTAAATTTGAACCTGATCGGGTACATCGGTCATTGGAGTTAAGGATATCATGAAACCAAGACTAATCTTGCTTTTTGCTTTGATCATCCCCGCCATGATGGCTGCGGGACAACCCCCGGTCATGAAACTCACCTTCACGGCGGTCAATAACATTAGACATGTGCAGATGGACAGGATCTGGATCATCAACCGTACCCTGGACACAGATACAACGCTGATATGGCCTGATACCCTCCTGGTAGCCAATATAATCGTCGGATTGCCTGAGTACGGGAATCCCGATGGTTTCCGACTCTACCAGAACCATCCCAATCCTGCCGGGGACCGGACCACCTTCCATCTTGCCATACCTCAACAGGGACAGGTGAATCTGATGGTCACCGATATAGTTGGAAGAACCGTATTCAGCCAGGAGTTCAACCTTGCCGGCGGAAACCATACCTTTACATTCGCTCCCGGTAAAGAAACCGTCTATTTTATTTCAGCTGTCTGGAAAGGGGAGAGGCAGACGATCAAAACACTAAATTACGTAACCGACAGGCATCAAAAGTGCCTGCTGGAATATGCCGGAACGAAATCCCGGGTGAATCAACCGAAGGCGGGTGGAAGCAGGGGAGGCTTCATGATCAATCCGGGTGATGAAATGCTCTACATCGCCTATCTGGGTTCACTTGAGTCCGGAATCACCGACAGTATTGAGGGAAATCAAACCTATACCTTCCAGTTTGCCGCAGGCATCCCCTGCCCGGAGCAGCCCACAGTGGCGTACAAAGGCCAGGTCTATAACACGGTTCAGGTTTTCAACCAGTGCTGGCTGAAGGAAAACCTGAATGCAGGCGAAATGATCACCGGAACAACGGAACAATCGGACAATGGAACAATGGAGAAATACTGCTTCGGCGACGAACCCGACAGTTGCGCCAAATATGGCGGCCTTTACCAAATGAATGAGATGATGCAGTATAATGCCCAGCAGGGTTCACGGGGCATTTGCCCGCGGGGCTGGCATGTGCCCACCGACGGGGAGTGGAAGATGCTGGAAGGAGAGGTGGATACCTACCATGGCATTGCGTGGAGCGGATGGGACGACTGGGCAGATCGTGGTTATGATGCCGGAAGGAACCTGAGAACGACCAGCGGCTGGTATAATGATGGAAACGGTACAGACCTGTTCGGCTTTAAAGGCCTGCCGGGTGGTAAACGCAACCACAGAGCGTTCTTTGAAGGGACTGGAAAAGTAGGATATTGGTGGACATCGACCATCTATGAAATCACCGATACGTATTGGACACGGTATGTTATTTACGACGAATCGTATGTCTATCGGATCTGGAGTTCTCTTGAAGTCGGTCTCAGTGTCCGATGCCTGCGGGATAAGGATAAGATCAGCCCCATCACGCTGACCTTTAACGCAGTCAGCGATACGACGCATGTCCAACCCGACAGCATCAGGATTTTGAACAAGACCCAGGGTGTGGAAGCACGGTTGATCTGGCCGGATACCACACTTATCCTGGAAACTGATCTGTTATATGATCCTGATGATGTGTTAATGATGATCGGGTATTCCGACACCCTGGCATCCGGAATCTACGACAGTCCCGAAGCATCACAAAGCTATACTTTCCAGTTTGCCACCAACATTCCCTGTCCGGGAGCGCCCACGGTGGAATACGAAGGGCAGGTCTATAACACCATCCAGATCTTCAGCCAGTGCTGGCTGAAGGAAAACCTGAATGTGGGCGGAATGATCCCCGGAACAACGGAACAATCGAACAATGGAACAATTGAGAAATATTGCTTCGATAATGATCCCGACAGTTGCGCTAAATATGGCGGTCTTTACCAGTGGAATGAGATGATGCAATATGATGCAGGGGAAGGTGTGCAGGGCATCTGTCCCCCTGGCTGGCATATTCCCCTGGATGTGGAGTGGAAGGTGCTGGAGGGAGCGGTGGACAGCCTGTACGGCATTGGCGATCCGGAATGGGATATTCCCATGTCGTACCGCGGTTACGATGCAGGCAGGAACCTGAAGACCACAGACGGGTGGAGTGAAGGGAGTGATGGTATTGATCGGTATGGTTTCTCGGGTATGCCGGCCGGTATGCGGTCTGACAGTGGAATCTTCAGTAATGTTGCCACTTACGCGCGCTGGTGGAGTTCGACAGGGGGCAACGATAACGCCTCGTGGGTCCGCAGTCTCTACTACACTTATGCAAGCTCAGGCCGGAGCCTCATCAGCAATGCATACGGACATAGCGTTCGCTGCCTTCGGGATCAATGACAGCGCGGCACACGAACGTATCCTTCATTGTTGGGTTTTTGAGGATGGCGCGTGCCGCATATCCTTTTCCCGAAACTCCTCCTTCTCAACCGTCATCCCGAGCGCAGCGCGGGATCTGAATCTTCAATCCTTCTCAGCAGCATCTCCGCCGCCTCATCCTCCGGATCCGGCTCCGCCAGCTCCCCGCGGAATGCTTTTGCCATCACCGCCTGCTCTATTTTCTCCACTCGCTAAAGGGCTTTTTTGTAGCGGGTCCATGGAGTCAGTCAGGACAAACAGGCGCTCGACGCAGCGGACGATCTCGTGCTGTTCGAACTATCTAATGCTGTGCCTAAAGAATTAAAAGATTCTGTTTGAAACGGGTGGCCTGGTTTCTGCCGGAATGTCAGTCCCGGGTTGATCCAATCTCGCATAACCGGTCCCTTTAATCCTTCAAAAAGTGGTACACTTTACTCCGGATTTGGTGGTACATTTTGCTCCGGATTTTACACCTGTTTGCCGGTTCGCATGAAGGAGCCCAACGGGCGGCGATGATTTACTCATTTCTTGGAACCTGCAAGATCAATAACATTGAGCCGTTTGAATGGCTCCGCAAAGTCCTGAGCCTGATCCCGGACCACTCCATCCAGCAGCTGGAAGAACTCCTTCCTCAGAACCTCAAATAATACTCTGCGGGGAATAAAAGCCTTTTTTGGTTACAAAGCAAGATGCATCAGACCGAAGGCTTACCTTGGGACTGACCTGTGGAAAATCCACATGATGTTCTTTCAGCCAGTCATGCATCTGGGCTGCCGTAGTGTCCGGGAATACGTTAAGCTTCTGGGCAACAAAGTCCTCGTAGGGATCAAGCAGCCGGGATCGCTCTTTCAACTTATTAAGAAAAACCAGATACTCCTCCAGGCTCATGGAAAAGTATTTGGCAACCGTCTTGCGGTCAATTTCCAGTATACGACCAATCTCGGATTTAGAAAATCCCAGTTTCTTCAATTGATGGACCTGGTCAAACATGAACAGTTTCTTTAGGTGATCTCTCATGGCTCATGGGTTGGTGAGCCTTCTTTAACGATTTTTTCAGAAGGGGGTTCGGGGTGCCCCCTCACCCCGAACCCCCTTCTGAACCCAAAACTGTCCATTCTTATTTACCGAAAGTTGACCATTGTTATTTACCGAAAATTGACCATTGTTATTTACCGATTACAAAAGTAGGCGATTGCGGGCGATTTCTTGTCAAGTTACACAAAAGTTAAAGCTGGTTACAACCCTTGAATAACCAACTGAACCGGCAATTTTTTATAGCGCGTGTTATAGTTAGTTTCGTCTCATATGCTGTTAGCAGATCACTTCTTTGGTGTAATGTTTTTTAAGTTTAGAAACTCTGCATGCATATCTAATAATCCTTGCTCCAATGAGACTAAATCATTTATCATTAGCAGTAGGAGATTCTTTTTTATTACATCATCTGAAGTCAAGTTTTCATATATGAAGTCAACCAATTTTCCCTCTTGAATTCTCAAATTTTCTTTACTCTCGTCAATACCCGTAAGTAATGAAATAGATTTATAATCTATAAGTTCCATATTAGAATTTAAAAATGTTTTCCAAGAAGTGTTGCGGATATTTATCATTCTTAAGCCATTTGTCTTGCTTATAATATGACCTATTCTGATGTCTGAGGAATGTAAATACTTGTTTATGGTATCAATTGTTGATTTGTGTTCATTTAATGCCTTTTCAAGGTCAGACTTGTTTTCTTTTAGTTCTTCAGATACTGAAAAAAGAATTTTCTTAACAAACCTTTTATCATCAGCATATTCTTTGCAATTTCCAATCAAGAGAGCAATAAGTATCCCGAGTATAACGGGGATCATGTCAAGAAGTATTTTATTAATTAGGTCTTTCATAGTTACTGATTTGATCATTAGTTATTTAATGTAAAAAATAAATTATTAAGATCTAATAAGTTATAGCTAATTGAGGATTGGCATTTCATAGTAGTGAGATTTTTATGAAATTAACTAGTTAATCCTTAACAATTCACTTTCCCGGGATTCCAGTTGATAGTCAAGTCTTCCGGAATGACGAAAAATAATTTCCGGATAATTTTAAAAAGCGAAAATAATTTCCTTCTTCTTCATTGCCATCCATTTATTCATATTGTTAGCTGCTGCCGCCAATAAGGTATTGATTTTGTCACCGTTGGTTCCTTTCAAATAGTTTACGAGCATTCTGAAATCATGTTTAGGATGGGAAATCAATCCTTTCACTCCTGCCCTTGACCGACATCGCTCTTCCCGTTTCTTTTTCAGATAGTAGCTTTCTCGCTTTAAATTCTTTGGCATTACCACATCGGTCTTGCCAACCTTATCCTGACCTCGGTATCCCAGGTCTACTATTGCCTTTTTGGGAACGTAATGTTCTTTTCCTGTACCGTCGTATCGATATGTACCTCCCTGACTGCTTCCCGGATAACCTCTTCTCCAAACAGGTCAATGCTTTGCTTGAAGATCTTCTTCATGCCTTCTTCTCCGATGCGTTTGCGGAAGTGTACAAAATCGCTCGGATCAAACGGCAGCTTGTACTGGAAATAGATCTCCCCGCAGAAGTGTTGCCAGTAGGGATTCTCCAGCCACCCCTCCACCACTGTCTCATCTCCCAGGTTATACATCTGTTTGAGCAACAGCATCCCAACCATCGTTCGGATCGGAATCGATGGCCGCCCAACGGTTCCATACAACGGCTCGAATTCTTTCTCCAGTCCCTTCCAATCAATCTCCCTGGCTAAAAGGCACAACTCGTGTTCGGGATGAATGAAACTGGTCAGCACGGTTTTGAACATCTCCAGCTGTGGTCGTTCCGGTAATTTTTTTAACATGATTTTCAGGATTTTGATCCAAATTACGTAAAATCCTGACACACCCAACCATTTAAAAGAATATAAGTTATTAACAATCAATATGTTAATAATTATTAAGGATCAACTAATTATCAATCGTTCGTATCTCCTTTATCGCTGAACAAATCCTTAATATCTTATCCCTGTCCTGCCCGACAAGAGATCTCATAGCAATAAACACAGTTTTCAGAAATAAAAAACGAAATTTACGCGGACCGCACAAAATCAACCGTGGAGATAAGTTGACGTATTCCTCCAAATCATGTTTCCGGCGAGAACTGCCGGTGAATGGCCGTCAGACGATGGGTGGGATCGTTACTGCGTCAGGTCAAATATACGGAGTTTTTTTAAATACAAGAAAAAAGAAGTTTTTTTTTGCTCTGACTTAACTGGTAATTTAGGGAAAGGGGATACATCTCCGTCCTGATACTGATTCTCCAAAACAGTGAGATCCATCTGGTCGATGATCCGGTTGACCAGACGGGCCGGATGATGTTCAGTGATCATCTCTTCCAAATAGAATCATCCCAACCATCGCATAAGCGACCTTGGCTGGTGCGGTGCCCCGGCCAGAAAGGAACCTTGCCGGGGCAATCGAACGAAGTGAGATAGCACCAGGCGTAGTCGCGTTGCGATGGTGCGGCCCTGCGGCCGTGGAGCAAAAAAATTATCATTACTTAGGATTTAGGAATCGAAACCAGGAAATAAAAATGAGGGAGCCTCACTTTTGAGACACCCTCTATTTTCCCAACTTTCGTTCATCAATCTAAACTAAAAACATTATGAAAACATTATCCAGAATTATTCTTACCGCACAGATGCTCCTGACCTCGACCGTCTTGCTAGCCCAGGAATGAACCAAAGAACAGTCCGAGGTGTGGAAGGTCATCGAAAACAACTGGAAGAACCTCACGACCGGTAATGTAGACCCGTTGGTTCTCGTCTTCCATGAAAAATACCAGGGATGGTCCAGCTCACTGACGCTGCCGATCAACAAAGACCAGGCAGTCGCGATGTTCCAGCCCCTGAAGGATGCCTGGAAGATGCAGGATTACTTTATCAATCCCGCACGCATCGCGGTGGTCAGCAATGCGGCGGTGGTGCACTACTATTTTCAGTTCAACCTGTCCATGGGAGCGGGGGAAGATAGCAAGATGGTGCATCATGTTGATTATCAGCACCAAAGCCGCACATAATTATATGCACTGTTATATGCAGTTGCCCCGCCACCTCTTCTATATTTTCTTCCCAATATAAAATACGTATCCATAATAATCTTTATATTTATCATAGAGTAGGGCATGATGTTTTTCGTATTTTATAAATTCTTCGGCTGATTTATTTCCTTTGTATTTATCTAAAAATGTTTTTTGCGCCGTCAATTCTGGTTTAAAGAAATTTTCAGTCCAGCAAACCTCAGGCAATATAAATGTTGCCACAACAACATAGCCTGCTTTTTGCATTTGAGCAATTTTAATTGGAATGGTGTCTATTTCAGGATATGCTTCATTCCAAAAATCAAATATTTCTTTTGGCCGTTCTTCTGTAAACCATGATGCTTCAGTAACAGCAACATAGCCGCCTTTTTTTAAAAACTTATTCCAATAATTCATGCCTTTTTCAAAACCAATATTATATATTGCGCCTTCACTCCAAATAAGATCTAATTCATTTAATTGAAAATTAAGTTGATCCATTGAGCCAATAACGCCTTTAACTCTGTTTTGAAGATTCAATTTTTGTGTATTGTCATTTAATTTGTCGATAAAACCAGGGAATAAATCAATGGCTGTAATCTTCCATGGAGTATTTTGAGCCAAAACTATAGTTTGGCTTCCAGTACCACAACCAAGGTCAACAATTTTTGATTTTTCGTTTATATTTTCAATAAAGCTCAATGCTTTTATTGTTGCTTCCTGGCTTCCTGGACCTTGACGATCCATGCTGGAAAAATACTCGCTAATTAATGCAACATCAAAATCGTGAATGTTTTGTTCTTTAGCGCTCATTAAGTGTTCCTCCTGGAATTTATTGTTAATACAGTTTATTATTTTATTTAATATTACAGCCCGTCAACTGATCCTCCCGCAGAGAGATCCTCATTCCCACTCCGAGTGCTCTCAAACTGAACAGTACTAAAGATTTTTGTTCTGCGGTTGGCCAGGATGATCGCAGCGGCGATCATCCAAAAAACGGCGGCTACCGTCAGGCTGTATATAAAGACTTCCCAGCCGGTCATTGCCGTAGGAGCGAAAGTGATGGAGCAGGCAGTCAGGCTGAATCTTCCCACAAGTTTCAGTCAATCATTAAGCTTTTCGCATGTAAAATCCACACATTCATAACAACCTCGAAGTTCCTTATCGTGTTTCCGGCGAGAATTGCCGGTGAATGGCCGTCAGACGATGGGTGAGATACTGCATCAGATCAAATATACGGAATTTTTTAGAATGCAAGAAAAATAGAGTTTTTTCCCCCTATCTTCGTCCCTCAATCCAAAAACAATCCCATCATGAAAACATTGATCCGTTTTGCCATCATCACACTGACCGTTTTAACGTCAGCCTCGCTGTTCGCCCAGGAATGGACAAAGGAACAGTCCGAGGTGTGGAAGGTCATTGAAAACAACTGGAAGAACCTCAAGGCCGGCAACGTGGACCCGTCGGTCCTCGTCTTCCATGAAAAATACCAGGGATGGTCCAGCTCACTGCAGCTGCCGATCAACAAAGACCAGGCAATCGCGATGTTCCAGCCCCTGAAGGATGCCTGGAAGATGCAGGATTACTTTATCAATCCCGCGCGTATCGCGGTGGTCAGCAATGCGGCGGTGGTGCACTACTATTTTCAGTTCAACCTCTCCATGGGAGCTGGAGAAGACAGCAAGATGGTGCATCATCAGGGAAAATACACCGAGTTCTATGTGAAGGAGAACGGCAAGTGGATGTGTCTGGGGGATATGACGGTGTATGAGGAGGAATAACGATTGCTGATTACCCAGGTAGAGGGAGAAGTGTAAGTAGAAGGAGAGATTAGAAAGGAAGTGGGAGATGCGAACTACGTTCTGGAGTCAAGTGGGGCGTTACTTTACTATGATCGTCTTTTTTACGGTCTTGCTGCCATCTTCAAGGCGGGCTTCGATATAGTAAAGCCCGGCAGGATAGCCGCTTGTATTCACAACGATCCTTTTCTCCCGGTCCGGATGGAACCGTGCCACCTGTTTACCCTGGCTGTCGCAGATCCCGATCCACGACACCGGCTCACTGCATTCTATGACCAGCTCTGTACCGGCTGGGCTGGGGTAAACGGATATTTGCGGATCATCAGGTGTTTCTCCGGTTCCGGTCACCAGACAGTACCCCACCTGCACATCCGTGACCGGCACATCGGGATCGCAGGTAAAGTGTATGATGGCTTCGTACAACTCGTACAAGTTGAGTCCTTCCCCGTTGAAGCACACTCCGAGTTCCTCACTCGCTCCGGCATCCAGATGCCCGCTGTAGGATGACAGCGAAAGCCAGGATGAAGGGGTGAGCTCGTAGCCGAAAAGGAGGTTGTCTTCTGCTTGCAGGATCCCGCCCAGAATCACCACCCCGGGAATGATCCCGGCTGACAGGAAAGCACCGCCGGCCACCGGGAAGCCGCTGGCCTCCACTTCCGCCAGTACATTATGAATTCGTCCTGTCAGCTGCCCAGTGGCGATATCCAGCTGCAGGAAGGTCGCCCCCGGATCTCCCTGGCAGAAGAGCCACAGCGAAGCGGGACCGGTCACGTCGTCGTAAGCTATGCCATACACACCCGCGATCCCCGGATTGGGAATGACCATCAGGGTCTGCCCCTCCCTTCCCACCAGGTAAAGATCGGTTTCCCAGTCGCACACCCAGAAGGCATCGTTTTGAGGATCATAGGCGATACCCCGGACACAAACCGGTGAGGTGGTGATCTCCACCACATTGAACGTCACAGGATCGATCTTGTAGATCAAGGGCAGGGCCGGGCTTCCATACAGGAAATATCCGTCCCACGACAGGGTACGCAGGTTCTCCGTGCCGCTCACTTCATGCGATCCCAGGTATTCGCCACGGGCGGAGTAGGTAAGGATACTGTTGCCGTTCCACTGCGAAACATAGAAGGTATTGCCGGTGAACGCCACGCCTGTGTGGTTGTCCACTCCGCCGGTGACCGTGGAAAGATCGTACGTAAACAAGAGATCCCAGGCTTCGCGGGAATTCTCACCGGTGGCCTGAAGGCAGGTGGCACCCACGTCCTTCCCTGGGATGCCAGGAGTGGAGCGGATGCCTGCTGTCCATTCCGGGACGGGACTGGCCTCAGCCGGGTACAGGATGCTGGCCTTCCATTCTGCCGGTCCGGAGCCCTGGTTCACCAGCTCCAGCCACCAGGTTTCGATCCCGCCATTGGATTCGACATAAATATATGTGGGATGCGGATCGGGGGCCGGTTGGGTGAGGATGATGTTATGATTGACCTCCCCGTACACGTTAACTGTCGCAGAATAAGGATTGAAGTGCGCTGCGGTGACGCTGACGGACTGATGGCCTGCAGGCACTTCCAGGGTGTAAAAGCCATCGGGACCCGTAACGGTCTGGGCTTCCCCGATGGTAACGGTTATCCCTTCCAGCGGTTGAGTGAAAGAGTCGGTAACAAATCCCGAAAGGATACCCATGACGCCGGTTTCCAGCGTGATGTTGTCCACCAGCCAGGCTTCGATATCCGATGATATTGAGCCCCGCGCTGTGAAACGCACCTGGGTGACAGTACCCTTGACGATCGGAGTAAGATCGTAATGAAGGTTCGTCCAATCAAAGGCTGCCAGGTTTTGAAAACGCTGGCACAGCGTCCACTCTTTCCCGTTCCATACTTCAATATCGAGGATTTCGGTACCGGTGGGATTGTTCATGCCGAGCCTCATGTCCAGGGAAAGGAAGAGGTTGCCGGTCCTGCCGGAAACATCCATGCGGTTGCTCACCAGGCTGCACTGGTAACCGGTCATCGGTGGGTCTCCTCCAAAGGAGGCGCAGGGAGCCGGCATGCCCTCCAGTGCTTCGATATTCCACAATCCCTGCAACGTATCGAACGACCAGTGCTGAAAAGTGAACGAGCTACTGTCCCAGGGTTCCCGGAAAGGCAGCACCGACAGGGAAGAATCCGCCAGGAGAATGTCCCGCGTCACGAATCCCCATGGGTCAACGGCAACCTCGAAATGCCGGTCAAAGTACCCTGGCAGGGACACCGATCCCTCGTATGCTCCGGCAGGGATATTCTCCAGTGCATAGTCGCCATCGTAGTCGGAAACAGCCGAACGATTCCCGGGTGTCAGCAGGATTGAAGCACCGGCCAGCGGCTGCCGGGTGACGACATCTTCCACCGTACCTTTCACTCCGTTGGTCCTGAACGAAAAGCTGGCGGGTCCGGCAAGGCACGACTCACCTCCATCCTTCATGAGGGCGGATACTTCATAGTTCCAGGTGCCCCTGTTCGCGGCCGGCTCACAGTAAAAAGTATCCGTGACAAACGCCACCAGTTGCCTGTTCCTGTAAAGGTTATACCCCGCGATATTTCCGCCGGGCGCAGGTATCCAGGCAATCCGGACCGAGTCTTCTCCGGTCCCGGAGGCAGTAACGGTTCCCGGCATCGGTAAGTTCCGGCAGGTGACGGCCTCAAAGGGAGGATAGATCCTGCAGGATTCCCCCAGGTCATAGACGGCCGACAGGGTATACCTGTGACGGATCAGTTGTGTGGAGTCGCATACATTATCCGGTGTATCCGTAAATTCATGCACCGTATCGTCAACGTACGCCAGGATCCTGTCAAAGTACCAGATGTGGTAGCCGGTAAGTTCAAACTGCACGGCACTGTCCTGATCGGGAAGTCGTTTGGTGACCATTCGCCTGTCGCCGGGTGATCCGCTCAGGCCAGGGGGCTCTCCCCAGTGAAGCACAATGCATGTATCTTCTATCGTTCCGTAGAAATTCACAGGCTGGTCAAGGTAGGTGCAGGGAGTGGAGTAGAAAGGGACTTCGACAATCATTGACTCAAAGGTTTGATAGATGGCCTGGACGCCAGCGATGTGAAAACCCGGCGGGATGTCGGGGAGCGGGTAGCGGCCGGCTTCCGGGTAGTAATCAATGTACTGGCCGTCCAGGTAGACTTTGTACCCAAGAACAGGATCGGTTTCGGGATTGTAATAACTGGTCACAACATAGATCTCATCCAGGCAGATCCCATTGCCTCCCAGGGCAGAAAGATCGCCCCTGAAGCCGATCGAGTACTGACCGGTCGGATCCGGGAGTCCCAGCAATGATCCGGACCAGCTGTGTGTGTCATAACCATAGCTGTTCAACAGCTTCCATTCGCCGTTGGCGTCGTTTCGGTAACAGACTTCCAGACGGTCGCTGACGGCATTGCTGTCGCTGGTCTGGGCGTACCAGAAATGCAGTCTCGGCGCTACGGCCTGACTCAGGTCGAGTGAGGGTGAGGCCAGGATCGTGATCCCGTCGTCACCCGGCAAACCGGCATTGAATGCTCCCCTGAAGGCATAGCCAGGATCGCCGGAAGGGGAACCAACCTGCGCGGTCCAGCGCAGCGTATCCGATATAAACTCCTGGTGCCAGGAGCCGGCGATGGCCCCGGAATCAAATCCATCAAAAAAAACGGGCTGATATTCATACACTGGCGGTGACCATGAAATATCCAGTTCGGGCCAGATGACCTTGACATGCGTAGGAGGATCCAGGGAAGGTGACGTACTGCAGTTTATGTGTAAATCCTGATTGATCTGGATTCCAAATAAAAAGTAATGACTATAACCCGGGATATTAATATATAAATCATACTCCCCTGCGGCAACATCATAAAAAATTGCAGTACGGTCTTTTTTTGTGGTCAGAGTGAAGATATTCCCTGGTTCCGTTCCTTCGAGAACGACGTAAATGTCAGGATTGTCATATACGCCTGGATTGACGGTGATGCTGACTGAATAGCCCCGGTGGGCAGGGGAGCCGTTGCCGGGGAGGAGAGGCTGATCTCCGGCCTTACCGGAATGGATGCAGGCGAGGGACAGGACGAATAGCAGAGCAAGCTTCATGGCGAGAAATATTATTCATAATGAAGGATTTAGTTAAGGATGTCAATTCCTCGCTTGTAAATATACTAAATATTTCAATAGATAAAATTTGACAATATAACCTCTCAGCCGTCCTTGAGGCAGCGCACCGAGAATCCGACTTTTTTGAGGTAGAAGGGACGGCTCAGTTGCATGGTGTAATAGCACAGGAGCCGGCTCCACGAGCGGGTGGAGTCATACTGTGAGGATGTCAGGAAGTACCCATCGCTGCCAGAATTTCCAAATTCCCCAGTGGTGATACGGTAGCCTCCGGGGAGACCCGTAAATCCACTGGAATTGCTGGCTCCTTCATTTGGGGGGATCCAATGAACAGTCCCCGGTTCCTTCAGGTTTCCACCGGCATCATAACCACGCACACCCATTTTGTCCCATTCCGGATCACCCACGGGATACTGACTGTCCACCGTTCCTTCCAGGATCTTCCACTCATTGTCGGTTGGAAGATGCCAACCAGCCGGACAAATTCCCTGTACACCTTCCGATAACACATATTGCATTGCCTCCGGCCACTCGTACAATCCGCCGTAAACTTCGCAATTCGCCTCATCATTGTCATAACAGTATTTCTCGATGATTCCGTTATCCTGCTGCTGATATCCGCTCTGGGTGCTGTTGATCTTTGTGCCCACATTCATGTTTTCCGCCATCCAGCACTGTGTGCCAATCAGGACCGTCGCATAGGACTGTCCTTCGTAATCCAGGTCATCCCCACACGTAAAGGTGCCACCGGTGGCAAAGCTGATCACCACGGTATCTGCTGAGCTCCCGCAAGCCGTGGTGATGGTCCAGCTGAGCGTATAATCATTGTCTGCCACACCCTGGAACTCGCTGGTGGGGCTCGTGGGTGTTACGATGGTTCCGCCCGTGCCGCTCACGATCGCCCACAGTCCTGTGCCATACTCGGGTGTATTGCCTGCTAACGTTGTGCTCGTTCCGGGAATATTCAGCTGATCCGGCCCGGCGTTGGCCTGTGTGGACTGGGGCCAGCAGCCCTGGAGGCAGCGAACGGAAAACCCATTTCCTTTTAATGTTCCATTGCGGGAAATGGTTGCACTAAAATAGGTCAGGTACCTATCATAAGCATTATCAAGGTCATATAATGTTGAAGACCAGAAGAAAGCATATCTTTCTTTTTCAATGAACGAGCCGTTATCGGTCCACCGGCAACCGGCAGGCAGGCTTGTAAAGCCGCTCTCATTAGTGGCGCCTGTGTTGGGTGTACGCCATAAACCGGTTCCCACTTCGATGGTCCCTGTGGACTTCATCTTTCCACCGGCAACGTCCTCGCCACCCAAGAAGTTTGTCAATTCAGTATATTCCCCATCCGTGGGAATGTGCCAGCCGGGAGGGCAAATACCCTGAGCCCCTTCAGTTGATACATACTGCATTGCCTCAGGCCATTCGTATAAGCCACCATAAACATCGCAATTTGCCTCATCGTTGGCATAACAGTACTTCTCAATGGTTCCATTATTCGTCTGCTGAAAGCTTGCCTGGGTGCTATTGATCTTCGTACCCACATTCAGGTTCTCCCTTAACCAGCATTGGTCACCGGTCTGCACCGTGGCATAGGTCTGTCCTTCATAAAGCACCGGTGCGATGCATCCGCAGGGAATCCCTGGCACCTGCATGATGATGTTCACCAGTGCGATGATATCCAGTACGTTGATACCACTATCCACATTGATATCTGCTGCACTTGTATTAAAAGGATTTGGGTTGCCACCCATGATATAGTTGACCATGGTAATGATGTCCAGCACATTGACCAAACCGTCTTCGTTTACATCACCGCACAGGAAGCCTTCATCCTGGGGAAAATCCGGTACTTCCGGGGCATAAGCGGTATATTCATTGAGGACGAATGCCTCATCCTTAATTTTCGTATTTGCCTGGATTGCATGGTTATTTCCTGAAAGCAGAAAGGCTACGGTAGCAATAAGAAATAAGTGCTTTTTCATGACAGGGGGATTTAGGACGAATAGGTGCGGAATATACAATATTTCAATGGCTTATGCAAGTATTAGGGTGGATATTTTGCCATCCTTATGTCAATTGCTTTGATGGGAGCAATCGATAATACTCCCCTAAATTCAGACCACTGGATAAGTTGAAAAAAACCTTTAAATTTACCAGTGTTATGAAAAGAAGCAGACGAAAATTTACGGCAACCTTCAAGGCCCAGGTAGCCATTGAAGCGCTCAAGGAACGGGAGACCCTGGCAGAGCTTTCCAGGCGATTTGAAGTCCATCCCAACATCATTTCCAAATGGAAACAGGAGTTTCTCTCACGATCATCGGAGATCTTCTCAACCCAGGCGCCGGAGGAAAGCATTAACACAACAAACTGTAACATTAAATTCAATTAAGAAAAGGCATTTGGTGGTCTAAAGAATGGGGAGTACCTAATTATTCCTGAACTATCTTTACTATCTATTTTAATTTTGGTTAGATGAAAAGAGCAACGGATACCTTTCAAATAATGATACTCACCTTATCAATGGTATCAATTCTTACAATAACTTTCACATCGTCAGCATTAAGTCAGATTTCATCGGGACAATCTCCTGGTGAAATATATATTTCAACTGGCTGGTATCATGATGGTATAAATTCGCATTATGGATTATTTCGCTCTTCAGATAATGGCGAAAATCTCGAATTGATGTACCAAAGCTTAGATAATCCACCAGCTGGCGAAATGAGAGTATCTGAAATACATTGTGATGCACAGTCTGGAGCAATTTATAATTTTGGGTACTATCCTTACTATGATCTATGGTTGAGTCAGGATTTTGGCGTTAATTGGGAATTCATTGAACATCACTCTGTTAATACTAATTATTACACTGGAGTTGTCGCAGGAACAATATACAAAAAGGACAATCTAGGATTATTTTTAAGTAGAAATTTCGGTTATACTTTTGAGTTATTACCGATTTCTGTTAATTGCTATTTAACCGAGGTCGGTTATTCAGAAAATGAATTTTTTGGTGTGTATGGTGAACCAGGATTATATTTTGTTTTGGTCCATACATTAGATTACGGTCAAACATGTACAGAGCTAACTCTTGACACTTCTATTGCTTACGGTGAAATTGGAGGGTATTATCCTGAAATTTTTCGTGGCGTTGAGCCGGGAGAATTGTATCTGGTATCATGGTGGCCTCCAAGTAATTATAAGATTTTCCATAGCGTGGATACTGGATTTACATGGATTCAAACTTATTTATCAGAAGAAACTGATCTTTCTTGGTGGGGTGTTGACTATGCTGCTGGCAGAATCCCGGGTTCGTTTTATATTGCCCGAACTAGAATAGACCCAACATACACTCATTATTGGCTATATATAGATTACAGCAACGATTATGGTCAGACTTTTACTACCTATTTTCATGATTTAACGGCATCGGTGGGGATTATTAAAAATTTGAATATGGAACCTATGATTAGTGTATATCCAAATCCATTTAATAATCTGGTTACTTTTGAACTCATATTATCTGGAGATTTTGTTAATCCAAGGTTACAGATTTTTGATATTAGTAATCGTCAAATCATTGAGATAAATATAGGCAAATCATCTAAAATAACATGGGATGGAAGTGATCGAAATCATAATCGGTTAAACAGTGGGATTTATTGTTACCGTGTAATTGCCGAAAACTATGAGTCACCAGTTTACAAGCTTATTCTTGTCGATCAATGAAAAGTATCATAATTGAAATTTTGAAATCATATATCTATTCATAACTTTACATATCTATATTTCAGGGAGAATTTTATTGTCAGGGAACAGGATTAAAGATATTCAATCATCAGATTAGACGTATCCTTTCGGTGGTGTGTCACGAAAGAGTATCAAGGATAGATACTCTGAACTAAATTAAAGATGAGGGTAGGCCCCTCGGAACCGAAACTTTTCATTCTTTAGGCACAGCATGGAATAATTCGAGCAGTTCTCTTTGCTTTTTAGTTATTTCCGGGTAGAACACTTTTCCGTCTTCGGTAACCACCGCTTTGATTTTTTCCAACTGCAGCATCATCTTCTCAAAGTTATAATCCTTGAGCTTATCCGCCTGCTTCAACACATTCATGATGTTCATGCGGATGATCAGCGCCAACAGGCTTACAAACATCAATCCTTTGAGTGTTTCATCCTTGTGAGCATGAGGTGTGGAAAATTCCAGGTCATACGAATCCCGGTTATACCCCCATTCCAGCAACCGGTTTACCCTATCTATCCATCTGATCTAAAAACTTTTAAACAATATTCCGTGAATAACTGTGCCTAAGAGGTGAAAAGTTACGGGTCTAAGATACTGAATATCAGGGATTTATATTATTTTATACCGAAAAGTTATCACCAAGTTATTAACATATATTATTGATATTCAGAATATTACGAAATTTTGTCATGTACTAAGAGACCAGATAATAATTTGATTGAACAATTAAAATTGATTCAAGTAGATCCTCATTAATAATCTTTAGCATGATTTTATGTTGTGAGAAAGATATGTAAGCCTTCGACCTGATGCATCTTGCTTTGTAACCAAAAAAGGCTTTTATTCCCCGCAGAGTATTATTTGAGGTTCTGAGGAAGGAGTTCTTCCAGCTGCTGGATGGAGTGGTCCGGGATGACGGATACTCCCTGAAAGCTCCTGCTTTCAGGAAATATGATCAGCCCCCTCCCAACCTCCCCCATTCGGGGGAGGAGTCTTGATAGGGTGATTAACGATTCAGGATATATGATGGATGATTTATTTCATTAATTTCGAGGATAAAATGGGATGATATGATTAAAATGAGTGGAGGAGAGGACTATCCGCAGTACATGAACTCAGGCAATCACACTGAGTCACCACTCCTCCCCCGAGTGGGGGAGGTCGGGAAGGGCGGAAGGAGCTGCAAACGGAAGCTGATCTCGAGTGGTATGATTACGGGGCAAGGTTCTATGACCCGCAGATAGGACGTTTTCATGTGCCGGATGCTTAAGCAGAAAAATACTTCAATCTATCTCCATATCAGTACGGAGGTAACAATCCCATTCGGTTCATTGATATTAACGGTGACAGTTTATCTGCCACGGAAAATTTTATAAATAATAATAGATTATCAGAGGTAATGAAAGCAATCCTTGCAACAAAATGGGGATATGAGTATTTTGCTCAATATTCGGCTGAAGGGGATGAGTTATTTTGATACAAATTTGACAGCAATGGTGAATATAGTGATGAAGGAATTGATTTAATTTTTAATACTGCCCGTCTTGATATAGATAGTGGTAATACTGTCTGTACAGAAAGTAAGGATGATAATGGGTATGATATTCGCATAACTATTGACAACACAACTAATGCCCCTATCTTTGAATTGGCTGAAAATATAATACATGAAGGATTCTTAGAAGCAAGCTATATGGCAAAAGACATTTTTCATGACAATAAGTTTGATTATAGTAATATTTCTGATATTGTTAAGAATTCCACGAAGGGGGCAACATATAAATACACTCATTTTCAGAATTATCTGGATAGAAGCAAGTTTGGTGGTGAAAATTTACTATGGCCAGGTACCGCATTTCGTGTATTACAAGATGTCAATAAATCATTAAATTCAAGACTAACGGATCAACAGATACAGGATATGATGCGTTATTATGGATTCGCAGGTTCTCTATTTGGTAAATTTTAATTAATGAAATATGAAAAGATTGGTCATATGCCTTTTTCTTATTCAATTTCTTTCGAATTGTATTCATGAAAAAAATGAGACAATCTATTATTACGATCAATATTATGGTCAATACAATGATTTTTATTACAAGAATGCAGTGATAATAAAAAGCAAACCTGTGAGTGATAAGGAAAATAAAATCACTATTGAGGGCCAACCAGGTAAATATTGGTTTTACGAAGATTTTTTTGAGAATTACATTCCTAATATAGGTATCTACAGGAAATTTGAAAATGATTACATCTTATGTTATAGATTTGACAGCATTGGAGTCTCTCAATATATTGACAACCATTTGAGATCTCCATTTATTAAAAGCAACATTTCATTAAGTGATAAAAGGGTATATATGGTTGATGGGAAAAAATATACTGTTTATGCCTATGGAGAGAGTGAAGGTAGTAGTGGAATGACATCTTATTATTTAGAAGATTTTGGTTTTATAGCATATGTTTTTAATAATGGATATTATATATTATGTAACAGAATGTCAAAGTATAATGATTACATTAATAATAAAATATTGAAAGAGATAAATAGTTCATTGACAAAAGATACATGTTTTTTCAACAGATATTTACACAAGCCGGATACCCTGTGTTTAGAAAAGAAATGATTATTTGGGACAAAGTCGGCCACTTATTTCGGAGTAAACCAGGCCAGTGATTTCGGAGGAAAGCAGGCCGCTATTCTATGGATCAAACAGAAATTCAAAAGTAACTCTTCGGTGTGATGCATCTTGCTTTGTAACCAAAAAAGGCTTTTATTCCCCGCAGAGTATTATTTGAGGTTCTGAGGAAGGAGTTCTTCCAGCTGCTGGATGGAGTGGTCCGGGATGACGGATATTTCCTGAAAGCTCCTGCTTTCAGGAAATATGATCAGCCCCCTCCCCACCTCCCCCATTCGGGGGAGGAGTCTTGATAGAGTGATTAACGATTCAGGA
This sequence comes from Lentimicrobiaceae bacterium, assembly GCA_017993235.1. Taxonomy (GTDB): domain Bacteria; phylum Bacteroidota; class Bacteroidia; order Bacteroidales; family JAGONC01; genus JAGONC01. The sequence continues at coordinate 23,192 of JAGONC010000040.1, forward strand.
TATATGATGGATGATTTATTTCATTAATTTCGAGGATAAAATGGGATGATATGGTTCAAATGAGTGGGGGAGCGGCCTATCCACAGTACATGAACTCATACAATCACGCTGAGTCACCACTCCTCCCCCGGGTGGGGGAGGTCGGGAGGGGGCGGAAGGAGTTGCAAGCGGAAGCTGATCTGCAGTGGTATGATTACGGGGCACGGTTCTATGACCCGCAAATTGGAAGATTCCACACTGTAGATCGTTTCACTGAGAAGTACTACAGCATGACGCCTTACCAGTATGGTGCCAATAATCCAATTCTATTTATTGATGTCAATGGGGATAGCATTGACGTATCTGATATGTCCAAAAGACGATTGGAAAAATATCAAGCTAGAGTATCATTACTTAAAGAAAAGAGTAAACTATTCAATACGATGTATACCTCTTTAGAAAAGTCGGAAAAGATTTACTTAATTCAATTTGGGAAAACCATCAAACGAGAAGATGGAAGTAGGAGTAAGGGTACGGTCCCTGGACAATTTGAGCCTGATGAAGGAGGGGGAACCGTAGCATTTAAAAATACGGATATTGATTCACAAGCTTTCGCTGAAGAACTTTTTCATACGTATCAAAATGATAATAAGGATAACTATGATAAGGGAGATTTTAACAAAGAATTTGAGGCTAAATTAAGTGCAACAGCAATTGTAGCAGAGGCAGCGTATGGTTATGCTGAAATCCCAGGAATGGAAAATTTTCAGATGAAAGTTGGATTAGGACATTATGGGGAAGAGAATATGCAAATATCACCTATGAATGTTAATTCTACAAGTTTCCTTAATAGCTATAAGTATGCTGCTAATGCATATGCAGGATTTAATAAACTAAATAATATTGGAAATAGGTATTATAAAGTAAGTACAACAGTTGCTCCATATAGTTTAAAAACAATGGTAAATAAGGCTTATGGTAAATAGATTTATAATAATATTGGCTCTTTGCTGTTTCAAATCTTCATTATATCCACAAGTGAATATTAGTTTTGATAAAGATTGCATGAAGAAAAACTCAGTAATATTTGCTCAGTCCTTAATAGAATCTATGGGAGAGAATAAAGTGATAGAGCTTCTTAAAAATGATGTAACATTATTAACATTTTGGGAAGTTGATTCTTTAGGAAGGATAATGAAGTTTGATAAATTAATTTCCAAGAAAGAACTTCCCAAAAACTTCATGGATAGTATTGAAGACCATTTAATTAAAAACAACAAACGATTTTTTATTTGTTTTGAAAAACTTCCTGGATATAATGAAAGTGATTCTTATAAAATAATAACAAAAGACTTCTATAAAAATAATAAAAGTCATATGATTAATGTGGCTTTTCCTGGAGAGTTATTGCTTTTACATGATTATGAAAAAGAAGAAGCAAATAGTCATTGTGGATTATCCAAATATAGAATATTAAAGAAACAAATAAAAAAATATAATCACTTATCACCTTAATGACTATTTCGGACCAAACCCGGCCACTTTATCCGGAACAAAACGGATAAAAGTGGTAAGTTTTGGATCAAAACGGGGAAAGAGACGACTGACATTCCGGCAGAAACCAGGCCACCTGTTTCAAAGGCAACATGGGTTCGTATAAAGAGGAAAATCTGTAAGCCTTTGGCCTGATGCATCTTGCTCCCTAACCAAAAAAGGCTTTTATTCCCCGCAGAGTATTATTTGAGGTTCTGAGGAAGGAGTTCTTCCAGCTGCTGGATGGAGTGGTTCGGGATGACGGATACTTCCTGAAAGCTCCTGCTTTCAGGAAGTATGATCAGCCCCCTCCCAACCTCCCCCACTCGGGGGAGGAGTCTTGATAGAGTGATTAACGATTCAGGATATATGATGGATGATTTATTTCATTAATTTCGAGGATAAAATGGGATGATATGGTTAAAATGAGTGGAGGAGAGGACTATCCACAGTACATGAACTCAGGCAATCACGCTGAGCCACCATTCCTCCCCCGGGTGGGGGAGGTTGGGAGGGGGCGGAAAGGAGCTGCAAACGGAAGCTGATCTGCAGTGGTATGATTTTGAAACCCGATACTACGATCCAGCAAGAACCGAAACTTTTCATTCTTCAGGCACAGCATGGAATAGTTCCAGGAGTTCCCGTTGCCTTTTGGTTATTTCAGAATAGAATACTTTTCCGTCTTCCGTAACGATGGCTTTGATTTTTTCCAACTGCAGCATCATTTTCTCAAAGTTATAATCCTTGAGCTTATCCGCCTGCTTCAACATATTCATGATGTTCATGCGGATGATCAGCGCCAACAGGCTTACAAACATCAATCCTTTGAGTGTTTCATCCTTGTGAGCATGAGGTGTGGAAAATTCCGGGTCATACGGATCCCGGTTATACCCCCATTCCAGCAACCGGTTTACCCTATCTATCCATCTGATCTAAAAACTTTTAAATAATATTCCGTGAATAACTGTACCTAAGAGGTGAAAAGTTACGGGTCTAAATATGAAATTTGTTCGGTATTTAAGATATTATTTTTATTGAGGACTTAATACTTTTATAAATTTCAAACCAGATAATACTTGAGAATCCTAATAATGAACAAATAACTGCTTCAATAATGCTTATTTTTTCAAACATGAAAAGATTTAGGATATTGTCCAAATCTTAGTTGAAATTAAAGAGGGTTCAAGAGTTTGTTTAATTTGTAGTCGATTACAAAAAACATTTCAAACAAACCTGAACCCATGGATAAAAGTACAAAAATTTCCCGGGAAA
>JAGONC010000072.1 GCA_017993235.1 Lentimicrobiaceae bacterium
GTTCATGACAGCTTTTTCACCGCTGGTACCGCTTGCCTCCATGGGCCGGGTGGGTGTGTTGAGCCAGATATCAACACCCGGGATCAGTTTCTTTGACAGCTCAATCTCATAGTTCTCCAGGAAGATGATCTTGCCAATGAATTCAGGACGCTTGGATAGGTCAATGATCCTTTTGATGAGGTCCTGTCCGGCTTTATCCCTTGGATGGGCTTTCCCTGCAAAAATGAACTGAAGGGGATGCGCGGGATTGTTGATCAGTCCATCCAGCCTTTCAAGGTTTGTAAATAAAAGATGTGCCCGCTTATAGGTGGCAAACCGTCTGGCAAATCCAACGGTCAATGTTTTCTCATTCAGGTTCTCAATGGTCTGGAAGATCAGCTTGGGATTCTCCTGCCGCAAGGTAAGATCACGGGTAACCTTTTCCCGGAGGTACTCGATCAGTTCTTTCCGGAGCTGATTACGGATTTCCCATATTTTTGCATCCGGCACCTGATGGATCTTTTTCCAGTGCTCCGGATTGGACTGATCACTCAGGAAGGTTTCTCCGAAGACCTCTTCATGCAGTCTTTTCCACACAGGGGCAGTCCAGGTCGGGTAGTGTACCCCGTTGGTCACATATCCAACCGGAATCTCATTGGTGAAATAACCATCGAACAGGGGACTGAACATCTCCTGGCTTACCATTCCGTGAAGGCGGCTCACACCGTTGATTTCCTGGGCGAAATTCACAGCCAGTACGCTCATCGAGAACTTGTCTTCCGGATGATTCTTATGCATTCGCCCAAGATTCATGAACGAATCCCAGGTAATGTGCAGCCGGTCGGCATAATGAGGGATATAGGTACGAAGCAGATCTTCCGTAAAATGGTCATGACCCGCAGCGACCGGTGTATGTGTGGTGAATAGCGTCGAAGATCTCACTACCTCGAGCGCTTCCGTGAAATTAAGTCTGTCATGCTGAACGAATTTCCTGAGCCGTTCCAGGCCAATGAAAGCCCCATGGCCTTCATTGATGTGAAAGATATCCGGATGAATGCCGAGTACATCCAGCAACCGGATACCCCCTACACCCAGCAGCAGTTCCTGCTTCAACCGCATCTCTTCATCTCCGCCGTACAGGTTAAAGGAAATGGATCGGTCGGCTTCGTTGTTTTCGGGAATATCGGCATCCATCAGGTAAACAGGGATTCGTCCCACCTGAAGGATCCACACCTTTGCGAACACAACCCTGCCAGGCAGTGCGACACTAACCCGGATCCATTCACCGTCGCTGCCTCGTGCAGGAGTCAACGGCAAATGAGAGAACTTAAGCGCTTCGTATCGGGCGATCTGATCGCCAAACAGGGAAATCACCTGCGTGAAGTAACCATACCGGTAGATCAGACCAACCGCAACCATATTCGCATTACTGTCGCTGGCTTCCTTGATGTAGTCACCTGCCAGTACGCCCAATCCGCCGGAGTACATCTTCAGCGTATCATGAAGTCCGTATTCCATGCTGAAATAGGCCACCAGATCCCGGGCTTCTTTCTTAGGAACTTCCATATATTGCCTGAACCGGTTATAAACCGCCTGCAGTTTATCCATGAACCTGGCGTTCCGCTCCAGACAGTGAAGTTTCTCGATCGTGATCCCTTCGATGAGGGATAGCGGATTTTGTCTGCTTTCTCTCCAGAGCGCAGGATCGATCGCCTCAAACAGGGATAATGCGTCGTCATTCCATGTCCACCATAGGTTCCAGGCTAGTTCGGTCAGCATATGGAACTTCTCTGGCAATGAAGGACTGACAAGGATTTTTCTCCATTCCGGTTTGATCACCGTTGCCTGCTGGAGCAGTGCGCCGATGTCGGTTTGCTGTTTTGAAAGATATTGATCGGATCGGGAAAGTGACTTTTGAAGAGCCACCTCATAGGCCTCCAGGTAGTAGCTGATCAGTTTATCCCACAGGGTGAGCTGGGAGAGGTCAAACGCCTGCTTGCGGGCAGCTTCAAACTGACTGGCATCCCAGGCAAGGGCTTTTTTGACATTCACGATCATTTGCTCGACCACATCCCTGTCGTTATCATCATCCCGCTCAAGGACAATAAGTCCTGGTTCCGTATCCGGAGTGGTACTCCTGATCCATTGTCCAAAACCTGACAGCGAGGTGATCATTGCAGGAACGTGAAAAGCCAGGCTTTCCAGCGGTGTATAACCCCACGGTTCATAATAGGAAGCGAACGTGGATACATCGAAACCAATGGCAAAATCGTAGTAGTCCAGGTTGAATACTCCGTCGTGCCCGTTGAGGTACGACGGGATGAAGATGATCTTTACCTTATCCTCCGGCCGGTTGAACAGTTCATTTTCCTGGATACGTCTCAGTACAGCATCGTTGGAAGGATCCCATAGCAGATGGGTCAGGTAGACGCCTGTGATCGGCTGGGCAAAGTCCGTTTGTTTCATCCGCTGGAGCAGTGCCTCATCCGGGCCCTTCTGATTTCCGGGTACGGCAATCACCGCAAGGACAGGACGCCTGACGTCCGGATCCTTATTGATCCTGCCCAGGCTGTCAAGGAAAAGATCGATTCCCTTGTTACGGAATTCATATCGTCCGCTGGTCAGGATCCAGAGGGAATCCTCTGGAATATGCTGGTTCAGCAGCGCTTCCGCCACCTGGGTTACTTTTTGCTTTGCAAATTCCCGCCGCTTGTCGAAAAGATCGCCCCTGGGAACAAAGGAATTCTCAAAACCATTGGGAGTGATCACGGTCACCTTTTTTCCCAGAAAATGCTCACACTCTCGCGCAGTAACAGGGCTGACCGTAGTAAAAACATCTGCCGTGTTGGCCGAGAGATATTCAAGGCTGAATTTTGACCGTATGTTGAAATTCTGGGCCGTAGATTCCGGATCAAACGTGGTGAGGTTCTTATAAAGCGGTAATCCGTTCCCGGCAACGGAACGACCCAGAGTGGTGGCGTGGGTGGTGAAGACAGTGGCTGCCTGCGGCATGAACTCATTCAGGTACAGAATGCCCGTTCCCGTCATCCACTCGTGAAAATGAGCGATGATCTTATCCTGGCCCGACAGATAGAACTCGTAATAGCTTTCAATGATCTTTCCCGCTGCATATCCGAAAAGGGCCGGCTCAATGTAATCCCAGCCCCCGGAAAGGGAGTCCAGTTTATACGTTTCCCAGAACTTCGCCAGGATCTTGTTCTTATTGGGAAAGAATGTCGTGAAATCCACCTGGATCACGATCGGGTGTCCGCTGATATTCCAGCGGCCTATGTGAAAATGCAATCCTTCTTTGGCTGCCTTCTCCTGCCAGGCCGTCATGAGGGTCTTATCCTCTATGAATTCAGGATCCTCATCGGTTTCCTTCCAAACGTCCGGGCCAAGCAGGATATAATGGTCACCAAAACGCTCCGTGAGCTGACGGGCTTTGGTCGAGAGCACGGTATAGATTCCTCCAACCTTATTGCATACTTCCCACCCAACTTCAAAAATATAATCAGGTTTCATGTACTGATCCTTATCCATAGTACCTATCAATTTAAGTTCAACGGTTGCATATCTATAGAAGATCACTCAGAACAGCAGCCAGTTTCTGGCGGCACTTGTTGATCTCTGTCTTTTTGCTTTTTGCCATCGAATAAGAAAACGCTTCGAAACGGACACGGTCTGCCGGAGAAAGTACTTTGATCAGATTCTCCCTCAGCGAAACATCGCAATGAATAAGTGCGCAGGCAAGTGTTTCCAGATCAACTTGTTTCAGGAGCTTTTTCAGGTTGGATGCTGAAAGTTTATTCATATCTTCAAAAGTACAGGCTTTTTCAGCCGAAGCAGCCCTGGCCGGCTTCGCGGCTTTGCGTTTTACCTCTCTTGTGTTTTCAACCACCGGAACGGTTTCCAGATAAACTTTGTACAGGTTATCAACCCGGATCATAAAATCCGAAAGCACATTCATGTAATTGATAAACGCTTCGTAGGGAGATGAGTAGGGCGTGAAATACTTGTGGACCTCTCCATCGGAGAACCATTTGGTGCACATGTAATAGAAATGGTCGCTCGATTGCAGGTAATACCAATCCCTTTTGATATCCTCGTGGTGGATGGCCTTTATCTTGTTTCCCAGGCTATAGAGCTTACTCACAGCTTCGTTCTGCATTTCATTTCCCAGCCAGGCTGTGGTATCACGTTCTTCATCAGCCCATGAGATCGCATGCCCGACATGGATCGCCGAAACCGGCTGCAGGAGCGTTAGCAATTCGCCCGGAGTGTGAAAGGAATAGTCCGTATCCGAAAGGATGGTCCTGGGCAGGTTTCTTAAGAAATCAAAAATGCCCGAGTCAGCCCATTGATGTTCCCCAAAGGTCTCGTAATCCAGGAAAATATTGACCACTTCCTCTTTGGGATTGAACGCCTGTACCCACGAAGCAAACTTCTCAGCGGTCAGGGGCCACTCATTCCAGCTTTGCAGTGAAAAACGAAAGGCGATGTCATCGCTAAGCCTGAAATTCTTCAATAAAAGCTTAAGCCGGGGATTGACCGAATTGCAGTACATGAAATTCGGGCTTTTCCATCCCAGGATCTGCCTGGGGCCTTCAGTCAGCATCAGTTCATAACCCATTTCTGCCACCAGTTCACCCACCCGGTCCGAATAGATCAGTTCGGTATTCCTGAATACCTTTGGCCGTTGACCAAACAGGGTATGGATCTTATCCGAATGTTCCTGCACCTGCCGGAAGAACTCCTCCTTGCTCGCCAGGGAAGCCAGCGAATGAGCATAGGTCTCGGTCAGAAATTCAACCGAACCGGTTTTAGCCAGCTTCTGGAAGCTCTCAATGACCTCCGGTGCGTACTTCTCAAATTGTTCCAGTGCCAGGCCCGTGATGGAATAGGAAACGTTAAAGGCGCTGCCATATTCCTTGATCAGATCCATAACAATATGATTAGCAGGTAGATAACATCTTCTGGCCACGCGTTGCGTGATGGACCGGTTCAAATAATCATCGTAGTAATAATGATCCCTTCCGATATCAAAAAAACGGTACGTTCTGAGTCGGAAGGGCTGATGAACCTGGAAATAAAGACAGATTGATCTCATAAATGTTTGCTGTTGTGCTTGTATTGTATGTTATATCTTTTAGCTGCAAGCTTCAAGCTGTACATTCCCTTCTTGCAGCTTGCAGCTTGTAGCTATTTTACCGCTCCCTCATACACCTCCTGTACCTTCATCGCTGCATCGTCCCACTTGAGACTTTCCACCTCCTCCTTTCCGTAATGTTTAAAGGTCTCGGCAAGAGCATTGTAATTCAGCAAACCGT
>JAGONC010000073.1 GCA_017993235.1 Lentimicrobiaceae bacterium
GGGCAACCCCGCCACCAATACGCTGAAAGAAGCCACCGTCGAAACCGGTGCCATCGTCAGGGTACCGCTGTTCATCAACCAGGGAGACAAAATCCGGGCTGACACACGTACCGGGGAATAGGGTGAGCGGGTACGATAATATGAAGTCCGACTCATGAAATTCAATCCTCCTCTTACCCTTGAGTCTGTAGCGTCTCTGACCGGTGCCATACCCAGGGGCGAACCGGGATTCCTGATCACGGGAATCAACGAAATACACATGGTCGAGCCCGGCGACATCACCTTCGTGGATCATCCCAAATATTACGATAAAGCCCTGCGGTCAGAAGCCACCACAATTCTGATCAATAAAGAGGTAGAGGTACCCGAAGGCAAAGCCATCCTGATCAGCGAAGATCCTTTTCGCGATTATGTACTGCTGGTCACCCGGTATCAGCCATTTACGCCCTGTACTGCATTCATCAGCCCCAGCGCCCGCATAGGAAAGGGAACCATCATTCAGCCCGGCGCTTTTATCGGCAATCATGTCACCATTGGCGACCATTGCATCATCCATTCCCACGTAAGCATATATGATCATTGCAGCATAGGAAATCATGTCATCATTCATGCAAACAGCGTGATAGGCGCTGATGCTTATTATTTCCAGAAAAAAAACGGATCCTATCGCAAGCTGGAATCCTGCGGATCGGTGACCATTGAAGACCATGTGGAGATTGGCGCGCTTTGTTCGGTCGACAGGGGCGTTTCGGGAAATACGATCATCCGCTGCGGTACAAAACTGGATAACCATGTACAGGTCGGACACGATACAACGATTGGAAAGCATTGCCTCATCGGAGCTTTTGCTGCCATTGCCGGCGTAACCCGCATTGGGGACCACGTCATCGTCTGGGCCCGGGTGGCCATCAATAAAGACCTGGTCATCGGCGAAGGCGCCGTGATCCTGGCCACTTCCGCAGTAGACAAATCACTTGAACCGAACAAAACCTATTTTGGGATACCGGCCGACGAAGTTGGAAAAAAATGGCGGGAACTGGCTGCGCTGCGCCAATTGCCGGATTTCATGATCAGACAACAAAAGTGACCTATTCCGCGACAGGCATTTCTTCCTCCACCTTTACTTCCTCATGCCTCTTCCGATGATAGAGATCAAGGGCAACCAGTATGCCGATCATCGACCAGACAGGTACGGAAGCTTTATCGGTATCGAGGAAATTATTCAGGATCCCATGGATAAAGTACGTCATGAGTCCAAGTAAAGTAATCATGGCCAGCAACTTAACCTGTGGCGTCGCTGCCTCCTTGTATACCCTGAGTCCTGTGATGAAAAAGCTGATGACCAGTGCGACCGTAATAAGCATCCCCGGTAATCCGGATTCGGCCAGCGGACCAATGTACTCACTGTGTGCATTCCCCATGTCACCAAAGTTGGTACTGATGATCGTTTTTTCCTTGGTTCGCTGGAAAGGGGCGTACAGGAACTGATAGGTCCCCGGACCCCAGCCCCAGAACGGCCGTTCACGATACATCCGGATGGCGGACTGCCAGCGGTTGATACGTTCAAGGTTCGATGCGTCGGATGAAATGTTGGAGATCGACTGCACGTGTTCGATGAAATTGGCGGAAGAATCCTGTTTATTCTTCTCCAATGCATCCAGAATCTCCCATTTGAACATGATGAAAATACCGATGAAAACGCCAATGGTTAAAAGAATATACCGAAACTTGATCCGTAACAGGATGATCAGGTAGATGATGAAAACTGCTGCCAGACTGATCCAGGCTGCGCGGCTGAACGATAGGATCAGGGCAAGGATCAGTACCATCAGAACGCCGGCCGAGGCCAGACGCATGGTTCGGGTATAGGATCGATCAAAGATAAATCCGGTGAATACCGGGATGAATAAAGCCAGTATGGCACCATAGGCGGTGTGGTCGTTGTAAAAGGGAGTCATGACCCAGTGTCCTGCTTCCTCATCAAATCCCAGTTTGGAATGATTATAAATCGTGTAACCGATCACAGCCAGCAACGGAATAATGTACAACCAGTTAAAGAGCTTTATGTTGTCGATCTTGCGGAAGAGAAGAATGCCCAGGAAATAGAACGGGATGACAAACCACAGGCGTGCAATGAAAAATTTGAAGGAGACCAAAGGTATTTCACTGGTAAGGCTGGTGAACAGGATCCAGAGCAGATTGATCATGATGATGATGCTGACCGGATGACGCAGGATTTTTCGGTCATAATCGTTCCGGTAAAGCAGCCGCAGGATGAAAAGCACCAGCACACCGAAAAGGAGAGGTTCCGTGGGAATGGAAATGCCCACGCCGATATCAATATCTCTCACATTGACTGCCAGCGGGGTGAGGAAAACGACCAGCAGCAGTACCTTATCCAGCGTGAAAATATAGAGCAGGGTAATGATCAGCAGCAGCGGTACCAGCAAGGCGAAATAATACCGTTCCATCAGAATGAGCCCAATGGTCAGCAGGACGAACAGAGCACTGATCAGGTAGACCCATTTTAATTTATACTTCTCAATCAATTTGTTCAGTTTTTTGACGGATGAACCGTATGAACGAAAGCTGTCCCTATCCTTTGTGGATCACTTCGTTTAATCTGCTATCAAAAATGACTACCAGGACGGTTGTCAGCAGCAGGGTGCTGGCCATGGTCAGGAACACAATGATCCAGCGGACAGGGTAGGATTTTTTATCAGCAACCACAGGGGGCGTGACAATATTTGCATGAGTAAAAGTCTTGTTTGCATCAAAGACGGCGCGGTCGTAATCTTCCTGAAATACACCATACAGGCGGAGCAGATCGTAAAGACGGGTGTTGTAATAAACGTATTCCCCGCCTTTTTCTTCAATATTCTTTTTCAGTTTGATCACTTCGGCCGTATTGATATTCCTGGCTGCATTATCTCCGTCAACCGTTCTCAGGTAGCCTCTTGCCACCTCGCGTGTCTGGTTGGCATAATCAATGATCTCATATTGGGTCCGTATCTCGTACAACTTGGCCTCCACGGAATCGATCTCCCTTTTTTTGGCATCCAGCATCGCTTTGGTTGCACTGACCACTTCAAGGTATTTCTCCCGGTGGATGGCCTGAACTTTTTTATTGAACTGGTTGATGATCTCATTCACCATATCACAGGCGATGCGGGGATCCGAATCGGTCACGACGATCTCAACCGATTCATACATGGTCTTGCTTATTTGAACATTTTTACTGTATTTATACAAAATCGTCGAATAAAAATATTTGTAGGATGAATCAATTTTATAGTGTTTTGCAAGATTGAATTTATTGATGATGCTGTCTTTAATGTCTTTGGAATTGAGCCACTGTACCATTTGCTCGGTTTCACTTTCATCAGAATAGGGAGCAATGTTTGAAGGGTAGATAACACCAACAGACTTGAACCTGGGTTTGATAAAGGCAGGGCCGGAGAAAATGGCCGCAATCACTCCTGCCACCAGGCAGATGATGATCATATGCCATTTCCACTTCCAGAGTAACTGAAGCAGGTTGATATTGCTAAAGAAATGCTCCATCTTCCATTTGTTGTTATGATTTGAAATGCTAAGCTGTATTCCGCGTGGTCGTTTTATTTTAAAATCAACCTGCGGAATCCTTATGTTGAATTTGAATTTTTTTTTTTGCGAGCTATCGTATAGCCCGCTTTTTGAAACATTTTCAATAATGATGATCACCAGTACCGTCAGCAGAAAAACAGAAAGGGTTGAGACCAGAACGATCAGCCACCGGACCGGGTAAGACTTGCGCTCAGCTCCATAGGCAGTACTGACCACAAATTTCTGCGGTAATTCTTCTTCGGCATCCACCTTGGCTTCTTCGTACTTGCTTTTCAGTACGCTCAGCTGTTTTTTCTCATGTTCAAGCGCATCCCGAAGAGAAACGTAGGGACCGCCATATTTGGCAAGCGTATCCAGTTTATCTTCCAGTGCCCGGATCGCACCCCGGTTGTCCTTTGCGATCTCGATGGCCAGCTGCTGATTGATCATCTCCGCCTGTGTTTCGTAGTCGTGAACCCCTTTCTTGCGCAGATAGGTCAGCGAGTCTTCCATCCTGTGAATTTCTCCCAGGCGCTGCAAATACTCAGCTTCAACGATCTTGAATCCCTGTATGGCCCGTTGCCGCTGCATGTCGATCTTGATGGAGTCGAGCAGGTTGGCAATATCATTGGCAATGTCGGCTGCCAGCTGGGAATTCTGATCCATTACCGTGATCTTGACGGCATTGTACTCTGTCCGCCGGTAGGTAATGTTGCTCTCGTACTGTTTATAAAGACGCGTCAGTTTAAATTTCGATCCCGGATCAATTTCATAATGACTCATCAGATCATACTTTGCAATGATCCGGTCGCGGATGCGGTTGGAGTTGAGGATCTGAAGCATTTGTTCGGTCTGCTCATCCTCTCCGAATTCCATGATATCTTCCTTCCCCCCATATGTCTCACTCAACAGCGCTTTTGATACGGAACTTGTTGAAACCGGATAGAGTACAACGACCGATTTGTACTTTGGTGTGATGAAGAAAGGTGACGAGAAGATCAGCGATGCCACAAATGCGATGGACATCAGGATCAGGATGGGAATTCTCCAGGCCCATAAAAACCGGATAAAATTGGATGAGTCAAAATCCCTGTTGCCCGAGAAAGCATCACTCATAGATCATATCAATTTTAAAGGACAACAAAAATAGACTTTAATTTGAAATCTGCAATGTAATTTGATGAATATCTGAATCCTTTTTTACATTTAGGTGGTTTTACCCGTCAGGATGCCGACAAGGGAAGAAAGCCGGATGAGGCGCAAAGCAAATGCATATGAAAGGGAAGCGATGACCATAATCCCAAAGGCAAATCCCCATGGCTCAATCAGTGCACGGGTTACCAGGTTGATGAGGATGACTCCGAGGATGAATACCAATAGGATCAGCAGGAACCGCGGCGATAGCTTGAATCTGAAAATGACCTGGGCCAGGATCACCTGAGCAATTGTGGAGGCAAACTGCGTAATGACGCTGGCATAGGCACTTCCCACAGCCAGGTAGCGAGGGATGAGGATCAGGTTCAGGAGCAGGCTCAACAGCATGCTGCCGGCAGCGATTACATTCAGTTGCATCAGATTGCCATTGGCCGTGAGCAGGGTGCCAAAAATATAGCTCATGGAAATAGCGATGAATCCAAACATCATCACCC
>JAGONC010000074.1 GCA_017993235.1 Lentimicrobiaceae bacterium
AGGAAATCCTAAGGGGATGTGGGATCCATGTGGTGGATTCACCGGCACACATAGGGTTGAAGATGAAAGAGATACTTTCCTGAAATTCCAAATCCCAAAAACCAAATTCCAAACAAATCACAGGATCCAAATCACAAAAGCAGGTTTGGATCCTGGAAGTTGGGATTTGTTTGGATTTTGGACCTTGGAATTTGGGATTTGCTCGACGACGCGTTAGCGTCTGATGAGCTCGTATGATCCGAGATCGGGCGCGGAGTCGAGCGTGCGGTTGTTGTTGTTCAGGTCATTCACCAGATTGAAGACAGCCGTGTTGATGATCTCCATCAGTCCGGCGTCAACGGCGGGCGAGAGGATGGTGTCGAGGGTGTAGTCATTGGTTTCATAATCCGTAAACAGGGGATCCTGATTAAAGATGCTGCCCACGATGTTGATATCTCCTGTTTTTGTGGTCCGCAGCAGGCAGTGATCGAACCGGTAATTGAACCGGGCTTCCGGTGAACTGGCCAGGGCGATCTCCTCTGTTCTGTTTCCATAGACAATACAATTGCCGAAGAATGCCTGCTGAAGATCCCTGGCAATGGTATCGGTGATCTGCCCCATATCGTTCAGCAGCAGGTAGTAATTGGTCAAAACCAGTGAAGCCGTTTGCCGCGCCGTATAGGGGTAGTAATTGCCGATGGTGCAGTGCCTGAAGTCGTAGGTACCGCCAATGCCCAGGAAAACAGCCGTTTCGGCGCAGTTGGCGATCACGCAGTTGGCGGCCACAACATACGAGCCCAGTGCCTGAAGTCCGTACCCGCTCATGTTCAGGATCTGGGTATTGCTAAGCTTGAGTGTGGGTTGAGCCGAGTTGCCCAGGGTATCGACACGGATCCCGATGACGGCGTTCCTGATGACGGCATGGTCGATCTCGTTGTTCTTGCTGCCGGCCGTAAGCCAGATCGTGCCCCATTGCCCGGGTAGCTCCTGCAGGTCTTCTTCCAGCCGGTCACCCTGGAATGTCACGGGCTCTTCGAACGTTCCCGCCACCCGGAGGGTAGCGTCGTTCCCAACGGCGAGTATGGCGTCCTTATGAAAATACACATGGCTCCCGGGCTGGATGGTCAGTGAGCAGGCGGAGTCGATGATCACAAAACCGTAGACGACATGGGGTTTGTCGTTATCCCAGACGCCGTGCATCTGATATACCGCATTCGTGTAGAAATGTGCATTCTGGCCGTACGCTACCAGGTCAATATCCTGCAGGTTCCCGTTGGTTTCAAAAACAATGGAATCGGTAACCAGGAAAGGATTGTTCTCATCCGTGGGATCAACCGTGACGCGGACAAAGATGAAAAGACTGTCGTTGCCGGGTATTTCAACATCCTTCTGCTGGATCCCGGGAACCCCATCAATGTTCATTTCATACGGTGAACTGCTGCCTCCTGCCAGCCTGACGGAGGAGATCCTCACCCGGTTTTTATCGTGGTTGTACACCATCAAATACCGGGTTGCCGAACCAATGGTTGCGAAAACTGTGTCAAAGATGACGGTGTCGGTTGAAAACGAAAGCCTGACGGACGGATCGGTGGTGATGATCTCATCCTTGTTGCAGGAAATCATGAAAAATCCCGGAATGAGCAGGAAGCAAAACGCGTGAAAAATCCGGTTGAAAATGGGTCTTATCTGCATGAATTTAAACCGTCAAAATTATCGATTCCTGACATATATACGGTTTGCACGGGAAAATATTTTATGGTCGTCCGACTTCTTTCCTGAATAATCCTAAATAATCTTAACGCCTGGTATAAAGCTCGGGGATTTCACTAACTTTGCAGACTCATTTTTTTCCGCTAAATTTGGATTTTCTTTTATTTAATGACTTATAAATGAGTTATCTGAAGTTTGATAAAAATCAGCTGATCAATCTTGAATACTCCCTTTCCAGGGAACTTCTCAGAACCAACCGGGCAGGATCCTATGGTTTCACGACCATAGTCGGCTGCAATACCCGCAAGTACCATGGACTGTTCGTTGCTCCCCAACCCCTTGTCGACCAGGATAATCATGTATTGCTTTCCACGCTCGATGAGACAGTCATTCAGCATGATGCCGAATTTAATCTGGCGATCCATAAATTCAAGGGGGATGTATATGTACCAAAAGGACATAAATATATCCGGGATTTCGATTGTGATCCCATTCCCAAGCTTA
This sequence comes from Lentimicrobiaceae bacterium, assembly GCA_017993235.1. Taxonomy (GTDB): domain Bacteria; phylum Bacteroidota; class Bacteroidia; order Bacteroidales; family JAGONC01; genus JAGONC01. The sequence goes on from JAGONC010000074.1 coordinate 2,194, forward strand.
CTTACCGGGTGGGGGGTGTTGTCCTGACCAAGGAGACCCTGTTTACGGCCAGGGATGAGAAAGCGATGATACGCTATACTCTGGTTGACGCCCATTCTCCGACGCGGATGCGATTCCGTCCGTTTCTGGCATTCCGGAACATTCACCGGTTGACCAAAGCCAATTACGATGCTGACACCCGGCACCAACCCATCGGGAATGGTATCAAAATAAAGCTCTACCCGGGATATTCCTTTCTGCACCTTCAGTTTTCAAAGCAGGTGGATTACGTACATGTTCCCGACTGGTATTTCAATTTCGAGTACATCAGGGAGAAGGAGAGGGGATATGATTACCTGGAAGACCTGTTTACTCCGGGGTATTTTGAAACATCCATGGAGAAGGGGGAGAGTATAATCTTCTGTGCAGCCCTGGAGGAAGTTAATGCCAAAACGCTGAAGCGCCGCTTCGACCAAGGGATCAGTTCCCGTATCCCCCGGGACAGCTTTTATCATTGCATGATCAACTCTGCCCAGCAGTTCATTGTCACGCGCGGTAAAAAATCGGAGATCATTGCCGGATTTCCGTGGTTTGGCAAGTGGGGACGGGATACGTTCATAGCCCTTCCCGGACTGACATTGACCCGGGATGACACCCTAACCTTCAAGGCGGTACTGGATAACATACTCAAAGAACTGAAAGGACCTTTGTTCCCTAATTTCGGGCAGGGGCATGAGCAGCATTACAATTCGGTGGACGCCTCTCTTTGGTTTTTCTGGTCGTTGCAGCAATACCTCAATCACGGTAAGGATCCGGTTGCGATCTGGGATGAGTACGGTAAAAAGATGAAGACCGTTCTGCGGGGCTACCGCGTTGGTACCATGTACAACATCAGGATGCAGGAGAATGGATTGCTGTATGCCGGTGTGCCTGGCCTGGCCATCACCTGGATGGATGCCATCATCAATGGCAAGCCGGTCAATCCGCGCATCGGCTTGCCGGTTGAGGTGAATGCCCTCTGGTATAATGCCATCATGTTTGCCCTTGAACTTGCACGGAGCGCAGGTGATGATGATTTCCTCACGGAATGGCAGCCGGTGGCCGACAGGATCCCACAAGCCTTTCTGGAAACGTTTTACAGTGTTAAAAAGGGCTATATGGCTGATTATGTTGACGGAGACTACAAGGATTTCTCCGTGCGACCGAATATGCTTTTTGTTGCCTCGCTGCCCTACTCTCCGGTGGATGAGGAAATCCGTAAGAGAATACTGGATATCATTGAACGTGAGCTTCTTACACCACGCGGACTTCGTACCTTGTCGCCGCAGGATCCCAATTATCATGGCATATATTACGGCGATCAGACGGCAAGGGATCTTGCCTACCACAATGGCACCGTATTCCCTTGGTTATTTGGCCATTATGCGGAGGCCTATCTCCGGCTGCATGGTAAGTCGGGCGTTTCAAAGATCAGGGCGATTCTGGGTGGTTTCGAGGATGTGATGGATGAGAATGGGATCGGTACCATTCCGGAGGTCTATGACGGTGATCCGCCTCACAAACCGGGCGGAGCCATATCACAGGCCTGGAGCGTGGCGGAACTGCTCCGGGTCGGGAAGATGCTGAGGGAGATGGAGGGGGTTGACAATTGACAGTTGGCAGTTGACAGGGATGATGGGTTTGGAATTTAGATTTTGGAATTTGTTTGGAATTTGGAATTTTGGAATTTGGAATTTATTATATCCTCGTGCGACATATACTAAAGGATAAATTATGCGAGTGTTAATGTTCGGCTGGGAATTCCCTCCCCATATCACGGGTGGATTGGGGACTGCCTGTTATGGCCTCACCAAGGGGCTGGCAAAGCACGGCACGGAGGTTATCTTTGTGGTGCCGAAAGCCTATGGCGATGAGGACCAGCGGGCTGTCAGGCTGGTGAACGCCAGCGATGTTGTGATCGACATCGACGATGTTGAGAACAAACAGTACTGGGAACGGATCACCTACATGGAAGTGGGCTCAAACCTCATCCCCTATGTCGCTCCGGAAGAATTTACCGACCTGGTGGTGCAGGAGGAGCTTCGCAAAACGACCACCCGTCAGACCCTGTTTTCAAGCCGCTTTGTATTTTCGGGAAAGTACGGTACCAACCTCATGGAGGAGGTGTACCGGTATGCATTGATCGGTTCGGCCATTGCGGCGAAATACGATTTTGAACTTATCCACGCACATGACTGGCTGACCTATTCGGCCGGCGTTGCAGCCAAGGCAGCCTCCGGTAAGCCACTGGTGGTCCATATGCATGCCACTGAATTTGACCGTTCGGGTGAGAATGTCAATCAGCAGGTATACGATATTGAGCGTTATGGTATGGAGCAGGCCGATCGTGTCATCACGGTATCCAACCTGACCCGTCAGATCGTAATCGACAGGTATGGTATTGATCCGGAAAAGATCATTACCGTTCATAATGCGGTTGAGCCGGTCGACAAGGATGAACTGGAAGGGACGGAAAAGGTTCTGAAAGAAAAAGTAGTGACCTTTCTTGGACGGATCACCTTTCAGAAAGGCCCGGAATATTTTGTCGAGGCAGCGAAAAAGGTGCTCGAGGTAGATCCCAATGTACGTTTTGTCATGGCAGGTACCGGCGATCTGATGAACAAGCTCATCAGGCGTGTGGCGGAGTTACGGATCGCTTCGCGGTTTCATTTTACCGGTTTCCTCAAGGGCACGGATGTGGACCGGATGTTCGCCATGAGCGATGTTTTCGTGATGCCTTCGGTGTCGGAACCCTTCGGGATCGTTCCACTGGAAGCCATGCGATCGAATGTGCCGGTGGTCATCTCCAAACAGTCGGGGGTTTCGGAAATCCTGAAACATGCTCTGAAAGTCGATTTCTGGGACGTCCATGGACTTGCGGATGCCATATACGGTTTGCTCCATTACAATGCTCTTGCCGAGACCTTTAAACATTACGGAAAGGAGGAGGTGGAAAGTCTCAAGTGGGACGATGCAGCGATGAAGGTACAGG
>JAGONC010000041.1 GCA_017993235.1 Lentimicrobiaceae bacterium
GGATTGTTTGGTATGGTTTCCTATATAGCTGATCAGCGTACCAGGGAGATCGACCTCCAGAAGGTACTGGGTGCATCACGCTGCCATATTTTCGAGTTGCTCAGCCGTGAAATGAATTACCTGATCCTGGTCTCTGTTGTGATCTCATTTCCGGTCACCTGGCTCCTTGTCCGAAACTGGCTGGATCACTTTACAGTGCAGATACCACTGGATTGGAAAGTTTTTGTTCTGGCCGGACTGTTCGCACTGCTCATCGCCAACCTCGTGAGCGTATACAAGGCATTCTCCTCCTACCGGGTTAATCCTGTGGATACATTGAAATATGAGTGATTCCAATAAATTGTAACCAATTTACTCTGAAAACGTCCCATAATATAAAACCAAGTCAACATGATCAAAACTGAAAACCTGACCAAGATTTTCCGCACCGATGAAGTGGAAACCATCGCATTGAGCGACATTAATTTAGAAATTCAAAAGGGTGAATTCGTGGCCATCATGGGCCCGTCGGGTTGTGGTAAGTCGACCCTGCTGAATATTCTTGGATTGCTCGATAATCCATCCGAAGGGAGATACTATTTCAATGAACAGGAAGTGGCGGATTATACAGAACGGCAACGAGCCAAACTGAGGAAAGAGAATATCGGGTTCATCTTCCAGAATTTCAACCTGATCGATGAACTCACCGTATTTGAGAACGTTGAACTTCCGCTGATCTACCTGAATTACAATGCCAGGGAACGAAAAGTGAGGGTGGAAGAGGTGCTTGAGAAGATGCAGATCACCCACCGTAAGAAACATTTTCCACAGCAGCTTTCCGGGGGCCAACAGCAACGGGTGGCTGTGGCAAGGGCCGTGGTGGCCAATCCGAAACTGATCCTGGCTGATGAACCCACCGGTAACCTCGACTCGTCGCACGGGGAAGAAGTGATGAACCTGATCGAGGGACTGAATAAAAACGGCACCACAGTGATCATCGTCACACATTCCCAGCGCGATGCTGAATACAGCCAGCGGATCATCAGGCTTTTCGACGGTCAGCTGATCACTGAGAACATCCGCGAACATATACGTTAATCCGGTTCTTCTTTATTTTAAAACCCTTAACCCGACCATTATGTTCTGGAATTTCATTAAAACTACATTTCGCTCCATCAAGAGGGATAAATTCCATACGATCCTGAACATCCTGGGTTTATCCGTTGGACTTGCTGCCTTTATCATCATTTACCTGTATGTGAGGGATGAACTGACGTATGATAAGCATAACCTCAAGTATAGGTCGATCTACCGGATTGAATCCGATTTCACGATCTCCAACAAGCATGACCGTTTTGCGATCGTACCGGTCCCCATGGGGCCCGCGTTAAAACTGGAGTTTCCCGAGGTGGAAACGTTTGTCCGGTTTCTCAACGAAGGCAATACGCTGATGAGGTATAAGGAAAAAGAGTACTATGAGGATAATTTTTTCTTCACGGATTCTACGGTCTTTGATGTGTTTACGGTCGAATTCATCCAGGGCAGTCCCTATAAAGCATTGACCGAACCCCAGACCATTGTCCTCACGGAAACAACAGCAAAAAAATATTTCGGGGATATCAACCCCATGGGCGAGTTTTTAACTTCGGGATCCGATCACGCCTATAAAGTGACCGGGATTATCCGTGATCTGCCTGTGAATGCACATCTCCGTTACGATGCACTGCTGTCGGCAGCCACCATTGTAAAGGAGATCGGGGCTGAGCGGTTCAACAGTATGGAGCCAGTTAACTTCTGGAATATAGGTGTTTATACGTATGTACTGCTGAACGAAAATGCCAGTATGCAGTCGATACATGACAAATTCGGTCCGTTTTACGATAAGTACATGCGACCGGTCGGCGACGGGATCAATGGAAGTTTTTCCCTTTTGTCGACTCCACTGGTAAAGACCCATTTTGCTTCGGGATTGGACGCAGATCTTCCGACGGGAAACATGTCATACGTATATATATTTTCTGTGGTCGCTATATTTATGATCCTGATCGCAGCCATCAATTACATGAACATGGCCACGGCCAGGTCGGTGAAAAGAGCAAGGGAGGTGGGCATGCGAAAGGTGGTGGGTGCAGGTAAACGGGAGCTCATCAACCACTTTCTTGGTGAGTCGTTGCTGCTGACCATCATTGCCCTGATCATAGCGGTCATCATCGTTGTTCTTCTTTTACCCGATTTTAATCAGATATCGGATAAACAGATCAGCTTCAACATCCTCAGGCAGCCCCAGCTCCTGATTATCCTTCTGGGCATCGCTCTTTTTACCGGCATCATTGCCGGCAGTTATCCATCTTTTTACCTGTCATCCTTCCAGCCGGTTAATGCCCTGAAAGGCGCTGTCTCTCCATCCGGAAAAAAGCGGGGAGGACTTCGGAAAGGGCTTGTGGTTTTTCAGTTCTTTATTGCAATCCTGATGATCATCTCTTCCATTGTGATATCCGGCCAACTTAACTACATACAGAAAAAAGACCTGGGTTTTAAAAAGGACAACCTGGTGGTCATCGAAATGCAGGATACTTCTTTCCGGAACAAGGTAAATACGTTCAGAGAGGAATTATTGCAATCACCTGATATTGTGGGTGTTACCAACTCTACAGGAGTGCCTGGCAGGATCCAGTGGATACAGGTCGTCCTGGTGGAAAAAGAAGACAGGATGGTGGAACATACGCTCATCATTGCACAGGTCGACGAGGATTATCTGGATGTATATGGCATGGAACTGGCACTGGGAAGGAACTTCAGTAAGGAATCCGGTACTGATATGGAAGAAGCCGTGCTGGTCAATGAAACCTGTGTCCGGGAAATGGGATGGGGCGAAAATCCGTTGGGGAAGAAAATTCACTGGGGATTTGATATCGACAGCACCGGAAAAGTCATTGACACCGTGGGTAGATCGCTCAGGGTCATCGGAGTGGTGAAAGACTTTCATTTCCGGTCGCTTCACAATAAGGTCGAACCCCTGATGATGATGCTCCGGGATCAGCCACGGTATTATCTCACGATGAAGATCAAAGGGGAAAATACCCGTGGAACACTGGAATTCATTGAGTCCAAATGGAATGAATTCGGGGCAAAACGTCCTTTTGATTATTCTTTTCTCAGCCAGACCATGGATGATATGTACACTGCCGAGGAAAAGCTGGGCAGGCTATTCCGGATCGCCACCTTTCTGACCATCTTCATCGCCTTGCTGGGATTGCTCGGGCTGTCTTCCTATATGGCCGAACAACGTACAAAGGAAATCGGGCTGCGAAAGGTGCACGGAGCCTCTGTCGGTCAGATCCTGAGTCTTCAGATCAGGGAGTTTTCCTGGCTGATCCTGATCGCTTTTGTCCTGGCGGTTCCGTTTGCATGGTGGCGGCTCGACGTCTGGATCAATTCCACCTTCATCTATCATGACAGGATCAGGTGGACATCGTACCTCATCGCCGGGTTGATTGCCTTTGCCATTGGCCTGATCACCGTCAGTTTTCACTCGTACAGGGCGGCGGTTTCCAACCCGGTAGATGCGATCAAATACGAATAGATGATCCTACCTGGTAAACCGGATCATCAGTCCGATGCTCAGGAGATTTTCCAGCTGGAATACGGAAATCCTGTCGCTGTCATAGACAATTCGTGTCTGAAGGTTTGCGTTCATCCATTTACCTGCTTTCCATGAAAACAGGTTCTTGAACAGGAGGTCAACGGATTTATTCCCTGCCAGAAAAGCATCCAGATGACATTGCCAGTTTAGGCTTGGCGTCAGGTTCCTGGTCAGGTCGAATGAAGAACACAATCCATATTCGTCATACCACCTTTCCCCCGGGGCAACTCCCTGATACTGATCAACATTCATAATAGCAAAGACCTGTTGATCAAGGATATAGACCAGTTTTAGGCTGCATGGACCCAGGTAAAGGCTTCCCAGCTCCCTGATGGTCAGCTTGATTCCGGCAGTGATGGTCATTTTCAAAGGAGTCAGGAAAGAACCGGTAAAAAGGTTGCTCTGCAGGGTTGAATCCTGTAAATTACAGTGGATCATGGGAAATACCGGTGTCGTGGCGGAGGTGTTCAGGCTGAAATGCCAGTTTTTCCCTACCCGCATTGAAAGATCATACCGGATGGTTTGAAGATCTTTTTGTTTATAGAAAAGACTGTCCGGAAAAAAAATGCATCCGAATTCGCTTACCAGTTTCAGGGCTACTGAACATTCGTTTCTCGACCATAAATAGCTGAATTCAATTTCCTCGTCACAGGTCATCCTTTCCAGGAAATGCTTTTGCTTTCCGGGCAATTGAGAAAGTGAAAGGAAGGAGATCCTGCAGCGGAGATCAGCACTGCTGCTGATCTGCAGTGATCGCAGCAGCCATTCCTGCTTCCATACGTTCTGCATTTTCCAGGTGGAATCTTTCTTTACCACCTGACAAAAAAGATCAGCCACCGGATAATGGCTACCCAGGATCACCAGTGCGATCAGTCGGATTCCCAGACTTCCTGGAAATCGCAGTTTACTTTGATGACCCTTATCCCCAGTGTTTTCCCCTTCTCATAACATTTCTCCTCCCAAACCCGGGTGCTTCGTTTATTGACATTACCAATGAAGGTGGTCCAGAAAATCGCCACGGTAAAATCAACCGGAGCCACCATCTCATCCTGTTTCAACGGGCTGCCGTCCAGATGGCAAAGCCTGGAGGTCAGATCCGATAACCGCCGGGTTGAATCCACGGCATACAATGTTTGCGTGCTGAGGGAATCAATGACCTTTTCGATGGTGATGTGGCAATCCTCCGGACTTTTTACTTTCATTTCGAAACCGTTGCGATCATAGAAGCTGATCTCCGCCAGTTTACCATAGGACTTCATGATATCACCCAGAGCGGCTGAGTCCTGTAAGACACAGATATTGTCGGTTCTCAGCCCGATCCTTTGGGCGTAGGACGTTATGCTCTGCTCGTTTTCCCATCGCGGCATGTGAGCACTTGAAAAAACCATCACGAAACGCGTGCATGAAATACTGATCAGCAGGATGCAAACAACAAATACAACTAATTTTTTCATGGAAGCAGGATTTATGTCAGACAGCTGCCTGATCGGCCGGACCTCTAATCGGTATCATTCCAGGCAGCTGTCCGTGTCATTCACACAATTAAAACTTTACGATGATACTTTCTGTGGTTTGCCGTACCGGATAGGTACCCTCCTTGATGACATACTCATCGGGGTGTTCCAGCCTGCGAAGGATATCAGGCGGTATGCTGGTGTTTTCCTCAAGGATAAAGCCATTTCTGAAATAGGTCGTGGCTGTCTCGTCCATCATGTACTTCCTTAAAAATTCCATCACAAAACTGCCATCATCATCAAAATAACCCTCTCCGCCTGCCTTAGTAACCGTCATCTGCCGGACAGCGTCATCCAGGTTCAGCGAAAATCCCCAGTCACAGATGCCAAATCCCTTGCAATCCCTGGATGGCCTTCCAATCTCGATCCATAGGGAGATTTTGATCTTCCTCCCCATCGTGCCTGCCGGATCATCTGACGCCATTGCGGAATAGCCTGCAAACAACGGCGATGTGACAAGGAATAATCCCATAAAAATAATGATTAATCTTTTCATCGTTCATCCCTTCTTTATTATAATCAACCTACTCTGTTCTGGGTTTTTCGGTTTCCCCCCTGGCAACCCGGTCTGTTCACTGCAGGGTTGTCACTGGTTAATCCGGAAAAGGGTGAAAATGTTACCATACGAGTTGAAAAAAATCCAAATTCCAAAATCCAAATTTCAAAAAAATTGCAAAATCCAAATTACAAGATACTGAAGGGGAGGGATTTAGGTTTCCTTTTACGAATGAAAAATATTTTTAGAAAAATATTTGCATAACTAAGAATTTAGTTGTAATGTTGCATACTAATTAACTAAATATTTAGTTATAATATTGAACGTAATCATCATTCTTGCATGAAAGAATTAACCAGGGCGGAGGAACAGATCATGCGCATCCTCTGGAGGATACGAAAAGGGTACATTAAGGATATCCTGAATGAGATCAGGGAGCCCCGGCCAGCATATAATACGGTTTCGACCATTGTGCGCATACTGGAAAAAAAGAAGATCGTAGGACACAGGGCTTTTGGTAAGTCGCATGAGTACTATCCCCTGATCACCCAGAAGGAATATATGCGAAAGTTCTTAAAAGGTTTTGTCAGGGATTATTTCAGCAGTTCATACGCTTCCCTGGCCTCCTTCTTCGCCAGGGAAGAGCAGTTGAGCCTGCTGGAGCTGGAGGAGATCAAGGCACTGATGGAACATAAAATCAACGAAAAGAAAAAGAGTCATGAGCGCTAGCTGGCTGTTTCTGATGCTGAAGTCGGTACTGTGTATGGGGGCTTTCTATTTGGTGTACAGCCTTTTCCTGAAAAAGGACACCCATTTTACCATGAACCGTTGTTACCTGCTGATCACGGTTATGCTGTCCATTTTGCTGCCGATTTTCAGCCTGAACATTTACCTGGTGAATGTGCCTGAAAGCTATGGATATCTTCTGGATGTCATTTCGGTCGGTACGAGAATGGTGGAAGATGCAATGCCTGATGAACCAAGGACTTTTGAGCTTCTGACCGTATGCTATTCCGCTGGCATTGTCGTTCTCCTGACGGGTTTCCTGATCCGGATAGCCCGGTTGCTGATCATCATTAGTAAGAATGGATGGACCGAATATGAAGGAATGAAGCTTGTTTTTCTGCCTGAAGGCAGCGGTTCCCCTTTCTCCTTTTTCAGGTACGTCTTCATTACACGTGAACATTTTTATTCGCACGAAGTACAGGCGATGCTGATGCATGAGCAGGTGCACATCCGTCAGCGTCACTCCATTGATCTTCTCTTGATCGAAATGCTGGTCATTCTGCAATGGTTTAATCCTTTCATATGGTTGTACCGGAAATCCATAAAGCACATCCATGAATTCATTGCTGATGAAGGGGTCATCAGCCAGTCGGACGACAGGCAGGCTTATCAGCGCGTTTTGCTCCGTATTGGTGGCGGCATCTTTGCTTATTCGATAACGAATCATTTTAATCATTCACTTTTAAAAAGGAGGTTTATCATGATGAACCGATCAAAATCGCTTCCACACACACGATGGAAGATCATGACCATCATACCGGTCATAGCATTATGGGTATTTGTTTTTTCAGATGTTTCGGGAGGGTATCTTGATCCGTCGCTGAGTGCTGGACAACCGGGCAGGTCAATCACAGGATCGCTGGAGGATGTGATTTTTTCTGCAGGCCCCGATATTTTGCAGTCAGCGCTTTCTGCCCCTCAGAAACAGGATGACTCAGTTTTCACAAAGGTGGATATTGCCCCGACCTTCAAAGGAGGCCAGGAAGCCATGGTTAAATTTATATCCCAGAACATCCATTACCCGGAGGCGGCAAAAAAACAGGGGATCCAGGGTACCGTATTCGTCTCCTTCATGGTCAATGAAAAGGGCAAAGTGACCAATGGCAAGGTCCTGAGAGGGATAGGGAGCGGATGTGAAGAGGAAGCCCTCCGTGTTGTGATGGCCATGCCCGACTGGAACCCCGGTAAAAACGGGGAAAAGCCCGTCAAGGTCAACATTACTCTGCCCATCAAATTCGCCCTTTCCGATAAGGACCAGAAAATAGATACAGGTGCGGATGTGAAAAAGGATACCCCGAAGGATACGGATCCTGAATGATAGCAGAGATGATAGGGTACAGTCTTTTTTTTTGAATGAATGAACTAAGGTTTTAGTTCATCAACCACAATGGAAGAATTGATCGACCAGCTTCACCAGATCTTCCTGGTGGGAGGTAAGCCGTTCCCGGATATTTTGGTCCTCAAAACTTTTCAATTGCAGCATCACCCGGTCAATCAGGGTCGGCGAGAATACTCCGTACTGTTCATAGATCGAACGTTGTTTTGCCAGTGCTTCGGCTGAATCCCAGCAGGATGTGGGTAACTGGTCAAGATCCTTGACCCTGTGATGATTCTCTGTTTTGAATATATCCACATCCACGTATGTCCTTTCGGCCATTTCAAGTGCTGAAGGCATCTCCAATCCATGCCTGGCTGCCACCGCCATACCTGCCAGCAGCAGGTAGATATCGGCTGACCCATCCGGGCAACGGAATTCCACGGTCTGTTTATCCGAGAAATTCACCTTTCCCTCTTTTTCCAGCGGATTAACAATCCGTGCCATGTTGATATTGTTTCGCCATCCCAGGGGTACCCTGACCAGGACCGATCGGTTCCGGTCGCCCCAGCAAATGTTGGTAGGAGCTTCCTGGTGCGGTACAAGCCGGTAATAACTGGTCGGATTCGTATTGCCGAAGGCCGTAAGGGATGGGGATAGGTCAAGCATGCCTGCGATGAATTTCCGGGCGATATCGCTCAGGTGTCCGTCTTTGACCAGCATGTTTTCATTACCCTTCATGAGCCGGTTGTGGATATGGAGCCCGCTGCCCGCTTTCCCGATGGTGATCTTCGGGGCGAACGTAAGGGTGTATCCATATTTCTGTGCCAGCGTACGCAGGATCCATTTGGCTACCACCAGCTGGTCAGCGGCATCCTCCACCGGCACCGGATTGAACTCGATCTCATTCTGCTCATAGATAAGCCCATTCATGGTGAAATTACCCACTTCGGAATGTCCGTATTTCATGATGCCGCCCGACTGAGCAATGGCCAGCATGGCTTCTTTCCTGAAATCACTGAACTTGGAAAAAGGCTCTGCCTCATGGTACCCCCGCTGATCACCTGCTTCGAACAGGTCATCATGCGCACTGATGACATAATATTCAAGTTCACCCAGCGACTCGAGCTGAAAACCGGTTTTGTCCTGAAGCGTACGATGTGCTTTGTGGAGGATATACTGGGGTGCATCCGACCAGGGATCCCCATGGTTGTCGAAGAATGAGCACAGGATATCCAGGCTGGGAATATCGGAGAAAGGATTCAGAAATGCGGTACGGTAGCGGGGTATGACATAAAGATCGCTTGATCCTGCCGGAATGTGCCGGAAAAGGCTGCTCCCGTCCACACGTTCACCCATTGAGAGAACCTGGTCCAACTGCTCCGGGCTTGTTACAACAAAATTAAGTTCCTTCAGGCGTCCATCACCACCGGCATAACGGAAATTGATCAATTCGATCCCATTGTCTTCAATATACCGGATGAGATCGGCTTTGGTGAATTCTTCGGCAGGTTTATCGAGGTATTGCACCAGTGGATTCGGGCTCAGCGCAAAGTTATTTTCCATATATATATCATATTATGACCCCTCCTGACCCTCTTCACCGGATGGAGAGGGAAAAAAGGATTGCAAAGGTACTAATTCTTCTCACATACTTATCCTGGTCAAACTATTTCCGTAAAGGATTGTTTTGGTTTTTATTTAATTTTGACCGGTAATTCAACGTCTATGCACATTTCTGCAGAAACCAGCTTTTTCGTTCTCTTCCTGGTCTTTATCCTGGGCATTCTTTTCTTTGACCTGAAGGTCATCGGGCGCCATTCCCATGTCATTGGCTTCAGGGAGGCCCTCACATGGACGATTGTCTGGGTAAGCCTTGCCATCCTGTTTTATCTCTTCCTGCTTTTTTACGGTGATATAATCCATGGCTTAAGGAACATAACTGACCCGGAGATCCTGAAAGCCCACGTTGATAAATACAAGCATCCCATCCGGATCACGGATGATCTGTCCATTGCCCAGGCGTTGGTGAAGTACCGTAGCAACATAGCGCTGGAATACATCACCGGTTACCTGATCGAGTACTCCCTGTCGGTCGACAATGTTTTTGTCATGCTGATGATATTCCTCTCATTCGGGATCAATAAGAAATATTACAAAAAGGTTCTTTTCTGGGGAATTCTCGGGGCGATCGTCATGCGGTTCATCTTCATCTTTGTGAGTGCCGCCCTCATTGCCAAATTCGCATGGATCCTCTATATTTTCGGCGTCTTCCTGGTCATTACCGGTATTATTATGTTCCTCAACCGGAACAAGGAAGAAAAGATCGATCCCCATCACCACCCGGTGGTCCGTTTCACCTCCCGCTATTTTCTGGTTTATCCCAGGCAGGTAGGCGAACGGTTCTTCATAAGGAAAGGAGGATTGTTCTACCTGACACCTCTGATGCTGGTTCTGCTGGTCATCGAATTCACGGATGTGGTATTCGCCGTCGATTCCGTTCCTGCTATTTTTGCCGTGACAAAGGATCCGTACATCGTCTTCTTTTCCAACATTTTTGCCATCCTGGGCCTGCGGTCCCTGTTCTTTCTGCTCATGAATTTCATGACCCGTTTCCGTTACCTGAAACACGGGCTTGCCTTCCTGCTGGTCTTCATCGGGCTGAAAATGCTGCTGCATCATCCCCTGGAAAAGATCGGATTTGAAACCATCCATTCGCTGGTCATCATTGTCCTGATTCTGGGTACCAGTGTTGCGTTGTCGGTTTTAATAAGTAAAGACAATGGAAAGAAATCCCCCGAAACGGGTGCCTCCACTTCAGAGCAATCCTGACAGGAAGTTCTTTTTCCGTCATTTACCTTAACTATTACGTGTGCCATGACAAAGGATATCACCGGTTCAATGAAAGAAATGGATGTATTGAAGCATCAATCAGCGAAAGATATTGCAGTGCTGATACCACTGCTTCAACGGGCGGCTTACAGGGCCGGCCAGTATATCTATTTTGAGAACGATCCTGGTGGGAGCCTGTACTTCATTCTCGAGGGAGAAGTGGCGATTGAATTGTCGGGCCGGCAGATCAGGAAATACGGGCCTGGAGAATCCTTTGGAGAGGTAGCTTTCATTGATGAGAGCATCCGGACCGGTTCTGCCAGGGCAGTGACGGATGTAGAGCTTGCCATTTTGCACGGCAGCGATCTGTACGATCCCGCTAAAGTGAATCCTTTCATTGCCATGAACCTGCAGCGGTCTCTGGCGGCTAAAGTGGTCGCATACCTGCGTTCAACACTGATGACTACCACACGCTACCTGCTCATGCAGGGAGAGGGGGAACGGCTGGAGTTCAAATCCACCCTCAGGATGAACCTTCATACGGGAAAGTTCGATAAAGAGATCGAGCATGCGGTGTTGAAAACCCTTGCGGCGTTCCTGAATACAGAAGGAGGGACCCTTTTGGTGGGGGTGGATGACAGGGGGCAGATCGTGGGACTGGAAGCCGATCAGTTTCCCAATCACGACCGGATGCTGCTGCACCTGACCAAACTGGTGAGCGACCGGATCAGCATGAATCACATGAGTTTCATCAGTTGTTATCCCGACAGTGTTGACCAGAAAGAACTCCTGCGCATCGATGTGAGCCCGGCCGATATTCCGGCCTATCTTGAACACAATGGAGAGGAACGGTTCTATATCCGCACAGGTCCAAGTACCATTCATCTGAGGATCAGTGAATTGTACGATTATCTCCGAAAACGGTTTTACCGTGTCATCTCCTGACCGACCGGAAGTAGAGGTTGATCAGTTGCTGTGCCGCATCATACACATTGATCCCTGAATTCACCAGCTGATCTTCGATTGCGTTCAGCTGTTCTCTGACTGCCCTGTTGTTATTGAAGTCATCAATGAGGTTTTCCCGGATCGTATGGTAGAAGGTTTGCCGGAGCTGTTCCCGGCGTTTGGTTTCAAAAAAGCCGCCTGTCCGTGTAAATTCGACGTATTCGGTGATCAGGTCCCATGTGGAGTCGATGCCCGAATTATTCAGGGCCGAGCACAGTTCCACGCGGGGTGTCCATCCTGAGCTGGAGGGAGGCAACAGGTGCAGTGCATTTCTGTATTCGGCGGCTGCACGGTTTGCCCGGGCAAGGTTATCTCCGTCGGCTTTATTGATGATGATCGCGTCGGCCATTTCGATGATTCCCCGTTTGATTCCCTGCAGTTCGTCGCCCGCGCCGGGGATCATCAGCAGCAGGAAGAAATCGACCATGGAGTGGACAGCTGTTTCCGACTGGCCGACGCCCACGGTTTCCACGAAGATGGTGTCGTAACCTGCCGCTTCGCAGAGGATGATCGATTCGCGTGTTTTGCGTGCCACTCCTCCCAGGGAGCCGCCTGAGGGCGAGGGACGGATGAAGGCGTTGGGGTCGACGGAGAGTTGTTCCATACGGGTTTTATCGCCGAGTATGCTTCCTTTGGAGCGCTGGCTGCTGGGGTCGATGGCCAGGATGGCCAGTTTTCGTCCCTGGCCCGTCAGGTATTTACCCAATGTTTCGATGAATGTACTTTTTCCTGCTCCAGGCACACCGGTAATGCCTACTCTTATGGAATGACCTGAGTACGGCAGGCATTGGTCAATGACCTCCCGGGCCAGTGTCTGGTGTTCGGGCAGGGCGCTTTCCACCAGTGTGATCGCCTTGCCCAGGGTGACACGGTTACTGGCCCGGATCCCTGCCACATAGTCCTCCAACTCCAGCTTGGTTTTAGAGATCTTCTTGAACTTGCTGACTGCCGAATCACTAACTTGTGGAGGTTGTTCAATCCCCTTTTGGACGTGCAATGCTGATTTATCTTTTAAATTCCGGTGGGCCATACTGTGATATCTTCTCACAAAAATAACACATCTGTCCGGATTCCCACTGCTTCTGCCCTAAAATCAAGCTCCTGCCAATCAACATTATCTATTTCTCCTCTCTCCTTTCTCCTTTTTCCTCTCTCCTATCAATTTTTATTTTTATCTTTGCGGCCGTTTTCTCTCCGTAGCTCAGCTGGCAGAGCAGATGACTCTTAATCATCGGGTCGTAGGTTCGAATCCTACCGGGGAGACCGACAAAAACCAGCACGGGAACGCGCTGGTTTTTGATTTATGATTCAGTATTCAGTATTTTTGATTTTTGATTTTCAGTACGATATGAGATTCAATCAGCCCATATGGTAGACAACGAATCCTTCGAATATCGCTACATCGTTACATCGTTCCTTCGCTACATTTCTACGCCGCGCCAGGAACGCGCCAGGATTTGGGAAAAATAGCTGCTTTAAATGTTATTGGGCAACATATCAAATCCAAGCAAAACTTTCTTTCAGGTGAAAAGAGGTTGATCACAAACAAATCCATTATTTTCTGTCATTTTTAATAAGTAATTGTTTTATGAGTCTCCCCGCTTCCGATAACTATCGGGACCTCCTCACATTAACACTAACAACATATTTATTAAATACTATCCTAAGAATAGGGGGAATTATATCTTTCCTGTCCACTGGCACGAAATTTTAGGCGGGGCAGAATGCTTGAATTACCACTGAACCCCTTATTGCATATAGCCTTTGTTGTGCTTTCATGCTTTATGTTTCTATAAATTTTGCTTAATTATCTCTTCAAGTTCTTTTTCAGTTCCTTCTCCATAACCAACTTGGGTAAATAAGATTTTCCCTTCTTTGTCTATCAAATATATTGTTGGATAGCCAGATACATGGTATTCTTTTGCTGCATCTTTTCCGCCTAATAAAACGGTATATGTTACACCGCGTTTTGACAAAAAGTTATCGATATCATCTTTTTCTTTTGTATCATATGGGTCGATACCAATTATTCGAAGTCCTTTATCGTAATATCTTACATGCAAATCTTGTAAAACTGGTAATGCCAGCATGCATGGATAGCATGATTTATAGAAAAAATCAATTAAGACCAATTGTCCTTTTAGATGAGATAATTTAATAGTCTCATCATTCAGAGACACTAAAGACCATTGTGGTGCAATTGTATCTTTTGGTAATAATTCTGGACTTTTATAAGGTTTGTAATCCTTGAGGGTAATATATGAAGGAATAGATGATAAGTTTAATTGTTCTTCATCTTTAAGGTTATTCAATTCGTATTTTGTTAAAACATTCTTTTCAAACTGATACATTGTATCATTATTCATAACTAAATCATAAGAAATGGAATATTGTGCAGGAATATAATCTTGTTTGCAAATCCAGAAGTCATTTTCAATTCGCAATGTTTTCATCATATCAGTACTATCATTCTCGGGGTTGGTGTTCATCTTGACATGGTAACAAGAAATATTATTTATCATTTCTTCTCCGATATATTCAAATACATGTTTATTATCAATAAAAGCACTGTCATCAGGAAATGGATAACTTTTTTTGTCTGTTATAGGAGAGTAGAATGTGTAGTTATGACTATAGGCTTTAATGTCTTCTGCCCATAGAGTTTTCGACATTATTTCTCCTGTACTGTCTTTTTTTGAATAATTTACAAAGTCATCTCCTGTGTACAACACAGCTCTCGAATATTCTCCATCTTTATAATTTTGATAGTGAAACGCAGAAGAATAAATACTATCTTCAGGAAGTTTTCTGAAATAGCAGCTAAAAGAACTTGAAAAAGTATCTTTATCGGACACGTATTTCATGTAGTGTGTCATCTCATAATAGCCATTTTCTATTGATTGACATTTTTCATAGGATTTTTTCAGAATTTCTTTAGCATCAGGTTTACTGCAAGATGCAATAAGTAAACTTCCAAATATTCCTGTTATTAAAATTAAATTTCTCATACTTTTCCTTTTATTACGTTTTATTTATAGTCTTTCCAGCATGAAGCACAACGCTTGTGTAAACGATTGTATTTATATTCCACTTGTCGGAGAAATCTGTTGGATTTTATTTAAATCCATCACCAGGTAATTACGACTGCATTTATTTGTACCAATTAATTGATATTTTGCCTCTCATTACCATTGTATCATACAAAAATAATAAAGTCAAATCATTATTAATCGACTGTATGTCGTTGACTAATGTGGACTAATAGGGATCAATATTTAAGGTGGGAAATTTGAAAAACAAAAGAATATATCAGGGTCAATGGATTCATCAATTTCAACAGTTCATTTGGCAAGATGGGAAAAACGGATGGTTTGAATCAGATTACTATTATCCGGTAAAATTGAGCACACTTCAAAAAATGGTATGGTAAATTATTCGATTGGAGAGTAGCTTATGTGGCCCGAACCAAGAACAGAGTGGGTATATTTTAATCACTTTCGATTTACCCGGGGCAGGGGATGGGGGCTGAATGGCATTCAAATCCCCATTAACGGTAGCTTATATCCATGATCTCAAAGATACGGTCTCCTTTGGGACTTTTCAGTATGACTTTTTCACCGACTTTTTTATTTGTCAGCACCCTGGCCAGGGGCGATAAAAAAGAGATCTTACCCCTGGAAGGGCTTGTCTCGTCAACACCTACTATCTGGAAGGTCTGAATTTCATTGTGCGAAACTGTTTTTATGGTTACGGTGGCGCCAAACCTTATTTCATCTTTTGGCTGTTCCTTCAGATCGATGATCCTGGCTTCGTAGATCCGGTTGTCCAGCTGTCGCAATTTGGCTGTAATATGGTTCACCGCGATCCGCTTCTCCTTTTCACTAGCGATGTCCAGATTTACTTTCTCATTCATCAGCGCCTGTCGCTCGGCCAGCAGTTCATCCATGCCTATCTGGGTCACGTAGTTGGGGACCCCGGCCGGCAGATGGGCCCTGGGTGGAACCATCGGGACCTCTTCCTGGTCGTCTTCCTTGACAAATCCTCTGCTCATAGCTCATGATTACACACCGTAAAGATATGAAAAACGTCTTCTCCCGGGGAAGATAAAACCCAGGAAAATGAGGAGAAAAAAGGCTGGTCAATTTGCTCCGGAAATCGGGTGGTCAGCTTAAACCGTTAAAGGGTGATCAGTTTGTCCGTTAATAAAGGATAACGAAAGGAAAATGGTCAGGACTAATAGAATTAGAAATCTGATTACATTTTTCGTTTTCATGATGATTAAATATACTTTTTAAATCTTCAACTAATAGTGGTATAATAGAGGAGTAAATACAAGTTCATAAATTGGAAAATCAAGATTATCTATCAGTGCTCAGCAGATTCAGCATCATGAAAAATTATTTTGGGCAGAAGAACTAATACTTTGTCTACAATCATAGTCCCACTTCCTGTAACAGAAGCTTGTACTTCGATCCTTCAGGAAAATAAACAGGATTTGCCTTAAGCCAGGGGAGAAATGTGTCGTGTTCGTCACAGGCTTTCTCCAACCACTCCAATGCCAGATCCTCTTCTCCCCGAACTCTATGGATCAGATAAAAAGATATTGCAGGTACGTACTCAATCTCAGTACGTTTCTTTAAACTGTCAAGTATTTTATCTGCCTGATCTACTTTTCCAATAAGATAATAATTACAAGCAAGAAATGCTGTTGCAAAAGGATTCTCATTTGAAAGTTCAACTGCCTTTTCTAAGGCAGCAATTGCCTCTATGAACATTGATTTTTCAGAATAGACCTTTCCAAGATGAAAGTATGCAAAGAAGTAATTCGGGTTTATTGTAAGGGTTGCATGATATTCTTCTATTGCCATTTCGGGCTGATCCGCATAAGCATAGGCAATACCGGCATGTGTATTTATAAAGGGGGAGAGCGGATCAAGCTCCTTGGCTCGTTGTGCCTCGGAGATGGCTTCCTTATGACGTCCTGTAAATGTCAGCAAAAAAGAATAACTAATATGAAAAAAGGCCTGATTTTGATTTATCTGAAGAGCATGCTTAAAATTTCGCTCTGCTTCCTTCCAGTTCCAATAATAAAATGTACAAATCTTGCCAAGTTCGCAATAGGCTTCAGCAAGAGTGCTATCTATATTCAAAGCCTTGCTTAGATTTTCATTTGCTTTGAGAAAGGCTTTATTTGGAATCACATTTCCCCAAAATGCGCTGGATATGTTGACTGCAGCTAATCCGATATAAGCAAGTGCATAGTCTGGATCCTTTTTGAGTGCCAGTTCAAAGAATTCTATTGCTTTTTTAAATCCTTTCATTGTCAACATTTGCCAATAGTAAGCACCTTTCAGATACAGGTTATAAGCTTCCAGGTTTTCGGAATGCCGTTTTGTGATCATTGCTTTGGTTTCACCTAAAAGCTTAACTTTCATGTTATCCAGGATGGCAAGCGATATTTCATCCTGAATATCAAACACATCTTTCATTTCCCGATCAAAACGTTCTGCCCAGATATGAGAACCATCTGCAACTTTAATAAGCTGTGCTGTTATTCGAAGACGGTTGCCTATCTTCTGGATACTGCCCTCGAGTAATGTTTCAACATCAAGTATCCTTCCTATTTCACGAATGTCAGCCTGTTTATTCCTGAACACAAAAGCAGAAGTACGGGCAATGACTTTAAAGCTTTCAACATGGGCCAGGGCGTTAATGATTTCTTCCGTTATGCCATCACAGAAACAGCTGTCCTGTTCTTTCTCCGGGCTCATATCCACAAAGGGTAATACGGCGATGGATCTTTCTTTTGACTTACTATGATCTGTGAGAACAGGTTCAGCTAATTCTGATTCCTTTCGTCCGGGGAATATGGAATAGATTCTGACCGCGTCAGGGATATTTTTGAGATTTTTTTCTCCGTAAAATTCCGCCCTGATACCCGTCTTGTTTTTGATATCATCGTAGGCTTTTTCGGAAATATAAATGCCTCCTGGCTCGCCGGCTGCTTCGATCCTGGACGCTACGTTGACACCATCCCCGAACACATTACCATCACTTTCGATAATATCCCCGGTATGAATGCCAATTCGCACTTTAAGGGAGTGTTCCGTGCAGCAGGCCTTCTGGATCTCAAAAGCACAATTCACTGCATCAAATGAACTGTGAAAAATCGCAAGCGTCCCGTCGCCGATTTCTTTAATGTACTCCCCGTTAAACTTTGAAATGGCTTCTTTATGCAGGTTCCTGTTTTTCTCCAGGATACTCATTGCCAGACTTTCATCCCTGGACATCAATGCCGAATATCCGGCGATGTCGGTGAACATGATGGCGGCGAGTTTACGCATAAAACACCGGAATTGAATGCTTAAAGATATGAAAAAATATGGCTGGGGGCAAATAGTAACACGGATAAACACTCAGTTTTCAAAAGGTCATTCCTGGAAAAAATCAAACACTTTCACGACAAAACGGGTAGGTGTTTTTGTTACTCGCCAGGTACGCGCTAGGATTTGTGGGAAAAAGAATCGTTAGAAAAGTTATAATGTAAAACCTACCTTAATCCTCTGTCCTGATTTCGGGGGGAATTATAGCCCATCCTTTAACGGTTTAAACTGACCATGTGTTTTAGCTGTTATGTCACCCGATTACGAGCATGTAAGTTATTATCGTGTTTTAATGACCGTGAATTTTAGTTAAATCGTTTTTGGCTCTCGGTCATGATTTGGAGAAAATTATATTTATTGAGTATTAAGAGTACCAGTTCTTTTAAATATCACATTATACCCTATCCCGGCCGTAACGGCCAATCCTCCCATGTTCCAATCCCAATCACTGATAGGTTGATACGCATATGTTGCATTCAGGTTCAGTTCCAAATGCTTTTTGATGTAGTATTTCAATCCTGTGGCGACATGCACATCCCAGGCGGTCTTTCCTTCGTTGACTTTTGTGGTTGCTGATTCGAAGGTATGCGGATCAGTTATGGTCGTTTCATTAACCGATTTTGCAAGTACAACACCTGTCCCTCCACCGATGTACCAGACCCATCCCCCTTTACCGAAAGGATAATGATATAAACCTGATACCAGTAATGGCCATCTTCTTAATTTACTGATTTCTTTAACCGTATTTGTTGAATTTCTCATACTTGTACCCCAATAATCTGCTTCCAACTTAATGGAAAATTCGGGTATGATAATATAGGATACTGAGATGCCGGGAGTCAGGCCACTGCTGTTGTAAAGATCCCTAATTTCCTTTTCAGACGGTGCAAAAGCCCCGATCTCAAAGCCAATCGTGATCCTGGGAACGACCTCATTCAGAGGGACATCCCACTTAATCACCTGTTCCTTTGGTCGTTTTTGAGCATTCAAATGGAAATTCAATAGGGTAATATTAACAATGATCGTTAATGCAATAAATATTATCGTGTTTAAAATTTTAAATTTTGTTATCATACGATTATTCTCCTTTCATCAGTAATTAAGATAAAATCCTGAATATTAGATGAGAAACTGTAATAACACTATTTGCAGCAGCAGTTTTCTTTTCAGGATCTGTCAGAGGTACGTCAGATTTAATATGACGGATTACAGCAGATGCAAGTAAGAATATAACCACGATAACAAGACCAGTTGCTGCATAAATCATTTCTCACCAACGAGTAACATTTTTCATAGTAATCTGCTTATTTAGATTAATAATTTAAATTGTTTCTATTTCAATGTGCTGTACTTGTACCAGGTCATTCATAATGGCTACAATGATTTTCCAGATCCGGATTGCAAATTCTCAACCTAATATAGATAAATAGAGGGTAAATATAGTTGAAAATCCGCTCAAATTGACCATCTGATTCCGGAATAAACTGCACCCACCCGGCAGCCTGCCCACCCTGCACCGGTATCAACCCCATCCCCTAGCGACAATTTTTCGGCCGGGCCAGGTTCCTGCTAGATTCCTTTACGCTGATTCGATAAAACAAAAACAGAAAACAAGGAATAAGAAAGACGAAGAGAAATCATTAACAGGAAAAAGTCAGCAGAAAATCCCAAAATAAGAAATATTTAAGCCATCACTTATTCATAACTTTGTACCAGGTAATTTTTTAAATCTTCATTATGGAAAAGACCATTACTTCTGGATCGACTTTCGGTCAGGATAACCTCAATACCTATGAAATTATCATTAGATTTTCAAATCCCCAAAAGAAAGTACTAAGAAGTGAGATTGACGAACTTAAAAAACGCTTTGGTTCTATCTTCTATTCCTTCTCACCGGTGCAAATTTCCCCCAAGTTGGAAAGGTATACTGAATTGGATGAAATTGGGGGTTCTGCAATTGTTAACATTGTTTATAAAAAATCCTTTGAACCTATTGAAGAATTTGAATGGACTATAATTAAGAATGATTCGGAATCGTACATCTCAAAATTGGAAAATGTGTTGACGCCCGTCGTAGACTGAATGGAATCTGACTTCAGACACCGGATAAATTGACCAGCCTGCGCCGGCGTAGACTGGTCAATTTGTCAGCTTTGTCCAGTGGGACTCACCAACATTTCATAATCTTCACACAGAACATTCTCAATTCCGGGAATAGGATAGAGCACCGGAGGTTCAGCCAGTTTAAACTTGCATTACCTTGCAATTTAATTTAACGATAAATTAAATTCCCGAAGATATGAAAGCCCACCTGAACGGATTGAAATTGCCAATCCTGCTTTTTATGCTGGCTATGCCCTGATGATTTTTGGTCAGGGCGGTCTGAACGGTTCATGTAAATATGCTTCAGCGCAAGGAGAAATGATCATGCAGATAAGTGAAAGTACCATTGAGATTAATGGTCAGTCATTCCCATACAGGGCGCATGGGAATGTCCTGATGATTAATGAAGGGACCATCAATACACCTTATCCCTATATGCTTGATGGCAATCAGCTTACATTGGAATTTCCGGGAGGGATGGAGGTCGTTTTCACCCGTAATGCAACAGGTGCATCTCCACAGGGTCCCCTACCTCAAAGTATGTCAAAACCATCCGGTACAATGGGGCAAGAACAGCAGGCCTCAACGCTGATGGGCAGATGGTTGTTCCAGAACCAGCGGGGACAGCTTGTCCTTGAGTTTTTATCAGCCAGCCAGCTCTCCTTTAATGGTGAAACAGCCCAATACCGGCTGAAAGACGGTATGATCACCGAACTGATGTCTGACGGAACTCTTTACGCAACCGGCCTATGTGAGTAACGGCTTCCATCGCTTCATCGTCACATCGCTCTATCGCCACTTCTTTCCGCCCAGCCCCGAATGATTCAGTAACTAAGGACAGGTTCTTTCTTGCTTATCATTCGGGTGAGAATTCAGGTTCGGACATTATATTATTTTCCTGATTTCATATTATATTTATCATGCGTTAATACATCCTCGAGTTTTGATCGACATTGAAAGAATATTTGTCTTAACCATTTAATATATAATGGATTAATCATGAAACTGAGAAAGAATACCATTATTATCACACTGGGGATACTTGTTGGATTGACTTCCTGTATGAACCAGAACAATACGCATTTGAAAATTTTCGAGAGTGTATGGAAGAAAATCAATAAAAATTATTATGACCCCACATTTGGGGGTTTGAACTGGAAGGATGTTCATGACCATTACTTGCCACTGATTACCGCTGCTGAGAATGACGAAGAATTTTATAAGCTTGTCAACAAGATGCTCTGGGAACTTAAAGTATCCCATAACAATATTGTCCCTCATGGATTCCTTGCCCTCTATGAACCCCTGATTTTTGCAGAGGGCAGTGCTGGATTCGATATCCGACTACTCAATGGAGTGGCTGTGATCACATCCGTTGAACCAGAGTCTCCCGCCCATAAAGCAGGTCTGCGCCCGGGGTATGTGGTTCAGGCTATTGATGGAATTTCAGTCGGGCAGATAGTACAGGAAGCTGAATTACGTATACGGCCCCCCTATAATGGCTCTAATCAGGTATCAACAATTACAAAGGCAATACTTGGCCGCATTTATGGAGCTTCAGGTAAGGAGGTACGCATCTCTTATATAAATGAAAAAGGAGAGAAAAATGATAAGATAATAATTCGCACAAAACGGGAAGGGATTTCCGTGGGGCCAGGGGGCATGTTCTTTTTTGCCCTGGATTTTGAAACGAAACTTTTGGATAACGGAATCGGATATATTCGATTGAACACTCTACAACCTCAGTTTGCAGATCAAATTTCCTCGGCAATTAAATCAATGGGAAATGTTCGTGGGATTATTTTTGACCTGCGCGGAAATTCCGGGGGAGAAATTGAAGAAATACCAAGTCTCTTCTTAACTGAGAAAACATTGATCTATCTCAAAAGGTCCAGGAGTGGTGAAGTAAAAGTCTATTTTGACCCTGCCAAGGATGCCTTTAAAGGACCATTAGTCTTGCTTATTGATCCGTTGAGCGGATCAGCAAGTGAACTTTTTGCCGCCTGTCTGCAAGAGATCGGCCGTGCTGTGGTTATGGGTGAACGCAGCCCTGGCTCCGTTCTGGAAATGGATAGAATGATATTCCGGAACGGAGCGATCTTTATGTATCCGGTGGCTCAACTGGCTACTCCGGAGGGCATAGTGCTGGAGGGACATGGAGTGGTGCCGGATATAGAGGTCAGGATTGACCCTGAAATGATGCTTCAAGGTGTCGATTCCCAGATTGACTCAGCCATTAGATACATTGAAAAAACGGCCAGCAAACAATAACCAGTATAAGTAAGTAGTGAGCTCTTGTTTATTTGAAGTCACAAAATTTAATAGAATCTAAAACGGTCTGACAAACAACTAGCTCTGTCCATTTCTGATGGTCATCATCCTGAAAATTGTAGTTCAGATATTATTTGCCCAGGATATACGGCTTTTTATTATTGATACCTTTACCGGTGTGTCGTACCCTGACGGTTTGTGTTGTAATAAGTCCCATTTCCATGAATAACGGTATATCATCTTAAGCTGTATGATGTATAACTATCTGTGTGTGAATATCGAATATCGAATATCGTTACATCATTACATCTTTTCTTCACCCCTTTGCAGCGAATACCTCCACAACATATCAAAATCATCCGCCCTGCGATCGGGTGAATAGGCCGAATCATGTTATTTGTGGTGTTCCTAAAACAAAGCATCATAAGAACAAAGGTTGATCTATCCGAGGTATTGATGGAAACACTGGACAGACTTGACGGTGACGGGATCTTGCTGGTCGCCGGAGACCCACCCAATCCGATGACCATCGGCTGGAGTACCATCGGACACATCTGGATCAAGGATATCATGAATGTGCTGGTGAGGCCTGTGCGTTATACTTTCCAGTTCATAGAATCCACAGAGGATTTTTCTGTCTGCGTTCTGCCTGACAGGTATCGCAAGGAACTGAATCTGTGGGGTACCTGATCAGGCCGTGATATCAATAAACTGGAATATAGTCCCATCGACAATCGCTTAGTCCTTTCCCCTCTCCGCACCATGTTACTGCCTGCGCTGGAATGATCTCTGGCAGGGGGAACGATACTCCTTTCTAACGCATGGTAAGCTCGTTTTTTGTGACCATCCCCTCCTCATTGATTTCAATTTCAACAATAAAGTATTTCTCGCACGGTGGAATATCCGGCATCATCCAGGAACGGAAATAGGCTTTATAATACCTTCCCTTACTGACATCTGCTCCCCGTTGAATCGTAAAGCCGGGCTCGTCAAACCATATAAGTTTCGGTGTCTCACCTGTCCTGTAGACATAGCCCTTGGTCAGTACAAGGTCATAATTCACCCCCGAGGAATTGTTAACAGGTAAATATCCAATGGTCGGGTGATGATCATAATTATCTTCAACCATGAACGGATGAGTACCGGAAGGTGGTAAAGGTACTGGAAAACCTGCGTATGAATCTATATTCTCATATTCACTCCGATTGGTGGTCTTTCGTTTCCGGCCGGTTTTAATATATAATCCAGTCGTATCATTTGCTTGCATACTGAATGTCCGGGCCACATCCTGCCCTTCATCCATGTACTCAGTACCGGGTGTTATGGAGGTCAGGACCTCGAATCCGAATCCAATCGAAAAATTCTTTGTTATCTTCTTGTTTGCATCCACTGGAAGATATTCTCCTGCAGAAATCGTTGGACCAAGGTCAATATTGTTAAGCAATCCTTTCCCGCTGGTAACGATGGCAAGGTCAGTGCATTTGATATTTAACCTCACCAGGCTGGGTCCCCCAACTTCAGGATCATAGCAGACAAGATCATCGGTAATGGCAATTCCGTCTGTTATGCGCAGGGCAACAGGGCTTTCCATGAGTGAGTTTCTCTCAACCGTGATTACGGATGTGTCCCAGGTCTGATCAAAATGGGACCATGAATAGGTCAGGGATTGTCCTTCCGGGTCAAATGATTCCCGTGCACACAACATCAACTGCTCGCCTGGCAGGGTTTGGCTGTTCAGAACGATGACCGGCTGATGGTTGATCCTGTAAGGAACTGACATGGGATCGGGCGGATTGTCTCCCTTGAACTGGATGTGCAGCGTTATATTATTACCCGTGACACAATTGGTGCAGAAGGTGAATTCCAGATAACCAATCTTTGACCGAAGTAATGTTGTATCATTCAGAACCGGGATTTCAGACTGCCCATTGGAATAGCTTATGCTGCTTACTTGAATGTTTTCAGACATATCATATCCGAGCTGAAATACCTGAAAACCCCACAGTTCGGAATTCTCCTGGGGGCGAATGGTAATCTCAGGTTTTTCTTTGTCATCGTCATCTTTATCCTTATTGAATATATCGAACTCATCGCAGCCAAAAGGAGCAGTCAATGCAAGTATTAATAAACCTGCAACAATCAAGTAGGAAAGTATCCTGGCTTTCATAGGTAAGATTTTTTGTTTGGGTAGAAGATCAAGTAGCTAAGGTAGTGATAATTACGATGAAAGTCAATACCTGGTATACAGGAATTATCAATATAGATTAAATAAAAAATCTTGAAGCAGCGTCAAAATAAACGATATCCATTTCATTTTAAATTCGTCAGCCTAAAATCATCTCTATCGGCGATAACTTCCTCCAGGTGGAGAATGTTTAATTGTTTCATCCTCAATTCGCCAGCCTAAAAACATTCTGATGTCGGATCCAGAAGTGATCCAGCTACCGAAACCTCCTGCCATACGCCAATAAAGATATTATTGTGTTTTTGTTGGCCGTGAATTTTGGAAAAATCAAACATAAAACGCTGACCAGATTTTGTGTTATATTTATGGTGTGTTAATTTATCTTCAACTGGAGATCATAAAGGACGATTAAGCTAACTGTAGATACCGTTACAAATGGGATGTATCTATCAATGTATAAAGGATTAGGTTTTGGGAATTATAACATCAATATACAATACAAAGGCCAGTAGGTTATGTATATTCAATTGGATGATGGATAAATTGAAAGTATATTCAATGAATTTACATAACGTTGGGGGCTATTAAAAAAACAAACACATTAAGATGAAAAAAGCATTAACAATTTTAATTTTAGTTATACCATTATTGTCATTCGGACAATACGAATATGGATTTTTGCAAGAATTATATTTTG
>JAGONC010000009.1 GCA_017993235.1 Lentimicrobiaceae bacterium
AATGACGCGAAGCACGAAGTGCTGAGCAAATGACAGCGAAGCGTAATGACCATGAATGACGCGAAGCACGAAGTGCTGAGCAAATGACAGCGAAGCGTAATGACCATGAATGACGCGAAGCACGAAGTGCTGAGCAAATGACAGCGAAGCGTAATGACCATGAGTAACGCGAAGCACCCCTGACTTACGTCAGGATAAACTTCGCGCTGAGCATTTATCCAATCTCCCTCCGCAACATATTCAACGCTGCCAGTGAAGTACGGTGAATGAACCGCTGGCGGTCGTCGTTGAAAAAGAATTTCTGAGCGACCGTACCTGCCGGTGAAGCCACAGCGAGCCAGACCGTTCCCACAGGCTTTTCGGGTGTACCACCATCTGGGCCTGCAATCCCTGAGGTGGCAATGGCATAATCCACCCCGAACCGTTCCCTGATCCCCAGGGCCATTTGCGTGACGACCTGCTCACTTACGGCACCGAACTGATGGAGTGATTCAGGCCTGACTCCCAGTTCCAGCTCTTTGACAGAGTTGGCGTAAGAGATGATGGATCCCACATAATACTGCGAACTTCCGGGAATGCCGGTGATCAGGTGGGCGATATAGCCACCCGTGCAACTCTCGGCTGTCGCCAGTGTCTGATGGATTTCGGCAAGCCGTTTCCCGATCACGCCTTCCAGTGAATCATCATCGTATCCAAAGATCAAATCGGGAATGATCCGCTGAAGGCGTTGCACCTGATCAGCGACTGCGTTTTGGAGTTCACCAGGATCGGTTCCCCGGGCAGAAAGTCTCAGCCGTACCAATCCCGGCTGTGGTAAATAGGCCAGTCGGATAGAAGGTGGAAGTGCTGATTCCCATGATGAAACCATTTCACTGATCTGGGATTCACCGGCGCCGGTGGTCAGAATGGTTTTATGTAGAATGAAATCGCCTTTGAACCGAGCCTTCAGGCAGGGAAGAATATGATCTGTCATCATCGCCTTCATTTCAAAAGGAACACCGGGCATAACGATATAGATCCTGTCCGTTTTTTCAAACCACATGCCGGGTGCAGTTCCCACCGAATTTTGAACAGGACGGCATCCTTCCGGTACAAAAGCCTGCGAACGACTCGAATCACGCATGGGAAACCCGCGCTGCTGCAGCAATGCCTGAACCTGCTGGAAAACGGTCTCATTAAAGCGCATCCTGGCACCAAAAAAATCACAGAGTGCCGTCTTGGTGATATCATCTTTGGTTGGGCCCAGACCACCGGTCATCAGGATTAAATCCGCACGGGCAGATGCTTCTTTCATTGCGTCCAGCATATCAGTCAGGACATCCCCGACACTGGTCATCCGGATAACTTCAATGCCAATCGCATTCAACTCCGCAGCGATCCAGGCAGCATTGGTATTGATGACCTGCCCGATGAGAAGTTCATCTCCGATGGTGATGATTTCGGCTTTTTTCATGGAAAGATCTTTGTCAATGGCAAAATTAGCGGAATTCTGTCATGGATGTGCAGGGCATTTTATTTACTTTTGTCGGCATGAAAAGCGTTGCGTATAAACCCACTGACCTGATCATCAATCCCAATGGGAGTGTTTATCATCTGCACCTGAAACCGGGGCAGGTGGCTCCGGTTGTTATCCTGGTGGGTGATCCGGCCCGGGTAGGAGTCATATCCCGTCATTTCGACCGGATGGAATCCAGGATCCAAAACAGGGAAATGCTATCCCATACGGGTTATCTCGGGAAAAAACGGATCACCGTACTGTCCACCGGCATGGGCACGGATAATATCGATATCGTGGTTCATGAACTGGATGCACTGGTCAACATCGATTTCAGGACATGGACCCGGAAAAAAGAACACGTAAGCCTTTCCATCATCCGTATCGGAACCTCCGGGGCCATCCAGCCCGATGTGCCACTGAATGCCTTTGTTGTCTCGGAATATGCCATTGGTATAGATGGCCTGCTGAACTACTACCAACATACTACCGGGCTGGAAGAGGATCTTGCCCGGTCATTCAGGGAATACACCGGGTGGCCGGAAAAATTACCGATGCCCTATGCTGCAAAAGGTTCTGCGTATCTGATATCCCGGTTGGGCCAGGGACTGCTGATGGGCATCACGCTCACGGCACAGGGATTTTACGGTCCGCAGGGCCGTTCGATACGCATTCCCCTGGCTCATCCGGATCTGAATGACCGGATCGCCGCATTCAGTTTCAACGGCAGAAAGATCACCAACTACGAAATGGAAACCGCTGCGCTGTATGGATTGTGCACACTGCTGGGTCATGAAGCCCTGACCATTTGCGTTGCCATCGCAAACAGGGCTACAAATCAATTTGATCCGGAATATCCAACCAAAGTCAGAGAACTTGTCGATCTTTTTATCGGACGACTGAGGGATTTATAGGCTTTACCTGCAATAGGCCTGAAGGAACCTGCGTGTGTTTTCCTCCACTCTTTTCACAACATCGGTCACTTCGCCCTTGACGAACTTTTCACCGGTGATCGTTTCATACAGTTCGATATATCGATCCGAGACCTGCTGAACAAATTCGTCGCTCATCACCGGTACCTGCTGTCCTTCTTTACCCTGAAAACCATTAAGCATCAACCACTCGCGCACAAATTCCTTGGAAAGCTGTTTCTGAGGTTCGTTTTTAGCCAGCCGTTCCTCATAACCCTCCTCATAAAAATACCGTGATGAGTCCGGTGTATGGATCTCATCGATCAGGTAGATCTGGCCGTCAATTTTTCCAAATTCATATTTGGTATCGACAAGGATCAGTCCCATGTTATGGGCCATGCGGGTGCCTCTTTCAAACAGAGCATATGTGTAATTCTCCAGTTTCTGATAATCCTCCTGCCCTACCAGTCCGGAGGAGATGATCTCTTCCCTGGATACATCTTCGTCATGACCGATCATGGCTTTTGTTGTGGGGGTGATGATGGGTGAAAAGAACCGTTGATTTTCCCTAAGTCCGTCCGGCAGGCGGATACCGCAGATCATTCTTTTACCCTGGCTGTACTCCCTCCAGGCGTGACCTGAAAGGTATCCCCGGATGACCATTTCCAGTTTAAAGGGCTCGCAGAGGCGCCCGAATGTGACCATAGGATCGGGTGTGGCGATCTTCCAGTTGGGCACAATGTCGTCTGTTGCATCCAGGAACCTGGATGCAATCATGTTCAGCACCTGTCCCTTAAAGGGTATTCCGCGGGGAAGGACCACGTCAAAGGCGGATATACGGTCGGTGGTGATCATCAATAAAAACTGATCAAGAATGGTATATACATCCCTGACTTTTCCTTTATAGACACCCGTCTGTCCGGGAAATGAATAATGGGTGTCAACGACTGCGTCTTTCATGGCATAATCACATTAAAACATTTACACTACAGGTTCCGGGGCTCTTATTCCCGGTTTTCATGATAGGCTTTCAGTACCCTGGCCACCAGCTTATGGCGGATGATATCCGATTCGTCGAGGATAACGAATCCGACACCGGGTACATCCCGGAGAATTTCAGCGGCATGAACCAGTCCCGAAACCTGGTTCCGGGGCAGGTCGATCTGGGTGATATCTCCCGTGACGATGAACTTGGCAGCCTTCCCCATGCGGGTGAGAAACATTTTCATCTGTGGGATCGTGGCATTCTGGGCTTCGTCAAGGATTGCGAATACGTTATCCAGGGTTCTGCCCCGCATAAACGCGATAGGAGCAATCTCGATGGTGCCGTCTTCCATGTACGACAGCAGCTTCTGTGTGGGGATCATATCGCGCAGGGCATCATAGAGGGGCTGCAGGTAGGGATCCAGCTTGTCTTTCAGGTCGCCTGGCAGAAATCCCAGATTCTCTCCTGCCTCCACAGCCGGGCGTGTCAGGATGATGCGCTTGACTTCCCGGTTCTTCAGGGCCCTGACAGCCAGGGCCACAGCTGTATAGGTCTTGCCCGTCCCGGCAGGACCGATGGCAAAGACCAGATCATTCTTTTCCGTACTTTCCACCAGCTTCTGCTGGTTGGTTGTGCGCGCCCTGATCAGATTCCCCTGCCTGCCATGCAACAGGATATCGCTGGCCGTTTCTCCTGCCTGATAAAACTCCGGTTCCTCCGACTGACCAATGATCTGTTCCACATCACCCTCAGTCAGTTTGCCGAATTTGTCATAATGCAGAAGCATCGTGGCAAATTTCCGGTCAAACTGCTCAATTTCACTTTCTTCTCCGATCACCTTGATAAACTCCCCCCTGATCACAAACTTCAGCAGGGGAAATCCATTCTGGATCATCTGGACATTCCGGTCATTCACACCATAGATATCCAAAGCATTGTACGATTCAATACTATAGATCTTTTCGGTCATTCTTCAGGGAGTTAATCCTTATCAAAGTTATTAAAAAACCTCAATGTTCCGATCAAATTCGTATTTTTGAAGTCGACAAAAGTAACGCAATTTGTCAAAACGATTGACGATCTTTTCTGAAAACTGTTTATGGCTGTTATAACGATCACCAGTGACTGGGGGACAAAGGATCCGTATCTTGCCAGTGTAAAAGGCGCAATCCTATCGCACTTACCGGATGTAACGATTGTTGACATATCTCACCGGATAACGCCCTTTGATCTGAATCAGGCATCATATATCCTGCGCAACAGTTATCAAAATTTTCCTGCCGGTACCATTCATCTCATTGGAATCTGTACGGAAGCCTCCATTGAAACGCCCCACACCCTGGTGGTTTACGACGGTCATTATTTCATCGGAGCCGACAGCGGCATTTTCTCGCTCATTTTTGATCATGAACCCGAGAAGATCATCGAATTGGACATCATCCAGGATTCGGATTACTTTACCTTTTCGGAGCGGGATGTATTTGTGAAAGTGGCTGCACATATTCTCAACGGACAACCCCTTGAACAGCTTGGCGGCAAAAGACCCATGCTCAACCGACTCATCTCCTTTCAGCCTGTGGTCAATGGAAAGATCATCAAAGGAAAGATAACCTATGTGGATGTATACGAAAATCTTATCTCAAACATTACACATCAGCTTTTCCGGACGGTAGGCAGGGGAAGCCCCTTTACGATCCGGTTTCGTAATCCCCAGTATATCATCCGGACCATCAGCACCTCCTACAGTGACGTACCAGAGGGTGAAATGCTGGCCATCTTCGGAACCTCCGGGTTGATGGAGATCGCCATGAACCGGGGCAATGCCGGCAGTTTACTCGGGATGAATATCGATGATCCTGTGCGGGTGGAGTTTACAGAATGAAAATTCTATAAATCAAACGGATGATTGCCTTACTTAATAAAGAAATCAGCAGTTTTTTAAATTCGCTGATCGGTTATGTGGCCATCATCGTATTTCTACTGATCGACAGCCTGTTTCTCTGGGTTTTTCCGGGTGATTTCAACATCCTGGATTTTGGTTATGCCTCCCTTGACAGTTTATTCATGATTGCGCCCTTTGTTTTTCTTTTCCTCATCCCGGCGATTACGATGCGATCATTTGCCGAAGAAAAGCGAAGCGGAACCATTGAAATGATCCTGACCAAACCCTTAACTGACTTTCATATCCTTTTTGCCAAGTACCTTGCCGGTTTGCTTCTGGTCATTTTTTCCGTGCTTCCAACGTTGCTCTATGTGATCTCGGTTTACAGGCTGGGGCAGCCTGTCGGGAACCTTGACATGGGTGGCACCTGGGGCTCTTATCTGGGTTTACTGTTTCTTGGAGCCAGTTTTGTGGCCATCGGGATCTTCGCCTCATCCCTGACCGAAAATCAGATCATTGCCTTTGTGGTCGCTGTTCTGTTGTGCGGATTTGCCTATCTCGGATTTGAGCTGATCTTTTCATTTGACCTGTTCGGAAGATTCGGGCTTTTTATCCAGTCGCTGGGCATTCAGGCTCATTACGCCTCCATTAGCCGGGGTGTGATCGATACACGCGATGTGGTTTATTTTCTGAGTCTGATTTTTCTTTTCCTGACCCTGACCCTGCTGGTCATGGAGAGCCGGAGGTGGGAGGCGGGAGGCAGGAGGCAGGAGGCGGGCAGCAGTCAGCAGTCAGCAGTCAACAGTCAACAGTCAGCAGTCAGCAGTCAGCAGTCAGCAGCTTTGTCCTGCGAAGCGAAGCGAAGCAGGATCAAAAGTCAGCAGTCAGCAAGAGACGGCCAGCAGGAAATGCCAGGCAGCAGATGGTCTTCGAGTCTCCGAGTCTTCGGGTCTTCGGGTCGAAATGGAAATCTCAGAACCAGCAGTCTGATATCGTTCGGATTGGGATTGGTCATGATCATGGTTGTGAACATGATCAGTAAATATGCCTTTACCAGGATCGATCTGACGTCGGAGAAACGTTATTCCCTCTCCGAACCCACAAAAGAGATACTTCGGAACCTGGATGACATCATTTACTTCAAGGTATACCTGGAAGGTGATTTTCCAGCCGGTTTCAAGCGGCTCAGCAATTCCGTAAAGGAGATCCTGGATGAATTCAGGGCTTATTCCTCCAAAATCCAGTATGAGTTTATCAATCCCTCGGATGCCCAAACCCAGGCAGAAGTAAATGCCCGGTATGAAGAGCTGATCCGCAAGGGTTTAAATCCAACGGATTTACAGGTTAAGACCAGCGATGGCTCCTCACAGCAGATCATTTTCCCCGGCGCGATCGTTTCGTACCGGTCGAAAGAACTGCCCCTCGAGTTTCTGCAAAGCCAGATCGGCCAGTCACCTGAAGAAGTACTCAACCATTCGGTACAATCGCTGGAGTATAACATTTCAAGCCTGATACACAGGCTCACCGTCACAGCCAAACCAAAGATCGCCTTTGTTGAGGGCCACGGGGAACTCAGCGAAATTGAAGTGTACGATATCACGGAGGCGCTCCGGGAATATTATCAGGTGGAGCGAATCAGGATCAATGAGAAGATCTTTGCACTGACGCAACGGGACACTGCGGCTGACGGAAGCATGGTCATCCGGAACATGTATGCTGCCATCATCATAGCAAAACCGGATTCGGTATTCAGTGAAAAAGATAAATTCATCATCGATCAGTATATCATGCTGGGTGGAAAAGTCCTCTGGCTGATCGATCCCGTACTGGCGACCATGGATAGTCTGGAAGCATCACCAACCACGATGGGCCTGGCCAATGACCTGAACCTTCAGGATATGCTTTTCCGGTACGGTGTCCGCCTTAATCCTGATCTGCTCCTGGATCTGAATGCCCTGCCCATACGTATGGTGACAGGCTCAATCGGGGGACAGCCACAGATCAGCTTTGTGCCCTGGTTTTACTTTCCGGTCGTTTTTCCAACGTCCGGCCATCCCATGGTCCGCAATCTGAATGCAGTGATGACCTGTTTTGTAAGCAGCCTGGATACCATTGGGGTCGACAATATCCATAAGACGATCCTGCTGACGACTTCGGAGTATACCCGAATCCTGCAGAGCCCTGTCCTGATTGATCTGCGCATAAGCCAGGAAGAGCCCGATCCGCTTCTGTACCGTTCGTCACATATACCCATCGCGGTTCTTCTGGAAGGGGAATTTGAGTCGGTATTCAATAACCGGATTCCACCCCAGATCCAGGACAGTCCGCTGATCGGTTTTAAAGAAAAGAGTGTTTCCACCGGGATGATCGTCGCCTCGGACGGAGACATTATCCGGAATCAGCTGCATGTGTCACAGGGGTATCCTTTACCTCTGGGATTTGATCAGTACACGCGGCAACAATTTGGTAACCGCGATTTTATCCTTAACGCTGTCAATTATCTCTGTGATGACTCAGGATTGATCGCCGCCCGTTCCAAAGATATCAAGCTGCGTTTACTGGATAAAACCAGGCTGACATCCGCCAGAACCACCATCCGGCTGATCAACACCCTGTTGCCGGTGGCTTTGATCCTTGTCTTCGCGATCGCCCGGAACTATATGCGTAAAAGAAAGTTTGGCCGTGTAAAAAGATCACTTTCACTACCTGGAACCTTATGAAAAAAAACCTTGTCTACATCATTCTGATCGTCATTCTGGCCATCATTGCCTTAGTGCTGATATTGTCAGGTTCACGGACTACCCTTCGCAGGGAGGCTGCTTCTTTTGCGATCAGTGACACAGCCTCTGTCACCCGGATCTTTCTTTCCGACAAGAATGACCGTTCCGTTTTACTGGAGCGTCAGGCCGAAGGAGGTTGGAGCCTTAACGGAAAGTACAGGGCACAACAGGAGAGTGTGGACCTTTTGCTGAAGACCATGCTTAATCTGGCGGTACTGGAACCGGTTTCGGAGGCTGCCCACAACACGGTGGTGCGGCTGCTGTCGGCAAACTCAGTGAAAGTCGAGATCTATCAGTGGACTCCACGCCTGCAGCTTGGCAAAAGGGTCAGGCTTTTCATGCATGAAAAGAAGGTCAGGACCTATTATGTGGGTCATGTCACCCAGAATAACATTGGCACCTACATGCTGATGGAAGGCTCCGAAACGCCCTTTATTGTCTATATGCCCGGATTCCGTGGTTTTGTGCAATCGCGCTTTAAAACCATCGAAAATGACTGGAGGGATCATACGATATTTGCAGTTCCTTTACAGGAAATTGCTTCGGTCACGGTTGAATTTCCGGGAAGTCCGGACAAGTCATTCAGCGTGGTCAGGGAAGGTGATCTCGCGCTCAGCCTTTTCAGCCTGAATCCCCGGCAGGAAGTTCAATCCTTTGATACGCTACGGGTACTTGACTTCCTGACCTCTTTCAGGAACATCCGGTTTGAAGCCCTGATCAACGACATGAATCCCCAGCGGAGGGATACCGTCTTATCTGCTCCACCGCTGCACATCATAACGGTAACAACCCCTGACGGTGACACACAGGTAGTAAAAACCTACCGGAAGCCCGGAATGCCGGGCGAGATTGACCTGGATGGCAATCCGGTCATCTATGACCGCGACCGATTATATGCTGTGATCCAGGAGGGTCACGAAATGGTCCTGATCCAGTACTTTGTCTTCGACCGCATCACCCGGCCGCTGATATACTACCAAAAATAAAGCTGACAGCTTGAACTTCTGTTTTAAGTCAAATATTTTAAACTTGTGAATTGAATTTAATATTTTTGTAATAGAAATTTTATTTTCTCACCTGAATTCAGCTTATTATTATGAATCCCGAAGAGTCCGACATCTCATTAACGACCGGAATAAAAAGTTTTGTTGAGGAATTAGCTGCAAGGAACAAAAACCTTCTCATAGCCATTCTCGAAGATGTACAAAAGCGTTACAACTATTTGCCGGAAAAGATCCTTAAAGAGGTATCTGCCCATTTAGGTATTCCGATCAGGGACATTTACGGTGTTGCAACGTTTTATAAAGCATTTAGTTTGAAACCAAGAGGAAGACACCTTGTATCAGCCTGTATGGGGACTGCATGCCATGTCAGAGGAACAAAATCTGTTGTAGGAGAAATTGAAAAACAGCTTGGCATTAAATCCGGGGAAACCACGCCTGATAATTTATTCACTTTTGAGACGGTCAATTGCCTGGGAGCATGCGCTCTTGGTCCCATCGTCGTGGTGGATGGAAAGTACACTACAAGTGTAAAAAAGCAGATGGTGCGACAGATTATCGAAAAAACTTTAAGGGGTGAGGATCTGATGAAGGTTGAAGATGACAAAAGAATTTTCCCGCTGATCCTCAGTTGTCCCCGATGCAACCATACCCTTATGGATAACCAGCATACTATTGATGGATATCCGTCTATCAGGGTTACTATTTCTTTTAATGGTATGCATGGATGGTATCGCCTCTCCTCTTTGTACGGCAGCTTTAAATATGAGTCAGAATATCCACGGCCTATAGGCAGTATGGCAAATTATTTTTGTCCTCATTGCCATTCTGAGTTGCTTGGTTATTCAAAGTGTCCGGAATGCGGTACCGGCATGGTACCAATGATCGTCACTACCGGCGGAATTGTTCATATATGTCCAAAACGTGGTTGTAAGGGACATATCCTGGATATTTAATAAATCTGAAACTGATAAAGTATAATAAATATGAAGCGATTTTCATCTGTCGAAAATTTCGTTGAGTTTCGGAAAATTATTCTGAAGGAAGTCAAGGATGGCAAACCCTGTTTGGCAATATGTGCAGGAACAGGAGGACAGGCAAGCGGCTCGAATGATATTATCAGGATCATAAAACGCTATATCATAGAAAACAACCTGAACGAAAAAATTTCCCTTCGGATTACAGGATGTCTTGGCTTCTGTGAAATGGACCCGTTCATCATTGTCGAACCGGGATTCAATCTGTATCCGAAGCTGAAAATGGAGGATGTTCCCAAAATAATTGATGCGGCAGTCGAAGGAAGAATTATCGAGGAAAAGTTATATAAAGAACCTGGTGGTGAGAAACACTATTTTTCACAATCGGATATACCGTTCTATAAGAACCAGACAAGAACCATCCTGGGTTATAATCAAAAGATAGATCCGATCAGAATATTCAATTATATTCAGAATGGTGGTTATGGAGCATTTGAAAAGGTCATCTCTCATCCGGATCCGGAATGGATTATAAAAGAAGTCATTGATTCGGGTTTAAGAGGAAGAGGAGGTGGTGGATTTCCGACAGGCCTTAAATGGAAATTTGCAAGGCAGTCGGGTAAGCCGGGAATTCAAAAATTTATTGTCTGCAATGGCGACGAAGGAGATCCGGGTGCATTTATGGACGAAGGTGTCCTGGAGGGAAATCCACACCTGGTCATTGAAGGAATGATAATTGCCGGCATTGCTATCGGCACCACACGGGGAATAATCTATGTGAGGACGGAATATCCGCTGGCAATTAAGCATTTAATCATTGCAATAAACCAGGCACTTGATCTTGGAATATTGGGGAAAAATATCCTTGGAAGCAGCATTGATTTCGATATTGAGATTATTAAAGGTGCAGGTGCTTTTGTTTGCGGTGAAGAAACGGCCCTGATAAAATCAATCGAAGGGAAGATGGGACAACCGAAACAACGCCCTCCATACCCCGTTAACAAGGGCTTATGGGGATTCCCCACCTGTATCAATAATGTCGAAACACTTGCCAATGTTCCTGTTATAATCAATCATGGAGCCATAGAATATGTTAAAGTAGGAACACCCGGAAATACAGGAACAAAAATATTTTCCCTTGTGGGAAAAATTAAAAATACAGGTCTGGTTGAAGTACCACTCGGAACGACAATTAAAGACGTTGTATATAAAATCGGTGGAGGATCACCCGGAAAAGCAAAAATAAAAGCCATACAAACTGGCGGACCTTCAGGTGGTTGCATTCCCGACAAAATGTTCGATCTACCGATTGATTACGAAAGCCTGACAAAAGCAGGATCCATCATGGGATCAGGCGGCATGATCGTGATGGATGAAGATACCTGTATGGTGGATGTTGCAAGATATTTTACAAATTTCCTTCAGGAAGAATCATGTGGAAAATGTTCCACATGCCGGGAAGGCACTAAGAGAATGAATGAAATACTTACAAGTATCACCGAGGGAAAAGGTAAAATGGAAGACATTGATCTGCTGAAGGAACTTGGCCCGATCATTAAAGATGCTTCCATGTGCGGACTCGGACAGACTGCTGCAAATCCTTTGCTGGCAACTTTACGGTATTTTGAGAATGAATACCTTGACCACGTCGAAAAGAAAAAATGTACCGCAGGAGTTTGCAAGGAAATTATTTCCTCCCCCTGTCAGTATAACTGTCCGATCGATACAGAAGCATGCGTATACATTGCACTCATAGCCCATGGAAGATACGAAGAAGCCCTTGATATGATCAAAAAGGATAATCCTCTGTCTTCTGTGCTTGCACGGGTATGCCATCATCCCTGTGAATCGAAATGCAAGGCCGGAGAATACGGAGAACCGGTAGCAATAAAGAATCTGAAACGATTTGTCACAGATTATGGCTTGGAAAACAATCTTATAACACAAGTTAAAGAAGCTAAAAAGAAAGAAGGCGATAAAGTGGCAATTATCGGTTCAGGTCCAGCAGGACTGACGTGCGGATTCTATCTGGCACTAAAAGGTTATGATGTCACTCTCTTTGAAAAACAAAGCGTGATCGGAGGAATGATGATGTTGGGAATTCCCGAATACAGGCTGCCGAGACAGATCGTACAGGCCGATATTGATTATATTAAAAGCTCCGGAATAGAGATCATTACAAATACAGCCCTGGGTACCGATTTTACTCTGGATGATCTGTTCCGGAAAGGTTTTAAAGCTGTTTTTATTGCCACGGGTGCCAATGTATCGCTGAAATTGGACATTGCAGGTGAAAATATCAAAGGGGTGATCCCTGGCATGGAAGCCCTGACAAATCTTAACCTTAATAAGAATATTGATCTCGGAAAACGGGTTGGGATTATCGGAGGAGGAAATTCGGCTGTGGATGCCGCAAGAAGTGCCTTGCGAGCTGAAACATCTGAAAGTATTTTGACTGTAGATATGGCAAGAAGTGCACTACGTACGACCAAACCTGAACATGTCACCATTTTTTACAGACGATCGTTATCTGAAATACCTGCCTATAAAGAAGAAGTCGAAGGCGCTATGGAAGAAGGAATTGAGTTTGAATTTTTAACTGCTCCCGTGAGAATCATTTCTGATCAGGGTAAACTAATAGCCTGTGAATTTGTCAGGATGAAGCTGGGTGAAGTAGATGAGTCGGGCAGAAGAGTTCCTATTCCCATTGAAGATTCTGAATTCATTGTCAAACTTGACACGTTGATTGTATCCATCAGCGAAAAACCCGACGTTTCTTTTCTCCGGGAAGAAGGACTGGAAATCACCAAATGGAGTACTCTTTCCATAAATAATGAAACAATGGAAACAAACATCAAAGGAGTTTTTGCCGGAGGCGATATTGTTTCAGGCCCCAATTCGGTGGTCGCAGCAGTTTCAGCAGGGAAAATTGCAGCAGAATCAATTGACCAGTATGTTCAGGGAAAGGAAGTAAAACGCCAGTACAGGATTACAAGACCGTCCACGTATGTGGAACCCCTGCTTTTATCTGATGCAGAACTGGATGAATTGCTGACTTCAAAAAGAGTTGAAATGCCACTGCTGTCTCCTGAAAAGCGAAAGTATAATTTGATGGAGGTTGAGCAGGGTTATACAGAAGAACAGGCCAAAATGGAAGCGATGAGATGTCTCAGATGTGAACTTGAAACAAAGGACGGACAGGCATTTCTGGAAAAAATAAAAGTACCGGCACAATCCTAAATCAAGGGCTATGAAAATCACTATTGACGGGATCTCTTTTGATGCCCAGAAAGGATGGACCATTCTGGAAACAGCGAAATTTCTCGGGCTTGAAATTCCAACTTTATGTTATTATGAAGGTCTTTCACCCTGGGGGGGGTGCCGCTTATGCGTGGTGGAATTATTTACAGGTAATTCATCGAAACTGGTTTCATCCTGCACTTACCCTGTTGAAGAAAACATGGTTGTTAAAACGTCAACCAAGAGAGTGATCACTGCAAGAAAAATGGTGCTTGAGCTGCTTATCGCGCAGTGTCCCACTTCAAAGGTGCTTCAGGATCTGGCCTCAAGAATGGGCTTGCAGCATGTACGGTTTACGCCCCGATGGGAAAATTGCATTTATTGCGGATTATGCGTCAGGATGTGCCAGGAACAAATGATGGCCGGGGCAATAGGATTTGTTAACAGAGGGAATAAACTGAAGATCAGTACTCCTTTTGATAAAACTTCAGAAGTATGCCGCAGATGCGGAGGATGCATCTATGTATGCCCTGCATGTATGTCAAGATGTGAGGGCATCCATCCTGAAACAGTCCTTTGCGGGAGATGTGAAAACTCACTTCAACCCACCTGCATTGAAATAAACGATAATTACAATTGCTGGATGGGACTGAAAGGTGATTGCGGTACCTGTGTTTCTATTAAAAAATGAATATGTTGATATCGAAAAAAAATTTAACAGGAGGATACAAAATGAGCCTATCAAGAATTAATTCAACAGCGGCAACCTTAACGAAAAACAGGACCGAGGATTCAATAGTACCAACAAGCGGTATGTGTGTCACCTGCATAGATGGCTGCATCGGTATGTGTGAAATCGGAAAATCCGCGTACCGTGGCCATGAAGTCATATACCCTCAACCCTTTGGAGTTATTACAACAGCAGCCGAAAAATCATTTCCTGTTGATTATTCCCATTTCAATATCATGGGCGGCGTTGTCGGTGCCCAGGGTATTGAAGCTGACAGCGATAAAGCCATTTTCCCGGCGGTCAATCTGGAAGTCATTTTTGGACATGATAAAGGGATTAAATTTAAACTGCCTTTCATGATTCCCGGAATTGGTTCAACGGATATCGCTAAAAATAACTGGGAGGGTCTGGCTATTGGCTCTGCATTGGCCGGTACGGGCCTTACTATTGGGGAAAATGTGGTAGGTATGGATACGGAAGCCATATTTAAGAATGGAAAAGTAGTTGATACCGTTGACCTGAAAAGACGGGTAAAACTCTTTCAGGACCACCAGCAGGATGGTTATGGAGCCATTATCGTACAAGCTAATATCGAGGATGCCCGGCTTGGCAACCAGGAATATGCTATTAAAGAACTCGGCGTACAGTGTGTCGAATTAAAATGGGGGCAGGGAGCTAAGAATATAGGCGGGGAAGTGAAGATAAAAAATTTAAAGA
This sequence comes from Lentimicrobiaceae bacterium, assembly GCA_017993235.1. Lineage (GTDB taxonomy): Bacteria > Bacteroidota > Bacteroidia > Bacteroidales > JAGONC01 > JAGONC01. The sequence continues at coordinate 14,719 of JAGONC010000009.1, forward strand.
AAGCCCAGATGTTACATGAGCGCGGGTACATTGTCCTGCCGAATCCGATGGATCCTGTCGTCATTGAAGCATTTGAAAATGGTGCCTTCAGTGAATTCGAAAGACATTCCCGTGTGGGTATGGTCACTGAAGAGTCTTTTGCAAAAAGAGTGGAAGAACTTCGCAAAGCCGGGGCAAAATATATTTTCCTGAAAACAGGTGCTTACAGGCCTGTCGCTCTGGCAACAGCATTGAAATTTTGTTCCAAATATAAAATTGACCTTCTCACAGTCGACGGTGCAGGCGGTGGAACAGGGATGAGCCCATGGAGAATGATGAATGAATGGGGCGTGCCTCCGGTGGAATTGCATTCATTACTTTATAAATATGCGAAACAACTAAACGATAATGGCGCGTACATTCCTGCTCTTGCCGTAGCTGGCGGTTTTACGTTTGAAGACCAGATATTCAAAGGAATTGCTATGGGCGCTCCTTTTGTAAAGCTTGTCGGTATGGCACGCGCACCAATTGCCGCTGCCATGGTGGGAAAAACAATAGGTAATGCCATAAGAAACAATCAAACCCCTGTTTATGTGGAACGTTTCGGAACCACAATTGATGAAGTTTTTGTCACAGCAACCGAGCTAAGACATAAATTTGGAAATGAAGAATTTGAAAAAATCCCCGCCGGTGCTCTTGGATTGTATACCTATTATGAACGTCTTGCACAGGGCTTGCGTCAGTTAATGGCCGGTACCAGGAAATTCGCCCTGGAATATGTCTCAAGGAATGACCTTGCAGCTATTACTCACGAAGCCAGCGATATCACCGGAATCCCGTATATTATGGATTGTGATAGGGAAGAAGCTGAAAAAATCCTTTCCGGCAAATAACATGTTTCAGACAAAATATCATAACCCGGAGATTTCTGTCCGGCAGGGCCAATTGTTCTTGTGGCATGAAAAAGAAGTGTCCTCCGGGTAAATCAGATATCAGGGCTAAAGCCCGGAAAAAAACACCTGAGCAAACAGCCCCGGTAAATATTGATCCGGTCAGGTATCAAAGGCTTCTTCATGAAAAACAGGAACGCCTCAAGGAACTCTCGTGCATCAACCGTACCACCAGCATCCTGAAAGAAGGAAAACCGATCGATGAAACCCTGCTGCAGATTTGCCAGATTATCCCCCAGGCATGGCATCACCCCGAGTCCGCAGTGGTACGTATCCTGTTTGAAGGGATGGAATTCAGAAGCCTTCACTTCAAAGAAACCAGGTGGTGCCAGACCCAGGTTTTCGAAACCATCGATAACCAGAAGGGCAGACTGGATGTTTTCTACCTTAAAGAATTCCCCGCATCGGATGAGGGTCCGTTTCTGAAAGAAGAGCGGGAGCTTCTCCATAACCTGGCAAATATTATAACAGGATATCTCAACAGCGTCAAAGGAAAGGCTCTGTTGAGGAAAATCTTCGATGACAAGAGTCTCAGGGAAAAATATTCGACTTCCAAAGTGAAACCCGAATACAGCCGCCAGCTATTGCAGACATTTCTCAATAAAAGTAACTGCAATAGGGATATATACCATGACCTGATGCCCTTCAAAGTCAGGGAGATTTTATTGTTAGCCAGTCTTTATGATGCCTATAACGTCGAAAAGGAAGGAAAATTCTCGGAATACATCCTGGGAGATTACCTACAGATGAACCTGACCTCGATTCCACGAATCACAGGTGTATCAACGATTGAGGAGGCAATGGAACAGCTTCGCAGGAAACATTATGACCTGGTTATCATGATGATGGGCGTGGATATTACCACTCCGATTAAACTCAGTGGTCTGATAAAAAGGGAATTTCCTGACATTCCGGTCTTTATGCTGTTGAACAACGATAAAGACCTAGCTCTGCTCGATACTAAAAGTGAACTCACCCGGTATATCGACAACGTCTTTATCTGGAATGGAGAGTCCCGGATCTTTTTTGCCATGGTTAAACTTCTGGAAGATGAAGTCAATGTGGCCAATGATACCAAAGTGGGGCTGGTACGCATCATCCTGCTGATCGAAGATTCCACCAGGTATTTTTCACGGTATCTGCCCCTGTTGTACCATATCGTCATGGAGCAAACCCGCCAGATCATTACCGATGTCAGTTCTGATGAACTTTATAAAGTACTGAAATTGCGGGTCAGGCCAAAAATATTACTGGCCACGAACTATGAACAGGCCATGCAGATCGTCAATAAATACGAGGACCATATGCTGTGCCTGATCACGGATATGAAATTCCCCAAACAGGGAATTCCTCTGGATAACGCCGGGGTTGAGATCATACAGCAAATTCGGAAAGACCTTCCCCGTTTGCCCATCATCCTGCAATCATCGCAGACGGAAAATGAAAAAGTGGCATATGATCTGAAAGTGACCTATGTCAATAAAAACTCCGAAAATCTATTGCAGGATCTGAAGAGTTTTATTACACACTATCTTGGTTTTGGGAATTTCTTTTTCAGGGACAATGAAGGAAATCAGATTGCGGTTGCCCAGTCCCTGAGGGAATTTGAAAAGCAACTGAAAACCATCCCCGGTGACTCCCTCCTTTATCATGCCCGGCATGATCACTTCTCCCTCTGGCTGATGGCCCACGGGGAGATACAGGCTGCACGGATTCTTCATCCAAAGAAAGTGGACGAGTTTAAATCAGTGGAGCATATACGGCAGTACCTGCTGAGTGTGATCCAGCAATTCAGGGATGAACAGAATAAAGGTAAGGTGGTACCTTTTGAGGAGTCGGCCATTACGGATGAAACCAATGTGGTCAGCCTGTCAGCAGGATCACTGGGTGGTAAAGGACGTGGCCTGGCGTTCATCAATACCCTGATCTATAATTTCGATTTCACCGGCTCGGTGTCCAATATCAACATCAGAACGCCCATAACAGCCGTTATAGGCACGGATGAGTTTGAATACTTCATGATCCGGAACAACTTGTTTGAAAGGGTTCTCAACATGGAGAACTACGAGGAGATCAAAAAACTGTTTCTCAAGGGTCATCTGACAGAAACCCTGGTCAAACGGTTGAAAATCTACCTGAAGCTGATCACCAAACCTCTGGCAGTGCGCTCCTCAGGTCTGTTTGAGGATTCTCTCATGCAGCCCTTTGCCGGTATATTTGAGACGTACCTGTTGCCAAACAGTCATCCCGATCCCAACGAGCGGTTAAATCAGCTGACGAACGCGATCAAGCTTGTATTTGCTTCGATTTTCTCCCCTGTCGCACGGGGATACATACATTCCATCCACTACACGCTGGAAGAAGAAAAAATGGCTGTTGTGATTCAGGAGGTGGTGGGCAACCGGTTTGAAGATACCTTTTATCCTCATATCAGTGGTGTGGCGCAATCCTATAATTACTATCCCTTTTCCTACATGAAACCGGAAGAAGGATTCGCCGTGCTGGCCCTGGGGCTTGGCAAATATGTGGTGGAAGGAGAAAAGGCCTATCGTTTTTCCCCTAAATATCCGAATATTGAGATCAACACGCCCAAAGCGCAATTTCAGAACTCCCAGCTGGAGTTTTTTGCCGTGGATATGAAAAAGAAGAACATCAACCTGCTGGAAGGTGATACCGCCGGTCTGATCCGGCTGGATGTCGATCACGCAAAACGTCACGGAACGCTGATGCATTGTGCATCGGTTTATAATATTGAAAATAACACCATAATACCCGGATTGAGAAATCCGGGGCCCCGTATCATAAATTTCGCTGATATCCTTAAGTACAACTACATCCCTTTGGCCCAGACGATCGATGTGACTCTTGATGTGGTCAAAGAAGCACTGGGTTCACCAGTGGAGATTGAATTTGCCGTTGATCTAAACAAGGACAAGGATTACAAGGCGTCCTTTTACCTGCTGCAGATCAAACCTCTGATAGGGAGCTCGCAGGATTACACGGTGGATATGGATAAGATCAACAGAGACCACCTCCTTCTTTATACGGAAAAAGGGATGGGCAATGGGATGATATCCAATATCCAGGATGTGATTTATGTGGACAGGAACCGGTTTGATAAATCAAGAACGTCAGAGATGGCCGGGGAAATTGATCAGCTCAATACCCGGATGCGAAAAGAGGGCAAACAATATGTACTGATCGGTCCCGGAAGATGGGGCACCCGAGACCGCTGGATCGGGATTCCGGTGAACTGGCCGCAGATATCCAACGCAAAGATCATTGTCGAAACAAGCCTGGAAGGATTTCCTCTCGACGCTTCCTCAGGATCCCACTTCTTTCATAATGTCACATCCATGAATGTAGGCTATTTTTCAATCCAGGAAGAAAATCCCAAAACATTCCTTCGCTGGGATGTCCTGGATAAGCAACCGCTGGTTGCCAAAACCAATTTTTTCAATCATATCTGCTTTCAAAAACCACTGACAATTAAAATGGACGGTAAACAACGAATTTCAGTGATCACATGGCAATAAAACAAGAAATGGGAGTTCTTTTTACATGAAGATGAATAAGGACTGATTAAGTGCGTTTGTAACCATTATATTTGTACCACGTTTAATTGAAATTATTATGTACGAATTTCTTTCATTAAGGGTCAAATGCCCGATGTGCGGCGCATTGCTCATGGATGAGGAGCAGCGGGTGGATAACGAGGCCAGCATCAAACTTCTTATTGAGATGCAGGGTGGACGAGGTACAATCCATCTCAGTTCGGTCTACGGTAGTTATAATTACCTCTGTGATCTTGACCTTCCGGAAGGAAATGTGGCCAATTTTTATTGCCCTCATTGCCAGCAACAAATCACTTCTAAAGTAGAATGCCTGACCTGTGGGGCTTCCATGGTACATTTTCACATGGAGATGGGAGGGAAAGTAGCTATTTGTTCAAGAGCTGGCTGTAAGAACCACGCGGTTGAGTTCACTGACCTGGGGGATGCTCTCAGAAGGATGTACCAGGAATATGGATTCAGGGGCAAGGATTCACAAAAACCTGAGGAAAGGCCTATTGTGAAGATGGAGAAAAAAGTGGATGAATTCAAGGAAATCATCGAATCAGGTACTTTTCTGCATACCTATTGCCCGCATTGTTTGAAAAGTCTCATTGAGGATGACATGATTAAATTGGATATCACCAATGAAAAAGATGAAAACGGTGTCATTATGCTAAGCCCTTACCTGAATGTGTTCACATCCAAATCAACGGTCTTCCTGAGGGAGCATGAAACATTAAAAGATATAAAATGTCCGCACTGCCACCAGAGCCTCCGGCAGGAAGATACACGCTGTGGCTGGTGCAATTCACCCGTTGCCAGGATCAATATCTCTGCACGGATCAAATTCATCGAATTCTACATTTGTACCAAAAAAGGGTGCCGCTGGCATGGTCTAAGTGACGATGACCTGTACGAGATAAAGATCGAGGACAGCCTGGAATGGTAGTCTTTGAAGATAATACGTTACGAACACTTTTTGTATATGTTCCAGATCAAGCGAAAAAAAGAGATGGCGATGGGGACGATCATTCTCATGGACATTGAAGCTCCGAAAATCGCAAGGAAAGTGAAAGCAGGGCAGTTCGTCATCATCCGTGTTAACGAAACAGGTGAGCGCATACCACTTACGGTGGCTGACAAGGATGATTTTGCAGGGATTATTACCATCATCTTCCAGGTTGTGGGCAAGACCACTGCTTTGATGCGCTCTCTCAACGAGGGTGATTTTATCAAGGATGTGGCAGGACCTCTGGGCCGGGCTGCGGGTACCGAAAAGAAAGGAACCGTGGTAATGGTGGGAGGAGGAACGGGAGTGGCCATCCTTCATCATATAACTAAAGCCTTCAAGGAATCAGGCAATTATGTCATTGGTATTATTGGATCAAAGACTAAAGATATGCTCATCCTTGAAAATGAAATGACAGCCCTGTGTGATGAACTGGTAATAACAACTGACGATGGCACCTATGGCGAACGCGGATTTGTGACCGGCCCACTTGGAAAATACCTGGAAGAACGTTATGATATAAAGCTGGTGTATGCCATCGGTCCTATTCCCATGATGAAGAATATCATTAAACTTACCCAGAAATATAATGTTCCGACCATGGTAAGTCTAAATCCCATCATGATTGATGGTACGGGCATGTGCGGCGGATGCCGGGTCAAAATCAATAATGAGATCCGTTTCTGTTGTGTGGATGGACCTGATTTTGATGGTTTCCAGGTTGATTTTGAGGAGCTGGAAAAAAGAAACAATATGTATCTGGCCGACGAAAAAACGTCCCTCTTGTTTTCCATCCGTTAAAGGCATAGAACAATGTTAGAACAGGATGTACGATATTTAAAGTTTAAAACTTTCCTCAGCTTTTACTGCCCACACTGCAAGAAGACGTTCAATATTGAAAGACAGAATGAGAGGCTCCTTCTTTTTACAGCCAAGTACCAGGGTAATGATTTTGAGTTAAGACTGAGTCCGTATTTGGATGTATTTGATATAAAAGTATCTTATCCGTTGAATGACGGAGAAATACTGGATGATCTGATCTGTCCGCAATGCAGTAGCAGTATTGTGAACACAGAGGTCAGGTGCGCCGATTGCGGTTCCAAGGTGGGAGAAGCCATTGTATCGGCCTATGCCAAGCTTATCCCCTTTTATTTCTGTTTGAAATATGGATGCCACTGGCATGGGATCACCAGGGAGGATGAACGGTTCATTAGATTAAAGATTCCCCGCCAGGCGATGCCTGAGCAGGACCAGGTTGTACGAATCAGTAACTTCCAGGAAGTACCCTACGGTTACACCACGGAGCTGGCTTTGCTTGAAGCAGGGCGTTGTCTGCAATGCAAGAAACCTGGGTGTGTGGAGGGTTGCCCTGTCAATATTAACATCCCGACCTTCATTGCATTGATTGCTGAAGAAAAATTTGATCAGGCGATAAAAAAAATAAAGGAAGCCAACGTCTTTCCATCCATATGCGGGAGAGTGTGTCCACAGGAATCCCAATGTGAGGCCTACTGTATCCTTGGTAAAAAAGATGAACCGGTCGCTATTGGCAGGTTGGAACGTTTTGTGGCTGACTGGGAGCGAAAATCCGATAAGGTAAAGATCCCGGAAATCAAAATCAGCACCGGGAAACGCATCGCGGTCGTCGGCTCAGGACCAGGAGGACTGACGGTAGCTGCCGATATGCGCCAGTTGGGGTATGAAGTAACGATCTATGAAGCCCTTCATGAACCCGGCGGAGTGCTCACCTATGGCATTCCTGAATTCCGTCTGCCGAAAGGCATTGTCCAATTTGAAATTGATTTTCTTAGAAAGATGGGAGTCAGACTTGAGTTGAACCACATCATTGGCAATATTCTGACCATCGATGAACTCCTGGAGCACTTCGATGCTGTCTTTATCGGCGTTGGTGCAGGCGCACCCTGGTTTCTGGGAGTGGAAGGAGAAAGTCTGGGAAATGTTTTCTCGGCCAATGAGTATCTGACAAGGATGAACCTGATGAAAGCCTATCGTTTTCCTGAATACGATACACCAAAACCCAGAGGCAATAAAGTGGCTGTGATCGGCGGTGGAAATGTAGCGATGGATTGTGCCCGCTCAGCAATCAGGACAGGCGCATCCGAGGTGACCATCATCTATCGCCGTTCGCGGCAGGAACTGCCCGCACGGGCAGAAGAAGTCCATCATGCGGGTCAGGAAGGCATAAAATTCAAGCTTCTCACCAATCCCATTCGTTTTCTGGGTACGGATAACAAAATGATCAAGGGAATGGAATGCATCAAGATGCAACTGGGAGAGCCAGATGCCTCGGGCAGGAGAAGGCCGATACCTATCGAAGGATCCAATTTCATTCAGGAATGTGATATGGCCATCGTTGCTGTCGGAAATGGTCCCAATCCGGTCATATTCCATTCCACCCCCGATATAAAACTTGATAACAGGGGATATATCCAGGTTGATCCCAGAACGATGGAAACCACGAAGGAATTCGTTTATGCAGGCGGGGACATTGTCACGGGCGCCGCAACGGTCATCCTGGCGATGGGAGCCGGCAGAATCGCCGCACGCGCCATGCACCAAAAATTATCCAAAACCCCTTTAAGAGGCAGGAAATGATATATCATCTAAGGATCTTGATCTTGATGTTCCGGAACCATACATCGTCACCGTGGTCCTGCAGGCCGATGTACCCTTCTTCGGCCGTATCGATGAACAGAGGATAATCCTTGAATTTACTTTTAGCACACATAGCCTTCCAGTCATCCGTCCACAGATGGTACTCCAACACCTTCTCCCCGTTCATGTAATGGACAACGGTACCTTTATAAACCATGATCCTCACAGGGGTCCATTGCATCGGTCCCTTGAAATTCTGTGGAACAGCCGGGATCAGATCGTAGAGGGCCCCTGCCTGACGGTTGCCCTTGATTCCCAGCTTGGCATCCGGGTGATTGAAGTTATCCAGGACCTGCATTTCGGGAGAACTCTTCCAGATGGGCTCGCCTTCCACTTCCCTGGCCAGATAAAAGATGCCGCTGTTCGCTCCGGTATCCACCATCCACTCGAGAGACAGTTCAAAATTTTTGAATTTTTCGCGGGTGATGATATCGCCTCCCGAGCCAGCCTCTCCCCTGCCGGAGCCGATGACGTGGATGGTGCCATCCACCACCTCCCAGCCTTTCGGGAAATCGGGTTTGTTATAACCCCGCCAGTGTGCGGTGCTCTTCCCGTCGAAAAGCAGCTGCCAGCCCTCATCCATTTCAGCCTGGGAAAGGGTGTTGGGCGCTGCCATTTTTGCTTCGATCTTGACTTTTCCAGGAGTAGCTGTTTGTTGCGTCACTTTTGACGGACTCTTGCATGCTGCAACCATAACTATTGCAATTAATAAGAAAATTAGTTTTTTCATCCTGCGATTATTGTTAAATTGTTAAAATGTTGAATTGTTAACTACCAACTGCCAACTAGAAACCCCACCCTTCCCTGTATGTATGTTTGATATACTCTTCAGCCGCCTGTTTGGCGTTGGTGGTCTCATGCTTTGTGTCGAAATGCGGGTGGCCGTCAATGATCTGGAACTTATCGCTGGCCACCACCCGGATCTCGTCACCATCGCCGATGTTGGTGAAACGCATGCTCTGTCCGTCCCATATCAGTTCACGTTTGAGGTCCTGGAGCCTGATGGCGACCACACCCATCAGCACCATTTCGTTCATGGGGCCCGAATACCCGAAATAGGAGCTGGCTTCCGTCCGGTTATCCGGGTTCTCCTTACATGCCCTGACCCAGTCCATTTCATGGCTGGTCTCTATCCTCCGCAGGGTTGGAACCGGACGTGAATAGGATTCATCCATCGAAAGCGGCAGCAGGAAGGGATCTTTTCCATAGCAGCCACACATGAGTTTTCCTTTGGATCCGATAAAGAGCACGCCGCCATCGGAGTCGCGTCCCATGATCTCACCGGCAGGTAATTCTTCGGGCCTGGGTGGGAGCAGTCCGCCATCCCACCAGGTAACCTTCACTTCCGGCATCTCCAGGCGGGGCAGGTTATCCCGTTCGGGGAACGTATAGGTGACCACCTCTGCCAGAGGGGGTGATTCCGTGTTGAACTGGGAGGAACTGCCCTGTACTTTCACGGGGTATTTCAGCATCAATGCCTTAAAGATAGGATCCATGATATGGCAGGCCATATCGCCAAGGGCTCCCGTACCAAAATCCCACCATCCCCTCCAGTTCCAGGGGTGGTATATGGAGTGGTACGGCCTCTCGCGCGCTGTCCCCAGGAAGAGATCCCATTTGAGGGTCCTGGGAACTTTCATCACCTCGGTAGGACGTTCCAGTCCCTGCGGCCAGATGGGCCGGTTGGTCCAGGCATGCACTTCCCTGATCTCACCGATGGCTCCGTCCCAGATCCATTCGCACGTCTGACGGATGCCTTCGCCGGAATTACCCTGATTGCCCATCTGGGTCGCCACCCTGTACTTTTTGGCGATCTCTGTCATCTGGCGCGATTCCCATACCGAATGGGTCAACGGTTTTTCGCAGTAAACATGCTTGCCGAGTTTCATCGCATTGATGGAAATAATAGCATGGGAATGATCGGGGGTACCCACTACCACCGCGTCAATCTCTTTTGCCATCTTATCGAACATCTCCCGCCAGTCATAGAACTTACTGGCCCCGGGAAATTCATCAAAAAGCTCGGCAGCGTATTCCCAGTCCACATCGCACAGGGCAACAATATTTTCACTTTTGACCGCCTTGATCACACCTCCTCCGCGGCCCCCGATACCGACACCCGCAATGTTCAATTTATCGCTTGGCATGCGATGCCCCAGGCCGGAAACGACATAGCTGGGCAGGATCGTGAATCCGGCTGCTGCCACACCGGCCGTTTTCAGAAAGGTCCGGCGGTCCATATCGGTACTTTCTTTTGTTGGTTTGTTGTCTCTCATAAAGTTCATTTTTTGCTGTGAAGTTTCTTTTCCACTCCCTCTGCGCGCCTCTGTGATTTCCTCTGTGCGCCTCTGTGGTTAAATGCATTTTTACCACAGAGGCGAAGGAGGTTGTCATGGAGGCGCATAGAGTATACAAAACATTTTAAGTCAAATTCTTACGGATATATTCATAGCTATCCTCCACTGATTCAATCGGGCTTTTGGAATAGCTCTCCTGCTCCACGTAAAAATAATCCAATCCGGCCAGGTCAGCCTGGGTGAAGATTTCCCCGTAGTCAATGTTCCCTTCACCGATTATGGTACTTTCACCCGCTGCATCCATATCCTTCACATGCCACAGGGCAAACCGTCCGGGGTATTTACGGAAATAGGCCACCGGATCATAACCTCCCTTGATGATCCAGAAAATATCCAGCTCAAAACACACCAGGGCTGGATCGGTCTCTTTCAGAAGGATATCATAAAACACTCCACTATCATCTGATTGGAATTCTCCGGCATGATTATGATATCCAAAACGGATCCCTGCCTGCCTGGCTCTTTCCCCAATGATGTTCATCTCCCCCGCCATCCTTCTGTAGTCATCCGCGGTATCCACTTTTCTTCCCATGGGAGAAGGCAATACAATGTATTCCAGTCCTGCCCGGTTTGCTGCATCCAGCCAGACATCCGCATTCTGCGAAGAAATACCCGTATGGGTACAGGTGATCCGCATACCCATGTCTTCGATCATTTTCCTGAATTCCACGGCAGGAATCCCGTAAAATTTCCCGTCAAATCCATACGGTTCGATATGCTCGTATCCGATTCTGCTCACCTGCTCAAGGGTCGATCGTGTCTCTTTTTCGATGGTATCCCTCAGCGTATAGAGCTGCAATCCAACCTCTTTTCTGACAGAACAGGAGGGAAATGTATGCAATACCATGGTGCTGGCGCCCAGAACGCCAACGGTTTTAAGGAACTCACGGCGTGTTTTCATGAGATAAGCAATTGGTTCCGGGTTGAAAAAGCTAATTTAGAAAAAGTAAAGAAATCAATCACGGCTGTCTTGAAAAATTAACATCATTCCATGAGAACCACCTGTTGCAGGTGGTCGCTTTTCATTGCCCGCTCAATCACCTTCAGTGTCATGAGTGCTTCCTCAGGTTTCACAGCCTGCTCAGCATGTGCTGTGATCACCTGATGCACATTCTCAAAGAATCCCATGTAGTTTCCCGGGAACGTTTCGAGAGGGCTGCGGATGATACGACCTCTCGTTTCCGTATTCAGGATTCCAAAGTCGGCTTTCCGATCGCATCCCCATCGGGCCCCCTTTGGCCATTTACCCTTTCTCAGCTCGTCTTCCTGCGGATCGAGTCCATACTTTACATAGGAACCGAGCGTGCCATGAATGCTGAAACGGGGTCCCTTTTCCCTGACAAAAACGCCTGCTTTCAGGGTGACATTCAGGCCAAGATAGATCAGCTTCAGATCGAAGCTATCATCCACCACACTGAACTCCCTTTGATTGAACAGCCTGCAGAAAACGGCATGCGGTTTACCAAAAAGCAGGAGTGCCTGGTCAATCAGGTGCGTTCCCAGGTCGTACAGGGTTCCTCCTGCAGTAGTAATGACATACCGCCAGGCTGCCCGGCTGATGGCAGGATTGTATCGGTCGAAACGAGATTCAAAGTCGAGTATCTTTCCCAGCAATTGTTGGGACAGGATCTGCCGTACAGTTAAAAAATCACCGTCCCAGCGGCGGTTCTGGAAGGGAAATAGGTGCCGTTTCACTTTCTGTGCAACAGAAGCCAGGTCCTGAGCTTCCCTGACAGTTGGAGTCATCGGTTTTTCAAGAATGACATGCTTACCGGCCTCCAGTGCCATTTTGGCCTGTTCGAAGTGCAATCCATTGGGAGTGCAGACACAAACCAGGTGTATGTCACGGTCGGTCAGGGCATCTTCAAGGTGCCTGAGAATACGGGTTTTCGGATAGTGCAGGGCGGCATCATCACCGGAGGTGACAATGGTATGCAGCCTAAATCCGGGATGCGTATGCAGGAAGGGAGCGTGGAAAACACGGCCTGAGAGGCCGTAGCCGATAAGTGCAGTGTTAATCAGCATATTACCTCCTTTTCCCTATCCCAATAGACCTTTCTGCCTTCCTTATAGGCGATGGTTCCCATATGAGCTGTCATGGCTTCCTCAAATGCAGCGTCAATATGACAGCTGGGGCGGGCACCATTACGCTGGCGGATGCAATTGAGCCACTCTTTCAGGTGCAGGTGGGATGTATCGATTTCTTTCCCTCCCCGGTAGGTATAAAGCAATCCTCTGCTGGCAAAATATTTTTCGGTTGCAGAGGTGACAGCATCCACACCATCCTTTCCCGGAACATAGGTGTAAATGGGTTTACCCGGCTCAATGAGGCCCTGTCGGATTTTATCCCCATACCGCGTTGATGAGGGATCGGCGTTGATGACCAATGTTTCGCTCAGGTCCATATAGCCATCATGCCCCATGATCACCTTTCCCCTGTCCTTTTCGCTGGCCAGTGTTGCGCTGTAAAGCAGGGTCAGGTCACGATCAGGGTATTCAAACGACATATTCAGCACGTCGGGCACCGTCCGGCCATCCTTAAAGAAGTAAATTCCGCCGGAAGCCACCGCTGAATGGGGGATGCCCAGATCCAGGATCTGGTTCATCGCATCGTACTCATGGGTGAACAGGTCGCCGCTGAGTCCCGTACTGTAGTCCCACCAGCATCGCCAGCGGAAAAACCGTTCCAGGCTGAACTCATGCCACGGGGCCGGTCCGATGAACTGGTTCCAGTCGATATTGTCAGGGCCTGCTTCCGCTGGAATCTCATATACCCAGGCCCCGTTGGGATCGTTCCGGTTGGTGCACACTTCTATCAGGTTCACCTTGCCCAGCACTTCCTGCCGGATCATCGAGCGTGCCACCTGGTAGCTGTCGGTCTGGCGTCCCTGATGCCCCAGTTGGAAGACCACTCCGCTTTGCTTTATCGCTTCACGGATGGCATAGGTCTCTTCAACGGTCCACGATAAAGGCTTTTCACAATAAACATGCTTACCGTTGCGGGCAGCTTCCAGTGCCATCGGGACATGCCAGTGATCGGGTGTGGCAATGACCACAGCATCCACATCCGGGGCTGAGCACAACTCCCGGTAGGTCTTGTAGCGCATGGGCTCTTTTCCCGGCTTGCCTTCACTGCCTTTCCTGGCTACATTCGAGGCTGCCATTATCCCTTTGTGTGCATTGGATTCAAAGATATCGCAAAGGGCTGTGATCTCAACGTTGAGATCTTCCTGTTCGAGGAAATTCCGCAGATAATCCCTGTAAAATGCATCCTCCCTGGCGTTCTGCAGCCATGTATCCATTGAGCTGGGCTGCACATACCCCAGGGCCTTAAGCAGATAGCGTCCCCGGCTGCCCGTGCCGATGATCCCGATCCGGATCCTGTCACCCTTGACCGTCGGTATCTCACCAGGCAGCTGAATCCGGAGATTCTCCATTAAATTACGGTTCAACTCTTTGTACCTTTTCTGGCGGCGGTATAAACCATAGGCAACGGCTCCGACAACCGGCAGTGTTGCCAGGCCTTTAATGATGTCGCGGCGGGAAAAATTTGCCATGGAGTTGATTTGATGGTTATTTGTGGTTATTTGCTCAGCACGAAGTTTATCCTGACGTAAGTCAGGGGTGCTTCGCGTTATTCATGGTCTTTAGTTGTGCAAATAACAATGAATAACCATGAATAACTACGAATGACTATTGAATGATTATTGAATGACTATGAATTGTCTCCTTTCCCAAGCAATCTTCTCACTCCTAAAATCCTGTCTGTAGGAAAGAAAAAGATCACCAGCAATGCGAAAATCTCGATGATATTCTTGTTGACAATAAAATAGGCACCTTCAGAAGGAAAGACATACTCATAACCGATCCATGACGGGTGGGAAAGGTAATAAAAAAGCAGAAGAAGCATCCCGAAGATGCAGCTGATCCTGGTAAAAAGACCAAGGATCAGCGATAGACCGATCAGTGTAAGTCCCCATTCATTCAGAAAATCGGCAACGGATAAAACAGAAGCATGGGAAGCTATCCAGATGAAAAATCCGCTTAAAAAACCTTTGGAATCCAGCAGGTAAGCAGAGGAAGTCCATCCTGGCTGGAAGACCTTCGTAAGACCCTCGAAAAGAAAATGCCACCCGATCACGATCCGGAGAGAAACAAGAGCAACGATCTGTCCTTTGGAATAGTTCATGGCACTCGAATTAGTGAACAAATTTATAAAAAGCTGGATGATGGTAATAATTCCACCCTTTTAAACCACTTTCAAAACATTTATTTACTTTTACAAGCCATTTATATATCAGGAATCCATGAGAATTTCAAGAATTCATACTCATCGGGAATCAATGGAACAAACACCTGTGGATCTTTCCTTGTTAGAACCTCTCATTCAGAAATATAAAGGCAAAAAAGGCAGCCTTATCCCCCTTTTACAGGGTGCGCAGAATCTGTACGGCTACATCCCGCGGGAAGTATTCGAGAAGATATCAGTGTCCACCGGATTAAATGTAAGCGATCTTTATGGCGTAGCCACCTTTTATGCCCAGTTCCGGCTGAAGCCGGTTGGAAGGTACATTATTAAGGTCTGTCACGGGACTGCATGTCACGTTCAGGATGCCTATACAATCAGTAGTTCGCTGCAGGAAGCGCTGGGTGTCAAAGATGGTGAAACAACAGAGGATGGTCTGTTCACACTGGAGTCAGTGGCTTGTCTTGGCTGTTGCTCTCTGGCACCGGTGATGATGGTGGCCGGCGAGGTGTACGGAAAACTTACAGGGAAAGAGGCAGTTCGGATCATTAAGGATATCCGGATCAGGGAAAACAACTGATTGACGCACAGACTATCCATTATGAAATGGGAAAAACAAAAGTAGTTGTCGGATTAGGAAGTTGTGGGATTGCAGCCGGGGCAGGGAAAACCTATGAAAAGATCCAGGCCCTGCGTCAGGCGGAGAATCTGGATTTTGAGCTAAAGAAAACCAGTTGCATCGGAATGTGCTATCGTGAACCTCTGGTTGAAATCATCGACGAAACGGGTTTCTATCTTTATGGAGAGATTGATGAGACCAGGGCTGTGGAGATCATTGACAAGCATCTGGTACAGCATTCACCGGTGAAGGAATATATCGTTCAAACCGATCTGTTCCCAACACCGGATAATGATTTTATAGAGGGCCAGGTCAAGATCATCCTTCGGAATTGCGGTTATATTGATCCTGAAAACATCGAGGAATACGAGGCGCGGCAGGGATACCGCGCAATCAAAAAGATTGCGGGGCAGCGTATTTCCCGCATGGATGTCATCCAAACCGTTATATCCTCAGGTTTAAGGGGTCGTGGAGGCGGAGGTTTCCCGACCGGATTGAAATGGAAATTTGCTAGTGATAACAAAGCCTCTGAGAAGTACATCATCTGCAATGCAGATGAAGGGGATCCCGGAGCTTTCATGGACCGCTCGGTACTTGAGGGTGATCCTCATAGTGTGCTGGAAGGAATGATCATTGGGGCCTATGCTATTGAGGCAACCGATGGGGTGATCTATTGCCGTGCGGAGTATCCGCTGGCTATCAAACGACTCAATATTGCCATCGAACAGGCCCGCCTGAAAGGATATCTCGGTCAGAACATCCTGGGTATTCAAGGCTTCAATTTCGATATTCACATCAAGGAAGGAGCAGGTGCCTTCGTATGCGGTGAAGAAACCGCCCTGATAGCCTCCGTGGAAGGAAACAGGGGGATGCCACGTAAAAGGCCACCCTTTCCCGCCTCTTCAGGTCTGTGGAAAAAACCGACAAATATTAATAATGTCGAAACATTTGCAGACATCCCCTGGATCATTCTTAATGGAGCGGAAGCTTATGCAAAATATGGAACCGAAAAAAGCAGAGGCACGAAGGTATTCGCCCTGGCAGGAAAAATAAAACGGTCAGGCCTGGTAGAAGTGCCAATGGGCATTACTGTCCGGGACATTATTTTCAAACTGGGTGGTGGGATCCAGGGGGATAAAAAATTTAAGGCAGTACAGCTGGGAGGTCCATCCGGTGGCTGCATCCCTGAATACCTGGCCCATACCTCCATCGATTATGAGTCGGTCAACGCTACAGGGGCAATCATGGGATCCGGAGGTATGGTTGTTATGGATGAAACCACCTGCATGGTGGACGTGGCCAAATTCTTCCTGGATTTTACCCGGAAAGAATCCTGTGGAAAATGTACTTTCTGCCGTATTGGCACCAAACGTATGCTCGAGATACTTACCCGAATCACTGAAGGCAAAGGGGAGCAGGGGGACATTGAGCGGCTGGAGGACCTCGCCTACCAGATTAAGGATAGCTCCCTGTGCGGACTGGGCCAAACTGCTCCGAATCCGGTCCTGACAACGATTAAATATTTTCGCGACGAGTACGAAGTTCATATCAGGGATAAAAAGTGTCCGGCAAAAGCCTGTAAGCAATTACTGACCTACGAGGTCATTCCTGAGAATTGCACGGGTTGTATGGTCTGCGCAAAAAATTGCCCGGTCGAAGCCATCACCGGCGAACGCAAACAAATTCATTTCATCCATCAGGAAAAATGCATCAAATGCGGGGTTTGTTTTGTAAAATGTAAGTTCGAAGCAATCAGACTATCTTAATAACTGACGGTATTGTGAGCATGCAATGAACGAAGATCTGAACATCATATTAAACGGGAAAATACTCAAAGGCAGGTATGGGGAAACAATTCTGGAGCTTGCTCAAAGGCATGGCCTCCACATACCAACGCTCTGCCATGATCCGCGTTTAGAACCCTATACATCATGTTTTCTTTGCGTTGTCGAGATCGAGGGATTCCGTGGCCTGCAGCCTTCATGCTCTACGCGCATCAGCGAGGGGATGAAGGTCACAACCGATAATGAGAAAATACGGAGCGCCCGCAGAACAGCCCTGAATCTGCTTGTCAGTGACCACTATGCTGACTGTATCGGACCCTGTAAAGAGGCCTGCCCGGCTGGAGTGGACGTACAGGGATATATTTCTCTGATTGAGAAGGGCATGTATCATGAAGCAGTGGCCCTGATCAAGGAAACAAACCCTCTGCCCGCTGTTTGTGGCAGGGTCTGTGTCCGGCCCTGTGAAGTAGCTTGCAGGCGTAACCTGCTCAATGAAGGTCATGCTGTGGGTATTGACTACCTGAAGAGGTTTGCATCTGATTACGATCTGGAATCTCCCGACAAATGGAGACCCGGGATCAAAGCCCCCACAGGTAAGAAGGTGGCTGTGATCGGTGCCGGCCCTGCCGGGCTGTCCTGCGGATTCTTCCTGCAAAAAGAAGGTCATCAGGTGGATCTCTATGAAGCAGCTCCCAAAGCAGGCGGATGGCTTCAGTACGGAATCCCCGATTACCGTCTTCCTAATGATATCCTGCAAAAGGAAGTGGACAACATCACGGAAATGGGCGTACGGATCTTCTTTAACCAAAAGCTGGGCGGGAACCTTTCTTTTAAAGATCTTAAGACCAAATATGACGCTGCAATTATTGCGATCGGTTCCCAAAAAGGAACCAATATCGGGTGTGAGGGGGACGACGCTATAAACGTATTGTCGGGGATTGATTTCCTGAAGAAAATGGAACTGTCAGGCGAACGGCTTGACTTCACGGGAAAACGTGTAGCTGTAATCGGGGGAGGAAATACAGCCATGGATTGTTGCCGGACAGCCAGGCGCTGCGGGTCCAAAGAGGTGATCGTGATCTACCGGCGTACAGAAAAAGAAATGCCGGCGAATCCTATCGAGATCCACGAATCCAAACTGGAAAATGTAACCTATATGCTGCTGACCAATCCCACCCGGATCAATAAGGACTCACGGGGAAAGGTCCACTCCATCACCTGTCAGAAAATGCAGCTTGGTGAGCCTGACCGGTCAGGTCGCCGCCGTCCGGTACCTGTTGAGGGCTCCGAATTCGATCTCAGGGTGGATTACATCCTGGCTGCCATAGGCCAAAAAACTGATGTCTCCTTCCTCAATGATATTAACCAATACTACGATCAGGATGAACTTAAACTTAACCGCTGGGGAGACATTGATGCTGATCCTATCACTCTTCAAACAGGTATCCCATCTATTTTTGCTGCCGGCGATGGGGTGAGCGGACCTGCTACCCTCATCCAGGCAATCGGACAAGCCAGGCTTGCCTCCCAAAGTTGTCACCTGTTCCTGATGAATAAACCCCTGGAGCCGCTCAAGCCGGAATTCCTCAGTAAAAAAGAGAGTTTCAAAGCGCAGGTTCCCTCAGATTATGATTCCCGCTACGTTCCTCAGGCCAGAGAGGAAATGCCCACCCTGGTGCCGGCGGAGCGTATGAATTTCAAGGAAGTGGAACTGGGCTATGCCAATGAAAAAGTGGCACTTCATGAAACACAGCGTTGCCTGGAATGCGGGTGTGTCGAATACTTTACATGCGACCTTAAACGCTATTGCACCGAATATGAAGCAGACCAGGTCAGCTTCAAGGGAGATTTCACAGACCATCCCGTTGATTTCAGGCATCCCTATATCGAGATCGACAGCAACAAATGTATACTTTGTTCACGCTGTATCCGTATATGCCGAGAGGTGGTGGGCGCCAATGCACTCGGGCTGGTTAACCGGGGCTTTAATACCTATGTTGCACCCAGTATGGGCGATGCACTCCAGGATACTACCTGTGAATCGTGCGGATTATGCATTTCTACCTGCCCTACAGGAGCAATCACGGAAAACGTCCCATTTAAACCCGGTCCGGTGAAGCTGCACCAGGCGGAAACCATCTGCAATTATTGTTCAGTAGGATGTAAAATCACCCTAAATCATAAAAATGGTTTTGTAATGAAAATCACCGGCGCGGAAGGCCAGATCAATCCGGAAGGGAATCTGTGCCGGTACGCCAAATTTGGATATCATTATATCAACGACCGCTCCCGTATCACCCGACCCCTATACAGAGAAAACGGTAAATTTCAGGAAATCGGATTTGATGACGCCTTTCAGCTCATCAAAGACCACATCCGCAGTGTGAAACCGGACGAAAACGCATTTTTCGCAGGAGCCCGGCTTTCCAATGAAGAGCTTTATCTGATACAGAAGCTGGCAAGAGCTGCAGCCAGTACCAATAATGTATGCAGCTTCCATTATCTCAACCGCGGCCAGGGATATACCTTCACCTCATCCCATAATGTCCCTTTTGAACAGATCACCGGTGCGAGTAAAATTTATCTCATTGGAGCAGAGCTGAACATCGATAATGCCGAGGTGGGTTTTATGATCAACCAGGCACAGTACAGGTACCATATTCCAGTCGAACTGGTCACTGTGCACCCTAAGAGCACCATGATCCATAAGGCAGACTCCGTCCTGCATATTAAATCCTATTACCATTTCATCCGCGCAGTCAATTACTACCTGGTAGCCAACGGATTTGAAAACCGCCTTTTCATCGATGATCAATGTGAAGGATTCGACCAGTATAAACAGCAACTCATGAAGGAGAACTTCATGGAACTCCTGGATGCATCAGGAGTAGCGATTATGGATATGGTGATCGAATTTGCCAGGGAGATCAACCTGGAGATGAATGCTGTTATCGTCTTTTCAGAAAAAGAATGCTGTGCTGATACCGCCTCCGAAATATACAACCTGGCCCTGCTCACCGGTAAACTGGGCAAGACATCCAACGGCATCATCACCCTTAAGGAAAAGAATAACTCGCAAGGACTGATCGACATGGGAATCGCGCCAGAAATCGGAATGGGAGGTATCCCCATCCATGACAGGGATCTGCACCGCCGTCTCAAAGAAAAGTGGCATGTTAGATCCATTCCCCGATCTGTCAATGATCTGTACGATTTGCTGGAAAATGCACACTTAAAGAATCTTTTCATCTTCGGGGAAGATCCGCTGGGATCCGCCTGTAATAAAGTAAAGGTCGCAGGCTGGCTATCCATGGCCGATTTTATTTTGGTCCAGGATTATTTTATGACGAAGACAGCCGCCCAGGCCCACCTGATCCTGCCCGCTTCCCTGCCCTTTGAATCGGGTGGAAGCTTTACCAATACACAAAGGATGATCCAGACCTTTGAGAAAGTCCTTAAAAGCCCGGTCAGGTATGCCAGCTATCAGCAACTGGGCCACATCCTGTCCGGATTCGGATTATCAGGATTCTCAAGCCTTGAAGATATCCGCCTGGAAGCACTTACATTACTAAAGGTGCCAGCGGAAATGGAAAGATTAACGTTCCACACAGTCACCAGGGAAGCTGGCACCCGCATGTTTCATCATGGTTGCGACATTGTGAACAGACGGTTCGATGAGGATTTCAACCGTGCCCTTTCACCGAATGGTCTTTTCACAGGTGAATCCTGCCTGATCCGGAGCTGACAGGTGGAAATCCCGCCATGATCTGAGACACGGCATTGGCCGCGGCAGCATCCGGATCCTTTGCCTGCGTATCAATTTCCTTGTCACCCGTACCCTCCCAGATCAACTGCTGCGTAGATGCATCAATCACATCAATGATCAACGAACCATACTTGTATTCATATACATCGAAAGAAGTTGTCGTCACACCACCACCCCACCTGTACGGACGGTAATAGCCTCCATATCCATATGAATCCGCCGTTACGGATTTTTTATTCTGGAGAATGGCTGTGGCATTGACCAGTAAATCCGGATCACTATCATCCAGTTGGAAACCTTTCTTTTCCATTTCAGCCTTGATGGCCTTGATGAAACGGGCCTGATTCATCTCACTGATGGCTCCCTGAACATCCAGCTCGATAAAATCAAAGGTCTTGAATTGGGTAAAGTCAACTGACCTGTCAAAGTCAGTGGTGACTTTCAGGGTGCTGCAGGCAGAAAAAAATAAAATCACCACGCAGCATACGGCAAAATGAAGCATCATTTTCATGGTATTCTTTTTTAGGGTTATAGGATAATGGTTGAGGTGACCTGTTAGAGAAAGTTACCAGCAGAATAGAAACGTCAAAAATATATATTATTTATCATCCATGCAAGATCTTTACCCCGGCCATATATAAAAAGAATATTATTTTTGTATAGCTTCATCAACAAGCCCCGACATGACTGTCAATCCCAAAATCCTCAATTTAAAGCGGTACTATTTTTCCGATACACCCTTCATCAACCTGATGAAGAAACGTATCTATCACGTACTTCTGGTGTCCAGCTCATACGATGCATTCATTCTCGAGGGTGACGGAAGGATCGATGAACAGATCTTTAACGAGTACGTGGCGCTCAACCTCAGGTATCCCCCACAGTTCATGATCACTCACTCAGGCGACGAGGCCCTCGATATCCTCGAGAATGAAAGCATTGACCTGATCATCATCATGCTGAGCGCCGACAACGTAGGGACATTTGACCTGGCAAAACAGATCAAAAACAAATATCCAAGGAAACCCATCATTGTCCTCACTCCTTTTTCACGCGAGGTCAGCCTGAAACTGAATGAAGAAGATTACAGCTATATTGACTATTTTTTCAGCTGGCTGGGGAATCCGGATATTTTACTGGCGATCATCAAGCTGATCGAAGACAAAATGAACGTGGAGCACGACGTAAATGAGGTGGGCGTGCAGGCGATCCTCCTGGTAGAAGATTCCATCCGTTTTTATTCCAGTTACCTTCCCAACATTTACAAGATCATTTTCAAGCAATCCAAGGCCTTCCAGCTGGAGGGCCTCAATGAGCACCAGCAGATGCTCCGGATGAGGGGGAGACCCAAGATCCTGCTGGCAACAAACTACAATGAGGCAGTTACCCTGTACGAAAAATATAAGAACAACCTGCTTGGGATCATCACCGATGTGAGTTATGAACGGAACGGGGAAATGGATAAAGAAGCAGGGATCATGCTGTGCACAAAAGTCAAGAAGGATGACATTTTCATGCCGTTGCTGCTGCAAAGTTCAGATGCTGAAAATGAAAAGCTGGCAAAAGAGCTGAAGGTCGGTTTTCTCAACAAAACCTCGAAAACCCTGTCAATCGAACTGAGGAATTTCATCATTGAATTTTTTGCTTTTGGAGATTTTGTCTTCCTGGACCCGGAGACCATGGAGGAGATCAACCGCGCCCCCGACCTGAAGACCCTGCAGATGAAAATGTTCGAAGTACCGGATGATTCGCTGCTGTATCACATAACCCATAACCACATTTCCAAGTGGCTTCGTGCGCGGGCATTGTTTCCCCTAGCAGATCTGCTGCGCGATCTGCGGATGTCCGACTTTGACAACGACCTGGATGCCATTCGCCGCTTCATCTTCGATGCCATCGGAAGTTACCGCATGTACAAATCCCGGGGAGTCATTGCTGAATTCAACAAGGAAAGCTTTGATGAGTACCTCAGCTTCACGCGCATCGGCAGTGGCTCCATCGGAGGTAAGGCACGCGGATTGGCCTTCCTTGACTCCCTGATCAAAAAGTACCGGTTTCTCGATAAATACGACGATATCATTGTTTCCATTCCCAAGACAGTCGTCCTTTGCACCGATGTATTTGACGAATTCATCGAACAAAATGATCTTTATAAAATCGCGCTGTCTGATGCAACCAATGAACAGATCCTGGAGCAGTTTGTAAAAGCCAGGTTGCCATTCCGGATCCACGAAGACCTGTATACACTGATCAGTTATATCAGGAAACCACTGGCCATACGATCATCAAGTCTGCTGGAAGATAGTCATTATCAGCCATTTGCAGGTATCTACAATACATACATGATCCCTTATGTCGAGAATGACGAGCGGTTGATGATCCGAATCCTGAGCGAAGCGATCAAATGCGTGTATGCTTCGGCTTTTTTTACCGACAGCAAGTCATACATGACAGCAACCTCCAATGTAATCGATGAAGAAAAAATGGCCATTGTGCTGCAGATGGTATGCGGTGAGAAATACAATAATCGTTTTTATCCGTCGATCTCGGGCGTAGCACGCTCCATCAACTTTTATCCGATTGAACCCGAGAAGCCGGAGGATGGCATTGCCAATATCGCTTTTGGCCTGGGTAAATATGTGGTGGAAGGAGGGGTTACCCTACGGTTTTCGCCCAAACATCCCAAAAAAATTCTCCAGCTCTCCACCCCCGAGATGGCCCTCAAGGAGACCCAGAAACTCTTCTATGCGCTGAATCTGGACGCTTCCAGCTTCAAACCCGACGTGGATGATGCGATCAACCTGGTCAAAATACCTGTAAATGAGGCTGATAAGGACAGCTGCCTGAAGAACGTTGCCTCGACCTGGGATTTTGAAAACAATATTCTGCGCGACGGAATCCAGCTTCCGGGACGGCGTGTGATCACCTTTTCACAAATATTGAATCATAATGTATTTCCCCTGGCAGAGATCATTCATATGGCACTGGAAATGGGTTCTCAGGAAATGAGCCGCCCGGTGGAAATTGAGTTTGCCGTTGATCTTAATCCGGTGAAGGGAGAGCCCAAGGTCTTTAACCTGCTGCAGATCAGACCCATCGTCGACAACACGGAAGTCATCGAAGAAAAGCTGGACATGATCCCCTATGAAAAAACCATCCTGTACTCCCGGGCAGCCATGGGAAATGGAATCCTTAAAAACATTCAGGATATTGTTTATGTAAAACCTCAGGCTTTCCATGCCAGCAAAACACAGGATATCGCATCGAAAGTCAGCCGGCTGAATGAGTGGTTCATCGGGCAGAAAAAAAATTATGTACTGGTTGGACCGGGACGATGGGGATCTGCCGATCCCTGGCTGGGCATCCCCGTCAAATGGCCTCAGATCTCGTCAGCCAGGCTGATCGTTGAATCAGGGCTTTCCCATTACCGGATTGATCCCAGCCAGGGAACGCACTTTTTCCAGAATCTGACGTCGTTCAGGGTGGGGTATTTCACGATCAATCCCTATATTAAGGATGGGCATTATGATGTTGACTACCTTTCCACCCTGCCGGCAGTATACGAAGATGAATACCTGCGCCATGTCTGCTTCGGTCATCCTCTCCAGATCTTCATTGACGGCAGAAATAAACTGGGCGTGGTGATGAAGCCGGAGCAAATATGAGAGGAGAGAGGAGAAAGGAGAGAGGAGAGATGAGAGATAAAGGAAGGAGTATGATTTGGGTGGCATTAATGGTGTTCCTCTTTTTCTCGACCACTGGTTTTGCACAATATTTTGACCTGGGGCAGGATGCGGCTTCCCTTAAGTGGAGACAGATCCGTACGCAGAATTTCCAGGTCATCTATCCTGATTACTATGAGGTCAGGGCACAGTACTTTGCAGCCGGCCTGGAACAGGTGGCTGCCAGGGGAACGAAAACGCTCACCTCCTCACCGCGAAGGCTGCCCGTTATTTTTCATGCACAATCCGTCGTAAGCAACGCCATGGTTCCCTGGGCGCCCCGCCGGATGGAAATCTATACAGCGCCGCCCCAGGACATGTACTCCCAGCCCTGGCTCGATCAACTGATCCTGCACGAATACCGGCATGTTCAGCAAATCGAAAAAATGAACCAGGGATTTACCCGTGGGCTTTACTACCTCCTGGGTGAACAGGCTGCCGCCGCCATGATCGGCCTGTTTGTCCCTTTCTGGTTCCTGGAAGGCGATGCAGTGGCCGTGGAAACCGGCTGGTCATACTCCGGAAGGGGAAGGGATCCATCGTTCACCCTGCCCCTTCGGGGACAATTATCCGCACATGGGATCTACTCCTATGACAAGGCCGTCTTTGGCTCCTATAAGGATTTCGTACCGGATCACTATATCCTGGGCTACCACCTGGTCAGCAGGTCCAGGCTCAGGTACGGATCCGCGCTCTGGGACCAGACACTGAACACCGTGGCACGCAAGCCATTTATGCTCGTTCCCTTCAATTACGGATTGAAAAAGATCACGGGCATGCCCAAAGCCAAATTGTACCAGAGTATTCTTTCCGAACTGGACTCGACCTGGAGGATAAATAATCCTATTTCAACCAACATCCATGAGTCACCATTCATAACACTCAAAGCAACCGGCCGCAGACCTGCCTACTCGAACTACCGCCATCCCGCGGAAATTCCGGGATCGGGAATTCTGACGGAAAAAAGCAGTTTGGACGATGTGAACCGGTATGTCATCATTGATCCGGATGGCAACGAATCGATCCTCTGCACACCCGGGTTCAATTTCAGCCAGACCCTTTCCGTTTCCGGTGACCTGATGGCCTGGTCGGCCATGAAACAGGATCCACGCTGGGAAAACCGGAGCTATTCCGTAATCAGGGTCTATGATATGCGCACAGGGAAATCCCGGGAACTTACTCATCGCACAAGGATCTTTTCGCCGGCCCTTTCAGCAGGCACTGACCGTATTGCCGCAGTGGAGCTGGACTCCCTGGATGAGAGCAGCCTGGTCATTCTTGACGCAATCGCCGGGACGATCCTGCAGAAGATCTCCGCTCCGGTGGGCACATTTCTGATGACCCCCCGGTGGACGGAAGGAGATGGAAAAATCGTAACGATCGGGGTCTCGGAAAAAGGAAAAGCGGTTCTGGTTTGCGATTTAACCACAACGACCTGGTCGGCCCTCACACCCTGGTCATTTACAGAACTCTGTCTGCCGTGTCCGGCAGGCGCCTATATCTATTATACGGGAGGCTACTCCGGAACCGAAAATATCTACGCGGTGGATACGTCCGGTCGTAGCATATACCAGGTGACCGACGCCATCCTGGGTGCGACGGATGCATTCGTTACAGAGGATAGGCATACTCTTTACTATTCCCGTTATACGGGCGACGGATACCGGATCGCACGCATGCCGGTGATTCCGGCGGAGTGGAAGCCCCTGGGAGAACCGGTAAATAGCCTGGCCCCGGTTGCCGATGGGCTGACCTCCATGGAAGAGTACATCTTCGACTGTGTGCCCCTGGCCGACTCCCATTATCTATCCAGACCCTACCGGGATGGAGCGAACCTTTTCAATGTTCACAGCTGGGGCCCATTTTACATCGATGCCGACAACCAGGAGGCTTATCCCGGAGTATCCATCATGTCGCAGAACAAGCTCAGTACGGCTTTCACAAACCTGGGATACCGGTACAATCTGAATGAAAAAGAAGGAACGTACTTTGCCGACTTCAGTTACCGGGGATTCTACCCGATAATGGATCTTAGCTATGAGATCGGTAAGCGGGAAAACCAAACCCTGGATTCGTTGGAGAATAGGATTGACTATTCATGGCGGGAAGATCAACTCAGGGCACTGGTCAGGATACCTTTCCAGTACCTGTTATCCAGGTGGATCATCGGGTGGCAACCCACGGTGGGAACCGCCCTGCTGCATATCAATCACGGGGAAAACTTACCTCCACGCTTTGCATCGGGCTCGTTTCAGGTCATGGAATATCGTTTGCTCCTCTACGGACAGATTGAATCCTCCTACCGCGATCTTTACCCGAAATGGGGACTGACCCTCGATATGAATTTCAGGCACACGCCTTTCGGAGGGAATTCACTGGGTACCATAGGATCAGCAGAGGCATATATCTATCTGCCCGGTTTGGTAAGGCATCATGGAGTCAGGCTCTATGTTGCCTTACAGCAGAAAGATCCCGGCGAATATCGCTTCGCCGACCTGATCAACTATCCAAGGGGGTACTCCGGCATTTATCTGGATAAAGCCTTCAGTTTCTCTGCCGGATACAAGTTTCCTTTCTGGTATCCTGATCTTGCACTGGGATCTGTTGTTTACCTCAAACGACTGAAAGCTGCTGTTTTCTGGGATTATGCCAAAGGCGAATCTGCCAATGGCAAGCAACAGGCTAAAAAAAAGGAATACCAGTCCATGGGGATTGACCTGACGGCTGATATGCACGTTCTGAGGTTCCTGGCACCTTTTGATCTGGGACTGCGCACCATTTATCTCCCTGAAGAATCCGGGCTGCAGTTTCAGTTCCTGTTCTCAATCGATATCAACTCATTCTATAAAAATTAATGATATGCGTTTTCTTGTAAAATTACTGATCTCGTCGGTGATCATCCTGGTCACCGCTTACATTTTACCCGGAGTGCACGTGGATTCGTTCTGGACCGCGCTCCTTGTGGCCCTGGTACTGGCGTTGCTGAACGTTTTTCTGAAGCCGCTTCTGATCATTCTGACCATCCCCTTTACCATCATCACCCTGGGGCTGTTTCTGCTGGTGATCAACGCGGTCATCATTCTGATTACGGATCAATTGATCGGACAGCGGTTTGAGGTGGATGGATTCTGGTGGGCATTGCTGTTCAGCCTGATCATTTCTTTGGTAAATTCGCTGATCAATTCCTGGAAAAAACAATCAACATGAAAAGCCGGACCATCGAATCGCCCCAGGCCATTTATGCGATCATCAATCAATGTGAGGTCTGCCATGTCGGTATGGTCGACACGGAAAACAAACCGTATGTCCTGCCGTTCAACTTCGGTTTTGAGGAAGGGATCATTTATTTGCACTCTGCTCCGCAGGGGAAAAAAATCAACATTCTCCAGCAGAACGATCATGTCTGCATTGCCTTCAGTTCCGATTATGTTCTGCGGTATCAGCATGCGGATGTGGCCTGCAGCTGGAGCATGAAGTACCGCAGCGTACTGGCATACGGACGCGTTGAATTCATCGAAGACCTCACTCAAAAGGCCCGCGTGCTCAACGTGATCATGAAGAAATACGCCGGCAGGGAATTCTCGTACAATCAACCCGCTCTGGTAAACGTGAAAGTGTACCGGGTCGTGGTATCCAGATTTGAAGGAAAGGCTTACGGGTATTAAAATTCTAAATTCCAAATCCCAGGCCCCAAATGCCAAAAAAAATCCAGGATCCAAATTCCAAAGCACTTTGATCTAAGCCCGTGGACATTCTTACAGAACCACTCATTTAGCTCTGGAGTGATGGAGGAATGTTCAGGGAATGGAATCATTCATCCAATGCTATGGAATTTGACTTATTGGGATTTTTTTGGAATTTGGGATTTGCTTGGATTTTGGAACCTGAATTTTGAAATTTTGAGCGTGTAGTGGCACATGATCGCAACAGCCAGCCCGAGCACCGTCCCCAGCAAAGCGCCTCCCAGTACATCACCCGGATAATGGACACCCAGGTAAACTCTGCTGTAGGAGATGATCGCCGCCCAGAACAGGATCAGGGGGGTGAAATATTTCCATTTGCTGCCGAGGAATGGGATTAAAAAAACAGCGATCGCAAAATGGTTCGTTGCGTGGGAGGAAACAAAGCTGAACTGTCCTCCGCATTGGCCGTTAACGGTATGGACAAGGGAAGCCAGTGCGGGATCATGGCATGGCCTGGGACGCTGAAACACATTCTTGAACAGCTGAACCGATGACTGATCGCTCAGAAAGATCAAAAGACCCACAAACAGCAGAATGATCAGTGTCTGCTTTTTATAATACCGGATCAGAAAATAGATCAGAAGCAGGTAAAGCGGTATCCAGATCAGTTTATCGCTGAGCCAGTACATTACCGTATCCCAGAAGGGACTGTTCCAGCCATTGATCAGAAGGAACAGGTCGGTGTCGAGGTCTTTAATGCGCTCGAAGGTCATATGTGGGATTGGTTATTCATGGTCATTCGTAGTCATTCGTAGTTATTCTTGGGTATTGGTTCGGTGCTTCGCACCTCAGGTTATGCATTGTTCTATTGTAAACTGCCAACTGCCAAATGTCGTCTATATATTCAACTCCCTCCATAGCATATCCTTTAACCTGTACAGGCCCTTTTTGGTGAACGAAGATATGAAAACAGTCGGAATATCCGGCAGTTCCCGTTTCAGCTCGCGGATCAGTTCCTCATCGGTCAGGTCGCTTTTGGTCACTGCCAGGATCCGGGATTTGTGGAGCAACTCGGGATTGTATTGTTCCAGTTCATGAAGAAGAATGTCATATTCCTCCGATATTTTATTCTGGGTATCCACCGGTATCATAAAAAGCAGGACCGGGTTGCGTTCGATATGGCGAAGAAACTGAAGGCCCAATCCTTTACCTTCATGGGCTCCTTCGATGATGCCTGGAATGTCGGCCATTACAAATGAGCGGTTGTCGCGGTAATGGACGATGCCCAGGTTGGGTTGCAGGGTTGTAAAGGGGTAATCGGCAATTTTGGGTTTTGCAGCAGTGAGTACCGACAGCAGGGTTGACTTCCCGGCATTGGGAAATCCGACCAGTCCGACGTCAGCCAGAATTTTAAGTTCCAGGATTTTCCAGGCTTCGATTCCGGGTTCCCCAGGTTGTGCAAAGCGTGGAGTTTGATGGGTTGGGGATTTAAAATGGTCGTTTCCCAATCCTCCCCGTCCGCCTTTGAGCAGGATCACCTCCTCACCGTGTTTCGTCACCTCGCATTCGATCTCTTCGGTGTCGGCATTCCGTGCCACAGTTCCCAGGGGTACCTCGATGGTCACGTCGTCGCCGCTGGCTCCTGTGGATAGCTGTCGGCCTCCGGGTTGCCCGTCACCCGCCCTGACATGCCTGGTGTACCGCAGGTGCAGCAAGGTCCACATATCCCGGTTTCCCCTGAGGATCACATTCCCTCCCCTGCCCCCGTCGCCTCCGTCAGGTCCTCCGCGGGGATTGAGCCGGGTACGGTAAAAATGCACCGATCCCGCCCCGCCGCTCCCCGAACGGCACCAGATCTTCACATAATCAACGAAGTTGGGATTTGACATGGCTACCATGCTTTATGGCCTACGGCCAAATAGAAATTGTCTGGCTACCGGCTACTGGCTACTGACTACTCAAAACTGTATCAATCTCACGACACAGCCTGTCAAAAATCTCCCCGATCGTACCCTGCCCGTACACCGCCTTAAATTTGCCCTGCTCCTGATAGTATTCTATGAGCGGGCTTGTCTGCCGGTGGTAAACCTCCAGTCGGTTAGCAATGACCTCCCGGGTATCATCTTTTCTGCCCTCCCGCTGCGCCCGGATCAACAGACGCGTAATGAGTTCCTGCTCGTCGACTTCCAGGGCCAGGGTAAGGCTGACCTGTTCACCATCCTCCTGCAATAACAGGTCAAGATCACCCGCCTGCCGTATCGTTCGGGGAAATCCGTCAAAAACAAATCCCCTCACGTCTTCAACCTGATGCATCGCGTTCCTGAGAAGATCGATCAACAGCTCGTCGGGCACCAGCTCCCCTTTTTCAATGATCCCTTTCACCTTCATTCCCAGGGGTGTCTCATTTTTAATTTCTCTTCTGAAAATATCTCCTGTGGAGATATGTGCCAGATGATATTTTTCTGCAATCTGAATGGATTGCGTACCCTTTCCCGCCCCCGGCGGCCCAAATATAACTAAATTAAACATACTCTACTATTTATCAATTAATTACAATAAATAACAATGAATAACTATGAATGACCTTTTTATGAAGCATGAAAAATGAAGAATTATGATTACTTCCTGACCATACGATACAAGCCCGGGTGATTCCGTCCGAATCCGTCGTAATCCAGTCCATAACCCACCACGAAATCCGGTGGAATATCCATTCCCTTGTAATCGATCCGGAAATCCTTACGGAAGACATCGGGTTTGAAAAACATCGCCGCCACCCTGACTTCCGATGCCTCCATCTTTTTGAGCATCTGAATGACATAGTCGATGGTGATGCCCGTATCCACTACATCTTCCACAATGATCACGGTACGGTCCTTCACCACCTCTCCCAATCCTATGAGCTCCTTAACGGTGGATGTGGTGGATGTCCCCTCATAGGAGGCAAGTTTTACAAAGGAAATATCGCAATCCAGATTTATACTTCTGAGCAGGTCGGAGGCAAAGATAAATGCCCCGTTGAGGATGACAAGAAAAAGAGGCACTTTTCCGGTCATGTCCTGGTTGACTTGCCGGGAGATCTTTTTCACTGCCCGTTGGATCTTTGCTTCAGGTATAAACGGGATGAATTCCTTGTCTTTGACCTTGATCGTTTTCATAGAGCAGGAGGATTAAAAACACGCATGAACATTTCATACAAATATAGGATTTAAGAAGAAGTTGAAAGGAAAATAACATAAATTTGTTCAGCGATTCATCAACACACCAATGAAACCCCTGGTCAGTATCATTATGGGCAGCACCTCCGATCTGCCGGTCATGGAAGAAGCCGCCAAAATCCTCGACGAGCTGGAGATTCCCTTTGAAATGAATGCACTGTCGGCCCACCGGACTCCGGAGCTGGTGGACACCTTTGCCCGAAACGCCTGTGACCGCGGAATTCAGGTGATCATCGCGGGTGCAGGAATGGCAGCCCACCTGCCGGGAGTGATCGCCGCCCTGACCCCCCTGCCTGTCATCGGTGTTCCCATCAAAGCATCCCTGGAAGGATTGGATGCGGTGTTATCGATCCTTCAGATGCCTCCGGGTATCCCCGTCGCCACGGTTGGAATCAACGGAGCCAGAAATGCAGGCATACTTGCCGCTCAAATCCTCGCCATCTGCGACCCGGATCTGCGTACCAAAATCATCCTGTTCAAAAATGATCTGAAAAGAAAGATCGAGCAGGCAAATAAAGAATTACAGAGGGTGGATTACCGTTTTAAATGCAATCACGGAGTTAATAATCTGAATACCAGAGGATAAGGTCACATTCATCACCAAAGGTGGCCGGGTGGAGCTGTTTTGCTACTTCGACTGGAAGGTCAGGCGACTTAACCGGCCAGGATCAAAAACCTCATTGGCGATGTCCATCAGCTGACTTGCCGTTACCGACTCAATCTGATCGCACATTTCTTCAAGCGACTGGATCCGGTTCATGACCAGAATGCCTTTACCCATGGATAACATCCTGCCCAGGTTGGATTCCCAGGCAATGGCCAGCTGGCCGATGAACTGACGGTGCGCAATGTTCATCTGGCTTGTCCCAAGCCGTTCTCTGCGCAGTTTTTCCAGTTCAAGCGACACATAATGCAATGTTTTATCAAGCAAACCATTATCGATACCCAGGTACAGGGTGAACAGCCCTGTATCGGAATAAGGCGAATACCCGGATTCAATATTGTAGGTCAGGCCATGCTTTTCGCGGACAGAAAGGTTGAGCCTGGAGTTCATCCCCGGCCCGCCCAGGATATTGTTCAACAGGGCCATGGGTACCCGTCGCGGATCATGGATTGGATAGGCAAGATTCCCAATGATGCAATGGGTTTGATAAGTACTTTTTCTGACCATTTTCTCCACAGGCCGGTATCCTGTGAATGCCTGCCTGGGCCTGGATTCAGCCCCCGGGGGGATTTTGTCAAAATAGCGGCCGACGATCCTGATCAGTTTCTGAAAGGGTATGTTGCCCACCGACGAGATGACCATCTGGCTGGGCAGGTAGTTATGTTCGATGAACTGCCGTATGTGCTTGCAGGTAAATCGTTTCAGATTTTTCCTGGTTCCCAGGATATTTCTTCCCAGCGGGTGACCTGCAAAAACCAATTCCTCAAAATCGTCGAAGATCTGATCCGAGGGAGTATCTTTATAGGAGCTTATTTCATCCATGATGACCGACTTCTCCTTTGCCAGCTCTTTATCCGGAAATACCGAGGAGAAGGTGATATCCGAAATCAACTCCAGTGCACGATCGTAATAGTATTTTTGAAAAGATGCATAGATGCAGGTCTCTTCCTTGGTCGTGAAGGCGTTCAGGTCGGCCCCTACATTTTCCAGGCGGCTGAGCACATGGTAGACCTTGCGCTTTTTGGTTCCTTTGAAAATGGCATGTTCAATAAAATGAGCCATTCCGTGTTCCTTCTCATCCTCATCCCTGCTGCCGGCTCCTATGTAAATGCCGCAATGAGCCACGGGACTGTCAGACGGAGCATGTACAAGCCGGATCCCATTGGGCAGGGTGTATTCCAAATAATTCATTGTGGGTAATTTTCATCGAAATAGATCCAGAAAAGCGGCATATAACCCCTTAATTCACCGTTTTGATCATAGTTTCGGATAATGGGGGCCACACCGATCACCCTTTTGCTAATGACAAGGGTTTTGGGATCCATATACCATTCCTCCAGAAACCGAAAGCGGGTGATATCCTGCAAATGGATCCTTTCTTCTACAATGGTGTCATAAAAATTATACGGGGGCTCCGCACGCTGGAAAGTCAGGGTATCGGACCGGAATCCGATTTCACGTACCTGCTGCGGCGAAAGGGGCTCATTAAAATAACTGTACGTCCTGACCTTTCCCTGATAGGCAGCGTCCATCACCTTCCGGATGAATACCTCCCTTTTGGAACCCTCAATGTTCTGAACCCACCAATCGTAATCCGGATCCGGGGTTTTGATATCCACATCATACTGAATGCGATCGGTGACCAGGATCCTGTCCTTTTGCTCATGCCGGCATGACAGGATCGTAAAAGCGAATAAAAAACCTAATGCAAGGTGAACCGGTTTTATCATGACTCGTTGAATTCAGCAACAAAATTGAATAAAATTCCTATATTTACATCAGATTAATTATACTTCCACATCATTCTGCCATGAAAATCAGAACGCAAAGAATTGACGAGCTTCTGGCCAGTCTGGAAATAATCGTAAAAGAGACGGTAACGTTCAGAAAGAGATATACGGCGGAGATAGGTTCTGTGCATCCGAACTATAAGAATAGTGCATTGAACCTTATATATTATCTGGCATTGCGTAATCACGACATCAGGGATCTGCAAAAGAAGCTCGGTTATCTGGGTCTATCACGGATGGCAAAGTCAGAACCACATGTGATGGCGAGCCTGAACAATACATGCATGATGCTGAACCGTCTCAAAGGCATTATGGATGGCATTCCATGCAAACAGGCCATTTCGATCAAGAAAGGCATCAAACTCATGCGGGCCAATACAAAGGCCCTGTTTGGCAATAGGCCCCAGGGAAGGCGAACCCGCATCATGGTCACCTTGCCTGCTGAAGCGGCAACGGATCATGATCTGGTCTTAAACCTTTTACAGGATGGGATGAATGTTGCCAGGATCAATTGTGCCCATGATACACCCGAAGTGTGGGAGGGGATCATTGAGCATGTCCGTCAGGCAGAAAGGGAAACCGGTAAAACCTGCAAGATCGTCATGGATATAGCAGGCCCCAAATTACGGACAGGTTCCATTGCAACGACTTCCTGCACCGACTGCGCACAGGTGAATCCTGATCCGCTCGGGACATCAACACAGGGTGATACCGACGGTGGATCCCCTGCGATAAATCCTTACATAGTGCTGAAAGCAGATGAAATGCTGGTGCTACACAGGGACCCGGCTCCTGGTGAACCAGCAGTGAGGGATGAAACCGGAAGTACCATAAAGCCCGCTCATATTTCCTGCACCTTTCCCGGAATTTTTGATCATGTGCAATCCGGTGAGCCCATTTTGTTTGATGACGGTAAAATCGAGGGCAGGATCCAATCGGTTTCAGATGGGGAATTCATCATTCAGATCACACGTGCCAAACCCTCGGGCAGCAAGCTCCGGGCCGACCGCGGGATCAATCTTCCGGAAAGCGACCTTACCCTGGGCGGGCTAACAGAAAAAGACAGGCAAGACTTAGCTTTTATTGCGCAACATGCTGATATTGTGAATCTTTCATTTGTCAACGATCCTACTGATGTTCAGCGATTACTGGACGAAATGTCCACCCTGAACTGCCAGCTGGGAATGATCGTGAAGATCGAAACCCGAAAGGGATACTATAATCTGCCGGGTATCCTTCTTACGGCGATGAAAACCTACCCGGTCGGAGTAATGATTGCGCGGGGAGATCTGGCCATTGAATGCGGCTGGGAAAACATGGCCCGCATCCAGCAGGAGATCCTGCGGATTTGCGAGGCAGCCCACCTCCCGGATGTCTGGGCCACACAGGTCCTTGAAAACCTGGCCAAAAAGGGATTGCCCTCCAGGGCGGAAATCACCGATGCTGCGCTGTCGCAACAGGCCGAATGTGTCATGCTCAATAAGGGAGATCATATATTTGAAGCTATCCGGCTGCTGGATACCATAATACGCGACACGGAAGACTACCAGGATAAAATGGCTCCCTTATCCCCCGAGCTGAAAACCTCGCTGAAATAAAAGAGGCCACCCGGAATCCGGGCAGCCTCATCTGTAAAAAAAGTATCGTATCCTGTCTATTCGACGATCATCTTCTTTGTGATGTTCTCATCTCCCGCTTTCACCGTGTAGAAATAGACGCCTGATCCCAGGTTCGACGCATCGATCGTCATCCGGTGCTGTCCGGCACTGACGCTGCCCAGATCCTGGGTATACACTTTCTGTCCCATCAGGTTGAACACCTCCATGCTCAGGGTGGTGGATTCCTGAAGGGTAACGAATACTTCGGATGTTTTGCTGAACGGATTCGGGTAATTCTGGGATACCGATGTGATGGATGGTGCAGGTTCATCCATACCCACAGGTACAATGAATTCGTACTCCCAGCCATCGATGTACCAGAACTGGACCTGCAAATCGGGATCAATCGCTCCGAGCTCATCTTTACCTAACTCCTGATATACAAATGGCACCGTGCAGGTAATGACATTGCCATCTACTTCCGAGAATACATAGTTTGACTGCGATGCGTTGAAAGCAGCTACCCAGGCCTGGGTGCCCACCGTTACGTTTTCCATTTCGGTATATTCCTTTTTATCCACATCATAGGAGCAGACGAAGATATCAGGATTGGTATTATCCTCCAGGGCTTCCCAGTCCGTATCCTGGCAGGAGAAAAAGAGGTACTTTCCGGTAATATCTGAAGAGGCATAGGGCCTGTTCATCTCATGATACGTTGAAGAGCCAATATCTCCAACCCAGGTCTTGTTCCGGTAGATAAGGGTTGCGTCAAAGCTTTCTCCACCATCTTCAGAGAAAATGTGAAAGGTTCCCCAGTACTCCGGATAACTGTATATTCCCTCTGGAGTAGCCAGCATGACCAGACCCGTAATGTGAGGATTACCATAGGCATCAACGGTCAGACCCGCAGCCCATCCCATATAGTACCAGACCGTATCACGGTCGAAACCTTCCGCGTAGTCTTCCGTGCTCAACAGTGCGGTATCGGGCAAAAAACTTTCGCTTTTAATGGCATCAATACCATCATAACCTCCCAGCAGGACATAAACAGGATCATCCCATGTTTGCCCGCCGTCAGTCGTTTTAATGAGCATAGGCAGGTAAAGGTTGGATGCCTGAGGATCACCGTCAGCCGACGTCATAATGCAGATATATCCGGTCTGACCGTCGGGTCCGAAAGCTACCCTGATATCGTTGACTCCATCCTCGGGACTCATGACTTCCATTAGCTCCCGTTCATAAACAAGATCATTTTCCTCAGCATCCCACTGCCCGTGCCAGATCTGAATATTCCCATCATTAGTATAGTATCCTTCTGTTGTACAATGGGTTAGGTTCTCATCCACAAACCATACATGTCCATCCAGGGTTGTTGTAAACGTCATGGGAACTTCATTCTGATATTCTGAATCAGAAGAATAATTGGTCTGCGTTGGTGCTGGAGGGTAACAGGTAGTCAGTCCGTTAACCCCGTGTGCCAGGCCGCCCCAGAATCCATCACAGGATCCCGAATAATCAATTGTGGGGATGAAGTAGGTATAATAAGCATCATCAGGATCCGTATTTCCCTGAGGGTTGAAAATGGCTCCCTGGGGATAACGGCCTGCTGCCAGAGGATAATCCTGGCCAGCCGGTGCAGGTCCCAGTGGTTCGTAAATCACGAGGTTATTGGTCCAGCTTCCGGGTGTCCCGCCATTCCATGATACGTCATACATAACCCGGTTACCGCCGTATGTGTCTGCCTCTGCGATTGCCCGATGCGTGAACGCTACGGAATTGATCCTGGGATCGGCCCAGAGATACGTTCTCGGGGTTCTGTACATTCCATACGAATTGATGGCCTGTCCCAGGGGAATAAAAGTAAGATTACGGCCCGCCACGGTACTCCTGGTGGGCATCGGCTGAGCGTACGAAACAGGTCCCGAGGGTTCTTTCACGGGATCCAGTATTTCAGTATGGGTTGCTTTTGCCAGGTACGGATTTGGTTTGTACAAATGCTTTGTGGTGCCCGTCTGCGCAATGGCTGCCCAGGATAGACACATAACCAGACTAAAGAGTAACACTTTTTTCATGATCATTCATTTTTAATTAAACATGTATAATATTTATGATGGTTTACCTAATGAACTGCAAAACTACAAAAAAAATAATAAAAGAGGCTGCCCGGAATTCGGACAGCCTCTTCAAAAAATAAAAAAGTATCAAAAGCTATCTATTCGACGATCATCTTCTTTGTGATGTTCTCATCACCCGCTTTCACCGTGTAGAAATAGACGCCCGATCCCAGGTTCGATGCATCGATCGTCATCCGGTGCTGTCCGGCACTGACGCTGCCCAGATCCTGGGTATACACTTTCTGTCCCATCAGGTTGAACACCTCCATGCTCAGGGTTGTGGATTCCTGAAGGGTAATGAATACTTCGGATGTTTTGCTGAACGGATTCGGGAAATTCTGGGATACCGATGTCATTATGGGTGTGGATTCATCCATACCTATCGGTGCAATGAATTCATACTCCCATCCTTTGATATACCAGAACTGGACCTGCAGTGCTGCATCCAGCTCTCCCAGTTCAGTTTTGCCCAGTTCCTGATAGGCAAACGGAACCATACAGGTGATCACATTGCCATCGACTTCGGAGGGTACCCAGTGCGACATTGAGCCGTCAAAGGCTGCCACCCAGGCCTGCGTACCCACCGTAACATTCTCCATTTCGGTGTATTCCTTCTTAACCACATCAAAGGAACAGACAAAGATATCCGGATTCGTATTGTCCTCCAGGCTTTCCCAGTCTGTGTCAACGCATGAAAAGAACAGGTACTTGCCAGTGATATCAGAAGCGATATAGGGTCTGTTGTTCTGTCCGATTGCGTTTCCTGATGCACCGCCTACGTCACCCTGCCAGGTCTTGTTGCGGTAGAGAAGCTTCGCATCGAAGGTTTCACCACCGTCCTCTGAATAGATATGGAAAGTTGCCCAGTATTCCGGATAGCCGTAGATTCCTCCCGGGGCGGCCAGGATGACCAGACCGGTCATGTGAGGATTACCGTAAGCATCAACAGCCAGTCCCGATGCCCATCCCATGTAGTACCATACTGTATCACGGTCGAATCCTTCCGCATAGTCTTCGGTGTTCAGCAGTGCCGTGTCAGCGATGAAACCTTCGCCTTTAATGGCGTCAATGCCATCATATCCTCCCAGCAGAACATGAACAGGATCTTCCCATGTCTGACCACCGTCGGTTGTTTTAATCAGAAGAGGATGGTAGTTGTTGTAATCCTGGGGATTACCCTCAGAGGGAGTCATAATGAGGATGTATCCGGTCAGATTATCGGGTCCAAAAGCGATGGCTGTATGATTGACAGCATCTCCTTCGCTCATGACCTCCACCAGTTCCCGTTCGTATACAATATCATTTTCCTCGGCATTCCACTGTCCGTGCCAGATCTGAACGTTCCCGTCCGTAACGCTTCCCGTTCCTTCACATACCGTTTCGTTCGGATCTGCGAACCACATTTGGCCATCCAGCGTGACGAAGAAGGCGGAGGGAACAGAATTCTGCCATTCCGAATCGGATGAATAATTGGTCTGTGTTGGTGCAGGAGGATAACAGGCGGTCAGTCCGTTGACGCCATGTGCCAGACCGCCCCATGTCCCGTCGCACGAATTGGAATAGTCGATGGTCGGGATAAAATACGTGTAATATGCATTGTCGGGATCTGTATTTCCCGGAGGGTTGAAAATGGCTCCCTGGGGATAACGGCCTGAAGCCAGAGGATACGCCTGGCCAGTGGGCGCAGGTCCCAGGGGTTCGTAAACCACAAGGTTATTGGTCCAGCTTCCGCTGTTACCACCGTTCCAGGAAACATCATAGGCAATACGTGCTGTACTATAGGTATCCGGTTCGGTGATCGCCCTATGGGTCAACGTCACGGAATTGATCCGGGGATCAACCCACAGCGATGTTCTTGGAGCGTTATAAAAACCAAAGGCATTACCCGACTGCCCCATGGGAACGAAGGTAAGGCTGCGTCCTGCCACTGTACTCCTTGTAGCTACCGGTTCGGTGACCGCAACAGGAGCCATGGATTCCTTTTCAGGGGCCAGGATCGTTTTATAATTCGCTTTCCCGATGTACGGATCCGGCTTGTACAAATGTTTTGTGGTGCCCGTCTGCGCAATGGCTGCCCAGGATAGACACATAACCAGACTAAAGAGTAACACTTTTTTCATGATCGTTCAATTTTAATTTAACATTTCATATAATCAGTGATGGTTTAAGCAATGAACCACAAAAATACAAAAATAACATTTACAAAATGTTTTATCCCACCCTGTGCGATAAAAAATGATGATTTTTTTTCATGACCGCTGTTTTACTGGATAAGAATAATTTTTTTATCATATTGGAGTTTTTCGAGAGTTAATCATTTTCAGGATCGGCTGACGATTTGGGTAATTTTTTCGTTTCTTCCTTTTGTCCACAGAATAATTTCTAACTTTGTTAAGCAGGAGTACCCATTTCCGATGAAAAAAATCAGCAAACTGGTCATGAAATCCTACGCCGGCCCCCTGGTGCTGACCTTTTTCATTGCCCTTTTTGTGCTGCTGATGCAGTTTTTATGGAAGTGGGTCGATGAACTGGTGGGTAAAGGACTGGAATGGAACATTGTCGGGGAATTGTTATTCTATGCATCAGCCACTTTTGTTCCCCTTGCGCTTCCCCTGGCCATTCTGCTGGCTTCACTGATGACCTTCGGTAACCTGGGGGAACGGTATGAGCTTGTCGCCATGAAAGCAGCGGGTATCTCCCTGAGGAGGATCATGCTGCCCCTGGTCATACTTTCGGTGATGATTGCCATTGGTGCGTTTTTCTTTTCCAACATCATGCTTCCGATTGCCAACCTGAAATTTCGCAGCATTCTTTATGATGTGCGGCAGCAAAAACTGGCCCTGAACATACCGGAGGGGATCTATTACAATGGAATCGATGGGTATACCCTACGGGTAGGATTTAAGGAAAAGGATGAAAAAACCCTCCATGACATCATGATCTATGATCACACCGACAAGATGGGCAATACAAGCCTGACCATTGCTGATTCAGGCCTGATGGAAATCACACCGGATAAACGCTTCATGGTGCTCACCCTTTTTAACGGGATCAATTATTTCGAGGACATGGACCGAAAAACGATTTCCTCCCGCCCATTCCGCAATATAAAATTCAGTAAAAGCGAGCACAGGTTTGACCTTTCGGCTTTTTCCATGGTTCGTACGGATGAGGACCTGTTCAGAAAGAATTACCAGATGCTGAACATACGCCAGCTTGAAGAGGCAACGGATTCACTGAAATTGCAGCGGGAAGGGAAAACCAGTGAATTCGCCGCTAACTTCACATCCAATTACGGTCACTTTCGTCATAAATATGATACAAGCGGAGCTATTGCACCCGGTACTGATTCCGTCTATG
This sequence comes from Lentimicrobiaceae bacterium, assembly GCA_017993235.1. Lineage (GTDB taxonomy): Bacteria > Bacteroidota > Bacteroidia > Bacteroidales > JAGONC01 > JAGONC01. The sequence continues at coordinate 55,808 of JAGONC010000009.1, forward strand.
TCTGGAAAGGAGCTTTCGTCGACCAGTTCAAACCGGAGGACCAGATCCGTATTATTGATAATGCCCTGAACAACGCACGGAACATCAAAGTCAATATCGGTTATCAGAAGGATTACATCGATGAAAAAAACCTGAACATCATCAAGCACCGGATCGAATGGCAGCGCAAGTTCACCCTGTCGTTTGCCTGTATCATTCTGTTCTTTGTCGGTGCACCGCTTGGAGCTATCATCCGGAAAGGAGGACTGGGATTGCCGCTTGTGGTGTCGGTCATCCTCTTTGTCATGTATCATATTCTCTCAACCACCGGCTTTAAATATGCCAGGGAAGGCGTACTGACCCCTTTTGAAGGGATGTGGCTGGCTTCCGCTGTTTTTCTTCCCATCGGCATATTCCTCACGTACAAGGCAACCTCGGATTCCCCGCTGATGGATACGGATTCCTGGAAAAAAATCATCGGGAAAGTCCCTTTCTTACGATACAGAAATAAACCCGTTTCATGAACATACTCATCCTGTGCAATAAATCGCCTTATCCTCCCAGGGAAGGAGGACCCATCGCCATGAATGCAGTCATCGAAGGACTGATCCGCATGGGCCACCGTGTAAAGGTACTGGCAGTGAACACCAACAAGTATTTCGTAAAAATGGATGAGATCCCGAGAGCATACCGGGAGCGCACGCACATCGAGATGGTCTACATCGACCTGTCGATCCATCCCGCCGAAGCGTTTTTAAATTTGTTCTCCCGACAGTCCTATCATGTTCAGCGATTCATCTCTGGGGAATTTGAGCAAAGGCTCATCGAGATCCTGAGCCAGGAGAAATTTGATATCATTCAACTCGAGATGCTTTACCTGGCTCCCTACGTAAAGACGATCCGCAGGTATTCCAAAGCGAGGATCGTCCTTCGCGCACATAACATTGAGCACCGTATCTGGGAACGGATCGCAAAGAATTGCCGAAATCCTGTTAAACGAATCTATCTCGGACATATCTACCGTACCCTGAAACGCTATGAACTCAATTCACTAAGGCAATTCGACGGTATTGTGGCCATAACGCGCAATGATGCCGCTTTTTTCAGCCAGACCGGTGTACCAACTCCGGTGATTGACATTCCCTTTGGTGTCCACCTGCAGGATTATCCCATACCACAGGCCGAAAGGTGCACAGCACCATCCCTGTTCCATATCGGAGCCATGAACTGGTATCCCAATATGGAAGGGATCCGATGGTTTCTGGATCAGGTCTGGCCAATGATTCACCGGGAGTTCCCCGACCTGACCTTTACCCTGGCAGGCAGAAATATCCCCGGATGGATGTACAACCTTCGGATACCGCACCTGGAAATCATCGGGGAGGTTGAAGATGCAATGAAATTCATCCGGTCAAAATCCATCATGATCGTTCCACTGTTTTCCGGCAGCGGGATTCGGATCAAGATCGTTGAAGGGATGACCGCTGCCAGAACGATCATCTCCACACCGGTGGGAGCTGAGGGAATCCACTGCGAGAATGGAAAGAATATCCTGCTGGCAAGCACACCGGAGCAATTTGTGGAAGCAGTCAGATCCTGTATCCTGGATCCGGAGAAATGCCGGTCGGTCGGAAATCATGCCCGTGAACTGATCGAACAGGAGCATAACAATGACCTGCTGATGGAAAAACTTACGGATTTTTACCATTCGATCAGCATCAATTGAAAACATTGGGGTATTCGTTACGGGGTTTTTATTACTTTTGCCCTGTAAACGACAGTTTTCCCACTAAAGGCACAGCAGGATGAAGTTGTTCATGTTATTGCCCAGGGTACCTTTCCCGATTGAAAAGGGTGACAAGCTTAGGGCGTACCATCAATTGCGCTACTTATCCAGAACCAACGACATCATTCTCTGTGCACTGAATGACACCAGACTTCCCGATGGGACGCTGGAAGCGCTCCGGCCCTTCTGCAGGGAGATCCACGTGATCCACCTTGCCCGGCCGGGAGTCCTTTTTAATATTCTCCGGGCCTTTTTGACCGGTAAACCTCTTCAAGTAGGCTATTTCTATTCAAACCGTGCCCGGAAACAAATCCGACAGGTGATTTCATCGGTCAGGCCCGACCACATCTATTGCCAGCTGGTACGGGTGGCAGAATATGTAAAAGACCAGCCCATTCCCAAAACGCTCGACTACCAGGATGTCTTCTCCAAAGGAGTGGAGCGGCGCATCCGTACCTCTCCCTTTTACATGAAACCTGTCCTTAAAATGGAATACAGGAGACTGCTGAAATATGAAGCGTATATTTTTGACTGCTTCGATCACAAAACGATCATCTCTCACCCCGACCGTGACCTGATCCCGCGGGCCGACAGTGAAAAAATCGTGGTCATACCCAATGGTGTCGACAGGGATTATTTCTGTCCGCAAACCGTTGAAAAAGAATACGATACAGTGTTTATCGGCAACATGGGGTATCCTCCCAATGTTCAGGCTGCCGAGTTCCTTGCCCTTAAGATCATGCCCCTGGTGCAGAAACGGTTCCCTGCCGCACGGCTCGTACTGGCAGGTGCCAATCCCCACGCCCGGGTGCTTGCCCTGGCTTCCGATACGGTCAGGGTCACCGGATGGGTGGAAGATATACGGTCGTACTATGCCAGGGCAAAGATCTTCATTGCACCCATGATGATCGGTACAGGACTCCAGAATAAGCTGCTGGAAGCCATGGCCATGAAGATCCCCTGCATCACCTCCCCCCTCGCCAACCAGGCGCTGGCGGCAGAAGATGGTAAGGAAATCCTGGTCGGGAGCTCAGCGGAAGATTTCGCCGGACATGTGATCCGCCTGCTGGAAGATCCGCAAAAAGCTGATCAGTTGGCCCAGGCGGGTTTCCTTTTCGTGAAAACGCATTTCGACTGGGAATCGGCCACCGCAAAGCTGGAGGCGTTGATGAAGAAGTCAGCAGTCAGCAGTCAGCAGTCAACAGTCAGCAGTCGAACGTAATAACCATGAATAACGCGAGGCCTGAAGGGCCGAGCAAATAACTATGAATGACTTCGAATGATCATGAACAACAATCTAATCCTAATCCCATGACTGAACCAACCCAACTCTCCTCCGAGGAACGCAACTGGGGCATGTTTTGCCACCTTTCGGCACTGGCGGGATTTATCATTCCGTTCGGAAACATCATCGGACCGCTGATCATCTGGCTTGTCAAAAGGGACCAGTATCCATTCGTCAATGACCAGGGGAAAGAATCGCTGAATTTTCAGATCTCCATCCTCATCTATATCGCCGTGTCTGCAGTACTGGCCCTTCTGTTGATCGGATTTCTGCTGATGGCGGCGGTCGGACTCTTCTGCCTGATCATGGTCATTCTTGCCAGCGTCAAGGCAAATGAAGGAGTGGCCTACCGATATCCCCTCTGCATCCGCTTCATCAATTAATGAATTCCATGACAGGAAAAACTGCTCTTCCCAGGGGAACACGTGACTTTTCTCCTGAGGAGATGGCCAGGAGAAATTTAATCTTCGACACCATCACTGCCGTGTTCCGACAGCATGGTTTCATGCCGATCGAGACACCGGCGATGGAAAACCTGACGACACTCCTGGGTAAATATGGTGAAGAGGGCGATAAGCTGATCTTCAAGATCCTCAATTCGGGTGATTTTCTTTCGGAGGTTCAGACAGAACACCTGTCGGGTCGGGATACCGCAAAGCTTGCACTGCTAATGTGCGGGAAGGGACTGCGGTATGACCTTACGGTTCCATTTGCGCGTTTTGTGGTGATGCATCAGCATGAACTGACCTTTCCCTTCAAGAGATACCAGATCCAACCCGTATGGCGTGCAGATAAACCCCAGAAAGGCCGTTACAGGGAATTTTACCAGTGCGATGTGGATGTCATCGGAAGTCATTCCCTGCTCAATGAAGCAGAACTGATCCGGATCATCGACCGGGTATTTTCCCGTCTGGGGATCGGGATCATCATCCGGATCAATCACCGGAAGATTCTGACGGGCCTTGCTGAGACTGCAGGACTGGCTGACCGTTTCCAGGATATGACCACCGCACTGGACAAGATCGATAAGGCTGGCGTGGAGAATGCCCTGAAAGAACTTGCAGAAAAAGGCATCCCTCAGCCGGCCATTGATCAGATGAGGCCAATCCTGTGGCTGAAGGGCAATAACCATGAGAAATTGCATTCCCTGAAAGAATCATTCACTCAATCGCCATCGGGGTTGCTGGGGATTAGCGAAATGGAAGAAGTACTGGAATACGCTGTGCCGATAGTGCAACACGCTGAAATTCAAATTGACCCTGCACTGGCCAGGGGATTGGATTATTATACGGGTACCATAATCGAGGTGGTGGCAAAAGACCGAAGGTTCGGCAGCCTCTGCGGTGGAGGCAGATATGACGATCTGACCGGTATCTTCGGACTGGAGGGTATGTCGGGCGTCGGCGTGGCTTTCGGGGCTGAACGCATCTACGACCTGATGCTCGAAATGAGTCTTTTTCCGGAAAGCATTTTCTGCGGCACCCGCATCCTTTTCGTCAATTTCGGGAAAAAAGAGGCATCCAGATGCCTGCAACTGGCCGATCAGCTGCGTGATTCCGGGATCAGTACGGAAATCTATCCCGAAATTGCCAAACTGGGCAAACAGTTCGCCTATGCCGATAAAAAAGGAATCCCTTATGTCGTACTCATCGGGGAAAATGAACTGGCAACCGGAATGGTCAGCATTAAGGACATGAAGAGCGGAGAACAACACTCCACTACGTTCGAAGCATTTTTAAATGATCTATTAGCCTGACCAATAACCATGAATGGCGCGAGGCGCTGAAAGCGCCGAGCAAATATCCATAAATCACCCTTTTACGAATGCGTAACTCCAACCTCGAATTCAAGATCAAGATCAACCGCACGGCGCTTTACTAGTCAGCAGTCAGCAGTCAACAGTCAACAGTCAACAGTCATTGATTGGCCGTAGGCCATTAAGTATTGTAGATCAGCAGTCAGCAATTTAACAATTTGACAATTTAACAACAGAACAATGAAACCATATTATATCACCGGTAATCATCTGACCATAGAAGATATCATCAACGTGGCCCGTCTGGGCCAGAAAGTAGAGCTCCATCCGGAGGCAAAAGAACGGATCAAAAAATGCCGTACCATGGTTGAGCGAAAGATCGAGGCGGGAGAGATCATGTACGGGATCAATACGGGAATTGGCGAGTTTTCGGAGGTGGTTCTTACCGACGAACAGGTGAGCCAGTTCCAGCGTTATCTTATTTATAACCACGCGGCGGGTATTGGCGATCCTGCTCCGCTGGAGCATATCCGGGCAGCGATGCTGTCGCGTGCCAATGTTCATGCGAAAGGCCATTCGGGGTGCCGCCTGGAAATAACCCAGACCCTGGTGGACATGCTCAATAAGGGGGTTACCCCCCATGTCTGTCAGAAGGGTTCGGTGGGAGCGTGCGGTGACCTGGCCCCGATGTCGCAGATCGCCCTGCTGATGATGGGCGAGGGAAAAGCTTACTACAAGGGGGAGCTCCTCGAAGGGAAAGAAGCCCTGAGCAGGGCCGGTATCCCGATACCCGGACTAAAAGCGCGGGATGGTCTGGCAGCGATCAATGGATCCAACCTGCTGACGTCCATGAGTGCAATTTTTCTTTATGATGCCAACCGGTGGCTGAAGCAGGCAGAAATCGCTGCAGCCATGTCACTGGAAGCCCTGAAGGCCAATATGAAACCGTATCTGCCCAAACTGCATGAAGCAAGGGGATTCTCCGGTGCGATCCGGTCGGCCCGTGCCATCCGGAAAGTGGTCGAAAACGGGGATCTGGCAGAAAATCGTATCAAATGCAAGGTGCAGGATGCGTATTCGATGCGCTCCACCCCGCAGGTGATCGGTGCTGCTCATGATGCACTGGCCTTTGCACGAAGCCAGGTCGAAACCGAACTGAATGGTGTGGGCGATAATCCGATCTTCTTTCCGGAAGAAAACCTGCAACTGTCGGGGGCCAATTTCCAGGGGAGCCCGGTGGCACTGCCCATGGATATGGCAGGAGCAGCCATCACCATGGTGTGCGTACTGTCGGAAAGAAGGATGAACCGCCTGAACAATCCTGCCCTGAGCGTAGGTTTGCCGGCATTTCTAACCCGGGGGGCCGGGATGTTCTCGGGATTGATGCTCAGTCAATACACGGCTGATATGCAGATCGTTGAGCAACGCATCCTTTCCATGCCTGCCTCCATTCAATCCATCCCTGCCGCCGCCGACCAGGAAGATTTTGTATCCATGGGAATGAATACTGCCCTGAAAAATTTCCAGATCCTCGACAATGCATACGGAATCCTGGGGATTGAACTGATGGCCGCAGCCCAGGCTCTCGACTTCAGGGAATACCAGTTTGGCACGGGAACAACGAAAGCCAAAGAGGTGATCCGCAGGCACGTAGCATTCCTGGATGTTGACCGACCACTTTATCCCGACCATAATACCATGAAATCACTGGTACAATCCTGTGAGATCCTGGAAGAGGTCGAAAAGGCCATCGGAAGCCTGGAATAATGAACAGAAATATAATTTTCGTTAATTTTTGTTAAATAATTTTTGGTAGAACAAAGTTTTCTTTATAATTTGGCTGTCGTTTATAAAAAATTTTCTTAAAAACAAGATTATCAAAAACGAACCAGTTAAATTCTTTTATGCCCAATTAATTGAGAATAAGTAATATCGAATAATTTCTGCAATTTAGTGCTAACCTAAAACTATTGATTATGAGAAAATTTACGATGTTGCTTGCTCTCCTAATATTTATTGGAGTGCAGGCATTGATGGCCCAAAAAACCATCACCGGTTCCATCACCAGCGCTTCGGACGGTACTCCGATCCCTGGTGCGACGATCCTGGTGAAAGGTACTACCATTGGGACAACGACGAACGAGGATGGGCTTTACGAGCTGTCGGTACCCAACGACGCCCGTTTCCTTGTCTTCCAGTTTGTCGGTATGATCACTCAGGAAGTTGAAATCGGCAATCAGAACGTCATCAACGTAGTTCTGGAGTCAGATATTATGGACCTGGAAGGAGTGGTCGTCACCGCCCTGGGGATCACACGTGAGAAAAAAGCGCTTGGATATTCCGTGCAGGATGTGAAGGGAGACGATCTGGAAAAAGCCAAGGAAAACAACATTGTGAACGCACTGTCCGGTAAAGTGGCCGGTGTACAGGTGGTGAGTGCCAGCGGTGCCGTGGGAGCATCTTCACGTATCGTGATCCGGGGGAACAGCTCCTTTGGTGAAAACCAGCCCCTGTTTGTGGTCGATGGGATTCCCATCTCCAACTACTCATCGGCTGTGGATCAGTATGGCGGGCAGGACTTTGGGAATGCTGCCATGGACATTGATCCGGCCAACATTGAGTCGATGAGCGTTCTGAAAGGGGCCAATGCCGCCGCCCTGTACGGTTCCCGTGCAGCAAACGGTGTCATCCTGATCACCACCAAATCTGCCCAGAAAGGCGCCTCCAAAGGTATCGGAGTGGCCTACACCACCTCCTATCAGTTCGAGAACGTTTCCTACCTCCCGTTGTATCAGAATGATTATGGCCAGGGCTACTACGGCGACGAATGGGCCTATTTTGAATCCACCGGGGCAACCTCCTTTGATCTGGCTTCCTACGAAGCCTGGGCCAGGGAAAATGCATTCTCCTATTACGATGGCAACTGGGGTGGCGTAAATGACGGGATTGACGAATCCTGGGGACCCAGACTGGATATTGGTCTGAACGTTCCCCAATACGACAGCCCGCTGACCGATCCCAACGATCCCAACACGCGTACAGCAACTCCCTGGGTGTCGAATCCCGACAACGTGAAGGATTTCTTTGAAACCGGCCATACCTGGGACAACAACCTGGAACTCACCGGCGGTACGGATAAATCAGCTGCCCGTATGTCGCTGGGTTATCAGACAACCCGGGGCGCGATCCCCAATACGGATCTGACCAAATATACCGTTAATTTCAGCGGTACGACGGAATTGTCCAAACGACTGACAGCCACCATGATCGCCACCTACGTACTCAACGAAAGTGACAACATCCCGGGCGGCGGATACGATGAAAACAACATCATGCAGTCGCTGGGCTCCTGGTTTGGCCGTCAGGTCAATATGGAAACGCTGAAGGATAACTGGGAAACAGACGATCTGTTTGGAAATCCTTACAACTGGAACGCCAGCTATCACAACAATCCCTACTGGACAACCAATAAAAATACAACCTCAAGGGAACGTAACCGTTTGTTTGGGAATGTGATGCTGAATTATAAACTGACTGACTGGCTGAGCATCATGGGTCGCGTTGGAACTGATTACTGGAATGAGGTGAGAAAACATGTTGTCGCTGACCGCTCGATTGAATCCTCTTTCGGTGGTTCTTTTACCCAGTCAGAAAGGAGATTTACCGAAACCAATGCAGACGTATACCTGAACGCGGATAAAGATCTTTCAGAAGACTTTGCAATCAGGGCGACGCTCGGAGCCAACTATATGACCAGAACCTACAATTCGTCAGAACTCACAGCCAGTGAACTGGCCGTACCTGATCTGTATACGATCGGCAATGTGAACGGAAACCCGCAGGTTAGCCAGTATGATGAAGAAAGGGCTACCAACAGCGTATTTGGTTCTGTCGGACTGAGCTTCAGAAGGATGCTCTACCTGGATGTCACCGGACGTAATGACTGGAGCTCCACCCTGCCAAAAGACAACTGGTCGTATTTCTACCCCTCAGTAGGGCTTAGCTGGGTATTCACCGAAACCTTCAACATACCGTCCAATATCCTTACCTTTGGTAAGATCAGGGGCAGCTGGGCACAGGTAGGGAATTCAACCGATCCCTATCAGATCCTGCCCACCTATACTTCCTCCGCTCCGATCTTTGGTGTTCCGCAGTATAACTACGCCAGGCAGATCCCCCCGATGAACCTCAAACCGGAAGAAACGACCAGTCTTGAGTTTGGAACCGACCTGAAATTCTTCAACAACCGCTTCGGTATTGATTATACGTATTATGACAAGACCACAAAGAACCAGATCATGGCAGTGAATATTTCCTACGCCACAGGTTACGGTTCGATGCGTCTGAATGCAGGTGAGATCCACAACTGGGGCCATGAACTGATGCTTTATGGTAGCATCCTGAAATCGTCCAAGGGACTGAACTGGGAAATGACCCTCAACTTCTCAAAGAACAATAACGAAATCGTTACCCTTTACGGAGATCTGCAAGCCTATACCATCGTTTCCTCCTGGGGAGGCGTTACCATTGAGGCAAGACCGGGCGATCCCTGGGGTGTCATCCGTGGAAGAGCCGCCCTGAAGGATGATGCCGGTAACATTATCGTTGATGAACACGGACAGCGCAAACTGACCTCCTTGCCGGTAAATATTGGCAATATCAATCCCGACTTCATTGGTGGATGGAGAAATACATTCAACTGGAAAGGCTTTATGCTTACTTTCCTGTTCGACTTCCGCAAAGGCGGGGATGTCTTCAGCGTGACCGACTGGTTTGGTGCCTATGCAGGTATTTCGGCTGAATCAGCAGCGGAAAGCTATGACGACGACGCCCTCGTCAGGGCAGTCGACGGCCAGGTGCGTGTGAACGGTCTGATCATCAATGGGGTTAAAGAAGACGGATCACCCAATGATATTGTGATCTCTGCACAAAGCTATTATGAGAACTATTGGGGATGGCCTGAACCCTCCGTCATCGACGGAAGCTTCATTAAATTCCGCGAATTGATCTTCGCCTATGACTTCCCCAAGGACCTGCTTGCCAAATCCGGTTTCATCAAAGGACTTAACCTGTCGTTCTACGGCAGAAACCTGGGATTGCTCTACAGGCATAAGACCAATGATATTCGCATCGACCCGGAAACCGGTTTTGGTGTGGGGAATGCCGGTGTTGGTCTTGAACAGTACCAGCTGCCTCCGGTAAGGAATCTTGGATTGAAACTCAGGATTGCTTTCTAGTAACAGGATGTGGTTCTATACAATGTTTAAATATTAAAAAACGATGAATATGAAAAAAATAGTGAATTTAAATATCCTGCTGGTTCTGGTACTCATCTTTTCGTCTATCTCCTGTACTAAAAATTTCGAAGAGATGAACGTCAACCCCAACCAGCCATCGGATGTGCCATCGACCAACATCCTTGCCTTTGACCTGAGATATGTCGGTGACAATCTATATAACGCCTGGCAGGGCATGAATGAAATGTGCAGCTATGCAGGTCAGATTTCAAAGATCCAGTACATTGACGAAGCACGCTACCAGTTCCGTGAAGGTGTGGTCAACAATGCCTGGGCATATTATTATTACAGCATGAACGACCTGAAAGTGATCCAGACAAAAAGCGATGAGGAAGGAACCCCGAACATGAAAGCGGTTGCCATGACCTTCCAGGCGATGCTGCTTCAGATGACCACCGACCAGTGGGGTAACGTACCCTGGAGGGGTGCTTTAAAAGGTACTGATCCGGACGATCAGGTCACCCTTCCCCCGTATGATCCTCAGAGCCAGATCTATGATGACATTCTTGCTCAGCTGAAGGCTGCTGCGGATATCTTTGCCGAGGGCCATGGTGATGCACTGGGCGATGGGGATCTTCTTTACGGCGGAGATGTAGCTAAATGGCAGCGATTCTGCAATTCGCTGCGGCTGAGGGTTGCAACCCGTATGTCGATCGTGAATCCCGGAGGAGCCAAGACTGTTATCGAAGATGTGCTCGGAAATCCAGGCAAATACCCGGTGATGGGAAGTAATGATGATAATGCATTCCTTTACTGGCCCGGTGCCTCGCCCTACAAGGAGCCCTATTACGAAGACAGCGAAACCCGTGATGACCATGGAGTGTGCAGTGTGATCGTCAATATTATGCTGGCAAACAATGACCCGCGCTTACCGGTATATGCCCATCCCAATCCGGATGGTGAATACAAAGGTGTTGATCCCGGCGCGGTTGACAATTCCGAGATCGTCCCGACGACCTCCCGTATCGGGGCAATCTACAGGGACAATCCGGCAGGATTTACCCCCTTCATGCGGTATGCCGAGGTGTTATTTTGTATTGCCGAGGCTGCTAATAATGGCTGGAGCACACCGGGATGGACCGCACAGAGTGCCTATGAAGCAGGGATCGTTGCTTCCATGGAAGAAAACGGCGTTGCCGGGGGTGATATTGATGCTTACCTGGCTCAATCACAGATTGCATGGAAAAACGACATAAAGCAGATCTACCTTGAGAAATGGCTCTGCCTGTACAAACAGGGACAGGAAGCCTGGGCCGAAAACCGCCGCACCGATGTGCCGGTCGTTGAAGTGGCACCCGGCTCCATCTATGTGGGCGTCCATAACAGGCAACCCTTCCGTTATCCTTACCCGACCACTGAAGCCAACCTCAACGCATTGAACCTTGAGCCAGAAGCTGCCAAAGTCGTTGATCAATTCTGGGGCGAAAGGATGTGGTGGGATAAACGTACTGGCGTTAACTAACCTGCGCTTTCATCGGACTTCTCCTTATATTACCTCCCCCCCGGGAAGGAATTCAGGAGAAGACAAAAAAAAGAGGCTGCCCTGGTTTCTCAGGCAGCCTCTTTTTTTGTTCGTAAAAATTTCTAGCCGAAAATGGATAATCCGAACAATACCACAAAAGGTTTCGTAAACAGGTTCTCATTCGCACTGAGCGAGGTTTCGGGGTACAATAAACATCCCATCAGGGGATAACGGTCGTTATCCACTGATTTTTTTCGGTAAGCAGATTCATGTATTCCGCTTTCAAACTATCGAATTCAGGCCGGAATATTTTCTTAACGGGTTCTGCCGGAGGTGACTCCATTTTGAGGGGATCGATCGGCGTTCCATTTTTAAACACCCTGAAATCAAGATGAGGACCCGTGGATAGTCCCGTGGAACCGACATATCCGATCACCTCACCCTGCTTCACACGCATCCCCTGCTTCATCCCCTTTGCATACCCCTTCAAATGCATGTATGAGGTTGTATATGTACTATTATGCTTTATCTTGATCATTCTCCCGCCTCCTCCTTTCTGGTACGACATCTGAACCACCACACCATCGCCGATGGTCCGTACGGGAGTCCCGGCCGGCGCAGAATAATCCACGCCATGATGGGGCCGCCGGATCTTTAAGATCGGATGGTAACGGCTGTGGGTGAATCTGGAACTGATCCGCCGGTACTCCAGCGGAGCTTTCAGGAAAGCACGCCGCAGATTCTCGGCACGCTCATCAAAATAATCCAGCACGCTGTCCTGCGTGAAACGGAATGCGTAAAATTCTTCGCCGGCATTGACCAGGCATGCGGCAAATACCTTTCCGATCCCAATGGTATCGCCCTCAACCACAAGTTGCTCATAAAGAACATGATACTCATCCCCCTTCTGAATCCCGAAAAAATCAACCGTCCACTCATAGATATCCGAAAGCTCTAAAGCCAGCGCCGGATCTGAGCCGCTTTCCACCAGGGCATTCCATAAAGAAGAATTAATCGTTCCACGCGTTACCGTCATGATCCTTTCAACGTTTTTTACGGTCCGGTAAACACACAATGAATCCGAAAGTCCGAAAACCACGAAGGAAACCGGGGAATCTTCATAGACCAGATAGTGGACCTTCTGATCCGCTTTGTCACTGCACATCACCGTATAGCTGTTCCCCGTCCTCAGCTTCCGCAAATTAAATACCGGCTGACTTAGGCTGACGATCTTTTCAATAGTTTGATAATCAACGCTATAATAGGTCAGAATATCGGAAAGGTTTTGATCTTTCAAAACCGTCCGGTTATGCAGGTTAAATGAGTCGATGACGATCCCGAACTTCATCTGAGGAGGCGGGGTGACCACAGGGGTTTCTTCCCGGTAATCATCCCGGATGAAATAACGAATGAGGAAGATGGCTCCCAGCGAGATCAGCAGCAGAACGACAAATTCAAGTACTCTTTTCATGAAGTTACCGGCAGGATTAACTAAATAAACGCACAGAATCCAAAATTATTAGGCAGGTTTGCCGGTGAATTTCAGTGCGTGGTCCCGCCCTTTCTCCAGGGCGGCCAGGTTAAGGTCGATCAGTTCTTTCCCTTTGGAGGCGAAAAGGTCAAGGATGGCTTCACTGAATTTTTCGTACGGGATGTTCAGAAAGGGAACGGAGGCTCCAAGCATGATGGTGTTCATTGCCCGGGTGGAACCCAGTTCCTTTGCCATCTCTTCCGCGTGGATCGCAAGATGATGCGGCACCCGTTCAATCTCCTGCAGGATCATATCCAGGTCAGGATAATTGGAGATGTTGACGTAGGGTTGCGTGTTTGTTACCAGCCAGCCGTCGCGCGACAGCATCGGCAGGTAGCGCAGCCCTTCCATGGGTTCAACCGACAGGATCAGGTCAGCCTTTCCTTCAGGAATGAGGTCCGAGGCAATTTCTCTATCGGACAGACGCAGGTGGGAATGGACTTCTCCGCCACGCTGGCTCATCCCATGGACTTCCGCCTGTTTAAGAAAGAGCCCTGTTTTCATTGCAGCCAATCCGATAAGGGCTGAGACGGACAGCACTCCCTGCCCTCCGACTCCTGCAAGGATGACATCTTTTTTCATGCTATTTCCTCTTTGACAGGTTTTTCACTTCTGGCCTGCTTCAATTTCCTGGAAGCAGTCTGTATGCACTCACGCCGGGGTATGATGACTGAAACCCCATGATATTCCAGTTCCTGACGGATGATGTCGAGGTTGATCCCATGATTTTTCGGAATGGGATTCACAATATGAATATGTTCTTTTTCGACTCCTGCTCCCTCACAGATAGTCTCGATCCTGGGGGATGCCAGGGAAGGCTGCCCTCCGGTCATGGCGGTCGTCTGGTTATCCAGGATGATCAGGGTGATGGGCGACCGGTTGTTGACTGCATCGACCAGGCCGGTGATTCCCGAATGAATGAAGGTGGAGTCACCGATGACGGCAATGGACGGGATCAGGCCGGCATCTGCAGCTCCTTTGGCCATGGTAATGGAAGCACCCATGTCGACCAGTGAATTGATGGCCTGGTAAGGTGCAAGTGCTCCGAGGGAATAACATCCGATATCGGAGAAGACGCGTCCCTTCGGGAATGAACTCACGGCTTCATTCAGGGCATTGAAGGAGAAAATATGAGGGCATCCCTTGCAAAGGGACGGCGGACGGGAGATGACCACCCCGGGCACAGGCATTCCCGTGTGCACGGCAAATCCCAGGGCTGTAGCCACCTTTGCGGGATTGAGCTCCCCATCCAGCGGGCATGTCCCATCCATCCTGCCCATGATCTTCTTGCCATGATTCAGGTATCCCCTGAGAAGTTCTTCGATGAAGGGATAACCATCCTCCAGCACCAGGATCTGATCACAGGAATCGTAAAGTTTTTCGATCAGGGTCCTTGGCATGGGATAGTGCCCGATCTTTACCACCGGATGGGGACACTTCCTGTCGTTATAATTTTCAATCAGGTAATTGTAGGCAATACCCGCAGCAATGATTCCAAGGGATCGGTCAGTACCGTCGATCCATTGATTGAATCTGGATTCCTCTGCCTCCCTGATCACCTGTTCCTGCTTGCCGAGCAACTCTTTATAACGTTTGCGGGCGCTGACGGGCAACAGGATATACTGCAGGGGATTATCGGGCAGCCGGATCGGATTCTGCTCCACGACCGGGTGACTGCGTTTCACCACAGCACGTGAATGTGCCAGACGGGTGGTTATCCGGATTAGGACCGGCAGCTTCAGGCGCTCCGAAAGATTGAATCCTTCATAGGTCATATCATACGCTTCCTGCTGATTGCCGGGTTCCAGAATGGGCACCATGGCAAATTTGCCATAGAAGCGTGAATCCTGTTCATTCTGTGATGAATGCATGGAGGGATCATCAGCACTGACCACCAGAAGACCCCCGTTGGCCCCGGTGATGGCAGAATTGATGAAAGGATCCGCTGCTACGTTCAATCCCACATGCTTCATGCAGGCCATCCCTCTTTTACCCGTGTAAGAAACCCCGATGGCAGTTTCCATAGCCGTCTTTTCATTGGCACACCAGCAGGCCTTGATCTGTCGTTCGCGTGCCTCCCGTGAGCGCTCCACATATTCGTTTATCTCGGTGCTGGGCGTACCCGGGTAAGCGTAAATGCAGGTCAGACCGGCATCAATCGCCCCCTGTGCAATGGCTTCGTCTCCCAATAAAACCCATTGATCCATAATGAAATAATGATAATAATCAACAATAGGAATGGTTCCAGACAAATATAGAAAAATTCCTTCACCTAATCCGGAACCTAAATTCATTTAAGTACGGATTGGACGCTTATTTAAATCAATTATAATTAATTTTGGTCCATGCAAACCAAGAAGGATGAACATGAATTTCCTGGCGCATGCATATTTATCCGGAGATCATCCGGATGTAATGGTGGGGAATTTCATTGCAGACCATCTTCCCGGAAACAAATTCAACCATTACCGGAAAGGGATCATCGAGGGCATTCTTTTACATCGGAAAATCGATTCATTTACCGACCAGCACCCTGTTTTCCTCACGAGCAGGAAACGGTTACAGAAGAATTACCATAAGTACTCCGGTGTGATCGTGGATATGTTCTACGACCATTTCCTGGCCGCAGGCTGGTCAGCCTATTCAACGGAAGACCTGAGGGATTTTACGTCAAGGAATTATGCGATCCTGATGCAAAATTTTGATATTTTACCCGCAGGTACGCGGCGCATCCTTCCCTACATGGTCGAAGACGACTGGCTGGCCTCGTATGCCGACCTGGATTTTCTTCAGCAAAGCCTTCAGGGTATGGCTATCCGGACGCCTTACCGGTCAGGCATGGAAAAGGCAGTGAACGATCTTCGCGATCACTATGAATCCTTTCATGATGATTTCCATGAGTTCTTTCCGGATCTGATCCGGTTTACAGGTGGTGAAGTTAAGAAGATCACTGACATTAACTCCCGTTTACGTCCCGGATCTTGATTTTGGGGAAATCACCCCACTCCTGCCTGTCAGGATGCCGCTTTCGGCTTTACGTCTTTCTTTTTTGCCTTTTCAACGATCTCCTCGATCATGGCCGTCGTAATGGATTTTGGGCGTTCCAGGGGATACATCAGCGCGCGGTCCCAGATCACATTGGCGAAGATACCGATAGCGCGTCCGATGCCGAACAGTACCGTATAAAAATCATACTCCCTGGCACCATAATACCACTGGGGGGCATCGGAATGGGCATAAACGTCGGGCCAGGGATTCTTTGCCTTACCGTGTTCCATCAGGATCGGAGGGGCAACCCTGTAAAGAAGGTCCACATACTGGAATATCGGGTCAGAGGTTGGCATATTTGGGTGCGGTACCGTGGGTGGCTTCAAATATGGCATGCCCGGTTTCCCAGTTGATGTTCGCTCCCGGGGCAATGCCGATACCTCCCATCTGGGCGGCCAGTGCGTCGGTAAATTTCATGATATTGCCTTTGTGCACCAGCGTGACCGATTTGCGTTGGTTGCTCAGTGCATAAGGTCAAGCTCCTGCCGCAGGGCTGCATTCAGCGATCGTATACCCCCTCCGATGGGAAATGTAATTTATCCCCGATTAAACGATACTTTAAAAAGATTTCTATCCGAATATTCTGTAATTTCGCGGCTCTTTGATGATCTTTTACAACAGGGCATTTCATGAAGCTTATCATTAGGATTTTCAGTTCAGGGTTTCTTTTCTTGCTTGTTTTACAGCTGACGGTAAATTCAGCACTGGCCCAGGAGGGCACCATCCGGGGATTTGTGTATAACCAGGCCAACGGGGAACCTGTTATCTTCACCAATGTATATCTTTTTCAGACAACCCATGGAGGGGCCACCGACGAGAATGGCTATTTTGCCATAAGCCATATCCCACCAGGCGACTACACGTTGATGGTGACATTCATCGGTTATGATACGCTGCGCATGCCGGTTACCATCCGGCCGAACGATGTAATCACCAAGCAGCTGTATCTATCGGAGGCTGCCTATGTCCTGAAGGGAATCGATATCACTGCCGAACGAAGTGAAGCCAAAACCGAAACCATGGTCTCCGTTATCAAGATCACCCCGAAACAGATCAGCCAGATCCCTTCGATCGGCGGGACCCCCGACCTGGCGCAATACCTGCAGGTACTTCCCGGTGTGATCTTTACAGGTGATCAGGGAGGACAGCTCTACATCCGGGGAGGATCGCCCGTACAGAATAAAGTGCTCCTTGATGGCATGACCATTTACAATCCCTTTCATTCCATTGGGCTGTTTTCCGTCTTTGAAACGGATATCATCCGGAATACGGAAGTTTACACCGGGGGCTTCGGAGCTGAATATGGTGACAGGATATCCTCGGTGATCGATATCACCACCCGCGATGGCAATAAAAAACGTTTCGCAGGGAAAGTGGGAGCCAGCACCTTCGGGGCAGAACTGCTCCTGGAAGGTCCGATAAAAAAACAGCGCGAGGACGGGACAGGAAGCTCTTCCTTCATCCTCTCCGGACGTCACTCCTACCTGGATAAGACTTCTGAAATATTCTACCAGTATGTCGACTCCGCAGGACTGCCTTTTACCTATACTGACCTTTACGGAAAGATATCCCTGAATGCTGCCAACGGCAGCAAGGTCAATTTCTATGGTTTCCGGTATGATGATAAAGTCCTTGATTATCAGTCGATTGCCGATTACCACTGGGACTCCTATGGAGTGGGTACCAATTTCCTGGTGATCCCCGGTAAATCACCGGCACTGATGGAGGGTTATATTGCTTATTCTGATTACAAAATCACCCTCGACGAAGGCACCTCTCCCACCCGGTCAAGCCAGATCAATGGATTTAACCTTGGACTTGACTTCACCTACCTGCTGGGGAAGGACCTGGTGAAGTATGGTGTTGAAATGCAGGGATTTAAAACACTGTTCGATTTTTATAACTCCATGAACCGCAAGATCGAGCAAAAGGAGAACACGACCGAACTGGGTGTGTACATTCAGTACAAAAAAACAGCAGGAAAGTTTCTGATCGAACCCAGTTTCCGTATTCAGTGGTATGCTTCACTCGGCGACCTGTCACCTGAACCCCGGCTGGCCATTAAATACAATGTCAACAATGATTTGAGGATTAAGCTGGCCGGAGGATTGTATTCCCAGAACCTGATCAGCGCCCGGTCGGACCGTGATGTGGTAAACCTTTTCTATGGCTTCCTTTCCGGACCGGATAACCTTCCGGATGAGTTCGACGGAAAGGACGTAAACCATAAACTCCAGAAGGCCCAGCATGCTATCCTGGGATTTGAATATAACCTGGGAAGGCATATAACCCTGAACCTGGAAGGATATTATAAAAACTTCTCCCAGCTCACCAACCTGAACCGTAACAAAATCTATGATGATAACGAGGACAATGCCGATAAACCCGATGTATTGAAAAAGGATTTCATTATTGAAAAGGGATATGCCACCGGAATGGATTTTTCGCTGAAGGCCGAATATGAACGGTTGTATTTCTGGGGTGTATATTCACTGGGATATATCAGGCTTGATGATGGCATCATCGAATATTATCCTCATTATGACCGTCGCCATAATGTCAACCTTGTTTGTAACTATACGCTTGGATCTGCCAGGACATGGGAACTCAGTGCGCGCTGGAACCTGGGAACCGGCTTCCCATTTACGGAGACCCAGGGATTCTATGAAAAAATCACCTTCGAGGATGGGATCAATACAGATTATACCACGGTGAACGGCGATCTGGGAATCCAGTATGGTGAGATCAATCAGGGTCGTTTACCGGTATTTCACCGGTTGGACATCAACATCAAAAAGATCTTCTTTATCGGCAATTACTCACAGCTCGAGATCAACCTGGGAGCCACCAATGTTTACGACCGGGATAATGTGTTCTATGTCGATCGGATCACCAATGAAAGGGTGGATCAGTTACCCATTATGCCCAGCCTTGGCCTGAAGTATACCTTTTAACCAATTCCCTTATTCCCTGTTGCGGCTGTCGGCCAGGATGGTGACCGGACCGTCGTTGACCAGGGCCACCTGCATACAGGCACCGAACTCGCCACTCTGGACAGGTGTATCCACATATCCCTGCAACAGTTCCATGAACTGTTCATAGAGCGGTATGGCCGTTTCCGGACGGGCAGCACGGATATAGGAGGGCCGGTTTCCCTTTTTGGTGGAGGCATGGAGTGTGAACTGACTGACGACAAGGATTTCACCCCTGACGTCTGTCACGGCCAGGTTCATCACGCCATCAGGATCATCAAAGATCCTCAGGCGGGCGATCTTGCCGCACAGCCATTCCGCATCTTCACGGGTGTCGGCCGTTTCAATCCCTAACAGAATGAGCAGGCCATGACCAATCTGTCCTTTAATTTTCCCATTGATCTCAACAGAGGCTTTATTAACACGCTGAATGACTACACGCATGGCAATTTCATTTACATGACAGGCTCATCCCAGTCACCTTCCAGGATGCGCAAATAATTACGGTACCGGCCGGCATCGATTTTCCCTTCTTCCAGCGCCGTTTTAACTGCACACCGTGGCTCATGTACATGCGTACAGTTATGGAACTGACATTGATGCATCAGTGCACGCATCTCAGGGAACCGCTCAGCAACCTCTTCTTTTCTGAAATCGATCAGCCCAAACTCCCGTATACCGGGGGTATCAATGATGAATCCTCCGGACGAAAGTTCCAGAAGCTCAGCAAAGGTGGTCGTATGTACTCCCTTGAGATGATAGGCGGATACTTCTGCTGTTTTCAATCTGAATCCAGGCTCCAGAAAATTAATGATCTCTGACTTGCCCACACCGGAATGACCCGAAAGCAAGGTGGTTTTCTGATGGAGAGCATCTTCCAGCAGGCCCATGCCTTCACCGCTGAGAGCGGATGTTCCGAAACAAACGTAGCCAACCCGGGAATAGAGGGCGATGAGTTCCTTGTGACGCTGGTACAAATCAGCATCGTACAAATCGATCTTGTTGAAAACGATCCCGGCCGGAATATGATACGCTTCCGCGGTCACAAGAAACCGGTCGATAAAGCCAGTGGAGGTACGCGGCTGGGCAAGGGTGGCAACCAGAAATGCCTGGTCGATGTTGGCGGCGATGATGTGTGAAATTTTCGAAAGCTTGGTGGACTTGCGGATGATATAATTGCGTCTGGTGAGGATATTTTTGATCACACCGACGCCCCTGTCCGCAAAATGCTCCACCTCCACCCTGTCGCCAACGGCAACAGGATTCGTTGTCTTGATCCCGCGTATTCTCAGCTTCCCTTTAAGGGTGCAGGGTATATGCGTGCCGTCGGGTAACCGTACCTGATACCAGCTACCGGTGGATTTTGTAATAAGCCCTTCCATCCGTTTCGATTCAGCGTGTAAAGATACAAAACGCACGGCCGGTAACCGTTATCCCATTTTATAAATCTTCCCGGGCAGACTTTTAACGATCCCCTTGAACTCCAGGGTCAAAAGCAGGGATGTCACCTTTCCCAGTGTCAGTCGTGAGTGCAGTGACAGCCAATCAATGGTGCATTCTCCCTGCTCGCCAAGGATCCTGACCAGGGTTGCTTCCTCAGGAGTCAATGTATGAAATAGCAATGCCTGCCTGCTGCCCGTCATTTCCCGTGATTTTTCCCAGCCCATCATGTAGATGATATCCTCAGGTGATTGTACCAGGGAAGCCTTATTGGTCTTGATCAGGAAATTGCAGCCCACCGAATACTCATCTGACAGCCGGCCGGGCACGGCAAACACGTCGCGGTTGTAGGAATTGGCAATTTCTGCCGTGATCAGGGCACCGCCTTTTCTGCCCGCTTCCACAACCACCACGGCATCGGCAAGCCCGGCAATGATCCTGTTCCGTTTTGGAAAATTCTCCTTATCGGGATTGGTTTCGCTGATGAACTCCGTCACCAGCCCTCCCTTCTCAATCATCCGGATTGCAAGTGAACGGTTTGCATAAGGGTAGATTCTATCGAGACCATGCGCAAGCACCCCTGCGGTCGGGAGGTTGTTCAGCAGAGCTTCCTTGTGGGAACAGGAATCAATTCCATAAGCTAAACCACTAACTATCAATACATTGAGGGCGCTTAAGCCTTCGATGAAATGGCTTACGATCTCTTTCCCGTATTCTGTTGCACTACGGGTCCCGACGATGCTGAGGATCCTGTCGTTGTTCAGGTCAACCGGCCCTTTTGCATAGAGCATCATGGGAGCATCGGTACAATGATGCAGGCGCCGGGGAAATTCCCGATCCGTATAAAAGACCGTTCGGATCCGGTTACGCTCGACGAACCGGGCTTCCTTTTCAGCCCGCGTGATCACCTCAGCGCTGCGCAGGGCCGCTGCAGTGGTTTTCCCAATACCCGGAATTTTCAGCAGGGCTCTGGCCTTTTCCTTAAATACAGCCTCCACCCCGCCACAATATGCCACCAGTTTTCTCCCGTTGATATCACCCACACCGGGGACCAGGGTAATGGCAATCTGATAGATCAGCGACTCAGCCATGGTAAGAATCAGTTTACCTGTTAATCCGGAAAAAGAGATAAATGTACCCTGGCGGGATTAAATTTTTTATTTATTTCCTTCAGTATAAAAATTCATACTTTTGGTTTTTGATTTTTTCCTATGATCTTCAATTATATTCCCTGGAATGTCAACCCGGAAATATTTCATGTAGGATCCCTGTCGGTCAGGTGGTACGGACTTCTTTTTGCGCTGGGATTCTACTTCGGGTACCTGATCATGGCCCGGTTCTTCCGGAAGGAAAACGTTCCCATAAAAGAACTGGACAGGCTGACCACCTACATGGTCGTTGGCACCATTATCGGTGCACGTCTTGGGCACTGCATGTTCTACGAACCGGCATACTATCTGAGCCATCCCCTTGAAATACTGAAAATATGGGAAGGAGGACTGGCCAGTCACGGAGCAGCCATTGGGATCATACTGTCCATTTACCTGTTTTCGCGGAAAAGTTCACGGTCCTTTCTATGGACCCTCGACAGGATCGTAATCGTGGTTGCCCTGGCGGGTGTGCTGATCCGGCTGGGGAACCTGATGAATTCAGAGATCTTTGGCAAACCAACCGATTTGCCCTGGGCATTTGTCTTTATCCGGGATAACATGATTCCCCGCCATCCGAGTCAAATCTATGAAGCGCTTGCCTACCTGTTGACCTTCATCTATTTACTAAAGCACTATTACCGGAAGAATGGACAACCCCGTCCTGGCTTTCTTTTCGGAATGTTTATGATCATGATCTTTACCGCCCGGTTCTTCATTGAGTTTCTGAAAGAACCACAGGTATCATTTGAAACCCGGTATTGGCTGAATCTTGGTCAGTCGCTCAGCATTCCCTTCGTCCTGTTGGGAATCTTTATGGTATGGCGTTCAAAAAAGGATTCTGTACCGGGAATCATTTGAAAAGATCCAGCCGGTACTTGATGATCCCGTCGATGCGATCGGCAAGTTCCTTCTGTTCGTACTCCCGTGCCATTTCCGCCAGCCGGTTCAGCACCATGAAAGCCTGCTCCAGATCTTCTGAATAATATTCCGCGAACCTGCCCGACAGGGATTGGTAATAGGTGATGTTCTCTTCATAATTTTTGAGCAGGATCTCGCTCAACTGATTGGCCTTCCCGATCTCACCCGCCTGGTAATAGATCTCAAGGAACGGGATCATGTACAGATCGAACGGTATCTTGGCATTGGGAAATATTTCAAGAACCCGGTCGGTTACCCTGACTGCTGAATCCACCTTTTTCTCATCCATCAATGCCTGGACCAGTCTCATGAAATTTTGTTTGGGAATCATGGTATTGCGGTAACTCTCGCGGTCAATGGTAACCCGCGGATCATTCAGGTTGCCCCATTTGCATTTATTCATCAGGATGTCATAGCTGGCCTCCGTATTCAGACCTCCCAGGCTTTTAATGTAGCTATCAGCCTTTACGGGCATGAACCTGTAAACAAATCCTTCCAGGTGGCAGTAGGCATCCACGTCCAATACCTGGCTGAGACTGTTGGGATTGGCAAAATAAAGCGGGCGTTCCCAGTTGTTGGTCGCAAGAAAATCAAGCAACATCAGATCGTTACGGTACAAATAATTGGTCTTGATCTGCCAGTCGACGTAGGGTTCAATCCTGTCGGCATAATAGGCTGGAACGATACCCTTTTTTACAGCGTTGGCTGAGTCGACCGACAACCGTACGCTTTTAGTCGGGAAATAATTGATCCATTCACCACTCTGAACAGGCAGTCTGGTGGACTGGCTCTCATTGGCGATGAAATCGATCACCTTTTTCAATTCATATCGTCCTTTGATACTGGATTCTTCATAATACGGGATGATCTCGTTGACACCTTTATTGTACTGTTCTGCCTTCAGGGTGAAGGGCAAAGGATCCGAATCGTATACTTTTTTCATCATCTGATGAACATACCAGTCTCCGCTGGCGAGCATGAAGTTGACCACCCTGACATCGGTCCGGATCCCTTCCACCTCCTGGGCGTACCATAAGGGAAATGTGTCGTTATCCCCGTTGGTGATCAGGATTGCATTCGGAGCGCATGAGTTCAGATAATTGGATGCAAAGTCCCTCGCAGCATATTTACCCGACCGGTCATGGTCGTCCCAACCCTGCTGCGCCATGATAAATGGAACCAGTATGATGCAGAGTGCCGTTGCCAGGATAGCGGCAAGATGTGGCTTGAGAAAACGGTTGAACAACTCCGTTACAGCCATGACGCCCATCCCGATCCAGATGGCAAATGCATAAAACGATCCGGCATAGGCATAGTCCCTCTCTCTTGGCTGATAAGGATACTGATTGAGGTATACAATGATGGCGAATCCGGTCATGATGTACAACAGGGCGACCACGAAGGTGTTATTCCTGTCCCGTTTCCAGTGATAGAACAGCCCGGCCAGACCCAGGATCAGGGGGAGTGCATAAAATTTGTTCCTGGCTGGATTTTGCATACTGAAAGGCAGGTTCTCCTGGCTTCCGATGTGCATCCTGTCGATGAAAGGAATCCCGCTGATCCAATTGCCCTCGGCAATACCTCCATGTCCCTCAATATCATTTTGCCGCCCGACGAAGTTCCAGAGAAAGTATCGCCAGTACATGTGGCCTACCTGATAATTGAAAAAGAAACGAAGATTTTCGCCGAAAGTGGGTTTGATGATGACCTGGGTTTCACCCTGACGGTTGGTGTACCGAATGGGGTGCCCTTTAATTCTGCCCCATTGTTTGTAGGCAGATTCATGCGAATCCTTCTGGTTGCTCCACATGCGGGGGAAGAGCGTACAAAAACGGCTGTCATAATTCGGGATAGAGGATTTGCGATCGTCGGTGATAACGTATTTTCCTGTTTTGTAGTCCTTTATATAAACCGGATTTCCGTCTTTATACGGATTTTCAGGATCCAGGGGCGTATTGTAATACTGGCCATAGAAGATAGGCCAGTCACCATACTGTTCCCTGTTCAGGTACGATAACAGGCTGATGGCATCCGATGGTTCGTTTTCATTGATCGGTGTGTTGGCGTTGGCCCGGATCACGATCAAAAGAAAGGAAGAATAACCGATAAGGATAAATACGAAACAAAGGATGACCGTATTGAGCAGGTCCTTTCGGTAGCGCACCAGGTAAAGCAGCGTCAGCAGTGCACCGCAGAAGATCAGACGGATAACGAAATTCCCACCGGAAGAACTCGCTGCCAGGATCAGGATGACCAGTAACCCAAGCAAGATCAGCACTGACCAGCGCAGGGCGGGCGAAACAGGATCTTTGATCGTATACAGAATCGCGGTAATGCACAATCCGATGATGATCAATGCGATCGCTATCGTGCCCGAGTTAAAGGGCAATCCGAGGGTATTGACAAAAAGCAGTTCGGCTTTAGCAAACTGGTTGACGATTTCCGGGACAATGACGTACATGATAAACGCGAGCAGGAGTATGGAGATCACTGCCGTGATGATCACACCCTTTGGTGTGGCTTTATGCTTTTTATAGTAATAAACGAATGCGATGGCCGGAATGGCAAGCAGGTTGAGCAGGTGAACGCCGATCGAAAGGCCCATCATGTAAGCGATAAAGATCAGCCAGCGGAAAGCATGAGGCTCGTCGGCAACCTTTTCCCATTTCAGGATGGCCCAGAAAACCAGTGCCGTAAAGAACGAGGACATCGCATAAACTTCACCTTCAACGGCAGAGAACCAGAACGAATCTGAAAATGTATAGGCCAGTGCGCCAACCACTCCGGCACCCAGCACCGTATAGATCTGCCCGGTGGTGATCTCTTCACCTTTACGGAAAACCATCTTTTCTGCCAGCATGGTGATGGTCCAGAAAAGAAACAGAATGGTGAAACTGCTGGAAAGGACCGACATCATGTTGATCATCAAGGCGACCCTGGAAGTATCCCCAAATGCAAATAAAGAGAAGAACCTGCCCACCAGCTGAAAAAGGGGAGCTCCCGGCGGATGTCCTACCTGAAGCTTATAGGCTGTGGAAATGTACTCGCCACAGTCCCACCAACTGGCCGTCAGCTCAACGGTCAGTGCATAGACGACCGTTGCGATGGCAAATACGATCCAACCCAGGATCGTGTTGTACCGGTTATACTGTTTCATGAAAAGACATAGTTAAGTGATGATCCACGCTTAATTTGGGAGCTAAATTATACATTTTACGTGAACCTACCCGGCCGGATGCAATTTTTATCCCATAAGATTCAGAATATAAAGAATTAAAGGGAGTTTCAAGAAATAATGGCCGGTCATAAGAATATGTGAAATTATTTGTATTTTTGCAAACCTTTTGAAAAGGGCCTGTACCTGTCCGATGGTGTAATTGGCAACACGTCTGATTTTGGTTCAGAAGAGTCCAGGTTCGAGCCCTGGTCGGACAACAGCACTTTTCGGCAGGAACAACAGACGTATGTGCAATGGAATGGAGGGGACCGGCGTCCCCTATTTTATTCCTGAACCATGAACCAGAAAATGATCGAACGGACAGAAATAGTGAACATGATCAACGGGCACCTTGCCGATGGACCCCTGTTTTTGATGGATGTCATCATTAAACCGGGTAACCTGATCATGGTGTTCATCGACAGCGACCGGGAAGTCGACATTGACGACTGCGCAGCACTTAGCCGTTTTATTGAATCCCATCTCAACAGGGATGTGGAGGATTATGAGCTCAGGGTATCTTCAGCCGGGATCGATCATCCTTACGTTTTTCTGCGGCAATACCGGAAAAACGTCGGGCGTCAGGTTCAGGTGCTGATGAAGGATGACACGATCATACGGGGAACGCTTCTTAAGGCCGGTGAAAAATTCATTGAGGTAAAGCCAGTGAAAATAAAAGGCAGAAAAGAACAGGAAATCAGTTCCTGCAGGCTGCCTTTTGATCAGATAAAAGAAACCAGAGGAATTGTCACTTTCGATTCACATAACATTGCTTAATATCCCACTGAGCTATGGAACATGAACATATCAATCTAGTCGAAACCTTTTCGGAGTTCAAGGAGTTCAAAAATATTGAACGCGAAACGCTGATGCGGATCCTCGAGGATGTTTTTACGCATCTGCTCACCAAAAAATTTGGTTCGGAAGATAATTTCGACATCATCGTCAATATTGATAAGGGAGATCTTGAAATATGGCGCAGCAGGCAGATCGTTGAAGACGGCACCGTTGAAGATCCCAACACCCAGATCGCCTACTCAGAAGCCATCAAGATCGAACCCGATTTCGAGGTTGGTGAAGAAGTATCGGAAGAGATCAAAATGAAGGATTTTGGCAGAAGGGAAATCCTGACCATACGGCAAAACCTGATCTCCAAGATCCAGGAATATGAAAAAGATAATATCTACCGTAAATACAAGGATAAGATCGGCGAGATCATCACCGGCGAAGTATACCAGGTTTGGAAAAAAGAGATCCTTGTGCTGGATGATGAATATATCGAACTGACCCTGCCAAAATCAGAACAGATCCCGACTGATTTTTACCGGAAGGGAGACACCATCCGCGCTGTTGTATCGAAAGTGGAGATGCGCAATAATACTCCGATCATCATCCTGTCACGTACATCGCCTGTTTTTCTGGAAAGGCTCTTTGAATCAGAAGTGCCGGAGGTTTACGATGGACTGATCACGATCAAAAAAATCGTACGGGTTCCCGGTGAAAGGGCAAAGATCGCCGTTGAATCCTATGACGACCGTATCGACCCGGTAGGGGCCTGCGTTGGAATGAAGGGCTCTCGCATACATGGCATCGTCAGGGAACTGAAAAATGAAAATATTGATGTGATCAATTTCACTACAAACCCATCCCTGTATATCACACGTTCACTCAGCCCCGCTAAAATATCCACCATCACCATTGATGACGAAAACAAAAGAGCAGAAGTATATATGAAACCCGACCAGGTTTCACTGGCCATTGGAAAAGGCGGATTCAACATTAAGCTGGCCAGCAAACTGACAGGCTTTGAAATCGACGTCTACAGGGACACCGACACCGATGTCGAAGATGATGTTGATCTCCAGGAGTTTGCAGACGAAATTGATCAGTGGATCATCGATGAACTAAAAAATATAGGATGCGACACAGCGAAAAGTGTAATGGAACTCAGTGTGGAAGATCTGGTGAAACGCACAGAGCTTGAGGAAGAAACCATTCAATGGGTGATCAAGATTCTGAAAGCTGAATTTGAATAATTTACGTAAAGAGGGATACACCTCAGCATTTTATGGAAGAAACGAGTAAAGCAATTCGATTAGTTAAGGCAGCCAAGGAGTTTAATATTGGTATCAGTACCATCGTGGAATTCCTAAAGAAAAAGGGACACCACCTGGAAGAATCTCCCAATGCTAAGCTTACATCTGAAATGTATGCTTTACTGATGAATGAATTTCAATCGGAAAAGGTTGTCAAAGAAGAAGCAGATAAGATCGGGCTTGACTATTCGGATCATCATACGATCTCGATTGAAGATCGTATGATGAAGGATGTTGATAAGGAAACAGCCAAGGATCAGAGCGAGCTCATCATCAAAAGCATCTCCTTTGATTATGACGATTACGGGTACGAAGATTTAAAGATCAGAACTTCCGCTGGTAAAACAGCGGAAGCCGTGCAAAAAACAGAGAAAAAAGGGGCTGAATTGCCGAAAGAAACCCCTGTCGTGCCACCCGTTGCAAAAACAGAGGCTGAGGAAGTAAAGGAGGAAATATCCGTTGAAGTACCTGTTGCCCCCGTCACTGCCGAGACACCTGAATCTGGAACAGAACAGCCCCCTCAGGATCTTGCGGCGACACCCGTGCAAGCCACAGAGGAAGAAACGGCAGACACAGGAGTCATTAAAGCCCAAAAAGGTCCGGAACCCAAACTCAAGATTCTGGGTCAGATCGATGTTGATAAACTGAAAAGAAAACCAGCGAAAAAAGTGGTTCCTCCGGTTGAGACGGAAAGGGAAAAATCCGTTGAAGAGGAGACGGTTCCGATTTCGCAGGAGACTTCACCCATCGAGGCAGGCATAGTAACGGATCAGGCAATACCTGGCAGGGCCGATGGAGAGGATCAGGAGAAAAAAGAGGCTAAACCTGAGGAGCCTCCTGTGGAAAAATCTCCCCGGGATGATGTGAACTTCATCAGGATTAAAACCGAAAAACTGACAGGCCCAACGATACTGGGTACGATCGAATTACCGGAAATTAAAAAACCGGAAAAGAAAAAACCTGTTGCATCTTCGTCCGACGAACAACTAAAGGCAAAAAAGAAACGTAAGCGGATCAGGAAGAGTCCCGATGAAAAGGATTTCTCCCATGAGGAGAAGAAAGTGGATAAAGCTCCCAGAGTCCGCTTCAAAGATCGCCACATACCCCGTGACCACTTCCGCCCGGAGGTTTCGGAAGATGAAATCCAGAAACAGATCAAGGAGACCCTGCAGCGACTGAGTACTCCCGGCAAATCAAAAGGATCCAAATACCGGAAGATCAAGAGGGAAATGGTGCAAAAACTCAAGATGGAAGAAGAGCAGAAGATTGAAGAGGAAAAGAAAGTGATCAAGGTGACGGAATTTGTCACCGCCAATGAACTGGCCACCATGATGAATGTTCCGGTGACACAGATCATCTCCACCTGTATGACCCTGGGATTGTTCGTATCCATCAATCAGCGTCTGGACGCAGAAACACTGATCCTGGTAGCCGACGAGTTTGGCTACAAGGTTGAGTTTGTCAGCGTTGAAGTACAGGAAGCCATCCTGCAGACCGAGGAAACCGATCGTCCGGAGGACCTGGAAGACCGATCCCCCATTGTTACGGTCATGGGCCACGTCGACCACGGAAAAACCTCCCTGCTGGATTACATTCGCCATACCAACGTCATTGCCGGAGAAGCGGGAGGGATCACGCAGCATATCGGAGCCTACGAAGTTATGCTGGAAAACGGCAAATCCATTACCTTCCTCGACACACCCGGTCATGAAGCATTCACCGCCATGCGAGCCCGCGGCGCCATGATGACCGATGTTGTCATCATCGTGGTCGCGGCCGATGATAATATCATGCCCCAAACGGTGGAAGCCATCAACCATGCCCAGGCTGCCGGCGTCCCCATCGTGTTTGCCATCAACAAGATCGATAAACCCAATGCAAACAGCGAGAAAATCAGGGAACAGCTGGCTAAGATGAATATCCTGGTCGAAGACTGGGGAGGTAAATATCAGTGCCAGGAAATATCCGCTAAAAAAGGAACCCATATCGACCTGCTCCTGGAGAAAGTCCTGCTCGAAGCTGAAGTACTCGAGTTAAAGGCCAACTACAAAAAGCCAGCCACCGGGGTCGTCATTGAGTCCTCCCTCGACAAGGGCCGTGGTTACATCGCCAAACTGCTGGTGCAGGAAGGTTCATTGAAAGTGGGTGATATCGTTCTGGCAGGGGCACATTTCGGCAAGGTGAAAGCCATGTACAACGAACGGAACCAGATCATCAAAGTCGCCGGTCCCTCCAAGCCCATCCTGCTTCTTGGATTGAACGGAGCCCCACAGGCCGGTGACCGGTTCAATGTGTTGCCCGACGAACGCGATGCCAAAGCCATCGCCAACAAACGGTTCCAGCTGCAGCGCGAACAGGGCCTGAGAACCCAGAAACATATTACCCTGGATGAAATTGGCCGCAGGATCGCCATAGGCGATTTCAAGGAGCTGAACCTGATCGTCAAGGGAGACGTTGACGGATCGGTGGAAGCCCTTTCCGATTCGCTTCTTAAACTTTCTACGGATGAAGTGCAGGTCAATGTCATTCATAAATCCGTAGGCCAGATCACCGAGTCGGATGTTCTGCTGGCTTCTGCCTCCAACGCCGTCATTGTCGGATTCAACGTACGGCCATCCCTCAGCGCAAGAAAACTGGCCGAACAGGAACAGATCGACGTAAGGCTTTACTCCATTATCTATAATGCCATCAATGAAATCAGGGACGCCATTGAAGGTATGCTCGCGCCCGAGATCGAGGAAAAAATCATCTGCAACGTGGAAGTCAGGGAAGTATTCAAAATATCCAAGGTGGGATCAATCGCCGGATGCATTGTCCTGGATGGAAAAATCTCACGTCATACCAAGATCCGGGTGATCCGCGACGGAATTGTCATCTATGAAGGTCAACTGGGTTCGCTCAAGCGGTTCAAGGAAGATGTCAAGGAAGTGGCCTCAGGTTATGAATGCGGATTAAGCGTTGATAATTATAACGATATCAAAGTGGGTGACATCATCGAAGGATACGAACAGCGTGAGGTCAAACGAAAGCTATAGTACCTTCCTTACCATCAGCATCTGTTTCCGGTCGGCCCCTGTCGACACATACACAAAGGGCACCCGGACTTCCTCCTCAATGAACCTTACATACTCCCTGAACTCACGGGGCGCTTCCTGATAGGATTTCAGGGATTGCAGATCCTGTCTCCATCCCTCCATTTCTTCGTAAACAGGAAGGATAGGTTCATGAGATACGCTGTAGGGAAAGGTATCCATCGGTTCATGATTCCGCCGGTAACGCACACAGACCTTCAGGTCCTCAAAACCACTGAGAACGTCTGCTTTGGTCATGATCAGGTCCGTTACCCCATTGAGCATGATGGCATAGCGCAGGGCAACAAGGTCAAGCCAGCCGCATCTCCTGGGCCGGCCGGTGGTCGAACCGAATTCATTCCCCTTCACCCGCATCTGCTCACCCACCGGATCATTCAATTCCGTCGGGAAAGGTCCGCTCCCAACACGGGTACAATAGGCTTTCACAATGCCGAAAACCTTCCCGATACGCCCGGGAGCGATCCCCAGTCCGGTACACACTCCTGCACAGACCGTGTTGGAAGAGGTGACATAAGGATAGGTTCCAAACTCAACATCCAGCATGGTTCCCTGTGCACCTTCCGCCAGGATGGACCGGTTCTCATTCAGCTTTTCATGAATAAAATACTCGCTGTCGATGATCCGAAAATGCTTGAGCATCTCAATGGATTCAAACCATTGGCTTTCATACTCTTTAAACGGGATGCCGTCCAGCATGCACCCATGAGGGTCCCAGTCCACCATGGAAATGATCCTCATGTGCTGATCCTTGAGCGACTTGTAAAGATCATAAAAACCGGAATAGAGTATTTCACCCAGCCGTATTCCGCTGCGGGATGCCTTATCGGTGTAAGCCGGGCCAATCCCTTTCAGGGTTGATCCAATCTTTTCATTACCCTTGGCATGTTCATAGGCTGCGTCCAGCAGACGATGTGACGGCAGGATCAGGTGCGCTTTCTTTGACAGGAAGAGATTTTGTGAAGCATCTACCTGCTTTTTCCGGAGGCTGGCAATCTCCTTTCTCAGGATGCACGGGTCAATCACCACTCCGTTGCCAATGATGTTGATCTTGTTTTTGTGAAAAATACCCGATGGGATGAGGTGAAGGATGTGCTTATTCCCGTCGATCTCCAGGGTATGACCGGCATTGGCTCCCCCCTGGAATCTGGCAATGATATCATATTTTTCCGACAGTACATCCACTACCTTCCCTTTGCCTTCGTCGCCCCATTGAAGGCCTAACAGAACATCAACTTTTGCCATAGATTTTTCTCTGGTTGCGGATCAGCTATCTTTTATTTTCCCGTAAAAAGTCAGTGCATGATGCGAAATTTCAACCTTCAGCAGTTGTTCAACAGCCTCTTTGATTTCCTGGATGCGGGGATCATAAAACTCACGGATCTCCCCGCTGTTCAAATCAATGAAATGATCGTGCCTGTTAAATTTATACGCCCTTTCAAACTCTGCTGAATTGGTTCCAAACTGATGTCGGGTCACCAACTTGCAGTTCAACAGCAAATCAATGGTGTTATACAGCGTTGCCCTGCTGACCCTGTATTTGTTGTTTTTCATCCGGATATAAAGGGTTTCTATGTCAAAATGCCCTTCTGTATCATAGATCTCCCTGAGAATGGTAAAACGCTCAGGTGTCTTACGGTGTCCGTTATTTTCGAGGTAATCGGTAAAAATCTTTCTGACTGCTTCAAAGTAACTCGTATCACTATCTTTCATGTAACCCTAAATTTGCGTTAAAGATAATGAATAATCATTTATTAATATTTGGTTTAAATAAATATAGTTTTTTATTCCGGATGTTCATCCATACGGTTGATGCGTGTGACTTTCTTTACATGATCAAGTGTTTTCAGTCTTAAAATGAGGTCATTCACCTTACCGGCATTTTTAACATAGAGCATGATCATGCACTGG
>JAGONC010000075.1 GCA_017993235.1 Lentimicrobiaceae bacterium
GAATACGGCCTGTCGGATGCCAGGCCATGATCGGATAGGAATAGTCCACCTTTTCGTCGAGCCGGTAACCCGTTCTGAAAATTCTTTTTTTGTCACGGGAGATCAGATCATAGACAAAAACTTTGTTTTTACCCATATCGTTTGCAGTGAAAGCGGCACGCTGACCTGTCGGATTGAGTTCTATTTTACCATAAACAATGTCATCTTTGGGCTTCTTGATCAAAAGGCCATCCCGGGGCAATGAACGGTTATTATCTTCATTACTGTATTTCTGATAGTAATAGTTATAACATTCCTTCATCAGGTCCTTGTAGGAAATGCCCAGTACATATAAAAATCCGCTTTCAACATTCCGGCTGATCTTCGACATGTACAAAATATTCGACATCACTGATTTGCCATATTTCTCTGCAATGAAGTTCCAGATGGCATGGCCGGCATAGCGTGCATCGGTCCCGGTGAGCTGGTTGAATTTCCTGTAGCGGCCCGACAGGATCCCATCCCTGACAAAATTGTCAATTTCGGGGCTCCAGGATTCTGAGATATGGGATATGGCTCCATTCACGTACCACTCGGGAAGCGACATCAGGGTGGTGTTTTTGATCTGCGTCCCAACGCTTCCGCCATACAGTGTCTGTTCAATGATGATCTTGGCAATGCCTGCCCTGATCTGGCGGATAAAATGATTCAGATCCCCGTTGAAATAAAGAAAAACCTTGTGCCCGATGATATGGGTGATCCCTCCCGTATTGTAATGCAGCTGCCCCATCAGACCAATATTGGTCTGCTTGAGATCGGAAAGATTATTATAGATAATGAACTGAATTTTGGAATCCAGGGACGATTCCAGTTCTGATTCGATCTCCGGCAGGTGCTCGGTGACATATTTCGAAACAAAAACCGCCAGCTCCCTTCCATTGAGATAGAAATAGGTATCAAAACGCTCGTACTGAAAATACGTCCAGAGAAATTCACCATACTGCACCCTGCTCTTACCAAAGGTCAGCTGTGAACCGTTGTAAAACTGGGCAGTTACCCTACCCGACAGGCTCAGCAACATGATGCTGATAACCAGCCAGTAGAATTTCCTGTGTATTATTTGTAAATTCCCCGGATTCACCTGTTTTGACTAATGTAAAAAAGTTACGCTAAAATAATGCTTTTTATTGAATGTCAGACATTGAACAGTTCACCTTTCAGCGTCCCAAAAAACTGCAATCCCGCTGTTGCGGGATCTCCGCTTCGCTCCGACCTGTAACCTGCAACCTGTAACCTGCAACTTTTTAATAACTTTGCTCCCCGTTAATATATTGCAACCCCGGATGATAATAATCAAGAACCTGGTCTTCAATCCTTTTCAGGTAAATACATACGTACTGTCCGATGAAACCAGGCAATGCGTCATCATCGATGCAGCCTGCTACAGCGACAGGGAAAACAGGGAGCTGGACGGATACATCAGCAGGCAGGATCTGACTCCGGTCAGACTGATCTATACGCATTGCCACACGGATCATATCCTGGGTAACGCATTTGTCACCCATCGGTACCATCTCGAACCTGAAGTGCACCCGGCAGGAAAACTTTTCTGGGAAATGGCCGGAGAGTTCAGCTCTGTTTTCGGATTAAGTTATGATGGCACCCTGAAGCCCACCCGGTTCCTGGAGGAAGGAGACGAAGTTGCGTTTGGCAACTCCTGTCTCAGGGTTCTTTATACACCGGGACACGCCGATGGCAGCATCTGTTTATGGAATGAACACGACCGATTCGTGATCGTGGGGGATGTGTTGTTTTGTGAGAGTGTAGGCCGTGCCGACCTGCCGACCGGTAATTTCAGGGTGCTGGAAGAAAGCATCCTCCGCAAACTTTACGCTCTTCCGGATGAGACGGTCGTTTACCCCGGGCACGGTCCGGAAACGACCATCGGGTTCGAGAAAATGAACAATCCCTATGTCAGAATGGATTGAGAGGCGATCCATCTCAGGATTACCTCCTCGTCGATCCCGTTCATGCACCGGAAGTGCTTCCGGGGGCATGATGCATATCCCAGCTTGCTGCAGGGCCTGCATTTAAGATCATTCACCTCCTGGACGGACGAAAGGTGAGTGAATCCTTCGGGCAGATAGGGGTACATGCCAAAGGCCGGGACCGTGTTTCCCCAGATGGAAAGGATCCGTTTCCGGAAAGCTGCTGCAATGTGCATCAAACCCGTATCGTGGGTTACGACCAGGTCAGCCTGTGCGACCAGCGAGGCCGACTGGTTGATGTTCAGCCGGCCACAGGCGTTATGAACAAGTAATCCGGCTTCACGGGCAATGACGTCTCCCCTGTCCTGATCTTCTGGTCCGCCAAGGAGAACGACCGGGCGATCCATCCTGCGGCAAAGACGGATGATCTTTTCATCAGGCAGGATTTTCGTCTGATGCCTGGCACCGATGATGAACGCCACATAACCTGCCTGATGGGGGGAAGGCAAGGTCGCCAGGCCAATCCTGTCCGCATCAGGAATGTAATGATCCAGCCCCTGGCCATCGTTGACCACGTTTAACCTTCCTGCCGCCTGAAAATAACGGTCAACAACATGCAGATCGGGCAGGAGGTTCATCTTAAAGCGGACCAGCAACCATTTTTGAAGGTTTTTTTTCGGGAACGTTCCCGAAGGCCTGAGCAAGCTTAGCTTAATCATCGCCGACCGCAGATTGTGATGCAGGTCGACGATGTAATCATATTTTTCCTTTCTGAGCTGCGGGATCACCTCGCGCAGTTGGCCTTTGATCGTAAAAATCCTATCTATATGGGGATTACCGGCCAGCAATGGCCGGTAGCTCTCCTTGGTCAGATAGTGGATCTCCGCATCCCTGACCTGTTTCCTGATGCAGCGTACAACAGGCGACGTCAGCACGATATCCCCGATGGAGCTGAAACGGATGATGAGGATCTTCGGCATAGGGATTCTTATGGCGTAAAAGTACTGAAAATAACCAATTGTGTATCTTTGCCGGCAATTATGACTTTCACCGACACCCATACCCATCTTTACCTGGACGCATTTGACCACGACCGGGACCAGGTCATTCAATCGGCCCTGGAAAAGCACGTTGAGGTCATGCTGCTGCCCAACATCGACCGTAGTTCCATTGACAGCATGCAGCAGTTATGCAGCCGGTATCCCGGGATCTGCCTCCCCATGATGGGACTGCATCCCACTTCGGTCAACGGTACATACGAAGAAGAGCTGCAAATGATCGATAAATGTCTTGAACACCCGTCGTATGTCGCAGTCGGTGAAATCGGAATGGATCTTTACTGGGATCATACCTATCAAAGGGAACAGGAGCTGGTGTTTCGTCATCAGATCAGCCTTGCATTGGAAAAACATCTCCCGGTGGTGATCCATTCCCGCAACGCAATCGACCGCATCATCGAAATCCTGCAGGATTACCGTGACAGTGGGTTGACAGGGGTCTTTCATTGTTTCAGCGGATCGTTGTATCAGGCCCGGCAAATCATTGAGATGGGATTTTATCTTGGCATCGGGGGTGTGCTCACATTTCAGAAATCGGGACTGGCACATGTGGTCAGCCAGGTGGATCTGGAACACATCCTGCTGGAAACCGATTCGCCTTTTCTGGCTCCCGTTCCTTACCGGGGGAAAAGAAATGAAAGTGCCTATCTCCCCCTTGTCGCAGAAAAGCTGGCTGAAATCAGAGGAACAACAACGGCTGATGTTGCGGGGATCACAACAGCAAATGCCCGGAAGCTATTTGCCCTGGAACGGAATGTTGTTCATTAATTCTTTGTCCTATGGTTTTTTCCCGATCCGTTTTACTCATCAACACCGGAGGCACCATCGGGATGGTGAAAGATCCGGAAACAGGCGCCTTGAAACCTGTGGATTTTGTCCATTTGTACGAACAGATCCCTGTGCTCAAAAAGGTTCCCGTGACCATTGATTCCTATACCTTCGATCCCCTGATCGACTCCTCGAACATGAATCCCGGCAACTGGATCCGGGTTGCGGAAGTGATCGGGATGAACTATGAAAAATACGACGGATTTGTGATCCTCCACGGCAGTGATACCATGGCGTATACTGCCTCCGGATTGAGTTTCATCCTGGAGAACCTGAACAAACCCGTCATCCTGACCGGATCGCAGCTACCCCTGGGAGAGGTCCGAACCGATGGTCGGGAGAACCTGATCACTTCCATTGAAATGGCTTCTGCATACGAAGATGAGACCGCGATCGTACCCGAAGTCGCCATTTATTTTGAAAATCAGTTGCTAAGAGGTAACCGGACCCATAAATACAACGCGGAAAACTTCAACGCCTTTCATTCCTTCAACTATCCTGCTCTTGCCACAGCCGGGCTGCATATCCGGTATCAGAGGAATTACCTCCAGAAACCCAACTTCAAGGCGCTGAAGGTTCACAGTCATCTGGATACCAGCCTGGTCATACTGAAATTATTTCCCGGCATGGCACGACAGGCCTTTGAAGCCATATTGCATATTGAGGGACTGAAGGCAGTCGTTCTGGAAACCTTCGGGACTGGAAACGCCCCGACAGATGAATGGTTGCTCTCAGGATTGAAAGAAGCCATTGACCAGGGGATCCTCATCATGAATGTTACTCAGTGCAACGGAGGATCGGTCATCATGGGCAAATACCAGACGAGTGTCGGCCTGAGCAGGATCGGGGTGATCAGCGGGTATGATATCACCACCGAGTCGGCAGTGGCCAAGCTGATGTATCTTCTGGGAGAAGAACTGACAAGGGAAGAACTGACCCAGCTCCTGTGTACACCCTTACGAGGGGAGATGACAGTCGATTAGGAGATTAGGGAGAAAATGGCGACGGGAAAAAACAGATTTTTAAATACAAATTTTTATTTAATTTAATTTTTTGTATTTTAGCGCCCAATAAACGGAGAAGGGGGGGCAACCTTTTCCCGGATGGAAAGGAGAGGTGGCCGAGTGGTCTAAGGCGCACGCCTGGAGAGCGTGTATCCCTCAAAAGGGGATCAAGGGTTCGAATCCCTTTCTCTCCGCGAAAA
>JAGONC010000076.1 GCA_017993235.1 Lentimicrobiaceae bacterium
CAATAGCGATCAGAGAGAATCTTATTATTGCTGTAGGAAATAACCAGGAAATTCTGGATATGCAGAATACCGAGACCAGTTTGATTGACCTGAAAGGGAAAACCATCATGCCTGGTATTGTTGATCCGCATTCGCACCTTTTCTTTGGTAGCGAATTACAGCTGGGACTGAGTTTTGAAGAATCCCAGCAACTGGCTATTGAAAAAGGGATCACCACTATTGGAGAAATATCTACCACTGCAGAGCGGTTTGAAAGAATGCTGAATTTTGAACAAGAAGGCAAACTTCGAATCAGAACAAGTCTTTATTTGAGATATACTAATCCTTGCGGTGAGTTGGAGGGAAATTGGTGGATGGACCACCCCTCGACGGATGCTTGGGGTGAGAAGTTACGAATTGGAGGAGTAAAAATATTTTCTGACGGAGGTACCTGTGGCACGCTGGCCATGAGCTTTGAATACCCGGCCGGAGGGCATGGAGATTTATGGTTTACACAGGAAGAGCTGGATTCTATTGTGGCAGAAATAAATAATGCCGGATTCCAGGTGGCCATTCACGCCCAGGGAGACCTGGCTGTCGAACAATCACAAAATGCCATCGAATCAGCTCTCAATGGCCAACCCAACACATTACGTCACCGTATTGACCATAATGCGATCGTCTTACCGGATATGCTGACAAGGTATTCTGAAATAGGGATCGTACCGGTCATCTTTGGAGCATTTCCCACATGTAATGAACAGGGTATCATTGACCGTTTTGGCACTGAGCCCCTGCCATATTTTGAAAATTGGAACGCTCTGCTGGAAGCAAATCCAGGATTATACATTGCATGGCACAGCGATGCCCCTAATCTTGTAATGGATCCTATCTATAATCTGTATTCTTATGTCACGCGCAAGGAAATTGCAGACGACGGTACTATCTGCGAACCTTCGGACTGGCTTGAAGCACATGCCATAACCGTTGAGCAAACACTGACTATTATGACCATTGGAGCTGCGTACGCACTATTCCGGGATGACGAAGTAGGGAGTCTGAAACCGGGAAAGCTGGCAGATATTATCATTCTTTCCGATAATCCCCTGACAATTGAGCCTGATTCTCTCGCGTCAATCCACGTCTTAATGACCATGGTGGATGGAATTGTGGAGTATTGTAAACCTGGCAATGATGATTTATGCCCAGGTAATTATGGTATATCACCTCTCTCTGATAATCCTCCCTTTGGATCAATAAATAGCTGGCCCAATCCTGCGACCGATCATACTACCATTCAGGTTTTCCTCAACAGTCAGGTGGAGGGAGAGATTGTTTTGTATAACTTAATGGGTAAAGAGATTGACGTTATTTACCAAGGAATTTTTCAAATTGGAATGAATGAAATATTGTACCAGACTGATCGGTTAGCAAATGGAATTTACTTCTGCCATCTCACGGCAGACAACCAGTCCTGCAGCATGAAGATGGTCATTGTAAGATGAAAAATTCCCAATTCGTGAAATGGTCACATAATTATTAAATCCCTGTACCCTAGTTCCTTACTTCACGAAAATCACTGAAAGAAATAAAAAGAGGGTGTCTTTAAGGTGAGCCACCCTCTCTCAAGGGTAGCGAGGACGGGAATTGAACCCGTGACCTTCGGGTTATGAATCCGACGCTCTAACCACCTGAGCTACCTCGCCGGAAATAGGTGCGCAAAGATACAAAAATTCCCGGAGTAGAAGCTACCAGAAAAAATTCGTTGAACTAAGCTTTGATCCTCCGATCGCCTTACCATCCAGGATGACCTCTGCATAAAGATAAAGTGCGTGCCCCGAACGGGATGAGGGCAGGTTAAGCGCATAATACGGCACGGTGATAACCAGTTCGTTCAGATAAAACTGCCTGCTGGCAATGCTCACCTGTGGAGAGTAAGCGAAAACATTACCCGCCGGATCGCAGAAAACCGTATCTCCCTCAATGCCCGGCAGAGGCCTGCGATACTGATCCAGAAAATGAACGATGATCTGAACGCGATGGCCAACCGCCTGTTCCAGCAGGCCGGCCAACGAAATATTCATCACCGGCGCCCCACTGCTCCCGGTAACACTGTGCTCTACCATGAGTTTATCGAGCAACAAACGGTGAGTTCCGGCCGGCGAAATATCTGACTCTTTTCCGTCAAAGAGGTATAGAATCCTGAAAGAAAATGCTCCTTCTTTCCAGATTTCAAGGGTAAACGTGCCAAAGGCAATGCTGGCCCCGGAAGGATCCTGATCCAGGTCCCCAACGATGAAGGATCCCGAACCAGGTGACCGGTCACTGCCGGATGCGGCCTCTGCCACCTGATCCACCCTGAAAAGGTCGGGTGAAGATTGCTCCCAGTAAAAAGCAAGCTCACGCTGGCTGGCAAGTCCCGGTGAATTTCCCCCCATAAAACGTATCTTCACTCCCTCATCATCATTCAAAGCTTCTTTTGCGCTATGGTAACAGTCCAGCATCCCTTTCACAGTATCCATCATTGGGTAGCTGAACACAGTCACCCCCACCGTATTTCCCTCCTCCAGATCCTGAACCGGTTGTCCAAACTGCCACCCGACCCGGAAAGCCTGCCTGCAATCACGGTTGACCTGCGGCGTCAGGTAAAAGATCAGGATCCCCCCCAGGGAATCCAGCTGCTCGATAACAGGTCCTCCCGTTATATAAGCATCATAAATGGGTGCTTCCTCGTAATCACTCAAAATATGGGCGAGGGACCAGTGCGTGTACTCCGCTTTTGCCTGACTGCTGATCCTGTCTGAGACCAGCATCATCAGGGCAAATGTTAATAAGACGATTTTTCCCGGGGACATAAAAACATGTGATTTCTTCTGCAATTCATTCCCTCAATTCTCCCCAAAGATAAAGGGATAAACCTTAGTGATCGCTGTGGTCACGATGAAAAAAGTTTTCCTTTTTGTGGTTTTCTGAAATTTTGTTACATTTGAAAATCCTATAATCTGTTGGGAACGACAGGCTTCCGCGTGGATGAAATCAATCATAACATATTGTCCTTAAACTAATTATATTTAATTAAAAGAGAAAGGAAAACGATGACACTGCACGAGCCTTATAAAATCAAGTCGATCAGGAACATCCGGTTCAAAAGCCTGCCGAATAGGAAAAAGGCCCTGAGGAATGCCAGTTTCAATGTTGATTTGTTACCCTCCAGCCAGGTAGCCTTCGATATGGTAGCACAGGGCAGCTCAGCCATGAGCCAGGAACAGGTCGGGAATCTCTTCATAGGTGATGAAGCCTATGCAGGGGCAAGGAATTTTTATAAGCTCACCGAAGCTGTCCGGGATGTGTTTGCACTGGGCAATGTGTGCCCGGTACACAATACTTACGGCGGTTTAAAACTGCTCAGCTATGTGCATCTTACCAACCGGAAGATAGTGGCAGGCAATACGGAAATGCCTTTTCCAACCTTTCAGGCATTCGGAGGAGAATGTCTGTTACTCAAAACGGATCCCGATCCCCGGTA
The DNA here is from genome assembly GCA_017993235.1 of Lentimicrobiaceae bacterium. Taxonomy (GTDB): domain Bacteria; phylum Bacteroidota; class Bacteroidia; order Bacteroidales; family JAGONC01; genus JAGONC01. The sequence goes on from JAGONC010000076.1 coordinate 3,506, forward strand.
TACGGGTAATATTGATCTTCAGCACCTTGCAGGCATCCTGGGACAGAACAAAGGGAAAGTGGCCATGATCTATATTGACCTGGATGGGGAGGGATACCGCCCGATATCACTTTCAAACCTGGAAGGTATCAAAAAACTTGCTGATGAGCATCAGGTGAAGTTCATTCTTGATGGTTCCTGCATCGTTGAAGCTGCCCATTATATGATTCAAAATGACCCTGCTTACAGGAACAGGAAAGCCGGCTCTTTCATCCAAACACTGGCTGGAGCATGCCACACGCTCCTTTTTGATGGAGGACAGGATGCCATGAGCAACGTCGGGGGATTTCTTGCCAGCAATGATCCGAAAGATCATGAACATTATCAGAATGTCGTTGTCATATTTGAGGGGTTGCATACTTATGGCGGCATGGCCGGAAGGACCATGGAAGTGGTGGCCTCCGGCATCAGGGAAATGGCTGATCCGTTACATGCTGAGTGGATGGACTACCAGGTGTCGGTTCTGGCCGGGGTGCTCGAAAAAGGGAAAGTGCCCTTTATCCGTGGCTATAACGGAGTTTACCTGTACGCCGGCAGGTTTTTACAACATGCCGGGCCGGTTGCGGCCCAGACACTGGCTGCCGCTCTCTATCTGATCTCCGGGGTACGATGCCATCTGGAGGATATTTACAGGAAAGACAACCTGTTACCGGTGCTCATTCCGCGGAGGGCTTTGATGAACACTCAGCTGGAACAGATCGGGGCGGCCATTGTGAAATTGTATGAGCAGCGGGATCTCATCACTGCTCTGGATCCCATCAACCAGCCCACCTTCACCTTTGAGGCATGCTTTGAATGGATCTTCCCCGAACTGGAATCCTTCCGTTTTACCTGCGAGCCGTACACGATCCATTCCATCGAACATGTAGGGATGGATACCCGGGAACAACGGCTCAGAGCGATGCAGGAAGCCGGCTACAATACCTTCCTGCTGAAATCGGAGGATGTGACCATTGATCTCCTGACCGACTCCGGTACCAGCGCTATGAGCGTTGAACAATGGATGGCCTACCTGCGCGCAAAAGAAACCCCTGCCACACCGGATGCCTATCTGGAAGTGGTGGCTACCGCCCAGAAAATATACGGCCATAAATACATCATCCTGACCCACCAGGGTCGGGCGGCAGAACATATCATGTCGCAGATGTTCATCCAGAAAGGCGACTATGTCCCTGGCAACATGTACTTCACCACCACCCGCGAACACCAGGAAATGGCCGGAGGGACGTTTGTGGATGTCATTGTGGATGAAGCTCACCAGACCACCAGCACGTTTCCATGGAAAGGGAATGTCGACCTTTCCAAGATGGAAGCCCTCTACAAAAAGCCAGTGCGGAAGGGAGAAAACTATCCTACCTTTCCTATGAATTCAATGTTAACCTGGCAGGAGG
>JAGONC010000077.1 GCA_017993235.1 Lentimicrobiaceae bacterium
GTTACCAGGATTGCCAATCCGACTATCAATTCCTACAAACGGCTGGTTCCCGGGTACGAAGCACCTTGTTACATCTCATGGAGTGCTGCAAATCGTTCCGCACTGGTCAGAGTTCCTGCAGCCAGGGGGAACAGCACCCGTGCTGAGTTCCGTAGCCCTGATCCCATGTGCAATCCCTACCTGACATTCGCGGCAATGCTTGCAGCAGGCCTTGATGGAATCAGAAACAAGGTTGAACCTCCCGAAAGCATCGATACCAACATCTACCATCTGAATACCGAACAGAGAAAGAATATGGGTATCGAGATGCTGCCGGCAAGCCTGATGGAAGCTCAGATGGAGCTCGAAAAGGATGCTGTCATAAGTAAAACTATGGGTACTCACATCATGGATGGCCTGGCTTCAATTGCAACTGTCGAGTCAGACCTTTTCAGGCTGGCCGTGCATCCCTGGGAACTGGACCGGTATCTGGCTACCTATTAATTTTTTTTAAATTTTGTGGCAGAAAGTTTTTTGTTCCATGACAGGTAACTTCCTTCCATTGTGATATCTCCTCACACTGGGCAACATGTGCAGGAAAGTGACCGACCGCCAGTATTCCTTGTCAAAGACAAAGTGAGCGGAGCTCTTATGAGATGGTTACCGATCATGGAAGGTAAGGTGGATCTCGATGGGGTATGTTCCCGAAAAATGAGCAATAAACGAAATTAATGCTGGGGCCCTAGCAATGAAAATGGTCAAGGCAATAATCAGGGAGGAACGGGTTCCTTTCGTAAAGAAAGCGCTTGCTGATAAAAATATTTATGGAATGACAATCCTGCCTGCAATGGGGCGAGGCAGCCAGGGAGGGGTTCACCTTCAATTCCGTGGGGGTATCTTGAATATCGATATGCTCCCGAAAGTCATGATGGAGGTAATTATTCCTGATGATCTTGAAGAGATGGTGATACACCAGATACTCTCTTCAGCAAAAACCGGTAAAGAAGGTGACGGAAAAATATTCATCATTCCTGTCAATGAATCACACAGGATCCGGACTGGCGAAGTGGAGGTCTGATATGTAATATCAGATTCTCCCGCAACCAATTTCTCTCCGCACAGCATCATCATGGCTGTGCATGCTCAAACGATCAGAGGATCCTGTCAATCCTCTGATCTCTTCTTGATGCTTCCATATCCTTATTGTTCTGATCCATTTCATGCATCTAAAAAAGAAATCATTAAATAGCATGGAAGGATATTTCTATCTATCTGGTCATCCAGATGGTTAGTGAGAATCTGTGAGCTTTGAAAGAAAGAATCCATGGAAGCTGGTTCCCGGTCATGCGGGAGATCTGATATCCTGTCATTTCGCAAAGGAGCTGATGTTAGGGCGAGTTTTCACATATCCCTGACTGATACGATAATCCATGCAGAAATGATCAGATCACTGGCAATGGCATTCTGTATTTACATCAGAGGAACAGTTCACAACATAAGTTTCCGTACAGGACATGAGAATCAAAGGGTACTACCCTATGGAAAGTATCGTGAAACCATGAATCATGAACGCATAAAGGTGATTGTATGACACTTGACACAGGAACAACCGCATGGCTTCTGGCAGCAACTGCCCTTGTCATGCTGATGACTCCCGGCGTAGGATTCTTCTATGGGGGACTAGTCCGGCGGAAAAACTTCATCTCAATGGTAGCCCTTTCATTTATTGTCTTTGCCCTGGTAAGCATCCAGTGGGTGCTCTTCGGGTACTCCCTCTCGTTTGGGCAGGATATCGGGGGATTTATTGGAAATCTCCAGTACATTGGGCTTGAAGGCATTGGTATGGAGGCCGGATCCGGTGGGTATCCACCTCTTCTGTTTGTTGCATTCCAGGGGGTGTTTGCCGCGATAGCAATGGCTATCGTGGTGTCGGGATTTGCTGAAAGGGTAAAACTTTCAGCATTCATCCTGTTTGCCCTCCTCTGGACAACCCTGGTCTATGACCCGCTTGCACACTGGGCATGGGGAGGCGGCTGGGCATCCCAGTTTGGTTCGCTGGACTTTGCCGGAGGAACCGTTGTCCATATCAGTTCCGGATTTGCCGCACTGGCTGTAGCCTGGGTGATTGGTAAACGGGCCGGATTCGGTCAGTATAGCATGGAACCCCACAACATCCCCATGACATTACTCGGAGCTGCATTACTCTGGTTCGGCTGGTTCGGATTCAATGCGGGGAGCGCTCTTGCTGCCAACGGAGTCGCCGCAAACGCGTTTCTCGTCACAAACATATCGGCCGCAGCAGGAGCCCTTGCATGGCTTGGAGCATCCTGGTACAGGGGCAAACCAAGCTCCCTCGGCATGGTAAGCGGTGCTATTGCTGGGCTGGTCGCGATCACCCCTGCAGCCGGATATGTCGGGGTCGCATCTGCCATAATCATCGGCGCGATAGCCGGACTTATCTGCTATGGCGCCATGTTGTTCCGCCTTAAAAAAGGGCTCGATGAGAGTCTTGATGCATGGGCGGTTCATGGGATGGGTGGCCTCTGGGGAGCCTTTGCTACCGGTATTTTCGCCACTGCCGCAATCGGCGGATATTCCGGCTTGATTGAGGGGAATGTCCAACAGTTCGTTTCCAATGCCATAGGGGCACTGGCCGCGCTTGTCTATGCATTGGTCATAACGCTCGTACTGGCCTATGTAATCGACCGGACAATAGGGCTCCGGGTCTCAGAAGAAGAGGAGTATGTCGGGCTTGATATCTCCCAGCACGGTGAGCGGGTATAAGGAGGTGTTGGGATGAAGATGATCAAAGCAGTGATAAGACCGGAACGTCTTGAGTTTGTCAAGAAAGCACTTGAAAAAAATGGCATTTATGGAATGACCGTCATAGCGGTAGAGGGCCGTGGCGATCAGAAAGGTATATCCCTCCAGTATCGTGGAGGAGCAATCAATGTCGACATGATCCCGAAAGCCCAGCTTGAAATTGTCGTAAAGGATGATGAGGTGGATCTTGTCCTGCAGGCCATTTGTCAGGGTGCAAGGACTGGCAAGATGGGGGACGGCCGCATCTTTATCATCCCCGTGGAACGATCGATAAAAGTACGGACTGGCGAAAAAGTCACCGAGGAAGACCCCACTGAGTGAAAAAACAGCCTTTTTTAATATGAAAATGCATCCGGCATTTTCATCTTTTATGCGTGTGGCCCTCAAAGGAACCATGTTATTTTTTAATTGTTTAATATTCATCTGAGGATTTTACCTTATCCGGTTGGCTGCAGGTTTTTTTCATAAGGTATATTTTTTCTCCTCGAAAAATTGATCAATGTGTCATATCCTCCAACCGATTCGGCCCTCTCCCATCCGGTCTCGGTATTGCTCCTTGTCGCGATCACCGTCATGCTTGCGGCACTGGTTGCCCTCCTTATCGATCTCCCTTCCTTCTCTCCTGGTTTAATCGGCACGCCATCCTTCCTCCAGATCCTCGGCATATATCACAACGATGAACTAGGGCGCCTGAATTATGATTCCCGCATCATCCTTATCAATAATGGGTCGGATTCTTTGGGGAACCAGAATCTTACCGCGGAATTTTACCGGAATGGTATAAAAATCCCGGCTGTGGTTGAGACCATGAATGGCGATCTGTTCATCTCAACCCGACACTACGGTATCCAGACGATGGGGGGGCTTGGCTGTTCAGGGCCCACCTGGCTCCCAAAAGAGAAAATATCCCTGGATTTCAGCGACGGAACCTTTCATCCTGGTGACACGATACGAATGGATGTGTTTTCAAAGACTTCAGCGACCTTGATCTCACGCCACACGTTCATCGCTTGATGATCCTGCTTTAGAATAAAAAACCGAATCCGCATTTTCATCAGATCGGTATTTGGACACAGGATATCATCTTATTTTATCTAAAAATAGGGAATGCTATCTGACCAACAGGCACGGGAAAAGTGGGGAAGTTACTCTGATCCCGCTTCCTGATCTGGTTCTGTCGGGGGGGTAGTCCACACCAGCCAGAGAACCAGGGCAATGCAAACGATCATCGAGAGAACGAACACGATCAGGCTGAAAATATTCTCAGCAAACTGCATGGAGACAGAAATGTTCAAAGCACCAAGAATAAGTGCTATCCCAAAGAAGACAAAAAAGCCAACAACGATGCCAAGAATTACCCCGGCGATAATCCTTAATGCTGAAGGTTGTGAGCGAGGATCTTTCATGTTTTTTACTGTGGTCCTCAGTTCTTAATAACAGTATCCAGCGGTCGGTGAGTTCTTTTCGGAAAAGGAAGATGGTATCTTGGCATGACAAGTGAGGACAGTTCATTCAGAGGTGTGTGCATGTAAAATTGACCGGGCGTAAAGTCGTGCAATCCTTAGCGGTTCCGGTATTCTGCCGTCGTGGGTAAAATCTGAACAGACCGATTCCGCCTCTTTTACATCCAACCCATATGACCTGATATAGAGAATATGACCTGTCCTGAGCTTCACAGGAGTTCTTTGTCCAAGACTCCTGTAGGCAGAAATACGCCTTTCATCACCCGGAAAATGGTGGATTATATTTTCGATTAGTCCCTCGGAGTGCTTATACGTCGCGATGATCGTTTCGCGTCCTGTTTCCTGGAAAATGCGGAGCGGATCAATGATATTGTACCAGGATATGACAGCCCCCCCAATCATAATGAAGTTGATATCTTCCCTGGAAAAATTCCGGTAAAGATCTATTACCGAATCCGTTGCATCCATGCCACCTACCGTGGTGCAGGTATACGAAAAGCCATCAACCCTGAGATCTTTTCTCATCACCACACCAGCAAGGATCGAATTCTTCCGGGAAGAGAAACTCTCAGCAATACCCAGGACCCGGAGCCCTTTCTTGGCGAAATGCATGGAAGCACTTATGACAGGGGAT
>JAGONC010000042.1 GCA_017993235.1 Lentimicrobiaceae bacterium
ATTGCTACGGTCACCAATATGTCAAAGAACCTTGTTAATCAATATATTGAACTAATTAATGCTTATGAAAATTTATTTTGAAAACCACTTGTATTGTCATTTGGCATTATCTACGGGGTAGTGGATTTATTTTATCACTTTGTTCCTTTGTGCCTCAGTGCCTTTGTGCCTTACTATATTTATGATTATTTTTGTGTTGTCGAATCAATCGGGCGATCATGGCTTTAAACCGGAAAATGACCAAGCGGGAATTTTTGCGCTACAGTATCTGCGGTGCGTGCGGCATTGCCCTTGGATTTTCTGTCATTGATTCCATAGCAGGGGAGATCCTGCATCCGGTGAATCTACCTTTTGGACTTCCACCTGACAGACCCTGGAAGTGGAGCAAGGAGGCCAGTTTCTGGATCCAGACGCCAAGGGGAGTCAAGTGCCTGATCTGTCCCAATGAATGTGTGATTACGTCGGACAAGCCTTCGATCTGCCAGAACCGTGAGGTTTTTGATGGAAAGCTATTTACCATTGCCTATGGTAATCCCTGTGCGGTACATGTTGATCCGATCGAAAAGAAGCCGTTGAATCATTTCTTACCTGCAACGTTGTCCTACAGTATTGCCACGGCGGGATGCAACCTGAAGTGCCTGAATTGCCAGAACTGGAGCATTTCGCAGGTAAGTCCGCGGGAAACCCGCAATTATGACCTGATGCCGCTGCAGGTAGTGGAGGAGTGCATCCAGAACAAATGTGCGACGATTGCCTATACCTATTCAGAGCCGATCACCTTTTTTGAGTACACGTATGATACGGCAAAGCTGGCCAGGGAGAAGGGCATCAGGAACGTGATGGTCACGGCCGGTTACATCAACGAAAGACCATTACGGCAGCTGTGCAGTGTGATCGATGGCGCCAATGTCGACCTGAAGTCGTTCAGTGATGATATCTATATGATGTTGAATGCGGGCAGCCTGGAGCCGGTGCTGAATACGCTGAAGATCATGAAGGAGGAGGGAGTATGGCTGGAGATCACCAACCTGGTGGTGCCCACCTGGACCGACAACATGGAACTGATCCGGAAGATGAGTCAGTGGCTGGCGAGCAATGGATTTCAGGATACCCCGCTGCATTTCAGCCGTTTCCATCCCGACTATCAATTGACCAACCTGCCTCCCACGCCTCAGTCGACTATGGCTAAAGCGCGGGACATTGCCATCAGCGAGGGATTGCATTATGTATATATCGGCAATGTACCGGGAGATACATCCAGCAATACTTACTGTCCGAAGTGCAAGAAGCTATTGATAGAGAGAAAGGGGTATACGATAACCCGGAATGATATTGTCAGTTCCCGGTGCAGGCATTGCGGCGAGGTGATTCCGGGAGTATGGAAATAGGCAGAAAAATTTTTTTTAGAATATTGAAATTTTGTTGTAACTTTGCGCTCCCAAAATCATGATATTGATTTTGGCGATCGTGGTGCGGTAGTTCAGCTTGGTTAGAATACATGCCTGTCACGCATGGGGTCGCGGGTTCGAGCCCCGTCCGCACCGCAGCTAAAACCCTGAAATACCAAAGCTTTCAGGGTTTTTATTTTCTCAGAAAACATATGCAATTATCTGCAGTTTAAAATAGGTTTAAACTACCTATCCGATTTTGACGATATTTCTTAACCTATCATGCACAATATTCTTACCTTCGACCTCGGTTTAAGCTAATTGATTACAGGCCTGATTCATATACTATTTTACCGTCATCAAGGATATCCGTCGTATGAATGCAATGTTTGACTTCTTTCGCTTGCTGGACAATCCCTTCATTACATTGTACTTACAATTTACCGAAGCATTTGATTTAAAGAAATACCCTCAATATCAACATGATGTAAAGGTCGTCGATGATTCATTAGATTATAATTCGATAGAACGAACCTTTACATGGATTAGCGAAGATTCTGGTATAATAACGCCCCTGGAAGACTTTCGACGCTTTGCTATACGAAGAATAAAAGAAATTACAAAAGAGACTCAGGTCAAAGTTAGGATTGAAATTCTGGAACTAGGAAGCTATGACTAACAACAAAGACAGATTGAGGAATATAAGGGTAAGTTGGCTTCACGACTACCTCTGCGTGAGGAGGGATTAGTTCCAAATTCGTGTACGTTTATAACGGGTGAGTTGGAAAGGGCAATAGGACATGTCGATCAATCTCTGCAAAAGGTCAAGTCATCTCTGAGGGGAAATAAGTCACCCTTCAAAATGCCAGACGCATATGAGTTTGCGAAACCGGGATTCAAATATTCTTTGCAGACATTACTGCAGGAACTTATTGCAGCAGGTCTTATCGATAAGGATACGATTTTTGACCAACTATATAATCTTTTCAATAAACAGCCAGTCATTCCCAAAATAATCTGGATTGGTGGCAGAAATGAACTCATGAAGTTTATTGACCTGTTGTTTGAGCTTGGAAAGGTCAAAGATGACAAGATTTACACTCGGAAAAAATGGGTGATCGGCGACAAATGCTTTTATATGGAGAAGATCAAAGCATCCAACTTATCAGACTACCGAAGACGATTTACACTTCCCAAAGAAAAAGAAGCTGTATTGAAAAAGATTGTCAAGCAAATCATTGCTCCCCGTCGTCAGATAGATAAATAACCAACTATCTTATTTCTCATTATTATCCTCCGAGTACAGAACTCTGCGCTCAAGTTACTTTCCGAAAGATTTTTACACTGTTCTGGCTACATATATTCTCATTTATTCCACTGTTTTGACAACACTCTGCGCTCTGCGCTCTGCGCTATTTAATTGATTTTCAGTAATTTATAATCAATTGTTCTTTATCTTTGTATCGGAAAATTAACTAAATTTTATACCATGGATTATTTACTTGTTGAAACCGATGCCGTTAAGCGCATTGAAAAGAAATTGGAGGAGATCGATGAAACTCTCTCCAATATGAAGAAGCAACCCGATCCTGAAAGGCTGGTTAATACGAAGGAAGCCAGTAAAATCACCGGATTGTGTCCAAGGTCAATACAAAACGAAAGGAATAAAGGGAAAATCTCCTTTATTCAAATGGGCAGGCGGAAAATAATGTATAAGCTTTCAGATCTTGAGAAATACATTGAATCGCGGCACCAGAAAGGATTTCTTAACACTAACAATCGTACCCGATGAATGAAGACAACAACCATCCAATGGATAATACCCATCCAGAGGATAAACGTAATGGAGATCAGGATGGCGGAAACCAGTTCAGCTACTTTAGCCGCCCTATCACCAATAGGTACCCAACACGTACAGTGGATCTGGCTACTGTCCATGAACTCATCACCAGCCCAACATTCAAGTATGCAACCGAAAGACTGCGGCAGCTCCCACCGAGGAGTCCGCAGTGTGCTGATTATAAATCCAGTAGCTTTGACTACGTCACGTTCAGCGGAGTTTTTAGCCACCGACAGAAGAATGGACTGGTATCGCATTCAGGGCTGCTGACCCTGGATTTTGATGATATACCGGATCCTGCAGAGCTGAAGCATCAGCTCTCTACCGATCCTTTCTTCCCAAACGGGCTGATCTATATCTCGCCATCCGGACAAGGCCTCAAGTGGATTACCCCAATCGATACCAAGGAGTGTTCCCATGAAAACTGGCTGGACGCCCTTGGTAACTACATCTTCTCGACCTATGGCTACGAGATAGATCGAACAGGCCGGGATGTTTCTCGCGCTAGTTTCCTTTGCCATGATCCTGACGCGATCTTGACTACCGGCTTACCGGCGAAGGAATTTGATCCCTGTGATTGGCTTCCCAAGCCGCATGAACATGTTTATGTCCTTCGGAGCCAGGATACTGAAAAGTACGAGGAGGTAGAAGATCTAGTCAGGACAATAGAAGAAAGTCGGATCGATCTGACCCCTACCTATAAGAATTGGATTACCGTCGGATTTGCGCTCTGTTCAGAATTTCATGAGGCAGGACGGTCACTGTTTCACCGGCTGAGTGGGTTTTATCCTGGCTATGATTATTCTGCCTGTGATAAACAGTACACTTACCTTCTCAATGCCGGTGGAAAAGGCATCACCATTAATAGCCTGTTTTACCTGGCACTGAAAGCAGGGGTGTCGCTGTGGCCCAGCCATGCAATTACGGGACCTACGGGAACCACCGTACTGACAGATATTACCTGTATGGCAGTCACTGCAATGGCTACAGCCATCTACGGATTAACGGGATGTACGGGGCTTATTTCTCTTTCTTCACTGACGCAGAAGGGAAACGAAAGATATAACACCCCAACCTTCGATCCCTCAATCTTTAATTTCCTGCCGGGAATCCTTGCGGAGTTGGATACGATGGACCTCAGGGAACGGGAAAGGGACATTTGCCTGCTTGGCTCCCTGGGTGTGATGAGTGCGTGTCTTCCGAATATTAAAGCTCTTTACGACAACGATGAAATACATGCAAACCTTTATTTCTTTATTGTTGCACCTGCCTCCGCAGGGAAAGGTAAACTCAAGCTTTGCCGTAATCTGGGCAATAAAATCCATGAAGAACGACGTAATGATACATCATTTAATCAAAAGAAAGGGAAAAGACTCCTTTTTATTCCAGCCAATAACAGTGCGGCTGGGCTACTGACATTACTGAATGTCAATGCTAAAGAGGGTTGTATCATTTTTGAAACTGAAGGGGACACTCTCAGTTCAGCTTTTGACAATAAGGAATGGGGCGATTACAGCGACTCGTTCCGAAAAGCTTTTCACCAAGAAGAAATATCCTCTTACAGAAAAACTGAAGATGAACTGCAGGAGATTATAAATGCTCTTCTTGCTTGTGTTTTATCGGGAACACCGAACCAAGTGATACGCCTTATCCCTACTGTCGAAGACGGCTTGATGAGTCGGTTTGCCTATTATTTGTTTGGTATCGACTTCGAGTGGAGGGTCAGCCTGAAGGCAAACAGTGAGGATAATCCCATGACAAGATTCAAAAAGATGGGCGAGAAATTTTACCGTCAATACAACTCCATGAGGAAGCTTTCTGAAGTGAGGTTCTCCCTGACAGACAATCAGATCATGCTTTTCCATGAATATTTTGCCAATAAGAAACTTGACTCTGTTATACTGCTCGGTCCTGATATTATTGCTTCCATTCATCGGATGGGTATCATTTTCTTCAAGATAGCCATGATACTGACTTTTGAACGAGAGGCAAGTATGAACCATTACCCGACGCACCTGGTGTGCTCGGATTTGGACTTCAAGATAACCTCCAAAATCGTCGATGTGCTGATCACACACACGGAAAAGGTCTTGGCAATGATACCTACAAATAAAACTATCCACCTCAGGAAGACTCGGAAGGATATATTCCTGGAGAGGTTACCCCAAGATTTTGGGCGTCAACAATATCTTGAAGCAGCGAAACTATTGGGTATTCCAGACAGGACTGCAGAGGATTATGTCCTGGATCTGGCGAAGGAAGGAAAGTTACTTGTAGTAGAGCGAAACCACTATCGCAAACCATGAAAACGATAGGATATAGCTCCGTAGATTCCGTATCCCGTATTCAGATACCGAGTGTGGTAGAACAGAAATAATTATTAACCCTTCAAATATATAACCATGAAACAAAAAGTAAACAATGGTAATGAGGAATGGCCATCAACAGAACAAATCTTGGAATGGGAACGAGTGGCACGCACTTGTGAAAAACAAGTCAGGGAAAGGAGAGGTCCCTTTTTGACAAAGAATTTTCACCATGCATGCTCTAAGCGTCGTATCTTAGAATATTTGCTTCTCATGATCGACCTGTATCAATGTGTGGATGACATCTATAAGCTAGATTATCAATGGTGGGAGGCCAACCAAATTGGTAACAAATGTTATGTCACACTGAAAGATGCAAAGGGCAACACTATCCTCCACAGAGAATTACATTATGCTAAGGTCTACGATAGCATTTGTATTGTCGTCGATTTTGGAGTCATAATGCTCGCCGAGGAAATGGAAACAAGGTCGTTATAAATAAAAGATTGACTTGACAGGCACTTAGGGTCATGGCGAACATCAGTCATGGCCTTTTTTTTCTTGATCCCACACCTTGAAAAACTAAGGATTATCTTTTTGCTCTCAGGCTGCAAGCTCATCTGCTATCATCTCTGCCTGTTTTAGGACGGTTTCTGTCGCTAACTTTTGCATATCAGGTGGGTAACCATACTGCCTGAGGGTCCTGCGGACAATGACCCTAAGTTTTGCCCTGACGGATTCTTTGATGGTCCAGTCAATGGTGGCATTCTGCCTTACCTTTTTGGTGAGGACTACTGCCAGCTCCCGGAGTTTATCTTTCTGCATCAACTCCCTGGCACTCCGGTTATCAGCGACTGCTGTATAGAATGCATATTCAAATGGAGTCAGATCCATTTCATTCTGCTCCTTATCCATTCCCTTTATCTCCTGGCTGAGCTTGATAAGCTCATCAATGACCTCAACGGCGGTCAGGACCCTGTTCTGGTACTTTCGGATGGATTCTTCCAGCATCTCCAGCAATGCTCTCCCCTGCACAAGATTCTGCTTCGAACGTGCTCTGATCTCATCATTCAACAGTTTTTTAAGTAGCTCTACAGCAATGTTCTTATGCTCCAAATTTTTCAATTCCTTTAAAAACTCCTCCGAAAGAATGGAGATGTCAGGTTTCTTAATACCGATTTCTTCATATATGCTAATGATCCTGTCGGTAACCAGTGCCTTGTCAATCACCTGCCGGATGATGGTTTCCATTTCCACACCTGTCTTTCCGTTTCTGGAGACCTCAAACTTGACCAGCCTTGCTTTAACTGCCTGAAAGAATGCGACCTCATCCTTGATCTCCATTGCCTTCTCATGGGGCACAGCCAGGGCAAATGCTTTCGACAGGGCGGTAACTTCATCAATGAATCGTTTTTTGCCATCATGCAGCCCAAGGATATGGTTTTCCGCAGCAAGGATGATCTTCAATTTATCGGATGTGGAGGCATTAAAGTATTCTTCATACTTAAATCCTCCCGTTTTTGTAATATATCTCACCTTAGGATCGGCGGCAATTTTTTCATATTCTTCCGAATATCCTGACTCAGGAATTTCCCTGAACATCTGAGATACCACCTCCAATTTCTCAAGCATTAATTGAACTGCCTGTTCCTGCAGGAGCGTGGGATCACCCTTGCCCCCGCTGGCAGAATAGAACGATAAGGTTTCTTTCAGATCAGCGGCAATCCCCAGGTAGTCAACGATCAATCCTCCGGGCTTATCCTTGCACACCCGGTTGACACGGGCGATCGCCTGCATCAGGTTATGTCCCCTCATCGGCTTGTCGAGATACATGGTATGCAGGAAGGGTACATCAAATCCGGTGAGCCACATATCCCTTACGATCACCAGCTGCATTTCATCATCCACATTCTTCATCCTGTCCGACAATGCCCTGCGCTGCTCTTTTGTGGTGTGATGTTTCGCTATTACAGGACCATCCGAGGAGGCTGCGGTCATCACCACCTTGATGACCCCTTTGCTCAGTTCATTACTATGCCAGGAGGGTCTTAATTTTATGATCTCATTGTACAGCTCGACGGCTATTCTCCTGGACATGGTCACGATCATGCCTTTCCCTAAGAAGACCTCCTGCCTGGCTTCAAAATGTTCAATGATATCCCTGGCGATCCTTTTTAATCTTTCCGAGCTTCCGATTAACGCTTCCAGCTGTGTCCATTTTGCCCTGGCTTTCTGGGTGTCCGACAGATCACCCTGTTCCAGCTCGGTATCCAGTTCCCTGATCAGTTTTCTACCTTCCTCACTCAGGTGGATCTTTGCCAGTCTGCTTTCATAAAAGATCCGTACCGTCGCCCCATCATCCACCGCCTGGGCTATGTCATAGATGTCAATATAATTGCCAAATACGGCAGGAGTATTTACATCAGTACTTTCAATCGGGGTTCCGGTAAACCCGATATATGTGGCATTGGGCAGGGCATCCCTCATGTATTTGGCAAAGCCATATACTACCTTCTTCCCAATGACATTGCCTTCATCATCCTTTTCATCCACAGTCTTTGCCTTGAAACCATACTGTGTCCGGTGTGCCTCATCGGCAATTACCACAATGTTGTTCCGGTCGGACAAACACTCATACACATTGCCTTCTTCCGGATTGAACTTGTGGATAGTTGTGAACACGATCCCTCCAGATGCTACTTTCAGCAGCTCTTTCAGGTTATCACGGCTCTCAGCCTGGACTGGTGTCTGCCTTAACAACTGTGCAGAAGCGGCAAAGGTGTCGAACAACTGATCGTCAAGGTCGTTGCGGTCGGTGATGACCACAATGGTCGGATTATCAAGCTTTAATACCAGTTTCCCGGTAAAGAATACCATGGACAGCGATTTTCCGCTCCCCTGTGTATGCCATACCACACCTCCTTTCCGGCTACCATGAGCGGAAGAGGCTTTGATCGTACTTTCCACTGCCTTGTTGACGGCATAGTACTGGTGATAGCCAGCGAGTATTTTGACCGTTTCAATGGTAATCTGACCTGTGTGCAAATCCTCTTTGTTGGCTTTCTCAAAAACAATGAAATGCCTGATCAGTTCCAGCAGGGTTGTTTTGTTGAGCATCCCGATAAGCAGCGTTTCCATCTGACTGATAAAGGGGGATGCTTCCGTGGCGGCATCGGCTGTCTTCCATGCCATAAAACGGCTGTAACCTGCTGACAGCGATCCTGCCTTTGCATCCAATCCATCCGAGATGACCAGGATGCCATTATAGGTGAACAGGCTGGGAATAGTGGCTTTATAGGTTTCCAGTTGCTTGAAGGCAGAATAGATCGTGGCATTTTCATCGGTGGCGTTCTTCAGTTCCAATACCACCAGGGGAATACCGTTGATAAACAGTATAAGGTCGGGACGTTTGTTCTGATCGTTTTCAATGACGGTAAACTGGTTGACCACCAGAAAATCATTATTGTCAATATTCTCAAAGTCAATCAGCCAGACATAATCACCACGCTGTTCGCCATCTTTCTGGTAGGTCACGTTGATCCCCTCGATTAACATCCGGTGAAAGGCTTCATTATTGACCAACAGGTTAGGATCATTGAGCCGCAACACCTGTTTTAAGGCATCTTCACGTGCAGTGGCAGGGATATCAGGATTGATCCTTTTGATGGCTTCCTGGAGCCTGTGATTAAGGAGAACTGTATCCCATGAAGATCGCTCAGGAGTGTCCCCGTCAGGTGCAATATCAGGTCCCCATTTCCATGCATATCCCAAATTTTTGAGGATCTCGATCGCAAGAAGTTCAATATCGGATTCGGTTAGCTTGGTCATATTGGTATCAGGAAGACTTCATAAATTTAATGTATTTCGGGAATATCTCCATGTAAAATCTTTTAGCAATACTAGGTTGATGAGGAAAAGGATAAAAATCCCTTCCAATTCTATTGTCCTGTGCCAGGCAACATTTGAATTGATCATTACTTTGACCTGTACGATTGTTATATCCCCAATAATCTCTCACCAGGGAATCCTTTCCAGCTAATAAGTGTAATACCGGTTCTCCAAGAGTTATAATTTTTGCCTTTGGATAGGCTGCTATTTCCTCTTTCACCAATGCGAGATTTATCTCAAGATGGGCATACAAAATATCCGGGGTTCCTGCGGGAGGATCCGAATAGAAATACTTGAAGATATTCGTGGCATAAATGTTTACGAAAGCTATTCCTAATCCCTGACAAATCCGAATTACGTAACTTTTTAATGAACCGTTTTTATCAAGATTAAGAGTATATTCAATTTTGTCTCTGCTTGTTGGATTTTTTACAGTAGGATCCTGACCAAGAATGATCAAAGAAATATCACTTGAGATTCGGTAAGGTAATACCGGCAACAAAGCAGTATCAATGGGATTCTCCTTAGAATCGTGAAGTTGCTTTAGTTTGTCTCGGATTTCGAGTGATCTTACAAATACTTTTGATGGTTTCATAATAATTACATTTTTACCCTCACCTCACCACTCATCAGCTTCGGTAATAAGTCATCCCGAAGTGCACTAAGGGTCTGGATTTGGAATTGGTTTTTATCGATTTTTTCCCAAATAACCGAGGCAGAAACTTCAAATTTATGCAACTTAGATATAGGAGGCATTTGAAATCCGATTTTCTCAATATCAAAAGGTTTCAGGGAAGGATATGTCGATGTTGAACCTTCTGCAATTGAATGTAAGTATTCTGTCATTTCATCATTAGTAAGCAAAAGATAAATAAAATGTGGATCGATATTCACACATGTTATGACGCAAAATCCAGTAGAAACAACAAGGTTCATAGCAGGATTTTTAATAATGCCATGATGTTTTTGATCAGGCCTAACCGTTGAAATTAATATATCATTATGTTTTACAAGTCTTTTAGCCCTGCTTGGAGCTTCATTTAACATTAGCTTTTGAGTACAGTCAATAGTACCTTCATTTAAAGAACTTGTATCTAAATATTCAATTTCATCATAAGGGTAGTCTTTTGTAATTGAAGCCTGATTTGTAAGAACAAATTGACCAATTTCAACGACCTTCCAATCCTCCTCCGCCTCCTCCACAAACCACTGCCTGAAAAGTGTTTCTGCCATGGCTTCCAGGATTTTGTTCTGGCGATGGAGCAGGTCAATCTTATCATCCAGGCTGCTGAGGACGGAGGCAATGGCTTTTTGTTCGGGGAGAGGAGGGATTTTAACCTCAATGGGATGTATATGATTTCTATTAAGTGTTGGTACAGCACTACCTACATTGAATTGAGTAAAATCAAAAGTCTTCAGAAAGTAATATATAAAAATCTCATCATTTCCTTTAAAATTAATCACATAAAGAGTTGTGTTATGAGCCCAAAAGTCTTGTTTGTACAAAAAAACATTTCCTAAATTTCCACTTCTTCCAATTGTCACACCAAGTGCTTTCGTGGTTGCTCGATTATGGAAACCGATAATACCATTTGAACCAGCAACAGGGTAATTCCCATCAATCATTTTATCTTTGGGTAAGTCATGCCCTCTTTGAAAAGTAACGACATCGCCTAATTTACAGTTCTGCCACTCATTCATTTATTCTAACCTTTTGTAGATTATCAGAAATGATCTCATTTAGCCTGGCTTCTTCTTTCAGCTGTTCTTCCAGTTCTGATTTGAGTTTGGTAAACCGTTCAGCAAAGTCAAAATCGTCCTCATCATCAGGTAAGCCTACATACCGTCCAGGGGTAAGGACATAATCCAGTTCCTTTACCCGGTCAAGGGAAGCAGAGCAACAAAATCCCTTCTCATCCACATATCCTCCATCTGGATTCCTCCATCGGTGATACGTTTCTACTATTCGTGTAATATCATCCTCAGAAAGCTCCCGTGTCCTGCGGTTGATCAGGTAACCTAAGTTCCGGGCATCAATGAACAGGATCTCATCTGCACGGTTCCTAAATTTACCGTTAGCCTTGTTCCGACTTAGAAACCATAAGCTGGCTGGTATCTGGGTGTTCAGGAACAGTTTGGCTGGAAGGTTCACAATACAGTCAACCATCCTGGCTTCAACTAGTGCTTTGCGGATCTCACCTTCCCCTGAGCTTTTGGAAGTCAGCGCTCCTTTTGCCAGGACAAAGCCAGCCTGTCCGTTTGGATTCAGATGATAGAGGAAGTGTTGTATCCAGGCATAATTAGCATTCCCGGGTGGAGGTGTGCCATACTTCCATCTGCCATCTGTCCTAAGAAGTTCTCCGCTCCAGTCGCTATCATTAAATGGAGGATTGGCAATCACAAAATCAGCTTTCAGGTCTTTATGGGCATCGTTCAGAAAAGAACCTTCACTATTCCATAGGATCTGAGAACTATCAATACCCCGGATGGCAAGGTTCATCTTGCACAATCTCCAGGTGGTCTGGTTGCTCTCCTGACCGTAAATGGAAATATCATTGATCCTGCCCTGGTGCTCAGTCACAAATTTCTCTGAATGAACAAACATACCTCCCGATCCGCAGCAGGGGTCGAATACTCTTCCTTTGTATGGTTCCAGCATCTCGACCAGCAATTCGACAACACTTCTCGGCGTATAGAATTGTCCTCCCTTTCTGCCCTCAGCAAGGGCAAACTCCCCCAGGAAATATTCAAATACGTGCCCCAGTATATCAGCACTTCTTGCTTTGGCATCTCCCAGGGCAATATTTCCGATCAGGTCAATCAATCCGCCAAGGCTTGCCGGATCCAGGTTCGACCGGGCGTATACTTTGGGTAGAACTCCCTTTAGTGACTGGTTGTCCCGCTCAATGGCATCCATGGCATCATCCACATCCTTCCCGATCTCCGGAAGCTTTGCCCTGGAGAGTAAATAACTCCATCGGGCTGAAGGAGGCACAAAGAACACATTCTCGGCACGGTACTCATCCCGGTCCTCCGGATCGGCGCCTGCAAATTCACCCTCACCAGTGGTCAGTTTTGAGTGCAGATCTTCAAACGCATCGGAGATATACTTCAGAAAGATCAATCCCAGGACGATATGCTTGTACTCTGCAGCATCAATATTTTTTCGGAGTTTGTCAGCCGCTTTCCAGAGCTGCTTTTCCAATGGTTCTTCTGCTGTTGTCTTCTGTTTAGCCATGCATTATATTTAAAATGGGTAGTCGATACGTTAACGGAAATCTTTGAAGTGACTGTAAATTTAGGGAATATTTTAAAGTGTATCTGTTTAACAGGATGAGATTATGAGTTCTCATGGATCTCGTTATAAAATTTACTCTTTCAGGTGCAAGGATAGCGCGACGGAATGCAGTGTATTTGCATTATGTTGGTCACGCGAAATATTTCTTTGTAAAATGGATGGCAGGAAACCTCATGATTGCCTTGGAGTACACTTCTACCGAAGCGCCCGCCTCATGTGGTGCACTGACGTACTGGACACATACCTGCCGCCTGAGTCCACCTAGTATTTCCAACCATACCTATACAAGCCATACTTGGTACAAAGGTAGCTGGGCATAGTCCTGTAACTGGAGTTAGCAGTACAGATGTCAAAAGGGGGCTTGAGGCTGATGCTGCAGTCCGTTCCGACCAGGGAGGGATCCTGAGGGGCAACGGTGACCAACACATCTCATCATGCAGGTCGCAGCTTTATCTTGTATTGCGTCTGTATTCATGCCATAGAAGGCCTACCCGTACACAAGCAACAGGGCAATCAAAGGCAGCCGTTGTGGCTCCGGTTACGAGAAACGTCTATCCCTCTTGCGTCGTCACCTAGCCCCCAGTAGAGTCTCGCTTTAGAGAGAACACATGTGTTATCATACCCGCCATCAGGAGTGCCTATGAGACCACCACCGGGTAAGTGCCAGACCGCATACGTGGATGGGAGTAACGCAGGACTATTGGGTGACCGTAAAGAACACAATGAGGAAAGTCTACCTTGAGTCGAGATCAACGTCCCGTCCAGGATTGAATCAAGAGACACGTGAAACCGACAATGAAACTGATGGTCCCAGTGATCAGTTGCAGTATTTAACACTGAGCAGTTACCAGGCCCCAAAGTCCTTAAGTCAAATAGTCTATTCATCACGAAGACAACGGATGCTGAAACCGTAGTTCTTGCCGAGGTTGCCCCGGAATGATTCCGGATCGTAGTAACCGAGGATACGGCACCAAGCGACGTAGTTGTCATCCTCCGTCGATGTCCACCGGTAGTCAAAGATCGTGACATTGCCGAAGTTGCCATTGTCGAGGCGAAAGCCACCCGGCAGACCTGAGAAACCAAACAGGTCGGTGCCATTTCCATTCTCAATCCAGCCGCGGGTGGTCTTCAGGTTCATCCCGGCATCATATCCACGGACTTCCGATTCTATGTCCCATTCTGGATCACCAATCCCATACTGGCTGTCCACCGCCCCTTCCAGCACCTTCCATTCCTCATCCGTGGGCAGGTGCCAGCCCAACGGACAGATGCCCTGTACACCCTGCTGGGTGATGTACTGCATCATTTCCCACCACTGATAGAGGCCGCCGTATTTGCTGCAACTATCAGGTTCGTTGTTGTAGCAATACTTCTCCATCACACCATTGTCAGTCATCTCCTCCTCTCCCAGAATCATCTCACCCACGTTCAGGTTTTCCTTCAACCAGCATTGGCTGAAGATCTGAATCGTGTTGTACACTTGATCCTCGTATTCCACCGTTGGCGTTTCCGGGCAGGGGATGTTGGTGGCGAACTGGAAGGTGTAGGTGGTGTTTTCTTGCGGAGCATCCAGCATGCCGGATTCAATGCCGTTGACATAGCCGACATATAACAAAGTGTCACCATAAGTATACGGTATTTCACCTGGTAATTGCAATGTTGTATCCGAACCGTAAAGCATTGCCTCCTTACCCTGAGTACGGTTCATGACCTTTATGCTATCCAGCTGGACATGGGTAGCGTTGTTTACCGCCGTAAATGTCAACTCAATTAAAGGTATATAAATTTTATCCCTCAAACAGCGAACGCTAAAACCATCCCTGCGTAAGCCAAGTGGAAAACGAGCAACACCTTGTTCCTGCCAATTTAGATCGCGGAACCATGCTCCGTAATCATAGTATCCTGTTGAAGACCACCAATAACTACCCCATCCGTAATTAAAGAATAGACCATTCGAGCTTCGCATACCGCTCGGAAAACCTGAAAAACCAAAAGAGTCTGTCCCACTATTAATCAGCCAACCCTGAGTAGTCTTAAGATTGGTCCCGGCATCAAATCCACGGTATCCCCCACCAAGGTCCCATTCCGGGTCACCGATCCCGTACTGGCTATCCACTGCCCCTTCCAGCACCTTCCATTCTTCATCGATGGGCAGTTGCCAGCCCGGCGGGCAAATGCCCCGGGCGCCCGGCTGGGTGGTGTACTGCATCATCTCGTTCCATTGGTAAAGGCCGCCGTACTTGGTGCAACTGTCGGGTTCGTTGTTGTAGCAGTACTTCTCAATGGTTCCATTGTTCGATTGTTCAATGGTTCCATTGATCATCGTGCCTACATTCAAATTCTCCTTGAGCCAGCATTGGCTGAAGATCTGTATCGTGTTGTACACTTGACCCTTGTATTTCACCGTTGGCGTTTCCGGGCAGGGGATGTTGGTGGCGAATTGGAAGGTGTAGGTGCTGTCCTGTTCCGGTGCATCCAGCATGCCGGATTCCAGTCCGGCTGCATAGCCAATGTACAGCAGCTCATCACCGGGATTGAAAATGAAATCTTCAGCCTGGGCAGATAACTTCTTTTCAGGGACAGAGGATATGAGCCCAGTGTATTTGAACAGGCACTTCTGATGACCGGCACCATAATGCAGTATCTTGATGGTCTGCCTTTCACCTCGCCAGTTAGCTGACAGGAAATAGGTTGACTCCTTACCGGGTGTGAACAGTAGCGCATGGGTTCCTTCAGAAAGGACGAAATCCCTGCTATATAATGTCCTTCCCAGTAGGTCGGTGACCATCATATTCACCTGGCCCTGTTCAGGTACGGTCAGGTTTATTGTGGTCTGATCTCCGACTGGATTGGGATAGTTCTGGTTCAGCCGGAATCCGGAGATCTGCTCAGGCTCAGATACTCCAACCCACAGAACTGATAATACAGTATCAGGCCAGACCAGTACTGTTTCACCGCCCTGTGTGCGGTTCATAATCTTGATGCTGTCCAGCTGGACATACGCTGTACTGTCGACAGCCGTGAAGGTGAGTTCAATGGCTGAACGCTGCCCTAAGGTCATCAGGAAGGTGATGGTAAGGGCAAATAATAGGGTAAGCTTTGGTTTCATGAGAATGGAATTAAGGCTGGAGATTATTGATTTGGGCTACAAGTTACGACAATATTCGTGAAAATCAAATGAATAAGGGACAGATTGTAGATAAAGGGGCTTGGAGAAGTAATTCTCTCCGGCCCCTTGTCAAACTGGCTTCTTCGGCCTGTAGATCGTCAACCTGCCAGCGTCACGCTCAGCACCTGTGTGGCTTTGTACCTCGCGGGGTAGATCATCTCCCCGGTATTGGGATCGGCCACCGGAGACTGCAAGTGCTTCAACATTTCCTCCCGCTGCTTCTTTGACCTATCCATTTCGGTCCAAATAGCGTCGGCAGAATAGTCGAAAGTCCGACGGGCAGTGATTTGGAACTGTGAACCGTGGAAGGTGAAGTCGCGGCCGTACTTGTTGGCCTCTACCATCACCTGGTCGGCAATCCCTTCCTTGATCCTTTTCACCAGCTCCTCCATAGCACGCAGACAGAGGTGAACCTCCAACGGGTTGTACATGCCTGAATCAATCTCGTCCAGAATATGCCTGGCCAGACTGTTGATTTGCGGTCGGGTCAGGTTGAACTGAGTGATCGTAGTCAATGATGCATTATCCATTGTCACCTCCATTCCGTTTAAGTGATAACAACTCTTCCTTCCATACCCTTTTCATCCGAAAAGTGGCTATAGCCCGATCGATGATGTCCGTCTCGCCATTGCGGAAACGCTCGACCGTCTTGTTGAACTGCGCTTCTGAGATCCACTCTCTGCCGTCATCGTAGTACCTGTTACGGTCAGGCTGCAGCAGTGGCTCCGGTGTTGAGGCTCTCGTAGCATCGTCGTCTTCATCTATGTTCAGACAAAGGATCGCCCCAAGAGCATATCTGCGCTGATAGGTGATCGCACTTCCCAGCCCCTGAGGATCATCACGTTGCGGAGTCATCCGGTATGTCTCGGCGATGAACTCACCGCTGGTATGTATCAGGATAGTCTCCAGCTCATGATCTCCTGCGGGCAGCTGCATGACAGCCAGACCGCATTCGTTTAAAGGTTTCTGGACACTCTCAATGATCTGGCTCAGGGAAGCATATCGGTTCTTGAAGTGCGGGTTCATCGCATCCTTGGTTACCTTGACCATCCTGCCCTGGAACTCAATCAGGGCTTTGCTGATGGCTGTGATGGATTCTGATGTTCTCATGGCTCCTCCTGGATGATCGTTCTTAAAGCGGTCAGCTTGGCGATCTTCCACTCGATCTCGTGGCAGGGCATGAAGTCCTCGATGCCAACGAACTCGAGCGATCCCCAGTGAAACAGGTCTACTCCGACCTCTTTGCCGATCGAAATGGTGGTGATCTTGGGTCGGTCACCGGCAATCCTGATCCACCGGTTCTCACCCGGCACCTTCCCGTAGAACGGCAATGCCAGGTCAACACGTGTGGATGGATTGCTCGTTGTGGAAATCTCCACGGTTAACATGTTTTCATTTGTATTCATTGTTGTTGGTGTTAATGGTTAAGCGGAGGCAGGTCTCCCCGCCCCCTGAAATCTGCTCATTCTGTATAGCTGTAAGTGGAAATCAATTCTCAGCCTGGTGGGAGAATCCCTTCATCGGCAAAGGAGTAGTAGGCAGTCGATGTAAGTATCACGTGGTCCAGCACCTGGATCTCCAACGTCCTACCGGCATCAACCAGCTTCTTTGTCAGCGCTTTATCGCTTTCAGATGGCTCAGTGTTACCGGAAGGATGGTTATGTGCCAGGATAAGAGAACTTGCATTTCCTTTAAGGGCGACCTGGAAGATAACCTTCGGATCAGCCACTGTACCGCTGAGGCCTCCACGGCTGATGCGGGCATAGCCAATAGCCACGTTGGCACGGTTTAATGCCAGGATTAAGAACTCCTCGACATGGTCGATCCGATTTCCCCAAACCATCCTCAGATATTTTACAGCATCCACGGAGCTGCTGATCTTCGGAGCCTCCTTCAATCGGAGTGGGTTGCGGTAATAAATGTCAATCTCCTTCAGGCTGTGGCTTACAATTGGATTTACTTGGATATTGCTCATTCAGTTTTGTTGTTAACATTTCTACTCAAATTCGGGTATAAACTGGCTACCAGGTCACGGCAGCCGGAAGAATCAAACCATCGTCAAACGATGATCTGTAAAGGGAAAGCTATATAATCTAAGCTGCTTTGTTAAGAAAGCTCAGAAATCCTGGTAGTGACGGGAGGAGATCATCTCTCCTCCCGCCCCAGGATACGGAAATAGTGGTGGTAGTATGCCGTGCCGTCGATGACATAGACTAATTTCAGGTCTAGGCTCATTTTGACTGCCATCACGGAAACCAGCTGGCCTGTGTGGAGATCCCCAACGCTTTGATTTACAATTACCCTGAATGGGCAGTGTATTCGGACAAGCATCCCATGACTGTCAACGATAAGAAGACTGTCAGGGCTACAATAGCGGTTGATCTCGTCAATCAGCTGGTCTTTGCGCATGGCGATGGGCGTTGTAAGAGTCGTATTCACCAGGCAGCATGAAGATCCTGTCCTCCACGATCACATGAAAGATGGCCATTGGGAAATGAACGCCTTTGAGGCCCTCTCCCACCACAATATGATCGTCCTCATCAACCAGAAACAGGACCCATTCATCGTCTTTGGTCCACGATAGTTGCCATGACTGGTGCCGCATCCTCTCGACAGGAGGAAAATCCTGGAAGTAGTAAATGCGGTGGAAGATCCAGTCTGCCTGCACCTGTTGCTGGATGAACTGGCATCCTTCCGACACGATGAAGGTCTCTGGCGATACACCTTCAGGACGTGCAGGGATATTCTTGAAGCCACTGATGATCAACTCCAGCTGTTGGGCTGTGTACTCAGGTTTGTTCATAACATTAGCGTGTTAAGGTTAATAAAATAGGGAGTCAGCTGTTGCTGCCGACTCCCCTGTTCGCTGAGGGTTCGCACCTACCGTGCGGGAATGGGATGGCCACCGAAGACCGTTTCCTCAATGGTCGAGGGCTCCGGACTGTACATGTACGTGTAGTTCAACATGACTGTCTCATTGGTTCCTGGCACCTCCCAGGCATACTCCGGACAGGCCACTTTTAAAATTCTACCGGGTAGCTCGGTTCCGATGAGCTTCTGGCACGTGGCCTCGTTGAAAGTTGAAACGATCGACGCCTTCTTGGCCGTGGCGTAGAAATTCCCGGTAGCGCCGGATTGGAGAATTTCAATCTCTCCTTCCACAAGGAGTGAATAAAATGTCTCCCCTGCAGCATTCACGCGCTGCTTGTAATCAATAATCTGTACCATGATGTTGGAGATTAAAGTGTTGGTAAATCGATGGGCGGGGGCTTTCCCAGCCGTGGCTTCGGCAGGGTCTACTGGCAAGGTAGTCAGCGCTCTTAAGAAAATTATAGAACAAAATTTCTGTGTCAGGTCGATCCGGGGCTGCGGTCATCGGCATTAGCGGACTGCAAGGTCAGGTAGGCGAACCTACTTCTCCCTTCACTTCCCTTACTCTTGTTTCCTCCGTTACCCCCCCTCTCATTACTCTAGTAAAATTGATCATTCATTCTCTTGCTACTCCGCCCATCATTCGTTATCCTTGATTTCCTTTATACTTTCATTAAATAACCTATATGGTTTATCCTGAAATCGGGGATGTTGATGAAATAAGTCCGCATATCGCCATAATATTTGAAGAACCTATAGAATATATTTATCTTTAATGTCTAAAATCCTTAATTCTTACTTCATGAAACGGTTATACATGTTGATTATCCTGGTACCCGTAATGTTAATTGCCTTCACTGGCAGGGTACAGGCTTCGACTCCAGGTTTGCCAGATGATGATATTCTGTATGGAGACGCCAATGACGACGGAGTAGTAAACGTGCTTGATGTTATTACCGTTGTAAATTACATCATGGGAGGCAATCCCGATCCATTTAACTTCGAGGCTGCCGACGTGAACAATGATGGCATGCTCAATGTCCAGGATGTTGTCTTTGAGGTCAATGTTGTAATGGAGACACCTGGTACACCCTGTGCAGGATTCCCTACTGTTCTTTATGAAGGGCAAACTTACAATACGGTGCAGATCGGTGACCAATGCTGGTTCAAAGAGAACCTAAATGTAGGTATAACGATCAACAGCATCCAGGGTGAATATCAGCAACAGGATAACGATACCATTGAGAAGTACTGTTACAAAAACCTTACCAACAAGGCTGAATATAAATACTGATACACCAATTTGAAACTAAAAACCTTTAATTATGAAAAAATCTTACGATAAAAACATCCAGCTTCGATGTATCTCCTGTGGAGACACTGATTTCGAATTTAATGATGACAAGACATGGATAAAGTGCAATCGCTGCGGAAAAGAATATCAAGGTGGTTACGATGAGCTTGTCGAATTAAACCAAGAAAATATAAATCAAGAACTAGAAGATACAAAAAACGAAATAGCTAAAGATTTGAAGGACGATATTACCCAAATGTTTAGAGATGCCTTTAAAGGAAACAAAAACATTAAATTCAAGGGATAATGAACGTTTTAGCAATAATAATATCATCTCTTGCTTTAATATTTTCAGCTTTCACTTACTTAAAGCATGACAAAAAAATCAAGCAACAGTCTTCTTTATTGAATGATTATCATTTAGCGAAAATTGCAAAGGAAAAAGAAGAAGAGAGAAGAGCAATTATTGAGGCAAATGTTGTTTCAGACAGTAAAGGGAGAGATTTAATTAAAGTTTACAACAAGGGTAAATCAATTGCAAAAAGCATAAATGTCACAATTCCGAAGAATAACGGATATGAAGTATTAAACAATCCTTGTCCAATTGATATTAAACCTCAAAATGGAATCGAAATAATGTTGATTCCGTTTAATAGTTGTCCGGACAAAATCGAAATCAGTTTTGAATGGAAAGATGATTTCAATGAAAAAAATATTGATTCGCAGATGATTCAATTATAAAAACAAAGCCCAGTTGGTAGCAAAGTACATATTGCAGGGCGGGGTTCGGTGGTACGCCAACAGCGGATTCTCGTTTCGCAGTTCCGTGTCCTTCGGACAGGAACGCTCTCCGAAATCCGCCCCGACAACATGTACAAACCGTTATGCACCATTTTAAACAAACAACAAGATGAAATCCAATATTTTAAGGGTTATTTTACCTGTTTTGTTGATTATTATCATATCCAGTTGTGACTCATCTTATCCACCATCAAATAATAAACAATCAAAGTATAATTCAATAAATGATTCGATTAAAACAAAAAATATGAAAAGAAATTCTGATGGGTCATTGTATTACGAATCAACAAACATATATACGGTTATTGGGCATGTATTTGATACTAAATTTTCTGAAAGTATTCTTTATCTACCTTATGAAAAAGTTAAACTATTTACTAATGCTGGTACGGTTCTGACTGCAGCAAAATATGTTAAGGGAGATGGTAATTTTGAGAATTATACAAAATCTGAATCAGGAGAGAAATTATTTAAAAGTAGAGAATTTCTTCCCTATGAGAATATTCCGAGCAACCGAGATTTTACTTTTAACTGTTTCGGTCAATGTTTCTGTGATGGAAAATTTTGGTTAAATCTTCTTACGGGTGAAGAAGAAACATTAATCAAAGACAACAAATTAGATTCATCAGATAATTTAAATGAAATAAAATCAGGAAGCATTATACTGTTTTATTATAAGAATCAATTAATTCATGGGATTTTAGTTAATCCTGATAATGAGTTATTAAGTAAAGATGGAACAAAGACTTTAATAAAATACTCTGATTTTTACGAATTTAAGGAGAAAACAGATTATATATTTGACAAGATTAGGATTTTAAATTAAAATGTAAAAAGATTTATAGAAAGCGAAACGGTGCATAACAATGTATATACAAAATAGGCGAATGAGTAGTAATTCCATGAGCTGTAAACCGCTTCAACCTTGTAACGTTTTGATAAGGTTGAAGCCCACAATCGCCTACTTTGCATATACAAACCGATGAAGCCAATTGCGAAGTCTATGGCGGTCTGTACGAGTGGCCGGAGGCGATGCAGTATGTGACCACGGAAGGAGCATAGGGGAATTGTCCCGCAGGCTGGCATATCCCCACGGATAATGAGTGGAAAATACTGGAGGGTACGGTTGACAGCCAGTATGGAGTGGATGATCCGGAATGGGACAGGATGGAATATAGAGGATTTGATGCAGGGGGAAATTTGAAGGAAGCGGGGACAGTCCATTAGCTCCCTCCCAATTCAGGTGTGACCAATTCCAGAGGCTTCACAGGTCTTCCGGGGGGCTTCCGCTACTACGACGATGTGCCCTTCCTCAACCGTGGCTACTACGGGAGCTTCTGGTCTTCCTTGCAGGGCAGCGCAGACAGCGCGTGGATCCGGGGCCTGCACTACAACCACGCTTACGTGGGCAGGGGCCCCGACTATAACAAGAAAAGCGGATTTTCGGTCCGCTGCCTCCAGGATTGACCCCTGAGAGGAGCAAAGGGTTTATGTGATCCACCTATTTATGATTTCGCGCTGAACCAGCCACTCATTTCGGAGCAAAGCAGGCCAATCTGTAGCTGAATCTCTTCAGGCATGATCTTTCCGGAATTTCTGTGACGAGAGCACTCTTTCTACGATGACAACAGATCGCTATGTTAGCGTAATCAGTGTTCCCTGTCTGGTGGATTCCATCAGGATAATCCCCTCGTCCTGCAGCTCCTGAAGGAAGTTAAACACCTTCATCCTCGGCCATCTCCATTCAGCGGCAAGTTCCCGGATGGACGTCAGCGTAGTGCCCCGGTCAACCTTTACCCAGGTATCATTCCTTGGCAAACGAATGTCAACATGTGTGCACCTGATGATCAGGTCTATGAATGCTCCACATTCCGAGTATGGGCACTCACCCAGTTCCGCCAGGTAATATCCCTCTCGGAGCTCCTGATACAACGCTTTGTAGTCTATCTGGCCATTCGTGGAAGGGATATCCACGTCAGGTGCACTTATATCGTATAATCCTGTTTCCATATGCTTGTTATGAGTTATTGACTGCTGTTCCAACAGGGGGATATATCCCCCCATTTTGGTGTCCGGAGTTTAAAGTCAATCATCCCTGAATATCAGCATGTTATGTTTTAAAGTCTGGACACATTTCGTTGATTACAGACACGATCTCCGGAGAGTCGATGCAAAGTACCACCCGGGGTATAAAGTGTCTGAAATGGCCACTTTGTGTCCGGTGATTTCCAGGTGTCGGATTATCTTTCGGGCATTGGTGAACATCGCTGTTGATCGTTGTCATTTCATACAAAGTTAAGAAATAAATAAGAGATGACCAAGTTTTGTTATCAGGATTAGCTATATATTCCCATTAGACTTTCTCATATTTTACAGTATGATTACTCATTTACAATGTTATTACTCAGTTGAATAGTAGATGCAGATCACGGGTGTAATGCAGAAATACCCTGTACTGATACAGGGAAAGTATCAGTCAACGTATGGCTCAATCAGACATGATAAAAGAATTAGTTCAATTACAGGGGCGATGAGTCCCTTATCAATCTTTCTTTGAGGGATCGGTCTGATTATTCTCCCGCTTAAGCTCATCTCTTATCTGTCGCAGCCTGCGGCGGAACTCGATCACCTCCACCTTAGAGAGGGACTTAAAGATTTCGCGGTATGTCTTGTTGATCTTCATACCTGTTAATCCTGCAGTGGATGGAAATGTACCATTAATAGGAATTAAACCGATATAAAAATCAGATTTATACAAAGACTTGATAAAAATCGAGCCGCTGCTGCAACCTGTTTTTTACGTGCTCGTAGCACAAATTGTAAAACTTTAAAAAAGAAACAGTATGAAAACAGTC
>JAGONC010000043.1 GCA_017993235.1 Lentimicrobiaceae bacterium
CCTTTACTTTCCCTGACCTGAACATTAAAATGCCAGTCAGCATCAAAATGCTGGTAGCAGCCAAATCAACGGTGAATTCTGACTTTACCCTGTACAAGGGGAATGAGCTCGTCGGCCAGGCGACGGTGACCGGCATCCCGGCTTCCAGTCCGTCGGTTTATGCAAGGAAAAGTATGGACATCGGATCGTTCTATACCAGCAATGGTCTGATGGATCTCAGGTTGTCGTACAAGGCTCCCACAACCACCTCCTTTGGCTGGCTTAACTTCATTGAGATCAACTTTAACCAGAAGCTGAACTTCAGGAGTAAGCAGCTACTTTTCCGAAATGCAACCACAGTAGGAAGGGACAGGATCGCAGAATTTGTTCTGAACAACATTACACCGGATACAAGGATCTGGGAAATTACCGATCCCAGGAATGTTGGTCAGGTGCAGACATCATCCGTGGAAAATGAACTCCGGTTCAGGTTACCGGTCGACTCCCTGAGGCAGTTCATCGCCTTCGATGCTTCGGATTTTCTAAAACCATCCTCTTTAAAAAAGATCGAAAACCAGAATCTCCACGGATCATCAAACGCGGATATAGTCATGATCTGCCCTCCCATTTTCCTTGATCATGCCCACCAGCTGGCTTCCATTCACCAAAGCCGGGATCAGTTTACAAGCCTGATCGTCACTCCCGGGCAGATCTACAATGAGTTTTCTTCCGGTGCCAAAGACATCGCTGCCCTTCGGGATTTTGTTCGGATGCTCTACCTCAACGCACCGGAGAACAGCCGACCGCGGTATCTTTTACTTTTCGGGGATGGCTCTTTTGATCCCAAGGAGCGCGTAGTCAAAGGCTCGGACCTTATCCCGGCATTTCAGTCAGCCGAATCCCTCATCATGACCTCTTCGTTTGTATCCGACGATTTTTATGGACTGTTTGACGAAGAAGAAGGCAGTGATGCCCATGGCATGCCGGATATCGGTATTGGAAGGTTCCCGATCAGTACAAAGGAAGAAGCTGATCATATTCTGCACAAGATCGAATTCTATCTCAACCATAAAGGACAGGTGCTGGGTGACTGGCGTAACTTCATTTGTTTTCTGGCGGATGATGAGGATAACAACCTGCACTTTAAGCAGGCTGAAGAGCTGGCATCTTTTGTCGACAGTGCCTATAATCAGTTTAATATCGATAAAATTTATTTTGATGCATTTCCACAGATCACCTCACCCAGCGGTTCGCGATACCCTGATGCAACCGATGCATTGAATTCCCGGATCGCAGAGGGAGCCCTGATCATCAACTACACGGGTCACGGAGGGGAAACCGGCTGGGCTCATGAACGGGTGCTGGAAGCTTCGGACATATACAGCTGGTCGAACATTGACCGTTTGCCGCTTTTCGTGACTGCCACCTGTGAGTTCAGCCGGTTTGATGATTTCGAACGCACGGCTGCCGGAGAACTTGTGTTCCTTAATGACAACGGAGGGGCCATCGCCCTGATCACCACCACAAGGGTGGCTTTTGCAGAATCGAATTTTGTCCTCAACACACGATTCTATCAATACGCATTCGAAAAGATCGACGGAGAATATCCCAGGATAGGCGATCTGATCAGGCTGGCCAAAAGCTTTCCCGAAAACGATAATGTCCGTAATATCGTACTGCTTGGCGATCCCGCACTGCAACTTGCCTACCCCAGCTACTCAATAAAGACGACTGCCATCCATTCTTCCCCTGTCTCAGCTCCCGTGATCGCGGATACGATCCGGGGATTGTCAACGGTCACGGTAAGTGGAGAGGTTCGGGATGAGACAGGTTCGGTCGTGTCAGGCTTTGATGGGATCCTTTACCCAGTGGTTTACGATAAGCCCTCAACGATCCATACGCTGGTGAACGATCCCCGCAGCAGGCCCGGTGAGTTCACCATTCAGCTGGATGAGCTTTTCAGGGGTAATGTTACCGTTAATAAAGGACTCTTCACCTTCACCTTCAGGGTACCCAGGGACATCACCCTGAACTATGGCCCGGGCAGGATCAGCTACTATGCCATGGACAGCATTGTGGATGCAACCGGCTTTTATGATGAATTCGTGATCGGCGGGACCGACAACGACAGCAGTACCGATGACCAGGGCCCCGGGATCACGCTCTACCTGAATGATCCGGTATTTAAACCGGGAGATTATGTGAATTCTCAACCGATCCTTTTCGTCTATCTCTCCGACCCGGGCGGCATCAATGCGCTGGGCACCGGCATTGGCCATGACATCATTGCTACGCTGGATAATGAATCCGAAAAGATCATCGTTATGAATGATTACTTTCACTTTGACATGGATAGTTACCAGGCAGGGAGCATCCAGTACATCATGCCGGTCCTTGAAACGGGCTACCACACCCTATCGCTTAAAGCATGGGACCTGAAAAATAATTCATCAACGGTCAGCATCGACTTCAACGTATCGGATACGATTGACCTGCAGGTACGCCAGGTGGTCAACTATCCCAATCCGTTCAGGGATATCACTTATTTCACATTCCTGCACAACCAGTTCAACGAAATCCTCAGTGCCGAAGTCTGGATCTACAACATCGGGGGCAGCCTGATCCGCAGGATTGGCCCAACCGAGATTACGACCAGCGGGTACGAAGCGACCTCGTTATTCTGGGATGGGAAGACTGAAACGGGTGGCGATGTGAAACCAGGAGTGTACATTTATCATCTGATCCTGGATAATCATAAAAATTCACTGAACCAGTTATCCGGGAAACTTATTGTTCTGGACTGAGCAATATGTGTAGTTATTACACGTTATGAAACAAAATAATTTATATCTTTGCCGTCGCAAAATTTTAATCTCTTTATGCAGCACACAAGACTGAAGATCAATTTGATCGGTTTAGCAGGTTTTCTTATTTTCCCTTTGTGGGCGGGAGCCCAGGAGTATATTTATACCGGTCAGGAATTGAATACCATTACCACTGCGGTTCCGTTTTTATTGATCGCCCCGGATGCACGTTCAGGTGGGATGGGTGATGCAGGGGTGACCAGTACCCCTGATGCATCTTCCATGCATTTCAACCCGGCAAAATATGCTTTCATCGAAAAAGATATGGGATTTGCTATTTCTTACAGTCCCTGGCTACGGGCGCTGGTCAGTGATATCAATCTGGCCTATCTGGCCGGATACAAACGTATCGATGACAAACAGACCATCGGCGCCTCCCTGTTGTATTTTTCGCTGGGTGATATCACTTTTACGGATATTGTGGGTGAGGTGATCGGTAATTACAAACCCAATGAATTCAGTATTGATGCCACGTATGCCCGTAAGCTGGGCCCGACCTGGTCAGGGGCAGTATCAGCGCGGTACATTTATTCGAACCTTACCCAGGGCATTCCGGTGGCAGGAGCCTCAACCCATGCGGGCCACTCCATTGCCACGGATGTTGCCTTTTATTATACCAAGGAAATCAACCTGAAGAACCTGGACAAATCATGGATCAACCTGGGATTCAATATTTCCAACATTGGTGCGAAAATCTCCTACAGCGAAAGCAATACGGAAAAGGATTTCATTCCGACCAATCTTCGCTTTGGCCCGTCGCTGACCATGGACTTCAATGAGTACAACCGTTTCTCCTTCATGGTGGATGTGAATAAACTGCTGGTTCCCACACCTCCCGTATACGACTCCATTGACGGCACAACGATCATTGCCGGAATGGATCCCGATGTTGGCGTTGTGACCGGCATTGTTCATTCGTTTTACGATGCTCCGGGAGGATTTCAGGAGGAGATGAGGGAATTCAGCTTCTGCATTGGAACCGAGTACTGGTACGACCAGCAGTTTGCCATCCGGGGAGGATTCTTCTACGAAGATAAGACCAAGGGCAACAGAAAATTCTTTACCCTGGGAGCGGGTTTACGCTATAATGTATTTGGTCTGGATTTCTCGTACCTGATCCCCACGGATCAGAAAAATCCCCTGGAAAACACTCTTCGCTTCACTCTTTCCTTCGATTTTGAAGCATTTACCAAAAAGACGGATGAAGAATTCATCACCGAGTGATCACCGTGTTGGTTTGGGTTATGATATTCACAGGCTTGCTGAGGGGCGTGCATTGCTTCTGGGCGGTGTGATAATCCCCCATCCGAAAGGTTGTGAAGGGCATTCCGATGCTGATGTGCTGATCCATGCTGTATGCGATGCACTGCTGGGGGCCTGCGGTTTGCGTGATATAGGCTTTCATTTTCCGGACACCGATCCCGAATTCAAAGGGATCGACAGTAAAATCCTCCTCCGGCGAACCATGGAACTTGTCCGCGATCATGGTTTTCAACTGATCAATCTTGACACGACCATTATCCTGGAAAAGCCAAAGCTCTTACCTCACACCCCTGCAATAAAAAAGGTACTGGCTGAGATCCTGGAAACCGACGAAGAAAATATTTCGGTCAAAGCCAAGACCAACGAAGGCCTGGGCCCCATCGGCAATGAAGAAGCCATCGCCGCCGTGGCCATCGTCTCCCTCTACCGCTACCAAAATTCCCATTAAGCGCCTCCGTGCCTTTGTGCTTCTTTGCCTCCTACCCAAAGAACTTCTCCTCAAATCCCACCAGGTAAACTTTCTCTGTGGCCCTGGTCACGGCTGTGTACAGCCATTTCAGGTACTCTACATCCATCATCTCATCCCGGATATACCCCTGGTCAACGAATACGGTTCCCCATTGTCCGCCCTGGGTTTTGTGGCAGGTCAGGGCGTAGGCGTACTTGATCTGCAATGCATTGTAATACGGATCATTCCTGACCTTTTCGAGACGTTGTCGTCTATGCGGGAGGCCCGCATAATCTTCCATGACAGCCTGGTATAATTTTGCAACATCTTGAGTGGAAATGGCGGCAGCTTCAACATAGAGCGTATCCAGCAGGAGCTTCGTTTCAAATTCCTTCTGGTCTGGATAATCCATCATCCGGACCACCACATCGGCAAACCGGTAATTATACATCTCGTGTATCCTTTTGACGGCTACTACTTCAAGGATATCGCCATTGGCGATGAATCCGGCATCGGAATCCTGAGGCAACCAGAAATAGTTGTTTCTGACCACCATCAGTAATTCACCCACCGCCAGTTCACTTTCACGATATAGGATTCTCCGCCGTATTTCCTGATTGAACGTGTTGGCTCGCTTATTGGACCGCGTGATGACAACGGTATCTGCATGTCCCTCGCCTCCAAATACATCATGAAGAAGTTCTTCCATCATAACGGCATTTACCCGTTGAATATCGTTGAAACCCGAGAGAAAGAAAAAGGGTGCTGCAGGGGAATCCGCTGCAATGCTCTGCCTGAGATGCGTTGCATTGAACAGAATGCCCGAATCTCTGGATTGCCTTACAACTTCGGTCAGCTCATACCGTTCAACCTTTTTATGGTAAACACGTGAAAGAAATCCCGGATCCAGTGCCTGGCTGATGGGCTGACCGACCGGTGGCAACTGGGCAACGTCACCTACCAGGATCAACCGGCAATTTTCCCCCTGGCTGACATAGAAGAACAGATCATCCAGCAGGTTACGGTATGCAAACACGCTAAGGTCACCGCTGGTTTCGACATTCTGGATCATGGAAGCCTCATCCACAATGAAGCAGGTATTGCGATGATGGTTTTCCTGCAGGGTCAGCGCCAGGCTCCCCTCAGAAGTGGTCCGTGCAAAATATATTTTACGGTGGATGGTATTCGCCTGCTGACCGGAATACCCGGCCAGCACTTTTGCTGCTCTGCCTGTCGGGGCCAGCAGCACTGACCGCCGCTTCAGCAGGGGAAGCACTTTCACCAGAGCGCTGACGATAGTCGTTTTACCCGTACCCGCATACCCTTTCAGCATAAAAAGCGTATCAGACCGCTCCTCGGAAAGAAAATCCCCCAGATGGCCCAGCAGCGTCCGCTGTCCCTCTGTGGGTTCATAAGGAAATTGTGACAGTAAAAGATCACGTATACGGGCAGCCTGCATTGTATATGAAATGAAGTATGAAAAATAAAAAATGTAATATTAAAATGGATAACCGATGCCAACATTCCACACAACATTGGACTTCATTTGCGGATTAAAAATCCACCTCTTCCCGGGAGGCATATAAGGATCCCTGATCTGGGTTGCCACATCAAGACGGATGATGAAAAAATTAAAATCAAACCGAAATCCCAGGCCGGCATCGATCGCAATTTCCTCGAAGAAACGATCGAATCTGAACTCACCTCCAGGGAACTGGTCGCTCTCCCGCAACAGCCATATATTACCCATATCAGTAAACACAGCACCCTTGAAGATCTTATAGATGGGAAATCGATACTCAACATTCCCCATCAGTTTGATATCACCGGTTCTGTCAAAATCGATCGTATCGGCGGCATAACTTCCCGGTCCCAGGCGCCTGAAAATCCATCCGCGGAGATCATTGGATCCACCAGCAGGGAAAGCCCGCTCGTACGGCATCGCCTTGGAATTACCATACGGAATCCCAATACCGGCGTAACCTCTTAAAACCAGCGTGTTTTCCGACAGGGTATAATGATAATAACGAAAATCCATCTCCTGTCGCAGATATTGAGAATAGGGCATTTTGAAAATTGTGTATTTGCCATCCTCCCTGGGAGCATCGGTGGTATGTTTGATCCATTGGATCAGGTTGCCGCCCGTTTCCACCTGGTAATTCAGGTAAATGAAATCAATGGGCCGGTTCAGCTGCTGGTTGCTGAAGATATAATTATACCGTGAAGATATGATGAAGTGGTCAGAATATTGCTCCTTGAGCCATGGATCATTGGTTTGGAGGATATACTTGTAAAAATCAGAGGAGTCATCCGGGAAGATCTTGACAGAAGTCAGTTCAAGCGGGAAGATCTCATGATGCTTTTCAGTATTGGATTCCCAGTTATATCCAAAGGAACCATTGGTAAGATGCCGCACGTAATCCGGTTCAAGCTGGTAAAGGTAGCTCAGGCTGAAACTCGTCCTGGGTCTGAAATACTTGGGGAACCTCATCTGCGAAAATGGTATCAGAAACTTCGGGATGTGAAGGCTTACCTCCACACCTGCCTCGACGGTATTAAAAAACAAAAACTGCTTTTCCGCTTCCTGGGCCGAACGTTGAAGTTCAGTGGCCCCACGGAGCCGAATGCGAAACAACTCAGCACCCCGGAACAGGTTCTTGTTCTGTACGACCAGGCTTCCTGCGATTCCCGGATTACCGGCCGAATTGGTCACATCCGTCTCAATGGAAAAACTATTGACCGGAGCATTCGTTATCATGACCCTGGCATCAAGAGTGGCCTGATCCGGTGGCAGATTGAGTGCCTGGGGAGCTGACTCGGAAAATGATATGTTTACAAGCCGGTTGATCGCCATGCGCGACAGCTGGCTACTGGTTTGTGCCACATCTTTAAGCCGATAGAATTTACCGGATTCAATATAGACCGATTGGGCAAGAACAGCCGGTTTTATCTTCATAAAACCTGGATAGATGAACGTATAGATGTCCACCGTGTCCCTTTGTTTTCTGTCGAGCTGAAAATACACCAGGGTGTCCTGATCTGATCCCATAGGTCTCAGGGGATCGAAATGCGGCTCGATATAGACCCTGTTAATAAGGAATCGCTTATGATTCGACTCAACCACCGAGTCGAGGGTACCCGGGTAGATCCGGCGGTTATTGTCAATAAGCATCCTGAGGTCCATCTGGTGACTTTTGAGGCTGGAGTCGATCTCATACCGGATAAAATCTTTCGAAAAATAGTAATAGCCGTTGTTCCTCAACATTTCGGTTAAACGCGACCGTTCGTCATCCAGCGTATAGGCATTGTAATTGAAACCGGCTTTCAGCAGGCTCTGCGGGAGGGTAT
The DNA here is from genome assembly GCA_017993235.1 of Lentimicrobiaceae bacterium. Classification (GTDB taxonomy): domain Bacteria; phylum Bacteroidota; class Bacteroidia; order Bacteroidales; family JAGONC01; genus JAGONC01. The sequence goes on from JAGONC010000043.1 coordinate 7,903, forward strand.
GGTCGACCAGGAGGGCAAGGGTATCATCCCTGATCTGATAACTGACATTCCTCAGTGTATAGGGTTTTCCTGCTTTAATGGAATAATGCACATTGGCTTTGTTCCTGCGCAGGGTATCAATCCTTGTCTCAATACCCGACTCAAAATATCCTATATTGTTAAGATACAGTTTCATATCCCTTGCAGAACCCTCAATCCTTCCCCTGTCAATCATGGCGGGCTGCTCACCGAATTTCCTTCGGAACCAGTCTTTATACTTTCGTTCCTTTCCCTTATACGACTGCTGGTAGATCCAGGTATAGAGATTGAGTCCCAGAAATTTTTTATTGGGGGTTTGCTGCAGGTAGCCGCTGAGATCTCCCGTTTCTATTTTCCGGTCGTCTGCTTTAATGATGTTTTTCTTTAACCGGTATCCCTCCAGGGTAAGTCGGGATGGTCCGCATGAAGAAAGAAAGATGGTCAGGATGACCAGTGAAAGGGCAATATATTGGTTTGAAATCTTCAATCAGTATGTTGATTCGCCTCAAAAAGCAAATTTAGTATTATTCCGCTGTTTTCATGGCTACTGTCGAATGATAAAAATTACGCACCCAAAAGTCGAAATTCATCCTTCTTTGATGATCCTGTGCAGGAAATGAATAATTTCACGAAAAAATTGAGGTATTTTATTGCATTGCTTTATGCATATCACAAACAACAGGTCACGTCGTTACCGCTGGGTGGTTCTTCTGGTTTATTTCCTGCTTGCCGCCATGATCCAGGTCCACTGGATCACATTTGCTCCCATTACCGTAGAGGCGATTGGATTGTACAACACCTCTGCCTTCTGGATCGTATTGCTTTCCATGTCGTTCATGGTAATTTACATCGCAGTTTCGGCGCCCGCATCGTATATCATCGACCGGTACGGATTACGTCTGGGCGTCGGGATTGGAGCCGTGCTGATGGCGGTTTTTGGTTATCTGAAAGGTGCATTGGGTCATGATTATACGATCGTATGCGTTTCTCAGTTCGGGCTGGCCATTGCCCAGCCCTTTGTCCTGAATGCGACTACGAAGATCGCATCGGACTGGTTCCCGGTCAACGAGAGGGCGACGGCCACCGGTATCGGCACCCTGGCCCAGTTCGTGGGGATCCTGCTGGCAATGGCCATCACCAAGCCTCTTGCCCAATCGTTCCTGCCCGATGGCATTTCTGATCTGACCATCGAATCCGTACAATCCACACTCAAGGTATACGGTCTCCTGTCGATCGCTGTTGCCCTGATTTTCTTGGTCTTGATCAGGGACAATCCCCCGGTCTCCTTCCGGAAGATGGGGACTTCCACCCGTGAACACAGCGGCTGGCAGGGGATTGGCCAGCTTTTCAGGCAAAGGGATATGGTTCTTCTCCTGTTCGTTTTTTTTATCGGTCTTGGATTGTTCAATGCCCTGACAACCTATATTGACCTTTTGCTGGCTTCAAAAGGTTACCTTGCCGGGGGCAATGAATCGGGTCTGGTGGGTGCGGTCATGATGGGTTCCGGCATTGCCGGGGCTGTCGTGATCCCTGTCGTTTCGGATAAAATACGAAGACGGAAGGCTGTGTTGCTATTTTGCTTGGTGGCATTGTTGCCCGGGCTGGCCGGATTATCCTTTTTCACTGGTTTTACTCCTCTGGTGATCTCTTCCGGTATCCTTGGATTTTTTATCATGGGAGCAGCCCCGGTGGGATTTCAGTACGCTGCCGAGGTCAGCCATCCGGTGCCCGAATCCACTTCGCTCGGGATGATCCTGCTGTCGGGGCAGGTCTCGGGAATCCTGTTCATCCTGATCATGGGACTGGTTGGTAACGTGACCATGGAGGCCTTTGCCAACGCCAGAAAAGCAAGCGAAAGCCTGACCATGACGCCGATCATGATCGGATTTGTCATCCTTTCGGTCATCAATGTATTTCTGGCTGCCGGTCTGAACGAATACCGTCCTGGCAATGTGAAGATGAATGTTTCAGTTGAGAAATGATTCAAACAATATCATGAGAAAAGTACTGGAAGATATCGCGACGGTTGCCCTGACCCTTGAGACAAGGGGGTGGGCTGAAGGCAATGCGGGTAATATTTCTGCCAACGTCACCGGAAATCCGGGGACAGAACCTGATGATCCTCTGTCTTCGTTTGCAGTCTATCCCTTACCGGGAGTTTATAAAATCCTTGCCGGGCAGTATTTCCTGGTCAGCGGTGCCAGCATACGGATGCGCAACCTCGCAAAGCAGCCCCGGATGAACCTGCTGCTGATCAGAATATCGGATGACGGCACATCCTACATCCATCTCCCGATCTGGCAGGAAATTGATCCTTCCCTTCGACCCACATCTGAATTCTGCACCCACCTGTCCATCCATGAATACCTGATATCCGGAGGAAGACAGGAAAAAACCATCCTTCATACGCATGTCAATGAACTCATTGCACTTACACTGGACCAGAGGATCAACAGTGAATCTGTCCTGAACAGCATTCTTGGATCAGTTCTTCTGGAAATGAACGTAATGATCCCAAAAGGAGTCGGGCTTATTCCCTACCTGGAACCAGGATCCTGCGGAATTGCACGGGCTACGGTCGAATCCCTGCGGCAGCATGACCTGATCCTGTGGGCAAAGCATGGAGTGATAGCGGTTGGAACCGATCTGTTCGACTGCCTTGATAAAATAGAGATCGTAACAAAAGCAGCTAAAATTTATTTTCTGGCAAGACCCCTGTGAGATCCTTATCGTCTTACCGACCAGGTATGGTACATTTCCAGGAATTGCTTCCAGTACAGGAAGTCACCGGGAAGGGAAGGCAACAGGTGAAGGTAATCAGGGCTGAACTCATAAGGATCAGGGGCATAAATGGACAATCCGTTCGGAAGTTCTTTTCCCCCAGCCACTTGTTTGTATACAACAACTCCCGAATGTTCATAATAGTCTGTCAGTGATCTTGCTTTCAGGGTGACCTCCCTTGAAATCCATGCACTTTCAAGATTAAGGGCCAGACCGATCAGATCCAGAAATCCTCCCCCGAATGAATAAGTATTGTGCATGCATTCATTCACGATCTGACATGCCTTTTCATTCATCGAAGAGCACAAGGCCCGTGACAGGGCTCCGATCCGTTCACATAATCCAGGCAAATGGGTACCGTTGAATACGGATTGGGTGAGCATTTTGCTGAGACCCGGGTCATCGGCCGACTCATAGAAATCTGTGACAGATGCCACAATATGTTTAGCCATTTCACCCGAATCCATCCCCGGGTGGTCAGCCAGTTTGCCTAAGATCCTGTCATAAGGGTAGCCGGTGCCCGGTTCAGGAGCTTCCGAAGCAACAATACATGGAACGTTGTCGGCAAATAAGGCAAGTGCCTCAATATTGGCCATTTTACAGGCATCAAATGCGACCAGATCAAAAGGAGAGCCCCGGTAATCATCCTCCGGCCGAAAGCGAGCCCTGATCGCCTCCAGTGTTTGCCAATAGCATGCCTCCAATTGTTGCAGGTTGGGTTCGATCTTTCCATAAGGCAGAGCTATTCCCTTTTTCAGGTATCTTTTCCAGGTTTGAAGGTTGGGAAGCAGCCCTTTCCATCCATTACCATGACCTGACAGGATGAGCATTTTTTTTTCCGATGGAAAAATAACGGAATTATTCCGGATGGATTCGATTAGGATCGTTGGATTGGAGTCGGCATGGAGGAACCGAAAGATGATATCCTCGGGAAAGGGGGTTGAGGCATTCAGCCGAGCGAAGAAAGTGTCGGTCAGCAAAGGGCCGAAGAACATTGCGCATACATGCAGGTCTTTGTTTGATCCTACTGATTTCATCTCCAGCAGGTCGTCGAACATGGCGGCCGACAGGGCAGGATCGTCGGCTGCCATAAAGGTGAACACGCTCCATGAAGCCTGCTGGTCCACTGCATCCAGGTTCAGGGCTGATATTCCGAACTGAAAATCGGACCGGTCCAGGTGCAGCACCTCCGGCAGGCCTTTGCGATAGGGATTTTCTGTAGAAAAGAGCATACTATCAATGTTTTTTTGAAATCAAATGGCCATTTTATAACTTTGTTCTGAAAAACGGTCGGAATTTAAAAAAATTTGATAAACCAAACCAGATTGACATGGCAATACTTAAAGTTATTGAAGTGCTGGCATCCTCGCCAACAAGCTGGGAAGATGCCACAAAAGAGGCGGTAAAGATCGCTTCCAAAACGGTAAAGGAAATCCGTTCAGTCTATATCCAGGAGATGAGCGTGGTGATTAAAAACAATAAAATTACAGAGTATCGGGTGAACGCCAAGATCACCTTTGAAGTGATTACGCTCTGAGAATTTCGTCTGGCTCCAATATTCTTGATGAACCTTGTGCTATTTCCCGGAAATTATTTACTTTTGCGGCCCTAGAACCCCACACTCACACCCACACTCACACTGGCTTCCGCTGACTTCATCAGCTTCAGCCAGCGAAGCCCACACCCACTTCCGGGAGTTTAGCTCAGTCGGTTCAGAGCGTCTGCCTTACAAGCAGAAGGTCAGTGGTTCGAATCCACTAACTCCCACAGATAAATTTGAAAAAGGCTGTCGCTTATGATGTGACAGCCTTTTATGTTTTGTATCATCCGACTTGTATTCCTGTTTTCGAAAAAATCTCTTCTGGCTCCTTTTGTAAACTGAAATCCCGCTGCTGCAGGGTCTCCGCTGCGCTCCGACCTGCAACTTGTAATCCCGCTTCGCGTGATCTCCGCTGCGCTCCGACCTGCAACTTGCATCCTGCTAAGGTACCATCTCCCGGTAAACGAACCGGTCCACCTTATCCCTTACCTCAAAACTTCCTATAGGAAAATGCTGGCACATAACAACATAGGCCATCTGCAACGGAGGATCCACCATGAAAGATGTGTTGAAGAGCCCACTCCAGCTAAAGGATCCGGTCGACGATCCCTTCATCCCTTCTATGGGCTGGGTCTGGACGTAAAAGCCAAAACCGTACGAAATACCCGGGGCAAAAAATCCTATATCTCCAAGCTGATTGGATGTCATCATCTGAACGGTTTCGGATTTCAACAGCCGGACTCCTCCGAGTTCACCCTGGTTCAGCAACATCTGCAGAAAACACATATAATCATATGCTGTCGAGTACAGGCCCGCTCCACCGGAGAAATAGGTCTGTGGTCCATCGGGGTTGTATACGGGTGTAAAGGTCATACCATAAAAATCCTGATCCACAGATGCATACTTGTAGAGCGACGTGTCGGTCTGCGGATGATAGAGTGAAGCAATCCTGTCAGTTTTATCAGCAGGTACGAAAAAATAAGTATCGCTCATTTTCAACGGTCCGCAGATACGTTCAGCTATAAATTCGTCCAGCGTTTTTCCTGATAAAATTTCCACCAGATATCCCACCACATCAGCATTCATGCCCAGGTGCCACCGTTCACCGGGATTGAAATAAAGCGGAAGGCCGGCGAGTTTTTTTACCATATCCCCTACCGTACCGGGCGTCTGGACCATGCCATTTGAGATACCTGCCTCCCGGTACAAATCGGAAATAAAAGGCTGGTTGTAAAAGCCATACGATAATCCCGAAGTTTGGTTCAACAGGTGTCGGATCGTCATTTCAGTGGTGGCAGGCTCCAGCGTGTAAGATGAGGGAATCCCGTTTGCATCGACCTCGGTGGATAGCTTCATGACCTTCGGATTGCTGAACTCGGGAATATATTTCGAAACCGGATCATCCAGCGAAAAACGGCCTTCATCGTACAGGATCATCAATGCAACATCTGTAATGGGGATGGACATAAAGGTGATCCGGAAAATATCATTGTTCCTCATCGGTTTCTGTGCTTCTTTATCCCTGAAGCCGAATGATTTCCAGTAAACAGGCTCACCCTCTTTAGCTACAAGCATCACTCCGCCGGGGATCTCGTTGTTCTGAACATTAACGTTAAAGACACTGTCGACGCTGTTCAGTGATATCTTGTTTACAAAGTTTTCGGTAATTTCTGACCTACTTGTCGGTTGTTGTTTACAAGCCGTTGTCAGAACGATCAGTGTGATGATCAACGAAATTCCGGAGAGGTTGGCTATCTTCATCGAAGTTGGATTAGGTTTATTCAAGGTCAAAGTCTAAATACGCAAAATTCAGGGTACCATTCCTGAATTGGCTGCAAAATTATTATTTTTACCCCAAACACTGGCATTTTGCCAAAACTTCGTACTTTTGCACCCTCACCCCCACTCTATCACACCCAAACCCTCTCTCACACTCACACTCACACTCACACTCACACCCACTTCGGGGTATTAGCTCAGCCGGTTCAGAGCGCATGTTTCACAGACATGAAGTCACAGGTTCGATCCCTGTATACCCCACAGCCCGAAAGCCTTCAGAATTCAAGAAATTCTGAAGGCTTTCGGGCAAATTCCAAAATACAAAATCCCAAATTCCAAAGGATTGATGGAGTCTGGGATTTTTGATTTATAAAGCCTGAAGAAACCTGGGCTTAAATATGGTTTAAAGTTTTTAGGAATATTTCAGAACCCGATTTCAAAAGAAACGCCGGTTTAAAGAAAGTAAATTTTTGCGATCGGTACCACTTTCCGGTACTTTTTTGCTCCCCGGCCGCAGGGCCGCGTTATGGCTTCGCAACTGGAAAGCTCCCTCGGCCCTTCGGGCCTCAGTCCGCTTCCCAAGGTTGCTCCGCCATAACTGATAAATTAGCGAATGGAATTCTATTTCGGTAAATTTCCGGGCGGCAATTTTCAAGAGGCCGGTCCTTTTTTAGTTCTAATTTGCAGAGCACCTGCCCTGAACTGCGCCCTGAATATTAATATCATCTATTACACCGTAGGTGTAGAATCATTATAGCCCTAATTGTTTATACCTTGAGTCAAGTACCTCATTATAGGCAGTTTTCATGTCATCAGACAGGAATGAACGATCAATCCAGCTAAATGCGCCTGGCTTGTATTTGATCATCCTTCGAAATGCTCCTGCGATCTGTTTTCCCGTAAGCTCCAAATCCTCGCCTAATTGTTCGAAGTGTTCCCGTTTCAACTTCTTTTTTTTTCCAACCAATGTCAGAGCAAGTTCCTCCTTATCTTCCGGCAATACGATTGCAACATTTAATAAATCATAAGCAGGTGCCAGTACCCAACCTAAAGGACTTTCAATCATTGAAAAGTTCTTCAGATGCATATCATTGTTACCAACGAGAAAGGAGAAAAGAACTAATTCAAAGTAGAATACCTTATCAAGTAATGTGTTACTGGAATAAATACCAATAGCTTTTCCCACTTTCTCCATGGAACTTTTATACTTATCAAACGCTTCAGTGATTTGAAACATATCGATCATATGGATCTTCTCACCAGTTTCTGTCCGGTCGACTCGCTTTGTGATATAGCATAGCTCGCCGGAAGACAATCGGATCAATGATGAGGGTACTACTCTGATTCCGAAGCTTTCAGCAATACGCATGGTCACATGTTCGTTTTGGGGCATTTCGGGATATTGGTCAGATGGAGGTTTGAAAATATAGAGTCCGCCTAATGCACCAACTATTGTCAACCGTGTATCAGCAGTTTCTTTGGTTTTCCTGACTAATGATAATGATAATTTTGGTTGAACTCCAGGTACGGCTACACTGCGTTCTACGACATTCTTTGCCAATTCATCCATTTGACTCAGAGAATATCCCAATTCCGGAGGTGTCGGTGATCCAAAGAATTCCAGTGAACAATTTTCATGGAGGTCACGCCCTTCTTCAACAGACTCATAGCAATATAAACATCTATTCGCCATCTCCTTCTGTTTTTGGTTTAATGCTCACTGCTCCGATACAATCCTGACAACACGCCAGTAATAATCCCATCCGGTCGTTTTTATTGATCTTCCAGTATACGGAAGCAATATCCAGCAACCATCCTTCAGGGATTAGTCCTTCAAAAAATGGGTGGAGTCTTTTGTCAATGTATGGTCGATTTCCGACCGGCATTGTAAATGTGATGAATTCATCCGGATAATCTTTCACGTAGTGATCATCATATTGAAATACGTATTCACCATCGTTGGTTTCTGTAATAACACCTGCAAAATGGTCTTTATAAAATACCTTTCCTTGTCTCATTTCTTAAGATCTTTACTGTTTACTGGCGCTAACTCATGTCCAAACATGCGAAGTACCAGATTCACCTTATCCATATTCAGGTTTGTTTTTCCTTGTTCTATTTTACGTATTACGGTCAGTGCAACACCCGCGCGTTCAGCGAATTCTCCCTGAGTAAGATTTACTTTTCTTCTACGTTCTTTGACAAATTCTGCTAATTGTTTCATTATATGTTTTTGAATATAATAATACGCAAATGTACAAAATTATATGCGATTAAATATAGTTAAATAAAAATTCAAGAAAATATATGCTTTAGCATATAGGGGTAAATAACGATTAATTCGGCAATTCCCGCCTTTCGGCGGGACAGACGGTAATGGATGTTCGATCCGCTCCCCGGACATGGTGACACATGACTGCACCGGTCTGGATCTCTTGTGCGTTAACCTGAAGGTATTCATGAAAAAAGAGATGACATCCAACGCTAGAGGATTTATCCCAATAAAAGTCCTTAGTTATAGATTTCGCACCATCATACTCCATGCTTCGTCAATGTTACTGAGCTTTTTCTTTTTTTCGGTCTGGATTTGAAGTGCTTTAAAAACAGGAATAAGATGATCCATGGATAATGAAGGTCTGTAATGAATCTTTGCAGGGAGTAAATTCTTATTCAGTAAAAAACTTACAACCATCTGTGGAAGGTTTTGTCGCATTGTCTTGAGATCAGGAAGGGGTGGAATTGTTTCAAATCCCAGGATCATTCCACTACTGACTTCAACTGCCAGCAACATATAAGGGAAATAGGGCTTTGAATGCTTTTCCCAGATCGGTGACGGCAGAAGCCGGACGTCCAGCTCGACAGTGATGTTTCTCCTGGATAAACGCCTGGCCCTTTCCATCAGGGGCATTGGAACCAGGATATCGATCTCGTATTCAAGGGAAGGTTTGATGATCTGTATGGTATCTTTCCAGACGAGTGTATTTTCCTGTACAATCGCAGTTCTTACCAGATAGTCATCCTCTCCTGCCATCTCAATCATTTCAGGATTGGTCTTGATTCTGGCCATGATATCAATGCTTTGTTCGGTGAGCATGATCATCCAGTCCAAATCATGGTCTTCCAACAGCCATGGGAAAAAACCAGGAACCTGCCGTTTGAAGACAGGCCATGATGCCCGACCGCGAAACGAAAGTCCCAAATCCTTCAATAAAGCAAGATCCTCTTTCTGTAAAATTTCTCTGTCCTCAAAATTGAGCTGCAGTTGCGGAATCTCAAGTACAACTTCGGGGGTGATCTTTTCAGCGTTATTCCTCATATTCCAGAACATAGCCAGTCCTTCGGCACCCATATAGAATGTAATGGAATAGTGCTCCCCCATGAAGCCCATGACACTGGCGAATCCTATTTCTTTTGTTAAAGGATGCTGAATTCCAAAAACGTCATATTCATGAATGTATTCCCATGGCTTCAATGATTTGATCTTCATGGCCAGCCGATAGAGATGGTGCCACATTTCAGATGCTGTAGTTGTCATTTTATTTCAGAATTTTGAGCAAATTACAGAAAAATCTCCTCGATTATGGATCTTTCAAAAGCCCAAAAGAAAAAAGTGCGGGAACTTATTGACATCGCATTATACCGGGATTATACCGATGGTATAATCCGTGTGAAGAAACTGGTAAACAACTTTGAGGAAGGCACGTCGGATCCCAGGGAATTCTATTTCAAGCTCTATGAGAATGTCAAGACAAAAGATAAACAAATTGCCTTGCGGTACAATGGCCTGACCGGATCACGGTATTTGTCCACTCTGATTTCCCTTCTTCAGGATGGAGTAGTGTATACGGAAGAACTGGAGATTTTGGATGTTGAGTTGCGGAGCTATATCTTATCCTGGTTGGAGTCAGTGAATTAATAAAATCATGCTCCGTCAGGTAGGAAGTACCGGTAAGGAACACTTATAAATTTCCATTGCCGATTACCCAAGTAGAGGTGAAAGTTGAAGTTGAAGGAGATTGGCGAAAGAAAATTCGATTTCAGAAATCCTTTGGTCAATCTACCTCTCCTTTCACCTCAACTTCTACCTCAACAATTCCCGCCTTTCGGCGGGACAGGCGGTAATGGAAGTTCGATCCGCTCCCCGGCCGCAGGGCCACGTTGATCCAGTACTTTTCTTTGTCTTGAAACAAAGAAAAGTACCAAAAGAAAATTCAAGGCTGCTTGAAAATTGCCTGAAATCCAGTTCGTGTCGCTAAAATTCAGGAACTCACTCGCTACGCTCGTTCAAACAGCCTGAATTTTTTAACGCTCCACTCACTGAATTTCCGGGCGGCAATTTTCAAGAGGCCGGTCCTTAATACAGCTCCAATATTCAGAGCCCCGACGGGGCGACATATTGTTAGAAACAATGAATCCATCATTTTAGAACCCCGTCAGGGGGGGCATAAATGAAGCCATTAAGAATATTTTGAATATTGAAGTTGGAAAGGCGTGTGAACAAAAAAAGGTGCGGCCGTTATGGCCGCGCCGCGAAGTGGCCAGTCGATCAGGACTGTTTCTGATCAACCACCTGGGCATTGGAGTATAGGTAACGGAACAGAAAATAGGAATAGGTCTTTCCGTATTCGTCCGTCCGCTCGAACGGTCTGCCCCAGACCAGGAAGGGCCTGGAGTTCTTCTTAACGACCTTTCCGGCCTTGACCCAGCCTTCATAGGTGTTGAAGATGGTGTGCTTTGCTGTGGCATAGCTCGCCAGCAGGGCATCATTGACGGTTTTGAATTCACCAGCGGTGATTTTTGGTCTTATACTCTGGGTTAAGACTTTCAATGCTGCTCTTTGAGCAGCGATGGCTGTGATGTTTTCTGTTGCATTCATGGCAATTGGTTTTGTGCAGCCGTGTGAGGGCACAATGGAATATCCAACATACGAACATACGAAGTCGAGGGCGAAGTTAAAGTAGAAGTCGATTTTAAAATTAAAGGAAGAATTCTAAGATCTGCGATCCAATTGCAAATCTCCTTCGCCTTTCAGTTCACCTTCCACTTCGTATGTTCGTATGTTCTGAGATCCTCTCCCCGTCCTTTACGGATTTTTCGACGGCGAAGTAACTTTGCGGAATTTTATGAGTAACCAGCAGCGAAAAGTCGGGTCCAGGGCTGCGACAAGGATAAAGCTGATGGCCAGGAAATTGCCAACGGCTGTTTATAATATGCGGACAATCAGTACATAGCAACGGGAAAGAATCCAGGGTAAAGGCTCTTTTTGCTTCGTTTTCTACATAGAAAAAGAAGTCGGCGGGATTTCGGATCCGGTATTCCAAAAAATAAGCGGCTAAATTCTTCGAATTTAGCCGCTTCCGCGGGATTAAAAGGACTGCAAGTCCTTTTTTATCATGCTATGCCCCGCGCCGTCCTGTGGGAATTTGGTAATTACGGCTGTATTGATTGCGTGAAATATGTAAGTGAAAAATAAGAATCACCCTGTGTCGGTTATTAATAATTGACTTTTTTACCTCAAAATACTCAATACTTTAATAGCGGTTTAATAAGAGATGAATTTTTTATCTAATCTGATGATAGAATATCTTTAATCCTGTTCCCTAACAATAAAATTCTCCCTGAAATATAGATATATAAAGTTATGAATAGATATATGATTTCAAAATTTCAATTATGATACTTTTCATTGATCGATAAGAATAAGCTTATAAACTGGTGACTCATAGTTTTCGGCAATTACACGGTAATAATAGATCCCACTGTTTAATCGGTTATAATATCGATCACTTCCATTCCATGTTACTTTGGATAATTTGCCGAAATTTAACTCAATGATTTGGCGATCACTAATATCAAAAATCTGTAACCTTGGATTAACAAAATCTTTAGATAACATAAGTTCAAAAGTAACCAGATCATTAAATGGATTTGGATATGCCTTAATCATAGGTTCCATATTCAAATTTTTAATAATCCCCACAGGTGCCGTTAAATCATGAAAATAGGTCGTAAAAGTCTGGCCATAATCGCTGCTGTAATCGATATAAAGTAGTATATGGTTTTGAGTTATTGGATCAATTCTATTTCTCAACACGTAAAATGATCCAGGAGCTCTACCGGCTGAGTACTGAACCCTCCAATAGTAGTTATCAATAAATCCTGATTCAAATTGTTCCGACCATGTATATCCCGTATCAACACTGTGAAAGATTTTATAATGGTAGTCCGGCCACCATGAAACAAGATATAATTCACCAATCGAAGCTCCGCGACTAATTTCGGGATAGTATCCTCCAATTTGATAGAATGCAACTGAGCTGTCGATTGGAATCTCAATAAAATTTTCAGCAAAATCTCTACTAATATTTAAATAAAAACCTGTTTCAGGATAAATATATTTTGCAAGACCGTATACTGTTCCATACTCGACACCAACTTCCAATCTAAATTTAATATCATTTCCTATTTCATTAAATGTATAGCCAAAATTAGTACTCCGCCAGACAGTGCCTTGAACATCTGCACAACATTTATATACCTCACCCTCGTAACAACCAGCTGTATATCTTGGAGAGGTCTCCGGATACTCAACACTTTGCCAGTTAATTCCATAATCATTGCTCACCCACAGTCCATAGTCGGCAGCACCATAATTATAAAGTGTACCCATTTTTGCATCACCAATAAGTTCAGAGATTCGCATTTCCCCAGCAGGTGGAAACTCGATACTTTGGTATTTTAATTCAATATTAGCACCGTTATCTAATGAAATGAATATTCCATAATGAGTGTTATAACCTTCATGATACCAATCAGAAGATATATAAATCTCATCCTCCCCTGCACCACGCGTTATGGATATTTGTGCATAAATTGTCAAGGATGCAAACGAAAAAAAAACTAATATGGATCTCAGGAACCTATAAAAAATTGTCATAAATGTTAGACTTTATAAGTGTATGTCTTCAAACCGAAGTGCACCGTTTAGGGTCATAAATTAAGGTACATAATTCCAAAGATACTTCATAATCTGGCATAATTCAACCTAAGTTTTTCAACGGCATAATTCCTGCGTCTTGACCGTAAGGTTAACGTCTTTACTTTTTATCTTTTCAAAAGGATTTCCCGGTCTCTTCCAAAGTACACATCCGCCGGAGTAAGGTTATTCAGGGACTCGTGATAGCGGTGATGATTGTAGTAGTTGACAAATTCACCGATCGCCTGTATCAGATCCTGCGGAGTGTAATAGTTATCAAGTTTTACGATGTTCTTCATCGTTCTGTGGTATCGTTCAATCTTACCCTGGGTCTGAGGATGGCACGGCTTTCCGTTCACAGGTCTGATCCCTTTGTCAGCCAGAAAATGTTTGAGCTCTGTGGACAGATAGCATTTTCCGTTGGCGGAAAGCAGCCTGGGGGCTGTATCCTTTGAGAGTCCGGCAAATTGCAATGCCTGCTCCACCGAAGGGATCACATCCCCGGAGGTCATCCTCCCCCGAAGATCCCAGGAGAGGATGTACCGGGAATAATCATCCAGGATGGTGGATAAATAGTACCAGAGGAACTATCTTGATCTTCTCTTCTGCTGAAAACTTCCGGCGGGTATTCCTCCGGATCTCTTTGACAACCTGAGTGGCTGTCGGTCTGGTGAACTTTATGCTGACGATTTACAGAATTACCACTCACTTTTGCTTTTTAAACAAAACAATAGAGCAAAAGGTTATGGTGGCAGCTCCCAGCACTTTGAACAATGCCGACAATGAGAATAATTCAGGCACACCGAACTTGATAAAAGAAAGAGTCATTCCGATGAGGGGTACGGCTATTCCAAGATACAGCGGGTATCTCCTGTTAATAAAAAGAAGCAACCCGGTGATGCAAAACATTGATCCCACCATTAAAATTCCAATACCTCCGGGATTACCCGAAGTTTTCAAATAGAGATAGACATGTAAAATCCCTGAGATGAGGATAAAAATTCCGGCTAACCGTCGAATGGTTTTCATCATGTGTTGATTGATTGATTAATTCAATTTTTCTGTGATCCAGTGAACAGAAACCATGCATAGCCACTTGAAATAATGATGTAAAACCCGGCTGTTACCCATCCTGATTTGATAGTTCCCAGACCAGGCCTGGTCACCAATACTTCTATTCAAAAATAGGTAAACTCTGTTAATGCTAACGGTTTCTGTTAAGATTCCTCTGCAAACAACTGCCCACTGTTGCCTTCAGACGGCAGCTACTCCTTGAGAAAACCATGAAAGAATTTAGTGAGATTCGGCAGGATGTTTTCGAGATACAGATTCTCAGGATCTTTGATTTCACCGCCTGGATTGAATCTCTGATCAGCAAAGTCCCATTGTCGGATGTGCTGCATCAGCACATGGGATCAGAAAGCTTTCAGGAAAATTGTTGAAACGACGGTCGTTTATTCATGCCAGCTTTCGATCTCGGGCAATCCCAGATTCCTTGAGCGTATGTTGATCAGGTCGATCATCTCGTGGGCCATGTCCTGGTTCACCTGCCTGGCCATGGGCAGCACATAGGTGATGGTTTGATGGATATGGCGTTCGTACCGCTCCGGGTCGTAAATGGTTAAATGCAGGTCGAGCAGGTTGCTGATACGGTCGGCCGACTTGAGCAGCTTGGCCCGGTCACTGCCCTGGGTCAACAGCCGTTCCAGAAATACCTCCTTTTTCTCACAGGGATTGCGTGTCACCTCCAGTACAAGGTCAACCACCGCCGGTCCATCCGTGTCAATAGCGCGAAGTGCCTGCTGATCAGTACCCGGGACATCCTCGAGCAAGTCATGGATAACGGAGGCTTTTAAAAGGACCGAATCAACGATCTTATAGTCCAGTATGATGGCCATGGTGGCCATGGCATGCCGGAACTGGTTCCCTCCCACCTTGCGGGACACGCCGATCAGGGCTGTGGCCTTTTGTATCCACGGCGCAAGGGTGATCTTCGAAAGGGAAAGCATTTCTTCATTTTTCATAAAAAAAGATTATGACATTGTCAAATGGCGGCGAAACAACGGAAAGTAAACGCTATTAAGAGGATTCTGATATCTGATTAAACGATTAACCGATATTTGATTTTGGATTTAAATCTGATATCAAATATCGGTTAATCTTTACATCGGATATCCCCGTGGAGCATACCGGATTCGAACCGGCGACCTCTACAATGCGAATGTAGCGCTCTAGCCAGCTGAGCTAATACCCCGAAGCGGGTGTGGGCTTTGCTGGCATAAGCTGATGAAGTCAGCGGAAGCCAGTGTCGGTGTGGGTGTGAGTGTGTAAAATTATACAATATTTTAATTAAATGACTATTTTTACCGGTACCATTTGACTAATAAGTAATGACCGTTAGAGATGGTGATGTTGTCCAATTTTTAGTTGAAATTAAGAGGATTCCGGAGTTGACTCGTGAACGAATTTGATTATTGCTTCTTTCATGATTTTTAAGTTTCTAAAATTATCAACTTTTCTCAGTTTCCACTCAA
>JAGONC010000078.1 GCA_017993235.1 Lentimicrobiaceae bacterium
CCAGTGAACCCAATGGCCGTTTCAGTTATCTTTTCAGAAACATACAGCAGAACATCGTTTTCTTCATCACATCCGACCGATACCGGTCCAACCGGCAGGAGATCACGGTCATTCCCAGTCCCGTGATCGGAAGGTTTGAGATCAGGATACAACCTCCGGCCTATACGGGCAGGAAAGAGGAAGTTATGGAAAACACCGGGGATCTCATCGTACCGGAGGGAACCCGCCTTTTATGGAAATTTTTTACAACCGACACCGATTCGATCCTTTTTTCGGTGGATGATCGAAGGCAGGTGCTTGGACAGTTAGGCAACAATGTCTTTACTTATGAGCACTCCTGTTTTCGGAGCAGTTATTATTCGGTTAAAACCATCAACCGGTACGTTCAGGATCCCGACTCGCTGTTTTACATCCTTACGGTGATTCCCGATCTATATCCGACCATTCTGGCGGAGGAGTACCGGGACACGCTTTATGAGAACAGGTTGTATTTCAGGGGGAATATCAAGGATGACTATGGTTTTACCCGGCTGCTTTTCCGCTATGATGTAAAGGACAGATCAGGCGGAGCGGAGCAGGTACCCGATTCAAGCCAGAACCTGGTGATTGAACCGAGGCAAACCCAGCAACTGTTTTATCACTTTTTTGATGTCACTTCCCTGTCCCTGTCTCCCGGAGATGAGATTGAATATTATTTTGAAGTGTGGGATAATGATGCCGTCAATGGTAACAAATCCAGCCGGACGCCGCGAATGACCTTTCGCATTCCTTCGCTTGAGGAGATCGAACAGCAGACTCAGGCGGCCAGCGAGTCGATCAAAAATGAGATGGAATCCACCCTGCGCGACCTGAAGGGCATGCAGAAAGACATTGAGGACCTCCACAGGAATTTTCTTGAAAAGAAAAGCCTGAACTGGCAGGAACAACAGCAATTGGAGCAATTGCTCAAAAAACAGCAAACCCTTCAGGATCGTATGGAAGAGCTGAATCTGCAGAACATCGAGAAGTCAGTCAAAGAGCAGCAGTACAAGGAAGTAGATCCGGATATCATCGAAAAGCAGAAAGAACTTGAAAGGCTTTTCGAAGAAGTTTTATCCGAGGATGTAAAGAAGCTTTTCGAAGAGCTTCAGCAGATGATGAATGAACTCGACAAGGACAAAGTCAATGAGATGCTTGAAAAGATGAAGCTGGCCAATGAAGACATTGAAAAGCAGCTTGACAGGAGTCTTGAATTGTTCAAGCGGTTTGAATTTGAAAAAAGACTGTCTGAAACGATCGATAAGATAGATCGGCTTGCTGAGAAGCAGGAAAAGCTCTCGGAAGAGACCCTTGATGGAAGGGATGAGGAGAAGGATGAGTTAATGGATCAACAGGAGAGCATCAATGATGAGTTTGGGCAGATCCGTGAAGAGCTGGATGAACTGGATAAGATGAATCAGGAGCTGGAAGATCCGAATCCATTACGCGACACAGAGCAGGATGAACAGGGGATCATGGAGGATCTTGAGAACAGCCAGAACGAACTCTCGAACCAGAAGTTCTCAAAAGCGTCCAGGATGCAGAAAAGTGCTGCCCGGAAGATGAAAGATATGAGTGCTCAGCTCATGGATATGATGAACAGCATGATGTCGGCTGCGTTGGGAGAGGACATCTGGGCGCTTCGGGAGATTCTGGAAAACCTTCTGCAGGTTAGCTTTGATCAGGAAAACCTGATGGATGAGCTTTCGGTGATCGGAAGAAATGATCCGACCTATAACCGCATTGTGCAGGATCAGAAAAAATTAAAAGATGACATGGGGATGATCGAGGATTCGCTTTTTGCTCTGAGCAAGCGTCAGCCGGCGATCAAGGCCGTTGTACAGCGGGAGATTTATGAGATTAATGACAAGCTGGGAAAGGCGTTGTACGACATGTCGGAAAAGGATGTCAATAATGTGCTGGCCAATCAGCAGTTTGTCATGACCTCGGTAAACAACCTGGCATTATTGCTATCGGAGGCACTGCAGAACATGCAGTCACAGATGAACCAGATGAGTCAGAATTCCGGCGGAGACAGTTGTCCCAACCCCGGAGGATCCTCGCCCTCGATCAGCACAATGCGGCAGTTGCAGGAGCAGTTGAACCGGCAGATGGAACAGCTCAAGAAGGGGATGGAAAAGGGTCAGGGCATGGAGGAGATGGGAATGCCCACGTGGAGTGAGCAGCTGGCAAGGCTGGCTGCACAGCAGGAAGCTTTACGTAACCAGTTGCAGCAGTATATGGATGACCTGAAAGAACAGGGCGTTGGCGACCAGGGCGAGATGAAACGGATGATCGAGGATATGGAAAGAACAGAGACGGATCTGGTCAATAAAATGATCACCAACCAGACCCTGATGCGGCAGCAGGAAATTCTGACGCGACTGCTGGAATCCGAAAAAGCCGAACGGGTGCGGGAACTGGAAGAACAGCGTGAATCCAGAGAAGTAAAAAATCAAAAAATCAGTAACCCTGAAGAGTTTTTTAAGTATAAAGGTATAAAAGACAATCAGACGGAAATCCTTAGAAGTATTCCACCAAACCTAAAGCCCTTTTATAAAAGAAAAGTTAACGACTATTTATTTAATTTTGAAGACTGATCAGAGGATATATGAGATTTGAAAGGCTAGCCATTAGGATTCCTTCAGGTATTAAGCACATTCACCTGGTGGAACGGTTTCTTGAAGAGATTTGCGACAGGTACAACATAGGGATGGACTACTATGGCAACATCACGGCAGCTGTGATGGAAGCCGTTGAAAACAGTATCATCCATGGGAATAAGATGGATGAAGGGAAGATGATCGATATCCTTTTTGAGGCCAAGCCGGGAAAGCTTATCTTTCAAATTCAGGATGAAGGCGAAGGATTTCCTTATCTGGAGGTCACCGATCCGACCGATACCTCGATATCAGCTTCCGACCTGCAGGGCAGAGGGCTTTTTATCATCAGGCATCTTGCGGATGAAGTGCATTTCAATGAAAAAGGGAATTGTATAAAACTTCATTTCAGCATCAGCGGCATTCGGGAGGAAGTCAATCAGGATCGTCGGAAGAAGATGGCTTCCTTCAAGCAATCTACCCGAAGATCCACTCACGAGAAAAATCGTTAACACGCTGAAAGTATGTCAGATAGCAGAATCCATTTCTTTCTGGAGGGTGTTTCGTATCCCATACGCAATAAGGAAAAGCTGCGTCAGTGGCTGGATATGGTCATCACCAGCGAGAACGAATCCTACCATGACATCAACATCATTCTCTGTACCGACGAGTTTCTGCATGAATTGAATCTTACCTATTTATCCCAGGATCGGTTTACGGACGTGCTGACCTTTGATTTTTCAGAAGCCGACATGGTTGCTTCGGGCGATATTTACATCAGTCTTCCACGGGTGCAGGAAAACGCCAGGAAGTTTGGGGTTTCCGTAAAAGATGAGATCCATCGGGTCATTGTTCATGGAATTCTTCACCTTGCCGGATACGATGATCAACGGGTGATGGATAAAAAGAGAATGACCGAGAAGGAAAACCACTATTTGTCGTTACGTGCAAAAGGGCTCTGATTTTCCCTGTTTCACGTGAAACAAATTAGCTCCATGTTTAGTCAGTACGATGTCATAGTAGTTGGCGCCGGCCATGCTGGCTGTGAAGCTGCTGCTGCTGCCGCACGCCTGGGCTCCAGGGTACTGCTGATCACCATGAACATGACCCATATGGCCCAGATGAGCTGTAATCCCGCGATGGGAGGCATTGCCAAGGGACAGATCGTCAGGGAAATCGATGCACTTGGGGGATTTTCCGGTATTGTCACCGACCGGACCATGATCCAGTTCCGGATGCTCAACCGGTCGAAAGGACCAGCGATGTGGAGTCCACGGGCACAAAGTGACCGCGGATTGTTCTCCAGGGAATGGCGCCTGATCCTGGAAAAAATTCCCAACCTTGATTTCAGGGAAGATATGGTCACCGGCGTCGTTGTCACCGGTGACCGGATCACCGGGGTGGTGACCCGCCTCGGGCATACATTTTCGGCAAAAGCGGTCATCCTTTCCAACGGAACCTTTCTCAATGGAGTCATCCATATTGGTGAAAGGCAATGGGAGGGAGGCAGGATCGGAGAAAAGGCCGCAAAAGGACTCACCGAAAGCCTGAACCGGCTTGGATTTGAATCGCTCCGCATGAAAACAGGAACTCCGGTGCGGATCGATGGCCGTTCCATTGATTATTCAAAACTGGAAGAACAAAAGGGAGATGATGTTCCGGGAAGGTTCTCCTATACGCCTACGCCCCGGTTGAGACATCAGCGCAGCTGTTATCTGGCTTATACCAATGAAAAGGTACACGCTGTTGTAAGGACAGGCTTTGATCAGTCGCCGCTTTTTACAGGCCGGATCAAAGGTATCGGACCCCGGTATTGCCCATCTATCGAAGATAAAATTGAACGATTCAGTGACAAGCTGTCCCACCAGCTGTTTGTTGAACCCGAAGGCTGGAACACGGTGGAAGTCTATCTGAACGGATTTTCATCCTCCCTGCCGGAAGAGGTTCAGGTTAAGGCGCTGCGACTGATCCCCGGTTTTGAGCACGCCAGGATCTTCCGTCCGGGTTATGCCATCGAATATGATTATTTTCCCCCGGTGCAGCTTTATGCCACACTGGAAACCAAGCAGATCCATCATCTTTATTTTGCCGGACAGATCAACGGAACCACCGGGTATGAAGAAGCCGCCGCACAGGGGATCATGGCCGGGATCAATGCGCACCTGAAGATCCATGATCAGCCCGAATTTGTTCT
>JAGONC010000010.1 GCA_017993235.1 Lentimicrobiaceae bacterium
AAATGATCTCACCTATTGTGATACGTATGGCGGATTGTATGAATGGACAGAAGCCCTGCAGTATGTGACCACTGAAGGTACACAGGGAATCTGTCCGGAAGGATGGCATATTCCGGCGGATGGTGCCTGGAAAATTCTGGAGGGTTCTGTAGATTCCCAATACGGGATCGGTAATATAGAATGGGATACTCTGGAAGGATGGAGAGGTTACGATGCCGGTGGAAATCTAAAAGAAGCCGGATTAGCTCACTGGCTCTCACCCAACGCGGGAGCCACCAACTCAAGTGGATTCACAGCTCTTCCGGGTGGATTCCGCGACCGGACAGGGGGTGCTTTTAGCAGCAACACCTCTTTTTCCACTTTCTGGTCGTCGACGGAAAACAATGACTATGATGGTCTGACAAATTACAGGATATTTGACTATAATTTTGCCAGCAGCCTGTCAGGTATCTTCTACCAGGATAACGGATTTTCCATACGTTGCCTGAAAAACTGTGAGGCCCCTCCCTCCCAGGCCAATGCGGGGCCCGATCAGTTGAACCTGCCCGAAACTACGACCACCCTGGCAGGAAATGTTCCCACCTCCGGAATAGGAATCTGGAACATTGTCTCCGGGACAGGGGGAACGATCGTGGATCCCCATAGTCCGACCAGTGCATTCCAGGGCCTGACGGGTCATCAATATACCTTGTCCTGGACGGTCTACACAGCCTGTGATCTTTCACAGGACCTGGTGGACATCAGCATTGCATTCAGTGGTGTACCTACATGCGAGGCGCTGGTGGACAGCCGCGACGGGCAGTCGTATGCAACGGTACAGATCGGCTACCAGTGCTGGATGGCGCAAAACCTGAACACGGGCCAGCAAATTGAAAGCGAACCCGGAGGATCACGGCAGACGGACAACCAGGTGATTGAAAAGTATTGCAGTAATGACCTCTGGCTCAATTGCGACACGTATGGCGGACTCTACGAATGGAACGAAGCCATGCAGTATGTGACCACAGAAAGAGCTCAGGGCATCTGTCCGTTCGGATGGCATCTGCCCGCTGACTTTGAGTTTTCGATGCTGAGCGAATATCTTGGAGGTGATGAAATTGCCGGAGGGAAAATGAAGGCCACCGGAACCGTCGAAGAGGGTACAGGCCTCTGGTATGCACCAAATACAGGCGCAACCAACTCCAGCGGATTCACCGGTATCCCCCAGGGTTATCGCGATACCGACGGTGGAACCTACAGTCTGGGTTACTATGGTGACTACTGGACATCGACACACTATAACCCTGAAAATGCATGGTACAGATCGCTGGATTTTGAAATGACCAACCTGTCAAGGCATTATTACACCAAGGTTGGCGGCTCGGCTGTCCGTTGCGTGAAGGACTGCACCCCATTCCCCATCAAGGCCAATGCAGGACCTGATCAGGTGCTGGTGCCGGGAACCTCAACCACGCTTGCCGGCAACACACCCACCTCAGGTTCAGGCCAATGGACGATCATCACCGGCAGCGGAGGAACGATCACCGATCCTCTGAATCCGGTTAGCACCTTCCAGGGACAGGCATGCAGTGAGTATACATTGAGATGGACCATCACCACCGTTTGCGGATATACGTTTGACAATGTGACGATCGTGTTTGCCCCTACCGAACCTTTTTCCTGCGGAGGACTGCTTGAGGATTGCCGCGACGGAAAAGAATACGCCACCGTCCAGATCGGAACCCAGTGCTGGATGGCCGAAAACCTGAACATAGGAACGATGGTGCTCAACAACGACGATGGCCAGCTGCAAACCGACAACGGAGTGTTTGAGAAATACTGCTACGACGATGATCCCGCAAACTGCGAAACCTATGGCGGTTTGTACGAATGGCGTGAGGCTATGCAATATTCCGAAGAAGAAGGGAGCCAGGGCATCTGTCCGTACGGCTGGTATCTCCCCTCGGATAATGAATGGACGGTGCTGAGGGAACTCCTCGGCGGAGAAGAGATTGCCGGGGGAAAGATGAAATCGGTGGGCACCCTTGAAGAGGGAACCGGTCTGTGGCACGCACCCAATACCGCGGCTACCAATGAAAGTGGCTTTACTGCGCTTCCATCAGGGTACAGGGATTTTTCCTTTGGTGGGTATTTTGCATACCTCGGCAATTCGTGCGATTTCTGGACTTCCACACAGAGCAATGTCCACCTGGCCTTTTACTACACCTTGTATTACACCTCAGGAGCGCTGGAAAGGGAGACTTTATCCAAATTTGCCGGATTTGGTATCCGTTGCGTCCAGAACTGTACACCACAGCCAACGGAATCCGATGCGGGACCTGACCAGGTGATCCCTGGAACGACCGAAACAATCCTTCAGGGAAATACACCTTCCTCCGGAACAGGATTATGGACCATCGAAAGCGGTAGTGGCGGGACCATCGCTGAACCCACAAATCCTAACAGCGAATTCCAGGGCACGGAGGGAAATGTCTATATCCTTGCCTGGACGATTACCACTTCCTGTGGCAGCTCGATAGACTGTGTCATCCTCTGTTTCACTCCATGTCAGAATGAGAACAAGGATTACCCCTTCGCCGATCTGACCGATCCCCTTGCCTTCGAGGGTAATTCGTGGACAGATGCAGGCTGGGCTGATGTTAACGTCCCCGCGTTGGAGAACCAGATTGTTGGCTGTGTGATGGTTACAGCTTCCCAACTTTGTACGGATGGTTATCCGGAAGAAGTCACCCTGTATCTGAAATCGCCTGCAGGAACCGTTGTTCAGATCTGGGAGGGCGAGGAGGAGGACGGTTGTACGGATGACTTCATTTTCATGACGGAAGCATTCGACGGAGAGTCATCCCAGGGGCAGTGGATCATCTATTTCGAAGACGCCTATAATGATGGAGGTGCCACCTGCATCGGTGCAGTACTGCATATTGGACACTGATCATCCGGAAGTCTTAATCGCTTCAGGCCATTCATACAATTCCGCCATAGGTATCACAATAGATGGGATCATTTTCATAGCAATATCGCTCAATGATGTCATTATCTGTCTGTTGAACCCCCCCTGACGTACTGGTGATCATTGTCCCCACATTCAGGTTCTCTGCCATCCAGCACTGGGTGCCGATAAGAACCGTAGCATAGGATTGCCCCTCATAGGTAACCGCAGGAAGACACGAACAGGGCAGTCCGGGCACCTGCATGATGATGTTCACCAGTGCCATGACATCCAGGACATTGATCCATCCGTCAGCATTGACATCCGCAGCATCCTCATTGAATGGGGAAGGATCATTTCCCATGATGTAATTGACCATGGAAATGATATCCAGTACATTGACAATACCGTCCTGGTTTCCATCACCGCAAAGAAAGTTTTCGTTCTGGGGGAAATCTGGAGTGGATGCCTGAATCTTGCTGGTGAAAGCACATAATAAGATGGTTATCATGATGTGCCTGATGGATTCTGTGGCACTGTCTCAGGCGCCGCACGCGATGATCGAAGCTCAGCAAAAGCAGATCGAAACATTAAAGGCCGGAATGAATCAGCTGAAGCTGAATTCCCACTGATTTTATTGAACGTTTACGCTGTTTTTTATAATTTTACCACCGCAAAATACCTGCGGCGATGAAAAAAATTCTCTTTATCGGATTTTTTACCTTTCTGTCCGTCTGCCTCTGCGCAATGACATCCACAGATGATCCTCCCCCTACAGCGGGCCCCGATGCCTCCATCTGCGAGGGAGAGACCTATGTCCTTGCCGGCGCCATGGCAACAAATTACAACCGCCTCTCGTGGACAACCTCCGGGGCAGGTTCTTTCAATAAACCCACAATACTTAATCCTACTTATAAACCAAGTGCAAAAGATATCAAAGCCGGATCGGTAACCCTGACCCTGTCGGTCACCGGCGCGACAGGCTTTCCGGATACGGTATGCAGCATGGTACTGACCATTATCCCTGCACCAAGGGCATTTGCGGGTGGGGGAGATGCCATCCGTGCAGGAGATAGTTACTTTTTATCCAATTCAACGGCTGAACACGGCACCCACCTTATCTGGTCAACCTCCGGTACGGGATTTTTCAACAATTTTCGTGACCTCCATCCCACCTACACTCCCAGCGCTGAAGACATTCGAACCGGATCGGTCACCCTTACCCTGACGGTGAATGGAAAGGGACCCTGCTCACCCGCAGTTTCGGATATATTCCTGACCATCAATTGATAGAGAGCAAAATGAATACATCCGGGAAATGGTTTGCGTTGATTTGTGCGATAATGATGCATATGGTTTCTCCATCGGTCAGTGAATGCGACGCATCCAGCCTGAACGAAGGTGAAATCAGGGCAGTCTGGCTTCATCAAACACTGTTCGATAAGGAGGAAATGACTGCCAGAATACAAATTACTGATCTTTTTAACGATTATGCAGAGACTGGGATCAATAACCTATACTGTTATTACACACTGCAGGAGGAAAATCATCTGCCATGGGATTACCTTCAGGTAATCATTGAGGAGGGGCATAAAAGGGGGATCGGCATCCACCCGGTCTTTTGCCCGGGTCATGAGGTCGATCTGGAACAGGCAACCCAGGAACATCCTGATTGGCTTATCCGTGACAGGAATGGAAATGCAACGCCCCATCTTAACCTTGCATTGCCCCAGGTCCGGAAATACTGGA
Organism: Lentimicrobiaceae bacterium; assembly: GCA_017993235.1. Classification (GTDB taxonomy): domain Bacteria; phylum Bacteroidota; class Bacteroidia; order Bacteroidales; family JAGONC01; genus JAGONC01. The sequence goes on from JAGONC010000010.1 coordinate 4,679, forward strand.
TGGAAAAGATTGCCAGAGCATTGGAGTATGATATCGATGGAATCCATCTGGATTATATGCGTTACCCCCTGAATCAGGGTTTTAGTTATGACAGCCTGTCCTGTTCCCTTTTCAAACAGGTGTTCGGCAGCTCCCCTTTTGAAATTTCAAATGACAGTGGAAGCATGCTGTGGTGCGAGTGGATCAAGTGGAATGAAAAACAGATCACAGCCTTTGTTAGGGAGGTTCATCAACTTATTCAGGTGTCCGGTAAGAAAGTGCTGCTGGGAGCGGATGTTTTTCCCAGTATCAACATATCTCCTGTGGAAATCGGTCAGCATTGGATTGACTGGGCACAGGAGGGCATCATTGATTTTGTCTGCCCCATGCTGTATACGAACAATCCTGAATTGTTTGGAGAATACCTGGGTGAAGCCGTTGCGCAGGCCGGAACGGATTGCAGGGTCTTTGCAGGGATCGGCATTGTGACTTCCCACAACCGGATCACCCCGGAGATCTTTGCACGGCAGCTCGCCATTGCCAGGGAGAAAGGAGCACAGGGAGTCGTTTTCTTTTCCGGTTTCAGCCTCAGTGATGAATTCAGAAAAATACTGAAATCCAATCTGTTATAACCCTGAGGTTCATTCCATCAGATCTGACCCTGGGCCACCCATGAAAAATTCATTCGCCAGACCGGATTTTGTTTTCACGTTGATCATGATCCTGACCACTGCGTTTCCTGGTTGCAGGGAAAGGTTTGGTCAGGAGAACGATGTGATGAGGGCAAGTTATTGGACAGACCAGGCAATGAACGATATTTTACCTCCATGGACTCACCACGCCCGGGATACCGTTTACGGGGCATTCCTGACCAGCCTGGATGGCGAATGGCAAGCCTCATCGGATCAAAGGAAATATCCCAGCATGATCGGAAGGCATCTCTTCAGCTATTCAGTGGGGTATCTTTTAACCGGCCAGTACCGATATTTAGAAGTGGCAGAAGAATTAAGGACCTATCTGTTGAACTGTGCCTGGGATAAGGAATACGGCGGGTGGTTTGACCTACTGAATCGGGATGGAACACCGCAAGAAACGACGAAGAACATGTTCATTCAGACCTATGCCCTGACGGGTCTTGCCATGTATTATTTTGTGACCCGCGACCAGGAGACCCTTGATTATATAGAGAGATCCAATACACTCATCGAGACACATCTCTGGGATCAAACAGACGGAGGATATTTCAACAGGGCTTCAAGGGACTGGGCTGTTGTGGACAGCAACAAGTCGTTTGCCTCGCAGGTGGCACCGGTCTCAGGTTACCTTCTATATGGTTATCTGGCAACGCTGGATGAATATTATTTATCACAATCACAGCGAATTATGAATGTGGTGATCCATAAAATGCATGAGCCGGGATCCCGCTGGATACTGGAATCTTACGATCATCATTGGGAATACATTCCCGGTCATCCGGATGAAATCAACATCGGCCATAATCTGGAGACTGCCTGGGTGCTCATGCGCCTGTACCTGCTGACCCATGAATCTTCCTGCCTGGACCCGGTGACCATGATCCGTGACGATCTTGCTGAAAAGGGCTTCGACCCGATCCGGGGATTCTGGTATAAAGGACTGGCCAGGCAAAACACAGAAGAACATGACGATTTCACCTACTGGTGGATCCAGGCATATGGAAATATGTTCAACCTGATGCTGTACCGTATCGATGAGGATTCTCGGCATGTACGTGATTTTGAAAAAGGGGCCCGACTATGGGACGAGCAGTTCATTGACCGGAAATATGGCGATACCTACATGAGTGTTGGTCTTACAGGGGAAGAAAAGGATGCGCGTAAAGCCAATCCGTACAAAACTTCTTACCACAGTATGGAACAGTGCCTGCTCAATTATGTGTACCTGAGCCTATGGGTGAACCACGAACCTGTCGCACTGTATTTTTCTATAAACACAGAAAGAGAAAGAGATACCTTATATCCTAATCCGGTGGAGGACAGGGATATTCGGATAATGCGGGCCTATTCCGTGACGGACGGCCGGGAATTCTGTTTCGACATTACCGGGCAGGCAGTTGTGATCCCGGGTCCGGGCCGTTTTGAGATAGCCGTCGTGCTGGGATCGCAGCCGGCTGGTGACCGGGGGTTTTGAGTAGGTTTCGGGCGTAAGCGCCGACAAAACTGCTCCTGTTCTTTGCTATCCCTGCAAGAACTTTTCGCTGTGCTCGACCTGCAACCTGTGCCAAAAAGTTTCTGCCCATTATTTGAAATATCAAGAAACATATCTATCTTTGCGGCCCGATTTGGAAAAAATTGTTATTCATTATTAATCAAAGAAAGCGAGTGTATTTTTATGATCATTGTACCTGTCAAGGAAGGTGAAAGCATCGACAGAGCGTTAAAGAAACTGAAGCGGAAATTTGAAAAGACCGGCGTAGTGAAGGAATTGCGTGAACGGCAGAAATTTAGCAAGCCTTCAGTGATCAAGCGGCAGGAAAAGTTGAAAGCCATCTTCATCCAACAGTTGCAACAGAACCAGGATTAGTGCTGGATCTGGCATCCCGGTAGGGTGCTGTATTTTTTTTGGAAGAAATTTTGTTTTTACATCATTTATTCATAATTTTAACGTTATTAATGATGTTGGGACAAAATTTCTTCTTTTTTTAATGTTGCGGGCGAGATTCATTGATTATATCCGGTACGAGAAGCGATATTCTCACCATACAGTCATAGCTTACCAGAACGATCTTGACCAGTTTTACACCTTTCTTCAGGCACAGTATGGTGTGGATGATATTCTGCAGGTAGATCACCAGATGATCCGTTCGTGGCTGGTCAGCCTGATGGATGTTCATATCAATACCCGTTCAATCAATCGAAAGCTGAGCACGTTGCGGTCCTATTATCAATTTTTGCTCAGGGAAGGATTGGTTGAGAAGAATCCCCTGCTGAAGGTCATTTCGCCGAAAAATCCGCACAGGCTACCGGTTTTTGTTGAAAAGGAAAAGATGGAATCGTTGTTCCATGATGCTGATTTCGGGGAGGGATTTCCGGGACTGCGGAACCGGCTGGTGCTGGAGCTGCTCTATGCGACGGGAATGAGGTTATCGGAGATGATCAACCTGAAAGTGGCCGACGTTGACCTGGAACGATTGCAGATCAAAGTACTGGGTAAACGGAACAAGGAACGCATCATTCCCATTGGCCCCCAGGCCGGAAGGTTGTTGAGGGACTACCTCGGGGAGCGGGAAAATTACCTGGAGATGAACAAAATGCCTTATTTACTGGTTACAGATAAAGGCAGCCAGTGTTATCCGAAGTTCATTTACAGGCTGGTTGTCAGGTACCTGGATAGGGTCACCACCCTGAGTAAAAAGAGCCCGCATGTTCTCAGGCACACTTTTGCCACCCATCTGCTCAATGAAGGGGCTGACCTGAATGCGGTAAAGGAGTTGCTGGGTCATGCCAACCTGTCGGCGACGCAGATCTACACGCACAATACCATCGAGAAGTTGAAGAAGATATATAACCAGGCTCATCCAAGAGCCTAATTAAAAAAAGGAGGTAGCTTATGAACGTTAACATTCAGTCTGTTCATTTTAAAACCGATCGCAAACTCGAAGTTTTTATCAATGAACGAGTTACCAAATTATCGGGGATCTTTGACGGGGTAATTTCCGGTGAGGTGACCCTGCGTTTGGACAACTCGGATACGCAGGAGAATAAAATCACGGAGATTCGTTTACTCATTCCTGGCAATGATCTTTTTGCCAGAAAGCAGTGCAAGACTTTTGAAGAAGCGACGGACATAGCGGTTGAGGCATTGAGGAGGCAGTTGAAGAAGCATAAGGAAAAAGTAAGGGGAAGGTGACAGATCGTTTGGACAAACGCCTAAAAAATTTACTTTTCTTTGGTAGTTAGCTGAATTGTTCATAAATTTGCAGTCCTTTTTTTGAAGGGCTGCTTTTTTTATTGATTTTTTTCATAATTTTGCGCCCTAAAATTTAATAAGCCGATGTAGCTCAGCTGGTAGAGCAGCTGATTTGTAATCAGCCGGTCGGCGGTCCGAGTCCGTCCATCGGCTCACACTCACACTCACACCGACACTGGCTACCGCTGACTTCATCAGCTTCAGCCAGCAAAGCCCACACCCGCCTCGGGGAGATTCCAGAGCGGTCAAATGGGGCAGACTGTAAATCTGTTGGCGACGCCTTCGGAGGTTCGAATCCTCCTCTCCCCACACTCACACCCACACCCACCTCGCGGAAATAGCTCATTTGGCAGAGCGACAGCCTTCCAAGCTGTAGGTAGCGGGTTCGAGCCCCGTTTTCCGCTCCACTTGCTGCCGATGTAGCTCAGTTGGTAGAGCACGTCCTTGGTAAGGACGGGGTCACGGGTTCAAATCCCGTCATTGGCTCAGAATCGGGAAGAGAAACTTAATCATTAAACGTAAATTAAATAATTATTAATCATGGCAAAAGAAAAATTTGCGCGTACCAAACCTCACGTGAATATCGGAACCATCGGTCACATCGACCATGGTAAAACAACCCTTACGGCTGCGATTACGCTGAACCTGCAGGATAAGGGACTGGCTGTTTTCAAATCCTTTGACGAAATTGACAATGCACCGGAAGAAAAGGAGAGAGGGATTACCATCAATACAGCCCATGTGGAGTACCAGACCGAACACAGACACTATGCTCACGTTGACTGTCCCGGTCATGCCGACTATGTAAAGAACATGGTTACTGGTGCTGCACAAATGGATGGTGCCATCCTGGTGGTTGCGGCAACCGACGGTCCCATGCCCCAGACACGTGAACATATCCTTCTGGCGCGCCAGGTTGGCGTTCCGCGTATCGTGGTGTTCATGAGCAAGGTGGATATGGTTGACGATGAAGAACTGCTCGACCTGGTGGAAATGGAAATCAGGGATCTGCTCACCTTCTACGAATACGACGGCGATAATACCCCGATCATCCGTGGCTCTGCCCTGGGTGCCCTGAACAAGGAGCCCAAATGGGTCGAAAAAATATGGGAACTGATGGAAGCCTGCGATACCTGGGTGCCTCTGCCAACACGTGACAAGGAAAAGCCATTCCTGATGCCGATCGAGGACGTATTCTCCATCACCGGTCGGGGTACAGTGGCTACCGGCAGGATTGAAACAGGGATCATCAAAGTAAATGAACCCGTTGAAATCATCGGAATGGGAGCTGAAAAACTCAAATCCGTCGTGACCGGAGTGGAAATGTTCCGAAAGATCCTTGACGAAGGAGAAGCAGGCGACAATGCAGGTTTGCTGCTCAGAGGGATTGACAAGGACGAGATCCGCCGTGGTATGGTAGTTGCCAAACCGGGATCTGTCACTCCCCATAAACATTTCATGGGTCAGGTATACATCCTTAAAAAAGAAGAAGGAGGACGCCATACACCATTCCATAACCGCTATCGTCCTCAGTTTTTCTTCAGAACGACTGATGTAACAGGCGAAATCATCATGCCGGAAGGCGTTGAAATGGTTATGCCGGGTGATAACCTGACCATTGAGGTGAAACTGATCGCTGAGATCGCCATGGCCAAGGGACTTCGCTTTGCCATTCGTGAAGGAGGCAGGACGGTTGGCGCGGGCCAGGTAACGGAAATCCTTGAATAATCAGGATTTGCAAATAAAAAATCATAAAGGGACATTCCCCGGTCACGGGGAACTGTCCTATTTAACAGATAATCTGAACGGGTGTAGCTCAATTGGCAGAGTAGTGGTCTCCAAAACCATTGGCTGTAGGTTCGAGTCCTACCACCCGTGCAAACAAAACTGAACAAATGGCACGGTTTAAAATCAAAGAATACGCGAAGGAAAGCTACGATGAACTGATGCACAAGGTTTCCTGGCCTACCTTCAAAGAGCTGCAAGGTAGCGCCCTGGTCGTATTTGTCGCTTCCCTGATTATTGCGCTGGTTGTTTTTCTTATGGACATTTCCTTCGAAAACATCCTCAAACAGTTCTATAAGCTCTTTTAATCCATTGCCACTACAGATATTAGCGACCATCGCTTCAACACCAGGGAATCTCTATGAGTGAACAGGAAAAAAAATGGTATGTGATCAGGGCGATCAGTGGGAATGAGAAAAAAGTCAAGCAATACATCGAAAGCGAAATCAGCCGGCTGAAATTGCAGGATTATATATCTCAGGTGCTCATCCCTACGGAAAAAGTCTACCAGGTCAGAAAAGGTAAAAAGATCAGCAAGGAGCGGAATTATTTTCCGGGATATGTGCTGGTCGAGGCAGCTCTGGTCGGAGAGGTTCCCCACATCCTTCGGAATGTGCCCGGTGTGCTGGGTTTTCTTGGAACCAAGGGTGAACCGCACCCGTTGAGGCCCGCAGAAGTGAAGCGAATCCTCGGGAAAGTGGATGAACTTTCGGAAATGGGTGAAGAAATGAGCGTGCCGTTTATTGTTGGCGAAACCGTGACCGTCATTGACGGACCCTTTAACAGCTTCAGCGGAATCATTGAGGAGATCAACGAGGAAAAGAAAAAGCTCAAGGTCATGGTCAAGATCTTTGGCCGGAAAACACCGCTGGAACTGGGATTTATGCAGGTTGAAAAAGAACAGTAATTTAATCTTTCTATACGTAACATGGCGAAAGAAGTAAGTGGAATCATTAAACTCCAGATCAAGGGAGGCGCAGCAAATCCATCACCACCTGTCGGGCCGGCACTGGGTTCCAAAGGTGTGAATATCATGGAGTTTTGCAAACAATTCAATGCCCGTACACAAGACAAGGCAGGTAAACTGCTGCCAGTGGTCATTACCGTGTTCAGGGACAAGTCGTTCAACTTCATTGTGAAATCACCCCCTGTGGCTGTACAATTGATGGAAGCCAGCAAAGTCCAGAAAGGATCAGCAGAACCCAACCGCAATAAAGTTGCCAGTGTGACCTGGGATCAGGTCAAAGAGATTGCAGAAGATAAAATGGGCGATCTGAATGCGTTCACGCTGGAATCAGCCGTGCGGATGGTTGCTGGCTCTGCCCGAAGCATGGGTATTGAAATCAAGGGGACACCCCCGTTCGTTCTGAATGAATAGATGCATGATAACGTTAACAAGCACAGGCTATGGTACAAGTAACGAAGAACCGGAAAATTGCAACCGGCAAGTACGATAAAAAGCTTCTTTTCCCCCTGCAGGATGCGGCCAAGGTAGTTAAGGAAATTACCACAACCCGCTTTGATGCTTCTGTTGATATCGATGTCCGCCTGGGCGTCGATCCCAGAAAAGCCAATCAGATGGTTCGCGGTACGGTCACCCTCCCGCATGGCACCGGCAAAACCAAACGCGTACTTGTCCTTTGTACACCCGATAGGGAAGACGAAGCAAAAGAGGCCGGAGCCGATTATATCGGACTGGATGACTATATCAAAAAGATCGAAGGAGGCTGGACTGATATCGATGTGGTGATCACGATGCCCAGCGTTATGGCCAAGGTGGGAAAACTGGGTAAAATACTTGGACCCAGAGGCCTGATGCCCAACCCGAAGTCGGGCACGGTCACCATGGATATTGGCAAGGCCATACAGGAAGTAAAGGCCGGTAAGATCGACTTCAAAGTGGATAAATACGGAATCATCCATGCCGCCATCGGAAAAGTCACCTTCTCTGATGAAATGCTGGCCGACAATGCCCGGGAATTGATCCAAACCATTGTAAAACTGAAACCACCTGCGGCTAAGGGAACGTATATAAAAAGCATATATATGTCGAGCACGATGAGCCCCAGCGTGAAGGTGGATCAGAAATCCGTGACAGCTTAATCCAAATCAGGTACGATAAAGAAAGAATTAAGGAATACGAAAATATTATGACAACTGCCGAGAAAAACCAACTGATCGATGTTCTTGCCGAACAACTGAGGGTGAACAATACCATCTATCTGACCGATATCTCCGATCTTAATTCCGTTAAAACATCCGATCTGAGAAGACTCTGTTTTAAAAAGAATGTCAAGCTGATGGTGGTGAAGAACACCTTGCTGAGAAAAGCAATGGAAAAGGTTGACAAGGATTTTAGCGAACTGTATCCTATCCTGAAAGGATCCACTTCCCTGATGATCGCTGAAGCCGGGAATGTTCCTGCAAGACTGATCAGGGAATTCAGAAGTGACAGCGACCGCCCGATCCTCAAAGGTGCTTTCATTGAGGAAATGGTTTTCATCGGTGACAATCAACTTGAATTTCTGGAAGTTCTCAAGACAAAGAATGAACTGATCGGGGATGTGATCTTCCTGCTGCAATCACCGTTGCGGAATGTGATCGGAGCATTGCAGTCACCCTCCCATAAACTGGCAGGGATCCTGGAAACCCTGTCGGAACGCGAATCATGAATATCCTAGCTAAACGATAACTGTTACGCCGTATTAAAAAGTTTAGGAACAATTAAAATTCAATACAATGGCAGATTTAAAAGTGTTTGCAGAGCAATTGGTCAATTTGACCGTGAAAGAGGTTAATGAACTGGCGCAGATCCTCAAGGAGCAATATGGAATTGAACCGGCGGCAGCCGCTGCCGTGGTTGCGGCTCCTGGAGCTGGGGCTGTTGCAGCAGCTCCTGTCGAGGAAGAAAAGACCAGCTTTGATGTCGTGATCAAACACCCGGGCCAATCCAAACTGGCCGTGGTGAAACTGGTAAAGGAATTGACAAGTCTTGGGCTGAAAGAAGCCAAGGAACTGGTCGACGCCGCCCCGAAAGCCATAAAGGAAGGTGTTACCAGGGATGAAGCTGAAGCCCTCAAAAAACAATTGGAAGAGGCCGGTGCCGAGGTTGAAATTAAGTAGGACAATATTTACTGTTGACATAATTGAGGGACAGACTCATTCCTGGATTTAACCGGGGGTCTGTTTCTCATATTTATACATGATATTTTTCCACATAATTACTAACCTCAGCCTGTCAGAACACAGGTTTTAAAAACAGATAACCTTGGCCTTAGAAAATATCCAACGCGTTAATTTCGGCACAGCAAAACTCCAAGCAGAGTATCCCGACTTTCTTGATGTTCAGTTAAAGTCCTTCAGGGACTTTTTCCAGCTGGAAACCAATCCGGAGGACAGGGTTGGTGAGGGCCTGTACCAGGTTTTTGCCGAGAATTTTCCCATTACCGATGCCAGGAATAATTTCGTACTGGAGTTTCTGGATTATTTTATTGATCCTCCGCGTTATTCCATAGATGAGTGCATCGAGCGTGGACTGACCTACAGTGTTCCACTGAAGGCCAAACTGAAGCTTTATTGCACGGATCCCGAGCATGAGGATTTTGAAACGATCATCCAGGATGTTTACCTGGGCATGATCCCGTATATGACTCCCAAAGGGACATTTATCATAAACGGTGCGGAACGCGTGGTGGTGTCACAGTTGCACAGATCACCCGGGGTCTTTTTCGGGACAAGCTATCATGCCAACGGGCAGCAGCTCTTTTCGGCAAGAATCATCCCCTTCAAGGGATCCTGGATGGAATTCACGACGGACATCAACAATGTGATGTACGCCTATATCGACCGAAAAAAGAAGCTGCCGGTCACCACCCTGCTCAGGGCCATCGGTTATGAAACGGATAAGGATATCCTGGAGATCTTTGACCTGGCCCAGGAAATCAAGGTGAGCCGGACAGCCCTGAAGAAATACATCGGGCGCCGGCTTGCAGCAAGGGTTGTCAGGGCCTGGATCGAGGATTTTGTTGACGAGGACACAGGAGAAGTCGTCTCCATCGAACGGACGGAAGTGATCATTGAACGGGAAACGGTTCTGGAAAATAAACATGTTGACCAGATCATCGATGCAGGGATCAAAGCCATTCTCCTGCATAAGGAGGATAGTGAATCCATTGATTTCTCGATCATTTTCAATACCCTGCAGAAAGATACTGCCAACTCCGAAAAGGAGGCTGTGGAATTCATTTACCGGCAGTTGCGTAATGCTGAACCGCCTGATGAAGAGACAGCACGCGGCATCATCGACAAGTTGTTCTTCAGTGATAAACGGTATGACCTGGGCGATGTGGGCCGTTACCGCATCAATAAAAAGCTCAGGCTCGACACTCCCCTGGAAGTCAAGGTACTTACCAAGGAAGATATCATCTCCATCATCAAGTACCTGATCGAACTGGCCAATTCCAAAACAGAGGTCGATGATATTGACCATCTGAGCAACCGACGGGTTAGGACCGTCGGGGAGCAATTGTACAATCAGTTCGGTGTGGGTCTTGCACGTATGGCCAGGACGATCCGTGAACGCATGAACGTCAGGGATAATGAGGTGTTTACACCTACCGACCTGATCAATGCCAAAACCCTGTCATCGGTCATTAACTCTTTTTTCGGGACCAATCAGCTTTCGCAGTTCATGGACCAGACCAATCCCCTGTCGGAACTCACGCACAAGCGGAGGGTTTCGGCGCTGGGACCCGGAGGTCTTTCACGCGAGCGCGCGGGATTCGAAGTCCGCGATGTTCATTATACACACTATGGTAGACTGTGTACGATTGAGACACCCGAAGGACCCAATATCGGACTGATCTCCTCGTTGTGCGTATATGCCAAGATCAACCACCTGGGTTTCATTGAGACCCCGTACCGGAAGGTGATCAATGGTAAGGTGCTCATCGATGAGCCACCCGTTTATCTCACGGCTGAGGAAGAGGAGAGCATTAACATTGCTCACGCCAGTGCCGCCCTTGACCCCGACGGAAATTTCAAGGAGGAAAAGATCAAGGCACGTTACCTTGCCGATTATCCCTATATTGAAAACGAGAAGGTCGGGATGATCGACGTGGCCACCAACCAGATTGCATCCATTGCAGCATCCCTGATCCCGTTTCTGGAACATGATGATGCCAACCGGGCGCTGATGGGATCCAATATGATGCGCCAGGCTGTGCCCCTGTTGAATCCTGAAGTGGCACTCGTGGGTACCGGTATCGAAGAACAGGTTGCGCGCGACAGCAGGACACTGATCCATGCGGAAGGGGACGGTGTGGTTGAATATGTGGATGCAAGGGAGATCCTGATCCGGTATAACCGGGCTGAACAGGAACGGATGACCAGTTTTGATGATGACATCAAACGGTATCAGATGACCAAGTTCACACGAACCAACCAGAATACCTGTGTCAACCTCAGGCCCATTGTCAGCAAGGGCGAGAAGGTTGTTAAAGGACAGGTGCTCTGCGAAGGATATGCAACCAGCAATGGGGAACTGGCACTGGGGCGAAACCTGATGGTGGCATTCATGCCCTGGAAAGGCTATAATTTTGAAGATGCGATCGTGGTCTCTGAACGGATCGTGAAAGAGGATATCTTCACCTCGGTGCATATCGAGGAGTTCACCCTGGAGGTCAGGGACACCAAGCGCGGGATTGAAGAACTGACCAACGACATTCCCAACGTGAGCTCTGAAGCCACGAAGGACCTTGACGAAAACGGACTGATCCGTATCGGTGCTGAAGTGAAGGAGGGCGATATCCTGATTGGTAAGATTACACCCAAGGGAGAAAGCGATCCCACACCGGAAGAAAAACTTCTCAGGGCGATCTTCGGTGACAAAGCAGGTGACGTGAAGGATGCATCACTCAAGGCGCCTCCTTCCATGCAGGGTGTGGTGATTGAAAAGAAATTATTCTCACGGGTAATCAAAGACCGAAAGGCCAGGACCAAGGAGAAGGATGATCTGATAAAACTGGAAAAGGATTTCAAAAAGGATGCTGATGCACTGAAAGCTAAATTGCTGGATAAACTCACCCTTTTGCTCAGCGGTAAACCGTCCAATGGGGTTTACAATAAGTTCAAAGAGGAGATCATCCCCAAAAAGGCAAAGTTTACCCAGAAGGTCCTATCTGAAATCGATTATCCAACCATTAATCCCAACAAGTGGACCAGTGATAAAGAAACCAATGACCTGGTCAAACAGTTGCTGAACAATTACAACATTCATTACCGTGAGATCCTGGGACGGTTCAACCGTATGAAATTCGTTGCCACGGTAGGTGATGAACTTCCCAATGGGATCATACAGATGGCGAAAGTTTATGTCGCCAAAAAGAGAAAGCTCAAAGTCGGGGACAAAATGGCCGGACGGCACGGAAATAAGGGTATCGTAGCCAAGATTGTCAGAGAAGAGGATATGCCATTCCTGGAGGACGGAACCCCGGTGGATATTGTCCTGAATCCCCTGGGTGTGCCTTCCCGAATGAACCTGGGTCAGATCTATGAGACCGTACTGGGATGGGCAGGTCACAACCTTGGTAAGCATTACTCCACACCCATTTTCGACGGCGCCAGCATTGATCAGATCAACAGCTACATGCGCGAAGCCGGACTTCCTGAAAATGGAAGGGTGTACCTTTACGACGGCGGGACGGGCGAACGGTTCAAACAACCCGCTACTGTCGGATACATCTATATGCTGAAACTTCATCATATGGTGGATGATAAGATGCACTCCCGTTCCATTGGCCCCTACTCCCTGATCACCCAACAACCCCTGGGTGGTAAAGCTCAGTTTGGAGGTCAGCGTTTTGGAGAAATGGAAGTCTGGGCACTGGAAGCCTTCGGCGCTTCCAATATCCTGCAGGAGATCCTTACGGTCAAATCCGACGATGTCCAGGGACGGGCCAGAGCCTATGAAGCAATCGTGAAGGGAGAAAACATGCCCCGACCCGGCGTCCCTGAATCCTTCAACGTCCTGGTCCATGAACTCAGGGGGCTGGGACTGAATGTGACCTTTGAATAACGCCTGCACGGTGAACTTCGGGTGAAAACCCTGATGCTGTTCCTTATATGTCATTTATTTTCTGTAAATTAATAAAATCAAATGGCTTTCAGAAAAGATACAACGATCAACAGTAACTTCGATACCATCACGATAAGCCTGGCTTCTCCCGAGATGATCCTGGAACGCTCCAGCGGAGAAGTCCTCAAACCAGAAACCATTAACTACCGCACGTATAAACCCGAGCGGGACGGATTGTTCTGTGAAAGGATCTTCGGTCCGGTCAAGGACTGGGAATGTCACTGCGGAAAATATAAACGGATCAGGTATAAGGGAATCGTCTGCGACCGATGCGGTGTGGAAGTTACAGAAAAAAAAGTCAGAAGGGAACGGATGGGACACATCCAGCTGGTGGTTCCCGTTGCCCATATCTGGTTTTTCAGATCCCTGCCCAACAAAATCGGTGCATTGCTCGGACTGTCCACTAAAAAACTGGATTCCATCATTTATTATGAGCGGTATGTGGTCATCAATCCGGGTATAAAAGCACGTGACGGGGTCAACTACCTGGATTTCCTCGCCGAAGAGGAATATTTTGAGATCATTGAAAGCCTGCCTTCTGATAATCAGTATCTTGATGATACCCACCCGGATAAGTTCGTCGCCAAAATGGGTGCAGAAGCCCTGTATGACCTGCTGGCTCACCTTGATCTGGACAAGACCTCCTATGAACTGCGGCACAAGGCAAATACCGAATCCTCCCAGCAGCGGAAACAGGATGCACTGAAACGGTTGCAGGTGTTTGAATCGTTTAGGGAGGCCAACAAGAAAATCGAGAACCAGCCGGAATGGATGATCGTTAAGGTAGTACCGGTGATCCCACCCGAACTCAGACCCCTGGTTCCACTGGATGGAGGACGTTTTGCAACTTCCGACCTGAATGATCTGTATCGCCGGGTGATCATCCGGAATAACCGTCTGAAAAGACTGATCGAGATCAAGGCGCCGGATGTGATCATGCGCAATGAAAAGCGTATGCTTCAGGAAGCGGTGGATTCACTCTTTGATAACTCACGGAAAGTGAACGCTGTAAAAACGGAATCCAACCGGCCACTGAAATCACTATCCGATAGTTTGAAAGGAAAACAGGGGCGGTTTCGTCAGAACCTGCTGGGTAAACGTGTGGATTACTCGGGACGTTCGGTGATCGTCGTTGGACCGGAGCTGAAGCTCAATGAGTGCGGACTGCCCAAGGAAATGGCTTCCGAGCTTTTCAAGCCTTTCATTATCCGTAAGATGCTGGAACGCGGAATTGTGAAAACCGTTAAGTCGGCCAAGAAAATAGTCGACCGTAAAGATCCGGTCGTATGGGATATCCTTGAAAATATCCTCAAAGGTCATCCGGTCATGCTCAACCGCGCACCCACGCTTCACCGTCTGGGTATTCAGGCCTTCCAGCCAAAATTGATCGAAGGCAAGGCGATTCAGCTGCACCCGCTTGCGTGTACGGCTTTCAATGCTGACTTCGACGGTGACCAGATGGCGGTTCATGTCCCGCTGGGGAATGCAGCCATCCTGGAAGCACAGCTGCTGATGCTGGCCTCCCACAATATCCTCAACCCGGCCAACGGAGCCCCCATCGCCGTTCCTTCACAGGATATGGTACTCGGACTGTATTACCTGACCAAGGGACGCCGCAGCATCCCCGATCATCCGGCCAAAGGGGAAGGCACGATCTTTTATTCACCTGAAGAAGTGATCATTGCCTATAACGAAGGAACCATCGACCTGCATGCTTTTATCAAAGTCAGGCTGAAAGTTCAGGAGAACGGTGTGGAAACGTATAAACTTATGGAAACCACAACGGGTCGCGTCATCTTTAACCAGTACGTCCCGGAGGAATATGGCTTTATCAATGAAGAACTGACCAAAAAATCACTCAGGGATATCATTGGAAATATCATGCGCAAGACCGGGACTGCGGTCACGGCGAAATTTCTTGACGATATCAAGGATCTGGGATTCGAGATGTCATTCAAGGGTGGCCTGTCGTTCAACCTGGCAGATGTCATCGTCCCGGCGATCAAGGAGAAACTGATTGATAATGCCAACAGCGAAGTGGAAGAAGTTGTCAATGACTACTCATTTGGCTTTATCACCAATAATGAACGGTACAACAAGATCATCGATATCTGGACACATACAAACTCTCAGCTGACCCAGGAGCTGATCAAACAGCTTTCACAGGACCGTCAGGGCTTTAACCCGGTATTTATGATGCTGGATTCTGGCGCCAGGGGGTCCAAGGAGCAGATCCGTCAGCTTTCCGGCATGAGGGGATTGATGGCAAAACCTCAAAAATCGGGTGCCACCGGAGGAGAAATCATTGAAAATCCTATCCTGTCTAATTTTAAAGAAGGATTGTCGGTTCTGGAATATTTCATCTCCACACATGGTGCCCGCAAGGGTCTTGCCGATACGGCCCTTAAGACAGCTGATGCCGGGTACCTGACCCGCCGTCTGGTGGATGTGGCGCAGGATGTTGTGATCACCGAAGAAGACTGCGGTACTCTTAGGGGGTTGACAATCACTGCTTTAAAGAAAAATGAAGAGATCGTTGAAAAGCTCCTCGACAGGATCCTTGGAAGGGTGTCGTTGCATGACGTCTATCATCCGCAGACAGGAGAGATCATCGTCGCTGCAGGTGAGGAGATCACGGAAGAAATTGCACGACGGATTGATAATTCCCCGATAGAAGGTGTGGAGATCCGTTCTGTGCTTACCTGTGAGGTGAAAAGAGGCGTATGCACCAAATGCTACGGTCGTAACCTGGCTACGGGCAGGCTGGTTCAGAAAGGAGAAGCTGTGGGTGTCATCGCCGCACAATCTATCGGTGAACCCGGTACCCAGCTTACCCTGCGTACGTTCCACGTGGGAGGTACGGCATCCAATATCGCCATCATTTCCAAGATCGAGGCTAAATATGATGGGATCCTGGAGATCGAGGAACTTCGTGCCGTTGACTATGTGGATAAGGAGGAAAATGCTTATCAGATGGTGGTGGGCCGCTCGGCCGAAATGCGCATCGTCGACAGGAATACAAACATTGTCCTGTCGTCAAGTAACATTCCTTACGGAGCAAAATTGTATTTCAAAGATGGCGATGAGGTTAAAAAAGGTAACCTGATCAGTGAATGGGATCCCTGGAATGCGGTCATTCTCTCTGAAGTGGGCGGGAAAGTAGCATTTGGAAGTATTATTGAAGGGATCACCTATCGCATTGAATCCGATGAACAGACCGGATATTATGAAAAAGTGATCATTGAATCCCGTCTGAAAACAAAAAATCCTTCCATTAGCATTATCGGGAAAACGGGTGAGGAGATCAAAGCATATGATATTCCCGTCGGCTCCCATATTCAGGTTGAAGATGATGTTGAAATCAAGGCGGGCGATATCCTGGTCAAGATACCCAGATCTTTCGGCAAAGCCGGAGATATTACCGGTGGACTACCCAGAGTGACCGAACTTTTTGAAGCACGTAATCCCTCAGATCCTGCCGTTGTTGCTGAAATTGACGGCGTTGTGTCGCTGGCAAAGAAACTCAAAAGGGGTAACCGTGAAGTGATCATCACGTCAAAAACCGGAGAAGAAAAGCATTACCTGATTCCGACTTCCAAACAGATCTTAGCTCAGGAGAATGACTACGTAAAAGCAGGTACCCCCCTGTCGGAGGGTGCCATGACACCTTCCGATATCCTGGCCATCAAAGGCCCGATGAAAGTACAGGAGTATATTGTTAATGAGATCCAGGAAGTTTACAGGCTGCAGGGTGTAAAGATCAATGACAAACACTTTGAAGTCATTGTCCGTCAGATGATGCGTAAGGTTGAGGTGGCTGATCCGGGTGATACCAAGTTCCTCGAAGGTGAACTGGTCAGCAAAAATGATTTTCAGGATGAAAATGACTGGATCTTTGGTAAAAAGATCGTGGTGGATCCGGGTGACTCCCTGAGTTTCCGGTCAGGACAGATCGTCAGTGCACGAAAATTAAGGGACGAGAATTCGCTGCTGAAACGTAAGGACAAGCGACTTGTTGAGGCCAGGGATTCTCAACCGGCCACAGCCAAGCAGGTGCTCCAGGGAATTACGCGCGCTTCTCTCCAGACCAAAAGCTGGATCTCCGCAGCATCGTTCCAGGAAACCACCAAAGTGCTGACCGAAGCTGCCATCCGGGCTAAGACCGACGACCTGGAAGGCCTCAAGGAAAATGTGATCATTGGGCACCTGATTCCAGCCGGAACAGGACTGAGGGAATATGAGAACCTGATCGTGGGCAGCAAGGAAGAATATGAGACACTGATGGCCTCAAAAGAAGATGTTACCATAACTGAATAATTTATCATCATGGAAGAACAAAAAAAGATGGGTCAGATCAATATCGAACTCAATGACGACATTGCGGAAGGAATCTATTCCAATCTGGCAATCATCACCCACTCACAATCCGAATTTATTGTGGATTTTGTCAAGATGATGCCCGGCGTACCCAAGGCAAAGGTCAAATCGCGGATCATCCTCACACCGCAACATGCCAAGCGGCTTTATCGTGCATTAAAGGAGAACATTACCAAGTACGAAGCCGTGCATGGCACGATCAAGGAACCTGTCGGTGAACCGGTTCCTCCCTTCTCGCTGGGGGGGCCGTCAGCACAGGCATAAAAAAAGAGGGTGCCACCTGATTGTGACACCCTCTTTTTTTTACCGGGACTTATCCGGTGGAGCCGGTATATCGGGGATCTCCCTGTAATTCTTCAGCTCTTCTTTGATCACTTCAATGGCTTTGTCCAACTGATCATCGATTCCATCGTATTCCCTTGCAGGATCATTGTCAATGTAAATATCCGGTTCAACTCCGATCCCTTCGATGATCCATTTGCTTTCCTCAGCTGAATAAGAGGCAAATTCCGGCTTACGCAGATCGCCTCCGTCAATGAACGGTAATGAGCCGCGTATACCGACCACACCACCCCAGGTTGTTTTACCAACCACTTTACCCAGCTGGTGTTTTTTAAAGGCGTAAGGGAACAGATCACCGTCGGACGCTGAATATTCATTGATTAGCATCACCATCGGCCCACGCATCATTTGCCGCGGCGTCTGTGAGGGAACCAGGACATTGCGAGCCATGTTGGACCGGGTCATCCCACGACTCAGCCTTTCTATGATCATGGGTGAAACATTTCCACCGCCGTTACCACGATCGTCGATGATTAATCCTTTCTTATCCAGCTGTGGATAGAAGTACTTGACAAATTCGTTCAAGCCCTCGGGTCCCATGTCAGGAATATGAATGTAACCCACTTCCCCGTTGGTTGCCTCGCTGACCTTCCGGATATTGTTCTGAACCCAGTTATAATAGTACAGGCCGGCTTCATCCCGAATGGGTACCACGATCACATCGCGGCTTCCTTCCCCGGAAACATTGCCGCCGACAGTCAGTTCCACCTGTTTACCTGCTGTGCCCAGCAGCGATTCGTAGATATCATTCATCGAGTTCGTTGGCATACCATTGACTGCCAGGATATAGTCCCCTTCGTTCACATTCACCCCGACCTCCGTCAGCGGAGATCGCAGGTTATCGCTCCAGTTTTGGCCTTTCAGGATATGGTCCACGCGGTAGTAGCCGGAAGGATCCCGCGATAGGGTTGCACCCAGCAGGCCTATCTGGATCCGCTCAGGCTGGGGTTTGTCGCCACCATTGATATAGGCATGGCCGATGCTGAGTTCGCTGATCATCTCTCCGATCAGGTAATTCAGGTCATTCCGGTTATTCACATAGGGAAGCATTACGCCATATTTGTCTTTCATCGCTTCCCAGTCGACTCCATGCATGTTGGGTACATAAAAGAAATCACGCATCTGCCGCCAGCTTTCCGTAAAGATCTGCTTCCATTCCGCTTTGAAATCGGTCATGGTTTTCATACCGGAAAGATCGAGCGGCTTATCGGTCTTGACCGGACCCGAAGGTAAGTCAATGATGTAATAGGATGATCCCCTGCCCAGAAGTATTTTTTTCCCGTCAAATGATATTTCAAATCCACCCTCATAGTTCAGATCCGTTTCTTTTTTCTCTTTCAGGTCAAAAAGTTTGATACTGCGCCCCCCTTTGGAAGAAGAGTATCCATAGTAGATCTTCTCCCCAACACTTCGGATCCCTCTATAATTCCCTGACGCGACCGGAAGACCGATCACACGCTGCCGGATGCCTTCCATATCCACGACAATATCCTTTGATGCTGTCTTTGATTCATCCTCTGATGCCGGTTTTGTTTCTTCTTTACCGGTTGCCTCGTCTTTTTTGATGGTCACTTCATCATTTATCGGTGCAAAAGGGGAGGGAGTGTCTTTGGCAAGGGTGATCATATAGATCCCTTCCATATCCTGGTAGGCATAGTTCCATTCAACCTGGCTGTAGGTGGGAGAAAAATCCCTGTCGCTGACAAAGAACAGGTACTTGCCGTTCTCACTGAAAGCCGGACTGGAACTTCCATACCATTCATCGGTCACCTCGTAGGTTTGGTTCGCTGCCAGGTTGTACAGGCACAGGATGTTCATTCCAGTGGTCCTGGGTCTGCTGAAAGCGATCCATTTGCTGTCGGGCGACCAGACATAACCATAAAATTCACCAACAGAAGAGCTCTCGACCTCAACAATTTTGCGGGATTCGATATCCACGTACTGCAGGCGGAGTTTTTTGTCGGACCACATCAACTTCTTACTGTCGGGCGACCAGACAACGGAATACTTGTACGTGTCACCGTTGGTGGTCAGGGCAACGGGTTTCTCACTGCCATCCTGATTGATGATATAGATCTCATCCTCACCGGATTGATCAGAAATGTAGGCAATATATTTACCATCGGGCGACCATAGTGGATTTCGGTCATGGACACCGGAGGATTTTGTCAGGTTTCGCGTGATCCCATGTTCGGCAGGGATCGTCCAGATATCTCCGCGGGCCCAGAACAAAGCCCTTTTACCGTCAGGAGATATTTCGTAGGATACAATATTCTTTGAGGCATCCACCAGCTCATTCCTTCCTGCAAGGAAATCATCCGCAATCAGGACCGGTATTTTAGCAACCTGTTCGCTGGCAAGATCCAGGGAGAATAGATAGCCTCCCTTTTCGAAGACAATCGCCTGGTCGCCCAGAGAGGGAAATTTAATGTCGTAATCCGTAAAGTTTGTGACTTTTCTAGTCTGGCTGGTTGCCACGTCGTAGACAAACAAATTCATGGTCCTGTCACGGTCGGATAGGAAATATATCCTGTTTTTATACCACATCGGGATAATGTCCTGTGCATCATTATGGGTTATGTTGGTTGTGGTACGCTGTTGAAAGTCATAGATCCAGATATCATCAGCCATGCCTCCCCGGTAGTACTTCCAGGTCCGGAATTCACGGAATACCCTGTTGTAGGCCATTTTCTTACCATCTTCGGAATAGGAACAAAATCCTCCGCGAGGAAAGGGAAGTTCGGAAGATAATCCCCCCTGTCTGCTTACCTTAAAAAGCTGCCCGGTGAAATCATTGAAGGACTGCTTGCGTGAGCGGTAGATGATCTCCTTCCCGTCGGGCGTCCAGGTCATTACAATGTTGTTGGGGCCCATCCTGTCGGAAATGTCATCCCGGTTCAGTGTAGCGGTGTAGGTCAACCGTACCGGGATTCCCCCGGCAGAAGGCATCAGATAAACTTCTGTATTGCCATCGTATTGGGCGGTAAAGGCCAGCTGGGTTCCGTCGGGCGAAAAACGCGGGAACATTTCATAGCCCTCATGGTTGGTCAATTTTCTGGCCACCCCTCCGGCTTTGGATACCGTGTAAATGTCACCCGCATAGGAGAACACGACCTGGTCGCCATGAACGGCAGGAAAACGCAGCAATCTTGTTTCATTCTGCGCGTCAAGGTAAAATATGCTGATCAGCAGCATTATAATTGTCAAAATAGCCTGTCTCATAGAAAATAAATTATTTAGTTATTAATTGGATCCTGGAGTTGTAAAGGTTGCTTTAGGCATCGAATCATATGCCATTTTTCTAATGCATTGTAAAAAAGAATGTTAATCCTGAAGCCACGAAAAGGTCATGAGAAATGTGTCGGATATCGGACACCCACATGTGCATTACCGAACAGGGCACTCAGTGATTATTTCCACTCTGTTAAATATTCCGCTAAAAATACTATTTTTGTTGATAGTTCATGCATTGTTTACCTTAATATCATCTCTTATGTCGGATTTAAGCGAATTAGGTTTCAACTCCAGAATGATCCATGGCGGTGAATTGGAAGATGGGCTGGGAAGTGCGGTGGTTCCCATTTATCAGACCTCAACATTTAAATTCAGGAATGCGGATCACGGAGCGCAGTGTTTTTCAGGTGAGTCGGAAGGTTTTATCTATACGCGTATTGGTAATCCGACGATACGGGCTCTGGAGCAGACGATGGCTTCGTTGGAAGGCGGTTTTGGCGGCATCGCCACATCGTCAGGTATGGGTGCTGTCTCAACAGTCTACATGACATATCTGGCCCAGGGGGATCACATGGTCAGCCATGATTCACTTTACGGCCCTTCCCGCGTGATCATGGAAACGTTATTTTCCCGTTTTGGTATTGAGTTTACCTACCTTGATGCGACCCATGTCGACAATATCAGGAAGGCCATACGACCCAATACCCGCCTGATCTATCTGGAGACACCGGCCAATCCGACCATGGGTATTATGGACATTGCCGCCGTGGCCGACCTGGTCAGGGGTAAAGACATCAAGATCTGTGTGGATAATACCTTCTGCAGCCCGTACCTGCAGAATCCGCTCGCCCTGGGTGCGGATATCGTGTTGCACTCCATGACCAAGTTCATCAATGGGCATGCGGATGTGGTGGCCGGGATGATCGTTCCAAAGACACAGGAAGATTACAAGAGACTTCGATCCGTTATGGTCAATGTGGGATTCAATATGGATCCTCACCAGGCCTTCATGGTTCATCGTGGACTTAAAACCCTGAGCTTACGCATTGATCGTTCTCAGTATAACGCCGGCCTGGTTGCTGAGTTTCTGGAAAAGCATCCCAAGGTGGAATGGGTACTGTATCCGGGACTCCCTTCGCATCCTCAGTACGAACTGGCTCAGCGGCAAATGAAGGGGCCGGGCTCCATGATCAGTTTTGAGCTAAAAGGGGGATTAAAGGCGGGAAAGATCCTGATGGACAATGTGAAGCTGGCACTTTTGGCTGTCTCCCTGGGAGGTGTGGAAACCCTCATTCAGCACCCGGCTTCCATGACCCATTCTAAAATGACGCCGGAATCCCGTAAGCTTGCAGGGATCACCGACGGACTGGTACGGCTTTCGGTCGGAATTGAAGATGTCTATGATATACTTGCGGATTTAAGGCAGGCACTCGATAAAATATAATCGGTTGCCCGTCGTTAAACGATCATATTTTCTCGTTCCTTTCATGACCAGGTTCTTGTTTCGAATATTGCGCCTTATCCCTATTTGTTTTTTCCTGGTTTCAATCCCTGCTGAAGGCCAGAAAGTGTGCCTGGTGCTGAGCGGTGGTGGATCAAAGGGCGTAACCCATATCGGAGTTATTAAAGCCCTGGAGGAAAACAATATACCTATCGATTGTATTGCAGGTACTTCAATGGGAGCCATCATCGGAGGGTTATATGCCAGTGGTTATTCACCGGATGAAATGACACGGCTGTTCATGTCAAAAGACTTCCTGTCCTGGATATCCGGCAAAATGCCTTCGTTTTATGAGTATTATTTTAAAAAGGAGGATCCCAATGCGACCTGGTTCGAGATTGATATGGATTATGAAAAGATCAAAAGTACGAGCATCCTGCCCACCAATCTGATCTCCCCTGTTATGATGGATTTTGCCATTATGGAGATCTTTGCCCCGGCCAATGCAATTTGTCAGGGCAATTTCGACAGCCTGATGGTACCACTGAGGTTCGTAGCTGCGGATGTTGCCGAAAACAGATCCATCACCATCCGGGAAGGAGATCTGGCCACAGGCCTTCGGGCGGCGATGACTTTTCCGTTTTACTTCAAGCCTGTACGCATGGACGACCGCTTGCTCTTTGACGGAGGGATGTATGACAATTTTCCGATCAAGGTTGCCATGGATGAATTTAATCCGGACGTCATCATCGGGAGCAAAGCAGCCAGCAACTACGGCCCGCCGGACGAAGACAATCTGATCTCCCAGCTGCAGAATATGCTGATGGAAAATACATTATACAGTGTTCCACCCGATAAGGGGGTACTGATCGAACCCATGCTGAAGCCTGTTGGGGTGGTTGATTTTTCCCATACGCTTGCATTCATCGACAGTGGCTATGTATCCACCCTTCGCCAGCTGGATACCATCAGGGCGTTCATAGACAGAAGCATCCCGGGGGATTCGATCTGGGATCGCCGGGCACGGTTCAACCGCCAGAAACCTCCACTGGTCATCGATTCCGTTGAAGTGAAAGGATTGAATGAGAATCAGGCCCAGTTTGTTACCCGTTCTCTCATGCGTAAAAGAGACACCCTTACTTTTAGTGAATTAAGGCGGGAATATTTCAAACTACAGACGGATAAATTATTTGAACATGTCTTCCCTGTCACTCACTATGATGAAACAAAAGGATACTATAACCTTGGCCTGGATTTTAAAAAGGAAAAAAACCTTACCCTTCAGTTTGGAGGGAACATATCCTCTTCCCCGATCAATGAAGCTTATTTTGGTGCAAAATTCAATATTCTTTCAGGATTTTATCTCGGATTGAAGGCCAGTATCTACATTGGGCGTTTTTACAGTGCTGCCCAGATCGATACAAAGATCGAACTTCCCACCCGGATGCCGTTTTATTTGAAATCTTCCGTTTCCTTCAACCAGTGGGACTACTTTGAAACATCCACCGCTTTCTTCGAGGACAAGGATCCTTCATACCTGATCCAGAACGAAAACCACGTGGATGCTTATCTGGGTTTTCCGACCGGCACCAATGCCAAATTTGAATTCGGTGGCGCTGTCGCACGGCTGCGCGACGATTATTATCAGACCAATCAGTTCAGCAGCAGTGATACGGCAGACCGGACTTATTTTAATTGTTTCACGCTGGGGGGATTATATGATATCAATACGCTTAACGACAAATACTATCCATCTTCTGGCTATGATTTCCTGATCGCATTGCGATTTGTCGGAGGTGATGAGGAACATATCCCGGGTTCGACATCCAATGATACAGATTATTACTATAAGTACCATCAATGGTGGAAGTTCCGGGCCAAGTACGAAATGTATTTCCGTCCTATCCGGCACGTTACCTTCGGGATGTATTCCGAAGCACTTCTCTCAAGCCAGATGCTTTTCCACGATTATGTCTCCAGTGTACTTTCCGCTCCAGCGTTTCAACCTATTCCGGAAAGTAAAACCTTGTTCATCCCTGAATTCAGAACCTTCAATTACGCAGCCCTGGGTGCCAGGATGATCTATGCATTTCGAAAAAATATCCACCTTCGGCTGGAAGGTTTTGTCTTTTTTCCGTTTCAGGAAATCCAGAAACAACCTGACCTGTCGGCTGAACTTGGAGGTTTATTTGAAGAACAATATTATCTCGCATCTTCAGCCCTGGTTTATCATAGCCCGATCGGACCTGTCAGTCTTAGCATGAACTACTACGACCGGGAAGTTGACAAGTTTTCATTCATTGTGAATATTGGCTATATCCTTTTCAATAACAGGGCACTCTATTAAGGCTGGCCATTGCTGCATGGGATTATTTTCCAAAAAATCGCCATCATTTTTAATTATTACTACCTTTGCACACCACTGAGGTACTTACGCATCAAGGATGCGTAGATTTCCCATCTGCTTGCCGGAGGTTCGGTGAGCGGATATTTTTGGGTACTTAACTATTTTATCATAATCCCTTTTAGGGAGGAGAATTCTAACATAAAATTTTTAAGCAATGGCAGAAGAGCAGTTTACTACCAATCCGTCAGAGGAAACCACAAAAACAGAAATCATCGAAGAAACGATTGCCGATGAAGCCTCCTCTTCAGTAGAAGTGACTGAAGAGCTACTCTCCCCAGAACCTACCCATTCCCCCATTTTAGATTCCGATGCAACAGGCATCCTATCCTCCGGGGCCGATGAACCGGAAGCAGATGAACGATCACAGTCAACCATCATGGCAGATGAATCCATTGAACCGGAAGCCCTGCCGCAGGTTGAGGAATTGCAGGAACAACCTGAAGTGACAGTGGCCGGGATGGAGGATAATATTCAGGCTGCAGCAGAAGAAGAAGTTATTCAGCCTGCTCCGGGGGAAGATATTCTGACGACAGCAGAGGAAAATATTCAGGTTGCAGCAGAAGAAGTTATTCAACCTGCTCCGGGGGATGATATTCACACAACAGCAGAAGAACAGATTCAGACCACAGCAGAGGAAGAATCGGGAGAGGAGGAAGAAGGTGAGGAAGAAGAAGCTGAAGCAGCAGTAGAGGCCGATGAGGAGTCGCTAAAGCATATTAATGAACTTTCCAAGGAACAACTGGTGGAACTGCTGGAGGAGACCGTTAGGGAATCCGATATCAATAAAATCAAAACCGATGTTGCTCTGATCAAGGTAGCCTTCCTGCGACTGAGCAAAGAATATAAGGATCAACACCTCGAAAAGTACATCCGGGAGGATGATGAAAAAAGCGAACGCGCGGTGACCGAAGATCCTCTGGACCTGCGCTTTGAGCAGGCTTTCGAAACCTATAAAATCAATAAAGCCAAATATACCGAAGTCCAGGAACAGATTAAACTGAAAAACCTGCAGGAAAAAATCAAGATTCTGGATGAATTAAAAGAACTGATCAATTCAGAGGAAACCCTCAAGAAAACCTATGATCACTTCAGAACACTTCAGGATCAATGGAAAGAAATTGGTATGGTGCCAAAAGCCGAGGTGAATAACCTCTGGCAAAATTACCATTTCCTGGTGGAGAGGTTTTTTGATAAGGTAAAGATAAACAAGGAGTTAAAGGACCTCGACCTCCGAAAGAACCTTGAGGCGAAAATCAAACTCTGTGAGAAGGCAGAAGAATTGTTGCTGGAAACCTCAATCCTCAGGTCTTTTAAACAGCTCCAAAAATATCACGAAGAGTGGAAAGAAATCGGTCCTGTGGCCCAGGATAAAAAAGATGAGATCTGGGAACGGTTCAAGACCGCTACGGACAAGATCAATGACCGTCGCAGGGAACATTACCGAAAACTTCAGGAGGAACAACAGGAGAATTATACAACAAAACTTGCCCTGTGTGAAAAAGCAGAGCAAATTGCAGCCATTCGGAACAATTCGCTGAACGATTGGCAAAATACGACACAGGAAATATCCGAACTCCTGAAGATATGGAGATCGATTGGACCTGCTGGTAAAAAGATGAACGATAAGATCTGGGAGCGATTCAAGACATCCCTGGATACTTATTTTTCAGAAAAGAAGGAATATTTTGGCAAGGTTAAGGATCAACAGATCCATAATTATAACCTGAAACTGGACCTGTGTGTGCAGGCAGAGGCACTGAAGAACAATATGGATTGGAGGAAGACCACTCAGGACCTCATCCAGCTTCAGAAAGAGTGGAAGGAAATAGGTCCTGTTCCACGCAAGCATGCAAACCGAATTTGGAAACGATTCCGCGCTGCCTGCGACGAATTTTTTGCCAGGAAATCCAATTATTTTTCCTCCATCCAGAAACAGGAGGAAGAAAACCTGCAACTGAAGCTTAACCTGATCAAAAAGGTACAGGATTACGAGCTCACAGGAAACAAGAGCGATGACTTGCAGGTCATCAAGGAAATGCAGCGGGAATGGATGGAAATCGGGCATGTGCCGATGAAGGAAAAAGATAGACTGCAGAATGATTTCCGCACGGCGATCAACAAACACCTTGATAAACTCAAGATCGATGCCATGGAGATCAGTACACTTTCCTTTAAAGCTCACTATGAATCGGTCAGGGATGATCCTGACGCTAACCGTATCCTGAGCAAGGAAAGAGGAACGCTGGTCAACAAACTCAGCAAGCTTAAGGAAGATATAGCCCTTTGGGAAAACAATATCGGATTCCTCGCTGATTCAAAAAATGCCCAGATCCTCAGGAAGGAATTTGAAAAGAAAATTGATAACGCCAAAAAGGAACAGGCCATCCTGGAGGCAAAGATCAAGATTTTGAACGGGCAACGGTCATGAGGTTAAATGAGGTAGTCATCGTGGAAGCAATGACTGCCCTTGTTCGGGAGGAGGATCACCTGTTACGGAAGTACCCCAGGTAGGCCAGGATCAGCAACTCCATTCCCATGAAAAAATTTTTTAAAATCCTAGGCATTACGATCGGAATCATCATTGTCCTGTTGATCCTGCTTCCGGTGATCTTCAAAGGACAATTGATTGACTTTGCCCGCAAGCAGATCAATAACCGGTTAAATGCAACCGTTACATTCACCGGTGGACATGTATCCCTTTTGAGGAGCTTCCCGCTGGTGACCATGAAACTCGATACGTTTGTCATCGCCGGGAAGGACAGGTTTGCAGACGACACACTGATCAATGCCCCTTCACTGACCCTGGCTTTTAACCTGATAAGCCTGTTCGGTGACCAGTATGAAATTGTGAAGATCAGGATGGAAGATCCGGTCATCCTGCTCAGGGTCACTCAAGAGGGTTTGGTTAACTGGGATATCCTGAAGGAGGATGAAGCACCCGGTGAAGCGTTGGAAGCCGTGGCCGGAAAGGAAGACACTTCATCCTACGTTCTGGAATTGCGCAACGTCGATCTTCTTCGTGCTCATCTGACCTACCGGGATGAGAGCGTGGATATGGTCATTATGGCAGATCGGATGTGGCTGATGCTTTCGGGGGATTATGCGCAGGATCAGACCAACATCACGGCCTCCGCGAAAATGGAAGAGCTTTCGATTGCTTACGCAGACCTGCCGATTCTGCAAAAAGTTACCGCAGATCTCTCCACGGTCATCCATGCTGACTTTATTAACGAGAAGTACACGTTCAGCCAGTCAAATGTCATCTTGAATGAAATCCCGATCACGATCGAAGGGTATTGGGCTGAACCGGAGGATCAGGTTGAGGTGGACCTCCGTTTCAAAACCGGCAAAAGCGATTTCAAAGGATTCCTGTCGTTGATCCCGGCCATTTACGCAAAGGATTTTGATCAGATCCGGACGTCGGGTAATCTGGAGATGGATGGTTTTATCCTTGGGAAATACACCGAGGAATCCTTGCCTTCCTTTGGACTGAAGATGAAGATCACCGGGGGGATGTTTCAATACCCCGATCTCCCGGCAAACGTATCCGACATCCGGCTTGAAGCATCTTTGGATAATCCTGGCGGGACAATGGATAATACGGTCATATCTGTCGACCCGCTTCACCTGGCCGTAGCCGGTAATCCGGTGGATGCAAGCCTGTCGGTCCGTCAGCCTGTTTCCGATCCCGATATCCAGGCAACGGTAAAGGGAAAGATTGATCTGGGAGCTGTTCAGAAGGTATTCCCACTGGATCCCCATCAGCAGTTATCAGGCAGGGTCAGTGCCGATATTACCATCAAGGGCAGAATGTCGGATTTTGAACAGAAAAATTTCCAGAAAGTCATTGCCAACGGTACGCTGGATGCAGATGGAGTTGTGATCAGGCTGTCGTCTGCCAGCCAGCCTGTCGGGATTGATAAAGCATTGCTGGAAGTACGGCCTGAAAAGATCCAGGTTGCTGATCTTGCTGTAAACTATGGATCCAGTGATCTACACGCCCAGGGCTACCTTGAAAATTACATCCCGTATCTGTTGGACGGAAAAGTTCTGTCGGGTCAGTTCAGTACAACGTCACAATTTATTGACCTGGACTCGCTTCTAACGGACCTGGCACCCTCCACACCCGATTCACGGGCATCAATCCCGGATACCGGTGCCCTGACCTTAAAGGTACCTTCCAATCTTGACCTTTCCTTGCAAGTAGGGTGTGATCGGCTGAATTACAATGCAATTACGGTTGATCATGCCGGGGGAAGGATCATGATACAGGACAGTGAGCTCAAAATCAGGGATCTGAAGATGGATCTTCTGGGGGGATCCATTGCATTGGATGGCCTTTACTCTGCACGGGACACTGATCTGGCTGGAGTGCAACTGTCGCTGAAACTGCTCGGATTTGATGTTCAGCAGGCCTACAATTCACTTCAGATGATTCACACGTTTGCCCCCATAGCGCAGAAAACAAAGGGCAGCTTTTCTGCAGGTTTAAGCCTTTCAGCCGGGCTCAACAAACGGTTGAGACCGGTCCTGGGTAGTCTCTCCAGTACGGGAAACCTGGCATCCTCCAGGATTGTGATTGAGGATGTGCAGGTCTTTAACCAAATTGCAGAGACATTGAAAATCGAAAAGCTTAAAAATGCCACCATCGATGCCCTTAATTTCTCCTTTGAGATTCTGGAAGGGAAAGCACATGTCAGGCAATTTCCTTTTACCATGGGTTCCATACATGCAACTCTGAGTGGTTATACCTCACTGGATCAACAGATCAACTTTATTCTAGCCCTTGAAATACCCCGATCAGAATTCGGGAGCCATTTCAATGAAGTGATGGACAACCTGACCAGCCAAATCCAAAAGACGGACCTGGACCTGAAGATGGTGGATCAGGTGAATGTGGATGTGGTCATTGGTGGAACCATAACACGTCCCACGATCAACATCGGATTGAAGGAAGCTATGGTGAATGTGGTCGATGAGATTAAGGCACAGGTGGAGGAGGAGTTACAGGAAAAGAAGGAAGAGGCGGAAGCCAGGCTCAGGGAAGAGACTGAGAAGACGATTGCCAGGGTGGATGCTCAGGCTCAGCTGCTGATCCAGGAAGCCGAAAAAAAGGCCTTCGAGATCAAATCGCTGGCTCGTCAGTCTGCAGATAAGATCCGCATGGAAGCGGATTCCGCTGCCGTCAGGATGGTGGAAGAGGGGAAAAAGAAGGGTAAGGTTGCTGAGGTTGCTGCCACAGCTGCAGCTGCCCAGCTGAAAAAGGAGGCTGATAAACAGGCAGATGCGCTTATCGCTGAAGCTGACCAGCGGGCTGACGCCATCATCCGTGAAGCCCGTGACAAAGCTGACAGAATGAAGCAGGAAGTCCGTACGAAATTTGGCTTAACGGATTAGTTCTCAACAGATTTATAAGGATCTGATTGCTGGTTCTCATTGTTAAATTTTGTTAAAAAGAGGATCAACCTTTTCTGGATTTTTTTCGAAATTCCTTTATTTTGCACTTAATTTAATCTAAGGACTATGGATATTGTCGTTGAAAATTTTACAAAGAAATACGGAACCCAGAAGGCAGTTGACAATATTTCCTTTGTGGTCAAGGCAGGGGAGGTACTTGGTTTTCTGGGTCCGAACGGAGCGGGCAAGACCACGACCATGAAGGCCATCACCACTTTTTTTGCTCCTACATCGGGCGATATTCGGATTGGTAATGTATCGGTCAGGGAAGATCCGGAAGAAATAAAAAAGCATATTGGCTATCTTCCTGAAAATAACCCACTTTATACCGATCTGCCTGTGATTGATTACCTGAAATTTGTCGCAGGATTGTACATGATTCCCAGGCCGAAGGTCAGGGAGAAGATACTGGAGATGGTCGATCTGTGCGGGCTTGAAGGAGAGAAGCATAAGAAGATCGGAGAGCTGTCGAAGGGATACAAGCAGCGTGTTGGACTGGCCCAGGCACTGATCCATGACCCGGATGTACTGATCCTGGATGAGCCCACTGCCGGTCTGGATCCGAACCAGATCGTCGAGATCCGTGAGTTGATCAAAAAGATCGGTAGGCAAAAAACGGTCATTCTGAGTTCCCATATCCTGGCGGAGGTTGAA
The DNA here is from genome assembly GCA_017993235.1 of Lentimicrobiaceae bacterium. Taxonomy (GTDB): domain Bacteria; phylum Bacteroidota; class Bacteroidia; order Bacteroidales; family JAGONC01; genus JAGONC01. Next base: position 35,438 of record JAGONC010000010.1, read on the forward strand.
GCGACCTGCGACAGGATATTGATCATTAACAGGGGGAAGATCGTTGCCGACGGCACACCTGCCACTCTGCGGCAAAGGGCACAGGGTGCGGAGATCCTGAAAGTGACCATTGAAGGTGGCGAAAGGAATGAAGTGTACAGGGCGCTAAAGGCATTGCCCTCTGTCGACCTGGTGGATCTGGTTAAAGACGAATCCGATGGATTTGAGGTTCACAGCAAGCGCGACCAGTCTTCCAGGAAGGCGGTATTTCAGCTCTGCGTCACCCAAAAATGGTTTCTGACCGAAATGACCCTGTACCAGACCAAACTGGAAGATGTTTTCCGTGAATTGACAATGAACTGATCCATATGTATTACCTATCATTCAATAACTGATACGAATAATCTATGAAAAAAATTTGGGTGATCACCACCAAAGAACTCAGCACCTTTTTTGACTCGCTGATGGCTTATATCATGCTGGTCCTTTTCCTGGGCTTCAGCGGTTTTTTTACATGGATCTATGGTGCAGATGTTTTTCTTGTCAACCAGGCCAGCCTGCAATCCTTTTTCGGCATTGCCTACTGGACCCTGTTTTTCTTCATTCCGGCCCTGACCATGCGCATGATGGCTGAAGAAAAAAGATCCGGCACCATCGAACTGTTGTTGACCCGACCGGTGAGCGACTGGCAGGTGGTGGCCGGGAAATTCCTGGCGACCTTCATGTTGATCCTGGTTGCCCTGTTGCTGACGCTACCGTATTACATCACGGTCTCCTCACTGGGACCGGTGGATCATGGGGCGGTCTGGACCGGATATCTGGGGCTGCTGCTGATGAGTGGGGCCTACATCAGCATCGGTTTATTTGCCAGCAGCATTTCATCCAATCAGATCGTGGGATTCCTGCTTGCTCTTTTCATCGGGATCTTCTTCCACATCATTTTTGAAGTGCTGGCTGCCAATATTTCCGGATTTTTCGGAAACCTGTTCTCTTACCTCAGTATGTCATCCCATTATGAATCCATCGCGAGGGGAGTGATCGACACCAAGGATCTGATCTACTTCCTGAGCATCATTTTTATTGGACTCATCGCGACAGAGGCAGTATTATCCAGACGTAACATTGCGGAAAATTAATGGACAGATAAATTAGCGTTGAAGAAATGAAAAAAACGAAAAAATCTTTCCTTTACCAGATCCTGTTGATCGCAGGTGTTCTGGTACTAGTCAATATCCTATCCGACAGCTACTTCATGCGGCTCGATCTGACCTCCGATAACCGGTACACACTCAGCAAGGCCACGCGGAACATCCTTCGGAACCTGGATGAGCCCGTGACGGTGACGGCCTATTTTACGGAGGATCTGCCGCCACAGATGGTAAAGATCAAAAAGGATTTCAAGGAGCTGCTGATTGAATATACCAATATCTCGAAGGGTAATGTCGTGTATGAATTCATCGATCCGGCAAAGGATGAGCAGACGGAAGTGAAAGCCCAGCAGCGGGGCATACAGCCGGTTTTGATCAATGCCCGTGAAAAAGACCAGATCAAGCAGCAGAAGGCTTACCTGGGAGCTGTGGTTCAGATGGGAGAGCAATCGGATGTCATCCCATTCCTGCAGCAGGAGTCGGCTATGGAATTTGCCCTTTCGTCCAGCATCAAGAAGCTGTCGATCCGGGAAAAGCCGGTGATCGGCATGATACAGGGCCATGGCGAACCTTCGATCGGTGCCATGCCGCAGGTGATGGGACAGCTGAACATCCTCAATGCAATTGAGCCTGTTTACCTGAATGATACATCGGATGCGATGAGCAAGTACCGGACGGTCGCGATCGTAGCACCCTCCGATACCTTCCCTGCAAACCACCTCAGGCAGTTGGATGCATTCCTGGCCAGAGGCGGCAATCTCTACATTGCCCTGAACCGCGTAAGTGCGGATTTCAGTACCCTGTACGGAACTGCAGTTAATACCGGCCTGGAAACATGGCTTCTCGAAAAAGGGCTTTCAGTCGAGGAAGATTTCATTGTGGATGCCCAGTGTCAATCGGTTGGTGTACGTCAGCAGCAGGGCATGTACAGCATTACCACACCGGTGAGGTTTCCCTATCTGCCCATCATCAACAAATTTGCGGATCATCCCATCACGGCAGGAATTGAATCGGTTGTATTTCCCTTCCTCAGTTCCATCCATTATACTGGTGATTCTTCAGCGACTTTCACCCCGCTTGCCTTTACTTCCGAGAAATCAGGGACCCGTTCTGCACCGTTATACCTTGATTTTCAACGGAACTGGACGCAAAATGACTTTCCCATGTCGGCCATTGCCATTGCCGGATTGCTGGAGGGACGGATCGCAGGTAATGCAATATCCCGGATCCTGCTGATCACCGACGGTGATTTTGCCGTGAACGGGGAAGGTAATCAGGCTCAGCAGGTACAGCAGGATAACGTGAACCTGATGGTGAATTCCATTGACTACCTTTCTGACGATACTGGCCTGATCGAACTCAGAACCAAAGGGGTGACATCCCGTCCCCTGGATCAGATCGATGACAGCAAGAAAGGCCTGTTGAAATATGTCAACTTCCTGTTGCCCATTGTACTGATTGTCATTTATGGAGTCATTCGGTTGCAACGCAGCCGGAATCTCCGCGTAAAAAGAATGGAGGAAGGCTATGTTTAAAAAAATGGATTACCGAATTCTCATTGTCGTTTTGCTGGTTCTCGTAGCGGTTTTTATCATCACCAAATATGTCAGGAAGGATGAGCGAACATTCCGGAATGAGCTGGTTTCGTTCATGCCGGATGATATTTCCGGGATTCTTTTTACTCCCGATCCCGCTGCGAAACAACAGGTTCGGCTTCAGCGGCAGCCCGAAGGCGACTGGAAAATTTATTCGGGCGAAAAGGCTTACAATGCTGACAGCGCTATGATCCATGGACTTTTACGTTCCATCAATCACCTGAAGCCGATCCGGGTGGCTGCTATGAGTGAAGCGAAATGGAAGGATTACCAGGTAGATGACTCGACCGGTATACGGGTCAGGCTGCTGAAAAACGAAGAAGAAGTGGCTGACCTGGTGATTGGTAAGTTCTCCTACAAACCAGCCGAAGGACAGGAGTCAATGTACGGCAGGGGGCAGGGCCAGATGACATCGTATGTCCGCCTCCCTGGTGAAAAAGAGGTGTACGCTGTTGATGGCTACCTGAGGATGGGCTTTCAGTCCAACATTAACAGCCTGCGCGATAAGGCCCTTGTCAGAGCAAAACGTGAGGACATTTCCCGGGTGACCTTTACACAACCGGGAACACTTTCCTTTACCCTCGAACGACAGGGCGAGGGATTTACGGTAAATGGCATCCTGGCAGATTCTGCTGAATCAGCAGGCTATATTTCGCTGATCTCCCGGATCTCCAGCCAGGATTTCCTGAACGACCAGCCGCTCGGACCTGCATCAGGGTATGCGGTCAAAATTGAAGGCAACAACATGGTACCCATAGAAATTGTAGCCCACACAGCCGACACGATCAACAAATACATCCTTACATCCTCTGTCAATCCCGGAACCCTTTTCAGTGGTTACGGGAAAAACAAACTTTTCGAGAAGATCTTTGTACCGGTTGAGAAGTTTGCGAAAAAGGAAATGGTCGCCCCCGGTTCGTGAAGTTACGGCACTGCTATGGTTTCTCTTTTCTGAATCTCGCTTTTGCTTCCGGCGTCATTTTTTCGGTGGCATACTGAAAGATCAGGCGCGGCGCAGTGTCTTTCCATTTCATCAGAAATGCTTCGGTGTCAGCATTGTTCAATTTCCAGGCCTCGCGTAAAAACCATCCCAATCCCTGGTGCACTTCCCTGTCTTTGTCCATCATCATGGAATCAATGAACCGGAAAAAATCAGTGAACCGCGGCTGCGTTTTTAAAAGCTTGATCATGGATACAGGCACAGCTCTTCGCTGAAATTTATTCGGGGCTGTTTTCCAGTGAGCCAGGTCCTGATAGGTGATCAGGGATCCGGAATAAAAGATCGGGAAGATCTCACCGCAGATCACATCACAGTGCGCCCAGTTATGAATCCCTGTTTCAAACCACTCCTGGATGACGTCAAAGGTTGACCGTTTAAATTCCTTCTTAAAATTCCGGATAAGCAGTACGGCAAAGCTGGTCATTTCATATTCAGGCCTGGTGACCAGTAACCGGCTGGTCTTTATCACCAGGTCAAGCGTAAGGTCAGGCTTATTTATGATCTCCTCCACCTTGCCGTTCAAAAGCTCAGATGTCAGGCCATAAGCCTGATACCCACCCTTGAAGTACCGGGAGTATTTTTTAACAATGTCAGCATCAGCGTGCTGCTGGCAATAAAGAATGATTTCCTTCAGCAGATTTTCGTGTGTCATTTGAGCATGTGTTTAATTTTTTTCAGGCTGCCACTGGTCTTTGCGGGTTTTATATCCAGTATACGGGCGATCAGGGAATAAACATCCAGGTTGCTGAATGAAGGTTGCCGGAATCCGGATTTAAACGAAGGTCCCATCGCGTAAAAAATTGCATGCATATCAGGATTTTCAGGCACATAGCCATGCGCGCCACCGTACTCGTAGCTCCCCCGGTTATCCCACCTGACCGACCATCCGCTGTCGGCAACCACTACCAGGTCACCGCACCGGGGATTTTTTCCGTAATGCAGTTTGCAGGGTACCTGATTGACTTTCCAGGTGGTGATATGGTCAACCCGGCGAAGAGCCTGAAAGGCTATATCAAGACAATCATCCGTTGTCGAAATATTGTAGTTTGGATTTCCTCCCTGGTAATTTTCAATCCATCCGGGCTGGAGGTAATCCGACAGGAAAATCACCTTTTCTTCCGAGATGCTTCCCATTCCATGATCGGAGAGAACAATTAGGTTGATCAAAGGATAATGGGGCAACTGTTGAAGCTTCTGTATCAACACTCCCACCAGGCTGTCCATGACCTGAACGGTACTGTCGGTCTGGGGGCTGACAGGTCCATAGGTATGTGAGATGGCATCAGGCTCTTCGAAATAGAGGGTGATCAGGTGGGGACGTCTGTCTTCGGGCAGCGACAGCCAGTGTACCAAGGTATCGATCCTTTGCCCGAAGGTGATCTGTTTGGAATATTCTTTCCAGTACGTGGGCCGTATGCCCCGGATCGGCGCTTCGGAACCCACCCAGAAAAAACAAGCCGATGTAACGTTCTGTTTTTCAGCTGTCACCCAGATCGGCTCACCGTCATAAAAATCGGGATTGGTCACGGCTTCACGTTTCCGGATGGCATATTCTTCATCCATCCAGGGATCGTAAAAACTGTTGTCCACAATTCCGTGCTCGTCGGGATAAAGCCCTGTTGCAATGGAATAATGATTCGGAAAGGTCTTGGTGGGAAAGCAGGGAATCAGTGCCTCGGCCCTGACGCCGTTCAGCTCCATATAATCCAGACTGGGCGTTGGAATTCGGTCAGGATAATCCCAGCGGAAAGCATCCATGGAAACCAGAATGACGTAGTTGTCCTGTCCTTTTGTGACCAGGAAGATCAAAAAGCTAAAAGCAAAAAGCAAATATGTTTTCATCCTATAGGTATCCTGTTCATTGCATAATATTTCGCGAAGATAAAAAAAAGCCCTGTCGGGAAAACCAACAGGGCTATGTTGATGATGACAACGGCTAGAATGAATACCTCAATCCAATCTGGGCACCCCAGGTGCTGGATGTTGAGAGTACATTCGTATAGGTCTCTGTGGGGAGCTTTTTATTGACCTGGTTCATCTGGAACATGGGGACACCGTCTTCGTTGACATTGATATACTTCAGCAACGTGATGTCGTACGTTCCAAGGACCTGTGTCTTATAGCAGCCCCAGTCAGAATTGAGCAAATTACCGATGTTCAGGAAGTCGAGGCTGAGCTGAAGTGTATGTCTTCTATCCTTTCCGAAATCGGTGAAAATATCCTGGAGTACTCTCAGGTCCCACCGTCCCAGCCAGGGCATCAGGACTCCATAACGTTCCGCATATTCTCCCTTGTGTTCTTTCAGGTAATCATCCTGTTCGACATATTTCCAGAAGGCTTCATTTTGTTCTGCTGCCGAATAAACGACTTCACCACCGCTGGTAATATCCGTGAAGATGATCTCTGATTCATCTTTTGGGATGTACATCAGGTCAGCCGTATTGCCATCCCCGTTCATGTCGTTGGAATAGATGTAATCCAGCCTGCCCTGGTTCCGTCCCACGTAGGTTAGTGAGAAGGTTGTCCCCAGGTGGTTTGCGTACTCAACATTGTAGGACAGCGTTCCCACAATCTTGTGAGGAACGGCAAACTGCGAGAAGCTGATTCCCGGGTCGTTCTGATGAATGATAGCAGGATTGCTCTGCCATGCAGAGTTGGCTGCTGAGCCCGGATTGGCTGTTATGTCCTTGACCATGGTATAGGTATAACTAAGAGAGCCAAAGAAACCTTTCGCAAAGGGTTTATTCAGTATAAAGGTGAAAGAGAAAGCGTGGCCCTGTTCATCATAGTCAAGTGCATCTGCGTTGTCGAGTACCATAGCGGTGGAAATGCCTGTGTTGATCCGTCGGCCGGATGAACCTCCCACAAAACGCGGACGGTTGTCAGGACCGGCAAACGTTTCGGTTGGGATGGCCTGGTTGGCATTGCGCTGGATGATTGCATTGATGTCTTTTGTGTACATCCCTTCCACGGTCAATTCAAGTCCCCAGACAGGCAGTTTGTAATCAATGGCAAGGTTGCTTCTCCATACCTGTGGCATTTTAAAATCTTTGTCAACCACAGCGATATTACCAGGAGCTGCAGTACCACCCTCTGAAGGGAATTCACCCTCATAAGCCATGGGATCCGTATTGAAATGGATCTTCGACAAGAATGCACTGTCGTTGGCGAAATTTTTCTCGACGGTGTTCTGCAGCGTACCGCTGTTCGTCGGCTGATTCGTGAACCATACAAAGGGTAAACGGCCCGTAAACAGTCCAGTACCTCCACGTACCTGAAGGGTACGGTTACCCAGCGCATCCCAGTTAAAACCCACCCTGGGTGAAACGCTTAATTTGGAATCCGGCCAGCTGCCAACATCCAGGGTTTCATCATTGCCGTCCAGATCTTTGAATGTCAATGCTTCAATAGCCTCGTTTGCAAAGGGATCATCAAAGTAGAAGGGCATCTCCAGCCTCAGGCCGATAGACGCTTTGAAATTATTCGATACCTGGATCTCATCCTGAGCATAAATGCTTCCCCATCCGAAATTCAACTCGGCATATCCGTCACCGGCACCCTCATAAGGATACGTGAGCCCATAGGCAATGGGAGCTGCATCCTCCATGAAATCCTCCATGGATGCATAGCGGTAGTAACTGGTACCGTAACGTTTGTAACTGTTTCCAAAATAAAGATGTTCAAAGGATATACCTGCTGTAAATGTATGGATCCCAAGAAAATAGGAGAAGTTATCGGTAATGGTAAAGATATTGTTTTTGACATCATTGTCAAAAGTGAACAATTCGTACCCGAAACTCATATACGGATCTCCATCTTCATAGATATCCACAAACGGGAATATATCGCTGTTGCTGCCTCTTGTATCCCTGATCTTTGTATAGGTGACAAGGAACTTGTTCGCCATGTTTTTACCAAACACGCTGTTCAGTTCTCCGGTCAGTGATCCCACTGTATTGAGGAAATTATAATTTGCATTTTCAAATGCCATGGATTTGGCGCTGATACGACCCCATGAGGAACGGGGCAGGGGTGCGCTCGTGGCATTTACTTCCTGGTCGTTAGTTGAATGAACATAATTGTACCGAACGGTCAGCTTATGATTTTTGTGGATGTTCCAGTCAATGCGTGCCAGTAACTTGTAGTTCTGGCTGGCAAAATTGTCAAAGCCCTGGTAGGCACCCGGATCGTATTGATAATTGTCTTTCAGGAAATTACTGATGGTTTCCATATCATTGATCGTCGTCCTGGAGATATACTTGGTGGCATCAGGTTCAATGTTATTTTCAGGATCGCTCGGTTTCCACAGAATACCCGGATAGGTAGATTTTTCCCATTCCCCGTTAACAAAGAAGAAAAGCTTATCCTTAATGATGGGGCCTCCGAGACGGCCACCGACAATATTCACCGTATTATCAGCCTGATCAAGCGTATCATGCCGGTCTTCCCCGACATATTTGCCGTTGAACTTCTCATTTCTGTAGAAGGTATACACGGATCCCTCAAGCTTATTATTGCCCGAGCGGGTAACGGCATTGATATTACCACCGGTAAAGTTGGATTGCCGGATGTCGTAGGGAGCAACATCTACGGATACTTCTTCGATCGCATCGAGGCTAATGGGCTGGGCATCACCACCGGGAAGGTTTTTGGAGCTCAGTCCGAAATTGTTGTTGAAGTTGGCGCCATCGATGGTAATGTTGTTGTACCTTCCGTCACGTCCTGCGATACTGTTCCCGTTGACCTGAGGAGTATATTTGACGTAATCATTAATGCTGCGTGAAATGGAAGGCAGTGAGGATATTTGTTCACTGTTGTAATTGGTTACGGTTCCCATCCGGTTGCCATCAAAGAGCTCGTTGCGGGTGCCTACGACCTCGATACCGGGTATCTGCGATACTTCCTCCACCAGGGTGCCGTTCAGCCCATAGGTCTGACCCAGGCTCAGGTAGATGTTCTCGATCACCTGGTTCTTGTACCCGACGAAGGATATGGTCACTTTATAGGGCCCTCCTACACGCATATTCAGGATCCGGTAAAATCCGTCGGGATCCGTGACGGTTCCGTACATGGATCCGGATGCTTCATGGGTGACGATCACGGTCGCACCCGGCAGAGATTCATTGTTCATGTTGGTCACCCGGCCGTTGATCCCCGAGGTGGTCACCTGGGCAAAGGCTAATGAATGAATAAATAGACATGCTGCGAACAGCATGATCAATCGGTACACATTTTTCATAAACAAAAAATTTTGAATTAGTTAATATTTGATTTTTAAGTTTATAATCCGCCCCTAAAATAAAAAATCCCTGTTAACTGGATGTTAATCCTGTTTAAAGTTATTCAGAGTCCTCCATTACTGCCCGGGCAGAGGATTCCTGTTGAACGGGCATATCGCTTAGGCCTTGGTCATGGGCGGCCAAGCTAATATGTTAGAAGCCAGCTATTTGTTGAATAAATGATCGGACGAGGACTGAAAAATTCGGTGATGGTAAATTCTGGTACGGCTGTTCATTAAATGTTGATAACTAGTGCGGCGGAGAACGAAATTTATATTTAATTATCATAAAAATAATAACTTACAATATGAACAGATCTGTTATTGACGTGTTGATAAATGATTTAATTTGAAAGGGTTTGCCTATTAAGATACGATCTGCATTCCGGTCCGAGATTAAACAGAAGATCAATGACGCTTAAGTTCGCTGTAAATCCATGTTTATGCTGAAAGACCTGTTGATAGGGTTCTGTCATGGCAACGCCAGTCAGATCGGAAAACCGTTCATTTCGGATATCCCGGCGATACGATCCGGGAGGAATATACTGGTCAGAAAGTGTGAAATACGTATCCAGTCCGGTCAGCCTGCAGAGAAGCCGCATCAGGTCCATGTTGAATTCAATGAGAAGGGAGTACAACTTCTTGTACAGGGCATGGAAATCATCCATATAGTACAGAAAGTAGGGCGATGATTGATATGCTGATTCCAGTGCCCTCCAATGATTACGTTGCCAGCGCTGGGCATTGTCGATTTCAATGACACTGACCGGGGTGTGGTTACCGAATACTTTTTTCACGGGGATAACCAGCGGCAATGCACCGGAAGCCGAACCGATGTAGGTCCGGTTCCGGCAGGTCTGTTTTATGTAATGCTCATGAATATCGATGATTACTTCGTCGCTTCGGATCACATTTACAAAATAGGCGATGGAAGGCAGGTATGCGATCGGTACTACGAGGGGTTCCATCAGGATGCCTGCTTTCCGAGCAGGATGTCATCAATGGCCTGCCGGAGTGAATTTTTGGGCAGTGCACCCACCGCCATCTGAGGCTGGCCTTCCAGCGGACAGAAAAGCATGGAAGGAATGCTGCGAATGCCGAAAACGGCTGAAAGCTCCTGCTCGTCTTCGGTGTTTACCTTGTATATGTTTATTTTACCATCATATTCCTTTGAAAGCTCTTCCAGGATGGGGGAAACCATTTTGCAGGGTCCGCACCAATCCGCATAAAAATCGATCACGCACGGAAGCTTTCCCTCAAATTTCCAGTCCTGGTTCTCTTCGTAATTGAAAATTTTCGTAATAAATGTATCTTTTGTTAAATGTTCCATGGGGTACCTTTCTGATTCTTTCCGTAATTAATGAACAAGCAATACTTCGTTGATGGCCTGGACGAATGTGGGTTTGGGCAGCGCACCGACCGACATCTGGGGTTCTCCGCTTTTAGGCACAAAAAGCACCCTGGGTATGCTGGTCACATTAAAGACCTGCGCCAGTTCCCTTTCGACCTGGGTATCAATTTTATAAACATATATCTTTCCTTTATATTCAGCTGCCAGCTGATCCATGATGGGGGCAACCATCTTGCAAGGTTTGCACCAGTCGGCATAAAAGTCAATGATGCAGGGTTTGTCTCCTTCGTAAACCCACTGATCAGGATTTTTTTCATAATTCCATACTTTCTTGATAAAAGTGGCCTTGGTCAGGGGAACCACCTTACCTTCCTCTCCTTCAGGCAGATCAGGGGCAGAAGATGCAGTTTGTATCTCCTGCTGAGGATCACTGACCGTTGTTGTTGATTGGTTTCCATTGGTATTGCTGCAGCTGATGATCATCAGCCCTGATAACAGCAGGCTTGCGATTGCGATTTTTTTCATGAATGTTATCCTGTTTTTAAAGTGAGCGTTGGGTTAATCAAATTTCGTGCAAAACTAATATAAATTTTTACATATGATCATTTTAGGACTATCTATTGAATGTTAAATTTTATAAAATGTTTATGGTCAGTAGACTAAGATTTTTTTACCGATGACTTTATCGGTGGTCTGGACAGAAAGAAGATAGCTTCCGGGTGGCAGTGATGAAATGTCAAGGGAGGTCAGGGAATTTTTATCCGTAAAGGTCCACCGGGATTGATGAACGACCTGGCCGGTGAGGGTTATTAATGTCAGGGTCGCGTTGGTTTCAGCAGGAGATTGTAATCTGATATACAATTTTTTACGGGAGGGAACAGGGTAAACTTCCATTTCATCGGTCGCTGGAATGAGGTTCGCTCCTGTCACGTTGGTCGAATAGTCTGCTTCCCATCCATCGCCTGTCACATCCGCATTGGTCACAAACATGATCAGCATTTTGTCGCTGGGACAGATCACGGGTTCGGGCAGGTCTGATCCTGAAAATGCGCCAAGGATCGTCATCGTGGTGAGGTCGTATATTTTCAGGATATCACCGGATTCTTCCGTGTCGAAGGAGGTGAAGACCAGCTGGATATTTTCTGCACCCGGAGGGGTTATTTGCCACTGGCAGACCGAATTGTTGCCGTAGTGGAATGCCCCGCTTCCGTCGCCCACATGCCCTGTATCTTCAGTCAGTGTGGTAATGCCGTTGCACCATATTGGGGTATGGGTCAGGTAGGTACAGGCCCATCCCGGCGCTTCTGACATATTGTCAGACATGAAGGTGACCAGCATCTGATTCGACCCGGAGGTGATTGCAGCGGGTAAGGTTGAACCTGAGAAGCTGCCCAGGAGTGGATCGTTTTCGGTGCTGCCGTCGTACACCTTGACCGTGTCTCCGGGGGCAATCTGGAAAGTGTCGAAATTTAGAACAATGTTGATAACGGAATCTTCCGGGGTTTGCGGATCAATAAGCCATGAACAGGCAGCATCGGGCGGATAATCATTCAGCGGGCCACTGCCATCGCCAAACGAACCTGCCAGTGCGTGCAGGGTGTCGGGACCACTGCAGAAAGGTGGATACGTGTTTTGCAGTGTATCGGGGTGGCAATTAATGATCAGCTCCTGTGCATAATTGAAATCGTTACCTCCTGGTGCAAGCTCATCCAGCAGGAAATAACCATCAAGGTAACCGCTCCATCCCCAGTTCATGTGAAAATATTCACCCTGGTATCCATCCACTACAAAACCGTGTCCGCTGGTGTAGGTGTAGTCAGCCCACCCTGCATAATAACAGGGCATCGCCCGGTCGAGATGTGCAACCACCAGGCTGTCCCAGTCCATTGAGGTCGAATCCCTGAATACATACTGTGTTTCAGGCGAATACCTGAAATAGGTCTTATAGGAGTAGGCGGCTTTGTGGTTCCACATACCCGATGACGATGGCCCATAATCCATATCCACGGAAACACCGATATGGAAAAGCAATTCGGCAATGGCCTCGTTCCTGGAGGTTGCGTTGTCAGTCATTGCATTCCAGTCATAGGTCGTATTTTCAAAATCTGCACTGATCTCACCGTAATCCGGGTGATCATATGCATATGAACCTTCTCCTGCAAGGGGCCAGCGGTAATAATACATCAATTGACCCATGGCTGTGGCAACGCATCCCGCCAGACAATGATCATGCGGACCATCCGGATCTTCGGGGCACAGGGCATTGTAAGGATAATCCTGGTTCCAGGTAGATGCAAGCAGGGGCTCCACCTCACGTCCGCTGAAGATATTCAGCCCATGACCGTCATCCACGGCTAACGCGTCCCATGCTTGCCGGATTTGATCAGCAGGTGGGGTTTGATGACGGATAAGCCACAGGATCTCCTCCTCGTAGTGCCCTGTCCAGGAACGCAAATTGCACGGCTGGTGATCTTCCTCCCAGTTACCGGAAAGGGAATACCCGATCACCGGCGGAGCGGATTCCCATGCGGAAACGATCACGTAGCCGGCTGGTTTGAGATTGAAGACATAATAGAGCGCAGTATCATGGACCCTTTTCTGAAATTCATCTTCGATGGAAATGGACTGGAGCGGGGTATATGCATACCGGTTGACCCGACTGTAAAGGAAATTCCTGGCCACCCTGCCGGCCCTGTCAGCAGGAACCGCCTGGGAATAAGCAACCTGGATGTTCAGATGGAATAAAATGATCCAAAAGATAAGCAGTTTTTTGCGCATGATTCAATGGTTAAAAAATCCCTCTAATTTATAAAAAATCCATAGGTTATGAAGGGATCGTCCACTTGGTGATGTAACTTTTTATGTCATCTCGGTGATTTTTACTAATTTCGCCCATGGAAAATTTTGAATGGGTGTATGGCTAAGATGTTACTTATCAATAATATAAAAGAGCTGATCCAAACAGAGGGTGTACCTCGCCGTAAAGTCAGTGGTGCCGAGATGGCCATCCTTCCGACTGTCAAAGATGCTTACCTTTTCATCCGGGATGGATTGATCGCTGATTTCGGTCGGATGGAGGATATGCCGTTGTCGCCATTCCATGAGCAATTTTCGCTTTGCCGGGTGATGGATGCCAGTGGCAGGATGGTACTACCCTGCTGGTGTGATTCACATACGCACCTGGTTTATCCTGCCAGCCGCGAGATGGAATATGTTGACAAGATCAGGGGAATGACCTATGAGGAAATCGCAAAAAGAGGAGGGGGAATCCTGAATTCAGCCGAAAAGCTGAAAGCTGCTTCGGAGGAGGAACTTCTGCGTGATGCCCTGGGCAGGATACAGGAGATCATCCGCTATGGCACCGGGGCAGTGGAAATCAAAAGTGGCTATGGCCTGACGCTGGAAGGCGAGGTTAAAATGCTTCGGGTTATTAAAAAGCTGAAGGAGCTGACTCCGTTGACCATCCGGGCTAACTTTCTGGGTGCGCATGCCGTACCCATGGAATTTCGTGCGAACAGGGAGAAATACGTGGATATTGTGGTGAATGAGATGATCCCCTTCGTGGCGCAGGAGCGGCTGGCTGATTTTGTGGATGTCTTTTGTGACCGGGGTTTCTTTTCGGTGGAAGATACGGGCAGGATCCTGGCCGCGGCCGTCGCAGCGGGCCTGAAACCCAAGATTCATGCAAACGAGCTGGATTATTCCGGTGGGGTTCAGATCGGTGTGAAACATGGAGCCCTGTCGGTTGATCATTTGGAACATGTCGGAGAGGAAGAAATTAGCGTATTGCTGGGATCGCAGACCATGCCGACCATACTTCCGGGAGCTGCCTTCTTTCTTGGCTTAAATCCGGCTCCTGCCCGCCGGATGATCGATGCCGGGCTGCCGCTGGCTATGGCGAGCGATTACAATCCCGGATCATCCCCATCGGGTAACATGCAACTGATGCTATCGCTGGGAAGCATCGTTTATAAGCTTCTCCCTGAAGAGGGTCTTCATGCGGTGACCATCAACGGTGCTTATGCCATGGATGTGGCAGATTCACTCGGGAGCATTGCCATCGGGAAAAAAGCCAATGTTTTCATTACGGTTCCTGTGCCCTCGTATTCATACCTACCCTATTCCTTTGGGGACAATAAAGTGGAAACCGTGATCCTCAACGGGGAGGTGGTAGAAGTTTTCGGGAGGCGGGAAGCGGGAGGCAAAGGTATGGGATTTGGATTTTGAAATTTGTTTGGATTTTGGATCCTGGGATTTGGAATTTATAAATTACGTATCGTCAGTTAATAATTCTATTGAACCATCAGATCTATGAAAGCACTAATCGAATGTGTACCCAATTTCAGTGAGGGCAACGATATGGGGATCATCCGGCAGATCACCGGAGAGATTGAGCGTGTGGAGGGAGTAAGGTTGTTGGATGTAGATCCGGGGAAAGCGACCAACCGGACCGTTGTCACTTTTGTCGGTGAGCCGGAGGCAGTTCTGGAGGCTGCCTTCCGGGCTGTCAAAATGGCATCGGAGGTGATTGACATGCGGGTGCACCGGGGTGAGCATCCCCGTTTTGGCGCCACGGATGTCTGCCCGTTGGTACCAATCCGGGGGATTACCATGGACGAAGTGGCTGAGCTTGCCAGGAAGCTGGCGAAACGCATTGGTGACGAACTTGCCATTCCGGTGTATTGCTATGAGAATGCCGCATTTACGGAGGAACGCCGCAATCTGGCCAACTGCAGGGCAGGGGAGTATGAGGGACTGGCTGAGAAGCTGAAAAATCCGAAATGGAAGCCCGATTTCGGACCGGTCAGCTTTACCGGGAAGGTAGTCCAATCCGGCGCTACAGCGGTGGGAGCCAGGGATTTCCTGGTGGCGTACAATATCAACCTCAATACCACCTCCGTACGCCGCGCCAATGCGGTGGCGTATGATATCAGGGAAAAAGGCAGACCCGTGCGGGAAGGTCATCCGATCACCGGTAAGATCAAAAAAGATGAACAGGGACAGGAAGTATATATTCCCGGAGCCCTCAAAGCCTGCAAAGCCATCGGCTGGTACATTGAAGAGTACGGCATTGCACAGGTTTCGGTCAACCTGACCAACATCCGGATCACGCCGGTGCATGTTGCTTTCGAGGAAGCCTGCCGAAGGGCCGAAAAAAGAGGGATGCGGGTGACAGGTTCGGAACTGGTGGGACTGATCCCTCTTCAGGCCGTGCTTGACGCGGGAAAATATTTCCTGAGAAAACAGAAGCGTTCTGTCGGTGTATCGGAGAAAGAGCTGATCAAAATTGCTGTCAGATCCCTTGGTCTGGACGACCTGAAACCTTTCAGGCCGGAGGAAAAGATCATCGAGTATCTCTTGATGGATTCGACGGAGAAGAATCTGATCGACAGATCTCTTCAGGCATTCACCGAGGAGACAGCTTCTGAGAGCCCGGCGCCGGGCGGAGGATCTGTATCTGCTGCAGTGGGGGCACTGGGAGCAGCCCTGGGAACCATGGTCGCCAACCTTTCGTCTCACAAGGCCGGCTGGGATGAGCGATGGGAAGAGTTTTCGGGGTGGGCTGAGAAGGGACAACAACTGGTGTCGGAGTTGCTATTCCTGGTCGACGAAGATACCAGAGCCTTCAACAGGATCATGACTGCATTCGGATTGCCAAAGAAAACGCATGAAGAAGCGGCAATCCGTAAAGAGGCCATCGGGGAAGCATCCAAGTATGCCATCCGGATTCCCTTCCAGGTTATGCAGCGGGCACTGGATTCGATGGACATGCTGAAAGCCATGGCGGAATCCGGGCTACCGGCTTCCATCTCGGATGTGGGAGTGGGGGCACTTTGCGCACGCACCGCTGTCATGGGCGCATTCCTGAATGTCAGGATCAATGCTGCCGGACTCAACGACCGCATCTATGCTGAAAAGATGGTCAGCAGCGGATCCCTTCTCGAACAGAAAGCCCTCGAAATGGAAAGGGAAATCCTTGAAATGGTGTCGGGAAAGATCAACCCGAAAACCTGAGCATCTGCAGACACGGGAATCCACAGACCAGAGAATCCAGAGACCTTATTGCAACAGGTCCCCGGAGCTTCGCTCCCAGGGACAGGGTGGTTTTTAACGGTAAAGGATCATCACCAGGCTGAAGGTGATGATGAACAGAATAAATCCATACATGAAAATATCATAGGCAATCCGCAGCAATTTGAATTTCTTGGCAAGAACCTTCCCCTGCGAATACTGATCCATGATCATAATACTGAACGTTTCCTCATCATCCCGCATGATCTCCTTGATCGCTTTTTCATAATCCCGGAAGGCTGTATTAAAGAAATTACCGAAAAACAGCAGATTGACACGTTTGTTCTGAACATCCTCTTCAGTGAATTCGCCTTTTAACAGGATTGGCCGGGTACTTAAAATGGCTGCGACGAGGGAGGCAAGGCAGGATACGATCAGAATCATCACGGGAATGATCAGATTGGGATAATCCTGGTACCTTCTGATAAATAAGGTTATGACCACTGAAATGATCAGGGTGTTCATGGTGATCAAAATGTTCGATTTATTGTCAGCAATGGCACTCAGGTTGATCTGCTTGCGGGAAGTGGTCCGGAACATGGTGTCAACAGCCCTGCTGTAGATGGGCTTCTGTGCAAGTTCCTTTTTCAGTCTCCTGGTCTCTTTTTTTAATTCTCCAACCAGGCCCGGGTAATCCATTCCGGTTTGCATGAGATCCTCTTCGGCCTTCCAGATTTTGATTTTCCGGTTGACCTCTTCAATATTTCCCTTTTTCCGTTCAGTCCAGATCTGGTTGGCGTAGGTCGTAAAATAGGGCTTTTTGAGGAGTTGTACTGATTCCTTCATAAATTCCAGTACGGGCGCACTCTCTTTCCTGAAAATGTTTCTTTCCAGGTGCAACAGAATGGTACGTTCAGCAAAATTGGCAAGGGCAAGGTGGTACATATCCGCATCACAGATCACCTGTTCCATCAGGTTTCTGGGTGTCTGTGGAATCCTGGTTGCATCAATGCATCCGCATATGACCACGATCCTATCGGGATCAAGTTCTTTGCCCGTTAAAAATTTCGTCGCAATTTTTTTACTTTCCTCCTCGTGGTGGTCATAATCCATCGTATAGCCCGTATCATGGAACCAGGCTGCGATCTCCACCATCTCCATCTCCTCCGGGCTTAAATCCTCATGCTGTCCAATGATTTTGCTGGCTTCAACCACTTCTTTGGTGTGAGCCAGGTTGTGATAAATGTATTTTTCCGGATCCAGATCTGCAAAAAGATGCAGACAGAATTCTTCGGTTTCTTTCAGCAGGCTCAAGGGGCGGTGTGTTAATTGTCGAATGTCGCTTGTCGATTTTTAAGTCGAAATGCAGTGCATTGCAGGAACAATTGTGCAAAATTATATAAAAACTGATTATTCAGGCACAGGATATTTTTTACGAAAATTCCGTAATTTCGTTCGGGTAAAGTGCAAACTTCAAGAGAAATACAGACGAAGGGTACGGCATTATGGCCGTATGCTGCCATCATAACAGTAATTGCTGTGCTATTGATGGTTGCCTGTAAGAATACTTCCCTGTCAGGAGATCGTGCGAAAAAGGGAGATCAGGCTCAGGAAATCAATAGCGCGGGGTACAACAGTTCATCATTGTTCATCTATGATTTATTTTCACCGGATCAAAGGATCATCCTTCCACCCATCCTTACCGAAATTTCGGGGATATGTACTTACGATTCGGGCCGACTGGCCGGAGTTCAGGATGAACAGGGTCGTGTTTTTATATTTCGTATAAATGACGGAAAAATTGAATATACCTATAATTTTGCAGAAGATGGTGATTATGAGGATATTACAATGGCCCATAAATTCATTTATGTCTTAAAAAGCAATGGCGATATTTACCGGATCGATCCGGGTAAATCGGGAAAGAATGGTATTACGAGGTTCCAGACCCGACTCAGGTCAAGGAATGATTGTGAAGGACTGACTTATGTACCGCACCTGGATGCCCTCCTGATAGCCTGCAAAGGATCTCCATCCCTCGACAAGCATGATCCTCCCGGGAAGTACAAAGCCATTTACAAATTTTTATTTCAGACAGCCGACATCGATACGGTTCCCTTTCTGATCATCAACACCGATGAAATTGGATTGGACGAACCAAAGGATTGGTACCAGGGCATTTCGATCAAACTGGCGAATCAGCTGAGCCAGTATGGAAACATTGCTTTTCAGCCATCCGGCATCGCCTGCCATCCGGTCACACATCACTATTATATCCTTGCCCATGTCGGCAAGGTGATCATCGTCGCCAGTCAAACAGGTGAAATTTTACAGATTTTACCCATAGATCCTGCTATCCTTAGGCAACCGGAAGGAATTTGTTTCAGCGACGACGGGACCCTGTATATCGCCAGTGAGGGTGCCGGTACCGATCCAGTCCTGGCCGTGTTCAGGGCAAAAAAAGATAGTCGGTGACCTGACAGTTTTTTAACTACTTTTGCTTTCAGCTCAAGATCATCATTATGAAAAAAATTGCTTATTTTCTGATAATCGTAGGATTATTTCTGGTCAGCTTATTTTTTATAGTGGGCAGGCATACAAAAGATAAAATCCATCGACCGGTTACTAAAGTGGCGAAGACCTATCCGGGTGACTGGCTTGCGTATCAGCGCGCCTACCCCCACGGCCAGATCAATACCCGTTCGTATCTGCAGGCCTTTGAGAAAGCGGCGGAGATGCAGAATGGTTCAGCACGTTCCGGTTTTGATTATGAGCTGATGGGGCCAACCAATATTGGCGGCCGTATCACGGATATCGCCGTGCATCCTGATTCTCCGTTCACCTGGTACATTGGAGCTTCCACGGGAGGCATTTTTAAAACCACTGACGGGGGTAACACATGGGAGAACGTTTTCATTCATGCACCGCTGATTTCCATCGGGGATCTGGAAATCGATCCGACGGATGAAAATATCATTTATGCTGGCACCGGTGAAGCCAATTCTTCCAGCTTTAGTTTTCTGGGAAATGGCATCTATAAATCCACCGATGCGGGCCAGACCTGGAGCCACATGGGGCTAGATTATTCAGCCTACATCGGGCGGATCGTGGTGGATTACAACGACCCCCAGCGCATTTTCGCGGCTGCCTGCGGTACCCTGTTCACTCCGGATGAAAACCGCGGTGTGTACCGAAGCCAGGATGGAGGAAGTACCTGGGAAAAGGTCCTTTTTATCACCGATTCCACCTCCGCCATCGATATTGTGCAGCATCCCCAGAATCCCGACATTTTATTCGCCGCCATGTGGGAGCGCATCCGGGGACTGAGTTACAGAACCTCCTTTGGGCTGAGCTCTGGAGTGTATAAATCCATTGATGGTGGGGATACATGGACGGAGATCACCGGCTGGTTACCTTACGGCCATAATGTCGGCAGGATCGGGATTGATATTGCAAAGTCAAATCCGAATGTGATGTATGCCTTCTATGATATGGATAATTCAGAAGTCAGGGTGTACCGTTCGGATGATGGGGGGGAAAGCTGGTACCGGACCAATGACAATGCCCTGCATGGTATGAACAGCAACTTCGGATGGTACTTCGGGCAGATCCGGGTCGACATTCATGATGAGAATAAAGTATATGTATTTGGTGTGGAAGCCTTCCGTTCGACAAACGGTGGTAATAGCTGGACGGTGATGGGAGACTCGGACTTTCACGTTGATCACCACGCATTGTACATGGACAAGAACATGAGCCTGTACCTGGAAGGAAACGACGGAGGGTTATACAAGAGCACCGACTACAGCAATACCTGGGTAAAGGTGAATAATCTGCCGATCACTCAGTTTTATGCCATTGATATTGATTACCTCAATCCTGAACGGATTTATGGGGGTACACAGGATAATAACACCATCCGGACCTCCACGGGCAACCTTGACGACTGGGAAGTCCTTCTGGGGGGTGATGGTTTTTATACCCTGGTCAATTACACGAATTCAAACATCATTTATGCGGAATATCAATACGGGCAGCTTTATAAATCCACCGACGGAGGGTATGATTTCAATTACATCGCCTGGTCGATGAGCGGCGACCGTACCAACTGGTCATCACCGCTGGTCATGCATCCCGAGGTGCCCAACACGTTGTATTTCGGAACGTACCGTATCTGGAAGACCCTCAACGGGGGTTTCCAGTGGACAGCGGTAAGTTCTGACCTGACCGACGGTGACGATGGCAGCGGATATCATACCGTATCTACCCTGGATATTTCCCGGGTGGATCCCGACATTGTTCTGGCTGGAACAGATGATGGTCATGTGCATATTTCCCTTGACGCAGGAGCCTCATGGAATGAAATTTCGGAAGGACTTCCCAAGCGGTGGATCACACGCGTGAAGTGCGATCCTTCCTACCCGGATGTGATCTATACAACGCTTTCAGGTTTTCGCTGGGACGAGCCCATCGCTCATGTTTATCGGTCAAACGATCTGGGGCAGTCCTGGGAAAATATCAGCGGAAATCTTCCGGAGCTTCCGGTCAATGCAATGGTGATCGATCCGGATGTGACTGACCGGTATATTGTGGGCACGGATGCCGGACTTTTCCTGACCGAAGACGGTGGCGAAAGCTGGTGGGGCGTTTCAGGCGGACTGGGGAATGTGCCCATTTACGATATGAAGATCCTGGACTACGACCGCACGCTCTATGTTGGCACCTATGGTCTTTCGATCTACCGGGTTGACCTGGATGACCTGGCCGTGGGCATTCCGGAATCCGAATCCACCTTGGCCGGCAATCCTGAGGTTACCGTTTATCCCAATCCCGTGGCACTGACCGGTGCCCGGTCATTATCCATTGACATTGCCCTGAAGGAAGCCGGCTACCTGAAAGCCGTCATTCTTGATGAGTCGGGGCGGACCGTATATTCACTTGCAGACGGAGAATTTGCAAAGGATTTCTGTAAACTTTCCTGGAACGGTAGGAATGGGGCAGGAGAGAGGATGGGGCCCGGACTTTATTTCCTGCAGGTGACCTGCGGTTCTGCGGGATCCATCACCAAGATCGTGGTTCTCTGATCATAAAACCAGCGTAGCCATGAACATTGTCGTCACAGGGGCCAGCCGGGGCGTGGGGAATGCACTGGTCAGGGAATTTGCTAAAAATCCTGATGACAGCATCGTTGCCATCTCCCGAAACAGCCGTGCATTGGACGATCTTCGCTCCTGGTGCATCAACAACCATCCTCACAGCCAGATCTTTCCTGTTGGCTATGATCTCTCCCGGGGAGCATTGGATAGGGATCTGTTGCCAGTCATCAGGAAACATGTTGATCGGGCCGATGTGCTGGTCAACAATGCCGGCCTGCTGATCCATAAGCCGTTATCGGGATTTTCTCCGGATGATGTCGACCAGTTACTGGATATCAACTTCAAAGCTGCTTTTTTCCTGATCCAGGCCCTGGTACCCTGGATGAATCCCGGGGCTCATATCGTCAACATCGGCAGCATGGGTGGTGTGCAGGGCAGCGTTAAATTCCCGGGCATGTCGGTGTACAGTGCCAGCAAAGGTGCACTGGCCATTCTGACCGAATGCCTGGCCGCGGAACTGGAACCGGAAGGAATATCGGTGAATATGCTTGCATTTGGTGCCGTGGATACGGAAATGCTTCAGATGGCTTTTCCCGGTTATAAAGCGCCGGTTACGGCGGAGGAAATGGCTTCATTCATTGCGGACTTCTCCCGAAGGGGTCATCATTTCTTTAATGGCAAAGTGCTTCCCTTGTCTTTGTCTACCCCCTGATCCATATTTCACTCCGAAGAAATGTTACCGGTCTCCGGAAAAAAAGTACTTTTGCAGAAATTCCGGTCACAATGAGTCAAAAGATGGATAGCATATGCCATGAAGGCACCATTGAAAAGGTGGATGACCAGTCGGTTTATGTTAAGATCCAATCCGCTTCTGCATGTTCATCCTGTCAGATAAAAGGGGCCTGTAACCTTGCAGAATCCAGGGATAAGATCGTTGAGGTGAACCGGGCTGTGGGTGAAGCGTATTCAGTCGGAGAAAAGGTCGATCTGGTCATGGAGCAATCTTCCGGAACCCGTGCAGTGATCCTGGCTTACCTTATTCCGTTCGTGCTTGTTCTGCTGTCACTGGTCATTCTGTTGTCAGCCGGTGTGAAGGAGGGTATTTCAGCTCTTTTGTCCATTTTTTTGCTCATCCCTTACTATTTACTATTGTACTCCTTCAGGGATAAATTGAAAAAGAAATTCAGCACGACCATTCGGATCAGATAATCCAGATGGATTACAGCCAATTAATTGAAAAAGAATTTGTTGATTATAAAATTAAGAACCATCGGGAATGAAAAAAGCCTTTACATTAATGACCGGTTTATTATTGCTCATTTTGGGTGCCTTTTCACAGGAACAATCCACGGGCCCGGCTCAGGTGAGCAAAGCAGCCTATTTTGACAAGACCCGGCCACTGCGGGATATGCCGGTTATCCTGCCTGGTGAAAGGATCAGAAGCTGGAAGAACAGCATGATCAAGAATCCTTCGCTAAAACGCACATTTACGGATGAACAGAAAGCATATTTTGAGACCGTAACGGATCCCGTTGCGCAGATGCGGATGGGCGAGCGCAGTCAGCGCGGTCCTATCCGGAATTTTAAAGGGATTGGCAATGTGAATAGCGTCTATCCGCCGGACACCGAAGGAGACGTAGGGCCCAATCATTATTTCCAGATGATCAATCTTTCGTTTGCCATCTGGGACAAGGACGGGAACAAGCTTTACGGGCCTGTTGACAACGCCACGCTATGGTTTGGCTTTGCAGGGCCCTGGACAGGTACGAACGATGGGGATCCCGTTGTCATGTACGATCATCTTGCCGACCGCTGGGTTGCTTCGCAGTTTGCCATCAATACGGATGACGGTTCCTACTGGGAACTGGTAGCTGTTTCGGCAACCGGTGATCCCCTGGGGGAATATTACCGGTATGCCTTTCAGTTCCCTGCATTCAACGATTACCCCAAACTCGGCGTTTGGCCTGACGGTTATTATGCCACCTTCAACATGTTCGGAGGGAATACCCATGGAGCCGTATCATCTTTTGAGCGGGAGAAGATGCTGGCAGGCGACCCGGATGCCCAGATGGTCTATTTTGATATGTGGGGGACATTCAGCCTTCTTCCAGCCGACATCGACGGCCCGGTTCCTCCCCCGGGTTCACCCAATTATATCATCCATCGCCGCGTATGGGAAGATCAGCACCTGGAGGTCTATGCCATGCAGGTGGACTGGGACAATCCGGATAATTCGACCATCGGCCTGGTCGCTGATCTGGCAACGCTGCCCTATAATGCCAGCCTGGACGGAATACCTCAGCCCGGGACCGATGTCCGGCTGGATGACCTTGCGGTCATGCTGATGTACAGACTTCAGTACCGGAACTTTAATGATTATGAAGTTTTGCTGACCAACCATACGGTGAAGGTGAACAATCATGCTGCCGTACGCTGGTACGAGCTGAGAAAGGAAGAGGGATCCTGGTACATCTATCAGCAGGGGACCTATGCACCGGATGATGAAAATCGTTGGATGGCAAGCATCGCCATGAATGGAGCGGGTGAAATTGCGCTGGGTTACTCCGTTTCCAGTTCGAACACCCATCCCTCCATACGGTTTACCGGGCGATCGCCCGATGCACCTCTCGGGGAAATGAACTATGCTGAAATGGAAATCATTGCCGGACAGGGCTCGCAGACGGTCCTGAACCGGTGGGGCGATTACAGTTGTATGACCGTTGATCCGGTTGACGATTATACCTTCTGGTTTACCCAGGAATATATGGGAAGCTGGAGCACACGCATCGCCTCCTTTGATTTCGGGCCCATCCTGCCGCCGCTGATCGTTGCTGCCGGCGATACACTGGTATGCGAAGACGTACCCTTTACCGCTGTGGCGAAAGGCACCTATGTACAATCTGTTCTCTGGACGACTGACGGTGATGGCTTCTTTGTCCCCTCTCCGCCCATCAACCTGGAACAGGGGTACATCCGTGGACCGGGAGACATTGCCAACGGGGGATATACGCTTACCATTACGGCCTATGGTTATGAATCCGGAATGGAAGCCTATGACACCATGTATGTTGCCATAGGTAACTGGCCGAGCGTTTTTGCCGGCAATGACACAACCATCTGTTACAACACGTCGATAACCCTTGAAGGAGAAGCCTCCAATGCTTCGGAAATTCTCTGGACGACGCCCGGAGATGGCTTTTTCGATGATCCATCCATTTTACAGGCTATCTATACACCGGGTGCATCTGACATTGCCAACGGATCGGTAAGGCTCACCCTTACGGGTTATCCGATAGATCCCTGCGAAGAGCCAAAGAACGACAAGGTCAGGGTCAGGTTTGATCCCTGCACCGCCGTCAGCGAAAATCCCGGGCAGGATGTTCAGGTGAAGATCGTTCCCAACCCGGCCACGGATTCTTTTCACGTGTACATACTGGGATTGAAGGAGCGATCCTATGATATCAGTCTCCTGAACCAGGCGGGGGAAAGGATTTTTACAAAAACAGGCGCTCCCGGTTCCGCACCCGTAGACGAGCAATTCATCATGCGTTACCAGCCAAAAGGGATCTATTTTGTCGAGATCAGGTCAGGGGATGTCATCCGTACGGAAAAAGTGATCGTACAGTAGCCTGGTGGCAGCTATCCTTTTTCATTGTGAAAAAAATAACAGACTGATCATTCGCCTTCAGTAAATGTTTTTACATTTGTACCACTGATGTGAATATCCTGATAAAGTAATTCATTTTATTATTTTGAAAGGAGATCTATTGTGGACAATGTGATGCTCAATGCGGTCATTTCTTTATCCGCTCTCGGGATCGTCTTCGCTGTCATTCTGTACTTTGTTGCCCAGAAGTTTAAGGTTGTGGAGGATCCGCGCATTGATACCGTGAACGAGGCATTACCCGGTGCCAATTGCGGGGGTTGCGGATTTGCGGGTTGCCGCAATTTTGCGGAAAGCCTGGTAAAGGCCGGCAATATGGAAGGTTTCTTTTGCCCTGTGGGAGGGAATGCAACGATGACCGTGGTGGGGGGCATCCTGGGCCTTCAGTCGGTCGCAAAGGAGCCCCAGGTAGCTGTTATCCGGTGCAACGGTTCACACGCCAATGCTCCGTCAAAGTACCGCTTCGACGGACCGGCCACCTGTTTCTTTGCGCATAATCTCTTTTCAGGTGAGAGTGGCTGCCCTTACGGGTGCCTTGGCCTGGGCGATTGCGTGGCTGCCTGTAAATTTGATGCGATGTTCATCGACGAGCAAACCGGATTACCGGTGGTGGTGGAAGAAAATTGCACTGCCTGCGGCGCCTGTGTGACTGCATGCCCCCGTGACATCATTGAACTGAGGAACCAGGGACCCAAGGGAAAACGCATCTTTGTCAGTTGCGTCAATAGGGAAAAGGGCGCCATTGCCCGGAAGAACTGCTCCGTTGCCTGCATCGGCTGTGGTAAATGCGTTAAAGCATGTCCCCATGATGCGATCACACTTGAGAATAATCTTGCCTACATCGATTTTCTCAAATGCAAGTTATGCCGCAAGTGTGCGCCTGAATGCCCCACCAATGCCATTCTGGAGATCAACTTTCCGCTGAAAAAAGTACAGCCCGCAGGTACCGAACCGAAGCCGGAAGCTGTTGAAATCTGAACTTATGTTACAACTTCAAATATTTTCAGTTATTAATGACAGGAGGATCCATGCTGAAAACATTCAAGCTTGGAGGTGTTCATCCAGCAGAAAATAAACTATCAGCTCACCAGGCCATACGGGAAATTCCCCTGCCAAAAAGGGTCTTTGTGCCTGTATCCCAGAATCTTGGCGCACCGTCCCGGGTGATCGTTCAGAATGGCGACCGGGTCCGTGCGGGTCAGCTCCTGGCGAAAGGCGAATCCTTCATTTCATCCAACATTCATTCACCTGTGTCCGGAAAAGTGTTTAAAGTGGATGAGGTGATGGATATCAGTGGTTATCGCAAGCAGGCCATTCTGATCGATGTGGAAGGAGATGAGTGGGAAGATACCATTGACCGGTCAGACACCATCCACTGGGAAGTCACGCTGTCACCAAAGGAAATCATCGACAGGATCAGCGAGATGGGCATTGTGGGCATGGGAGGCGCTACTTTTCCTTCACATGTCAAACTGATGGTCCCTGAAGGAAAGAAAGTGGATACGCTGATCATCAACGGGGTTGAATGTGAACCGTATCTTACGGCCGACCACCGGTTGATGCTGGAAAAGGGAGAGCAGGTGCTCATCGGCGCCTTCATCCTGATGACGGCTCTCAGAGTCGACAGGGTGATCATCGGTATTGAGCAGAATAAGCCCGATGCCATTGCCCATCTTTCGGATCTGTGCAATAAGTTCCCGGGCTTCCGGGTTCAGGGGCTCAAGGTCAAATATCCGCAAGGCGGTGAGAAGCAATTGATCAAGGCCCTGCTGAACCGGGAAGTGCCTTCGGGTAAATTACCCTTTGAAGTGGGATGCGTTGTGCATAATGTCGGTACTGCCTTTGCCGTTTACGAGGCTGTACAAAAGAACAAGCCTCTTTTTGAACGTGTGGTGACGGTCACGGGGAAATCCCTGATACAACCCTCCAATTTTCTTGCACGCATCGGAACACCCATTGCTGAGCTCATTGAGCAGGCTGGTGGTATTCCTGATCATACCGGGAAAATTCTGAGCGGCGGACCTATGATGGGCAAAGCGCTTGTTTCCTTTGACACACCGGTTGTGAAAGGCATGTCAGGGATCGTGCTTCTTTCCGAAGATGAGTCCGTCAGGGTCAGGGTGCAGAATTGCATTCGCTGCTCACGGTGTGTTTCTGTCTGCCCAATGGGATTGGAACCCTACCTGATTGCCCTGCGGGTGGCAGCAGAAGACTACGAAGGTTCGGAAAAGGACCGGGTGATGGATTGCATCGAATGCGGATCCTGTCATTACACCTGCCCTTCAGGCAGACCATTGCTGGACTATATCCGTGTGGGTAAAATCAGGGTGGGTCAAATTATCAGAAACAGAGGAAAAAAATAAGTTATGAGCACAATCATCATTTCAGGATCTCCCCATGTTCATTCGGACCAGTCTGTGAAAAAGATCATGTTCGGGGTAATCTATGCACTCATACCTGCTTTCCTGGTATCCATTTATTTTTTTGGTCTGGATGCCCTGCTGCTGACCGTTGTTTCCGTTGCTGCCTGTTTGTTGTTCGAGTATCTGATCCAGAAGTACATCATTAAGGGCGATATTACGATCACGGACGGATCTGCTGTCATTACGGGTATTTTGCTGGCATTTAACGTTCCCAGCAACCTGCCTGTCTGGATCATCATCATCGGGGCATTTGTATCCATCGGCATTGCCAAGATGGCTTTTGGCGGGATTGGTAAGAATATTTTCAACCCGGCCCTTGTAGGTCGTGTATTCCTGCTGCTCTCGTTCCCGGTGCAGATGACTTCCTGGCCTGTGGCCAATCCGATGTTCATGCCTCAGATCACCGATGCCATCACAGGCCCGACGGCTCTCGGCATTTTAAAGGAGGGCCTTCAGGCCGGTAAGACCGTACAGGAATTGATGCCGGAACTGCCTTCCTATGTCAACGATCTGCTGGGTAACCAGGGGGGAAGCATCGGGGAAGTTTCGGCCATTGCCCTGCTGATTGGCGCAGTCTATTTATTTTACCGTAAGATCATCACCTGGCACATACCCGTTGCCTACCTGGGCTCTGCCTTTGTTTTTTCAGGGATCATGCATCTGATCAATCCGTCGCTGTACGTCACACCCTTCTTCCATCTTATTGCCGGCGGTATGATCCTCGGTGTGTTCTATATGGCCACCGACATGGTCACTTCTCCCATGTCACCCAAAGGAATGATCATCTTCGGAGTGGGCTGCGGGATCATCACCATGCTGATCAGGATATGGGGATCGTATCCGGAAGGAGTTTCCTTCGCAATCCTGATCATGAATGCAGTGACACCACTGATCAACCGCGGCTTCAAGCCGGCCCGGTTTGGCTGAGGCCGTGAAAATGATCCTACAAAATGAAATGATATACGTTATCCATGATTCTATCCTTCTGAAAAGAAACCCTATATGGCAAAGAAAACTGAATCTTCGTTCATCAACATGTTCCTAAGCCTACTGATCTTTACGGCTATCGGTTCCTTCGCACTGGCCGGAGTGTATAACCTCACCAAAGAGCCCATTGCGAAAGTAGAGAAACTGAAAAAGGAAAGCGCCATCAAGCAGGTCATCCAGGATTTTGATACCCTTGTTACTGAAACGGTTTCGATCCCTGACCAGCCAAGACCACTGGGCCTCACCCGGGGTTACAGGAATGATTCCATTGTTGGTTCTGCTATTCAGACCTATTCGCTGAAGGGTTACAGCGGATTGATCGAACTGATGGTAGGATTTGATACCAGCGATTGCATTACGAAAATAGAGGTGCTTCAGCAGAAAGAAACCC
The DNA here is from genome assembly GCA_017993235.1 of Lentimicrobiaceae bacterium. GTDB lineage: Bacteria > Bacteroidota > Bacteroidia > Bacteroidales > JAGONC01 > JAGONC01. Next base: position 64,362 of record JAGONC010000010.1, read on the forward strand.
CCGGATTGGGTACCAAGATGGAAACACCGGAGTTCAAAGAACAATTTTATGGGAAAGATCCATCCGAATTCAAACTGAAAGTGAAGAAGGACGGAGGAGATGTAGATGCCATAACAGCAGCCACCATCAGCTCACGCGCTTTTTGTGATGCTGTGCAGCGGGCATACGATACATATAAAAATGAAGGAGGTAAATGAGCATGAACCAGTGGAAAAATTTTACCAAAGGATTCATTAAAGAGAGCCCCACCCTGGTCCTTCTCCTGGGCATGTGTCCGACCCTCGGGGTGAGTACATCGGCCATGAACGGAGTGGGGATGGGATTGGCCACAACATTCGTTCTGGTGATGTCGAACCTTTGCATCTCAGCCATCAAGAATGTGACACCCGATAAGGTTCGTATTCCGGTTTTTATTACCGTTATCGCCGCTTTCGTGACCATTGTCGACCTGGTGATGGCAGGATACGCACCGGCCCTTCATAAACAACTTGGGATATTCATCCCCCTTATTGTTGTCAACTGCATCGTACTGGGCCGGGCCGAAGCGTTTGCGTCAAAAAATACCATCGTGTCCTCCATCATTGATGGGGCAGGCATGGGACTGGGTTTTACCATGTCGATTACCATCCTGGGCTGCATCCGTGAACTGCTGGGCAACGGCTCCATCTTTGGACTGAAGTTCATTCCCGGAGATGCTATCCTGATCTTCATCCTTCAACCCGGTGCTTTCCTCACACTCGGTTTCTTAATCGCATTGGTGAACAGACTGAAAAAGACCACGTAAAATCATACAGATATGGAATATATCATCATAATCATCTTTATTGTATTTGTCAATAACATTGTTTTTGCCCAATTTCTGGGCATCTGCCCCCTGCTGGGTGTTTCAACCCGGATTTCCACTGCTACGGGAATGGCCGGGGCAGTGCTTTTTGTTATGACACTTTCGACCATCGCAACCTGGCTGGTCCAACGGTTCATTCTTGATCCCTTTCACATTGGTTTTTTACAGACCATCGCCTTTATCCTGGTCATCGCCGGGCTGGTACAGATGGTGGAAATCATCCTGAAAAAGGTCAGCCCTTCCCTTTACCAGGCATTAGGTATCTACCTGCCGCTGATTACCACCAACTGCACTGTGTTGGCCGTGGCCATTCAGACCATTACACGTGACCTGGCACTCCTGCCAGCTGTGGTCTTTGCCATATCCAATGCCCTTGGTTTCGGACTGGCCCTGCTGCTGTTTGCAGGGATCCGCGAACATCTTGCCCTGGTAGGGGTTCCAAAAGGAATGCAGGGAGTCCCCATAGCCCTGGTCATCGCAGGGATCCTGTCCATGGCGTTCATGGGATTTGCCAACCTGGTGAGCTGGTGATATCAATGCAGGGAAATCTCTTTCAGGTTGCATGTCGGAGCGGAGCGGAGATCCCGCATCAGCGGGATTGCAAGTTACAGGTTAAGAAATCCACATATGACAGAGACAGATAATATCATTGATCTTCAGAATCTGGCGGTTTTTCAGAAAAATATCCTTGTCCTTTCCAGTGTGACATTTTCCATCCAGAAGGGTGAGTTTGTCTATCTGGTCGGCAAGACCGGAACGGGAAAATCCAGCCTGCTGAAGACCCTTTATGCTGAACTGCCTGTTATGGATGGTACGGCGATGGTCGCGGGATTTGACCTGAAAACGATCAGGCAGAAAGAAATACCCTTTCTGAGGAGGAAACTGGGAATTGTCTTCCAGGATTTTCAGCTCCTGACGGATCGTACGGTAAATGAAAACCTGAAATTCGTCATGAAATCAACGGGCTGGAAGGATAAACAGAAGATGGAAGTTCGCTCGCAGGAAGTGCTTCAGAAAGTTGGGCTGGGGACCAAGGGCTTCAAGATGCCTCATCAGCTCTCGGGCGGGGAGCAGCAGCGCGTCTCCATTGCACGCGCCATGGTGAATGACCCGGAAATCATTCTGGCTGATGAGCCGACAGGGAACCTTGATCCTGAAACCTCCGAGGGAATCATGAAACTGTTGTTTGACATCAGCAAAACCGGATGTGCCGTATTTATGGCCACCCATAACTATTCCCTCTTCAGGAAATTTTCATCCCGAACGCTTAAATGTGAAGATGGGAAGGTGGATACCTCAGAATATATATTCTATTAAGCGGTCAGCATTCTTAAGGTTCGAGTACTGCCCGGCAAGAATCTTACTCCGCCGTACGATCTCCGCTTCTTCGAACACCCTGTCTTTCATTGAAGCCAGCCTGACCTTAATTTGTTCAGGAGTATCGGCTATTTCACAGAGTTCGGCGAGGCCTGTCCCGTTCAGCATGGCACTGTTGACCAGCAGAAACCTTCCGATATGCAACGAGTTCAGCAGTTTTAATTTCAATCCCGTCGCCTGGAAAGTGATCAGGATGTTGATGTGGGCCTGCCGGATGAGCCGTTCCATTTCCTGAGCATCGGGATTTTCAATGATCTGTATATGCGGATGGTTTCGTGCCAGTTTCTTCAGGAATCCGGGGGGATTCAATCCGGCAATTTTCAGGTCAATCTCCAGATCATTAAAGACTTCCCTGATGAGAAATGCGGCAGCCATCGAGTTTTCAGCAACGGACAGGTTGCCGTGATACAGACAATAATTACCCCGCCCTGGCTGGATGTCAACCTTGTCATTGAAATGAAAGCTGGGAAGGTGAAAGACGGGTACGCCCGGAAACTGATGCTGTAAATATTCCGCATCCTTTGCCGAAACGGCCAGCATCAGGTCGGCATGCCCCAGTATTTTTTCGTAATGCCTTAACTTAACGCTAGCAGCAAGGAAATAGAGCTTTTTAAGAATGTTCTTTTCGGCCCTGCAGAGGTTGTAATAATAATGATGTTCGATGTTGCTTTCCCGATAGATCTTCTGCTTATCCCTGAGACGCGGATCGCTCAGGTAATAGCAGGAATGCAGGCCTTCAAAGAGAACAGGATGGTTGTCGCCTGAAAGGTTACTGATCAGTTCCTTTGACCTGCGGCTGCTGACGATGTAGGGGATTCGGCTCAGGGTAAAGCGCAGCCCGGTCTTTCGCTGGTAATAATGGACCGATTCACATAATTCATTCAGCTCACCGGCAGGCTTTCGGTCATACTCGAAACAATGCAGATGGATCCTGATCCCAAGATCATGCAACGCCCTGAGTTTGCAGTAAACGTCAATGACACCTCCGTAGTTGGGAGGATAGGGGATCGTGAAGGAAACAATATGTAAATGATAATCATTCATACTTCCGGAAGATGTCGAGAAGGATCTTTTTTTCGTTTTCCCAGTTCAGTTCTGCTGTTGCTATCCGAAGATTTTCTTTCCAGACTTTCCTGCGTTCCGTATCTTTCAGCATGATGTCTATCCTTTCGGCAATATGTTTTGGATCATGAGATTCAATCATCATTCCGACCTTGTATTTCTCAATGATCTTCCGTATCTCCGGCAGTGGGGATGCAAGCACGGGCAGTCCGGCGTGGATATAATCAAAGAGCTTGTTTGGCAAACTGAAACGATAGTTGATGTTGGTATCCTTGTCCAGGGTTATCCCGATATCTGCACATCTGGTAAAATGAAACAAACGTTCAAATGGTTGCTTGGGAATGAAAAAAACCTTTTCCTCCAGGTGCAACCTCCCGACCATATCCGGAAGAACGGATACGATATCCCCGCCTCCGATGATGAGCAGGATCGCGTCATCAAGATACTGCATGGCTTCAATGGCTTCTTCCGCTCCCCGTTGTATGTTGATGCCAGCCCCCTGCAGCAGCACGATATATTTATTCTCCGGCAGATTGAGTTCCCTGCGGGTCATGGTATTACCGGTCGCGCGGTTTGGCGGTATATTCCTGACCACGTGGAGCCGGGTGCCATACTCCTGGTGATAAAGATGGGCAATGGAATCGTTGACCGTGATGACCTCTTTCAACCGGGGAAAGATCCATTTTTCGATCCGTTTCCAGAAATGCTGCACAAAGGGCCTGTCGACCAGCTCCGGCACTCCGGTGAAATATTCATGGCTGTCGTATATCATGGGAATCTTACGGATCCGATGGATCAGGAAGTTGGGTAAAAGGGTGTCGAGGTCATTGGCTACCAGCAGGTCAGCCCTGTGAAACATTAGGAAGAAAAACAGCCTCGTATTGTATTCTGCATAGAAAAGAGGTCCCTTGTCGAAAACCAGTCGCATCCTTCTGGTAAGATAGTTCCTGCCTGTCAGCGGTAAGCTTCCGCGTTTCTTCCTGCCGATCAGGGTCACCTGAAATCCGGTTTCACAGAGGCATCCGGCAGTTTTATCCACCCGCTGGTCAGTGACAAGATCGTTGGTGACGGTAACGATAGCTTTCTTCAATTCTTTTTGATGCTGATGATCTTATTTAACGAATCCGGGTTTCATTTGTTGCATTATGATTTGATTGTTAAAATCCGTTAATTTGTCGGAAGTTTTGTTCCCGACCAGGTTATCCGCGTCTTTGATATGATCAGAAAAAACATATCCCTTAAGAATTACAACACCTTTGGCATTGATGTCAATGCAGCGTATTTCGCTTCAGTTCAGGCTGCGGAGGAGGTAGAGGAACTGCTGACCCATGATGAAGTCGCCCTTTCAGCGCCTTTACTGATCCTGGGTGGGGGGAGCAACATTCTTTTTACCCGTGACTTTGCAGGGCTTGTCATTAAAATGGAATCAGCGGGTATTGATCTGCTGAGGGAAACTCCGGATCATGCTGAGATCAGGGTTCATGCCGGACAGAACTGGGATCAGCTGGTCGGTCATTGTGTGGGCAAGGGTCTGGGAGGGCTGGAGAATTTATCCCTGATCCCCGGTACAGCAGGTGCGGCTCCTATTCAGAATATCGGCGCATACGGGGCGGAGCTGAAGGATGTATTGACGGAGCTGTGTGCTTGGGACCGGCAAAACAAACAAATCGTATCCCTTCCTGCACAAGCCTGTGGTTTTGGTTACCGGACAAGCATTTTCAAAACAACAGCGAAGGATCGTTATATCATATTATCCATCACCCTGCGTCTGGCGAAACGACCTTCCTTTAATCTACGGTACGGTGCTCTTGAGGAAGAGATCAGGCGGACAGGCGTCAGGAGACTCTCCCTGAAGACCGTCAGGGAGGCTGTGATCAACATTCGCCGTCGGAAGCTCCCTGATCCTGAACTCATTGGAAATGCGGGAAGTTTTTTCAAGAATCCTGAAGTGCCGGCAGCAGATTTTTTATCTCTAAAGAAATCATTCCCTGGATTACCCGGAAACTTTCAGGATAATGGTGCGGTGAAGCTGGCTGCCGGTTGGATGATCGAGCATTGCGGGTGGAAAGGATTCCGTGAGGGCAGGGCAGGGGTTCATCAGGAGCAGGCACTGGTACTGGTCAACCTGGGCAATGCCTGCGGGGAGGAAATCTTGCAGCTTGCTGAGAAAATAAAGCATTCGGTGGCGGAAGAGTTTGGGGTAATGCTGGAGACAGAAGTCAATATTCTGTAAAATCCAAATACCAAAATCCAAATTCCAAATAAATTCCAAAATACAAATTCCAGGCTTATGTCTGTTCCGAGGAATACCTACGAAGTCGAGACAACGAGGGACCTGTGTCCAACTCCTTGAACGTAATGTACCGCTGATCATACAGCAGGGTCAGGAAGCGGGTGACCCTGCTTTCAGCAGGACTGATCTTTTCGCCCAGGCTCTCTTCCAATCGGGAACAAATCTCGGAAACATTTGATACACCGTCGATGGCAAGCCAGGTAGCCGAACCGGGCCCGTCGAGGTGGATGCGGAAATGATCGGATTTATTTCTTGGAATGAGCCACTGTCGTAATACCGGATTTTTGAACTTGGGAACGATCAGGATCACCCTGCCATCTTCACCGATTACGTGCGCATGGATCCTGACAGGAGTCAGCGCCAGGTAGTTGGCTCCTTTCAGGATCCTGCGACGTTGAAAGAAATTGGCAGCCACGTTCAGGTCAGGTTATACGGATTTTTTTGCGACTCTTAACGGCACGTTAACCAGTATATAGCCGATGATGATCAGGATCACGATCCCCACCAGGTAACTCGGCCGTGCAAAAATAGCAGGCGGGAACATGTTGCCTACGGCAAAAATGGCAAAGATCAGCCCGACAAGGGCTTCCCCCGCAATCAGACCCGATGCGAGCAATATCCCCGTGTTCTCAACTGTTGTGAGCTGACCGGCTGTAAATCCTCTCTTCTGGGTGAAGTAGTCAACGATCCCTTTGATGATTCCGCCGATGAAGATGGCAAAGGTGGTTTCCAGCGGCAGGTACATACCGACACAGACTAGCATGGGGCTTTTGACCTGGGCAAGGATGAAGGCAAATCCCATCACCATTCCTGCGATGATCAGCGGCCAGGCCATGTTACCCCCCACGATACCCTGGGAGAGCAGGGCCATCAGGTTGGCCTGCGGTGCCGATAACTTGGTGCTTCCAAATCCCCCTTCGTAACCTTCGACCGCTCCTTTGGCAATATCGCCGTCGTTGAGGAAACGCAACACAAAGAACATGACGGAACCAGCAACGACCACTCCGAGGATATCACCGACCTGCATTCGCCAGGGAGTTCCTCCCAGGATATGCCCCGCCTTGAGATCCTGCAGCATTTCACCCGCGACAGCTGCACCCACGCAGACGATCGCGGCAACCCCCAGGGTTGTGGCCACTCCTTCCTGGCCGTGAACACCCAATAGTACCATGATCAGAGCCGTGACCACCAGGGCGGTCAGTGTCAGTCCACTGATCGGATTATTACTGGATCCCATGATCCCCACCAGGTAGCCCGAGACTGCTGCAAAGAAGAATGCCAGGATGATCAGGACAGTGGCGGCAACAATGGCGACAAGAAAATTAGCATGGAAGACGAATTTGGTCACCAGAAACGTAACGATGGCAACAGCCAGGATCCCAAGGATGATCCAGTTGAACCGAAGGTCTTTTTCCGTACGGGGAACATTCAGCTCAATCCCTTTGGCAGCTTTCCTCACATCACCCACCGAACGCTTCAGGCCTGCCCCCAGGCTCGCCCTCATACGGTACAGCGTAAAAACAGCACTCACCAGCATGCCTCCGATGGCGATCGGCCGGACGATGAAGCGCCATACCTTATACGTTGTATCCACCCAGGCTTTGTCGAGGGCTGCCGCACCTGATAAGGATGGATCAGCAGCCATCAGGCCGGAAGCAATCCCCTGAATATCGAAGCCCGGCGCCAGAAAGTACAGGATCATCGGAGTCAGCAATCCCCAGGCAATCAATGTTCCTGAGAAGTTCAGGGCAGCCAGCCTGGGCCCGATGATGTAACCCACACCCAGGTACGCAGGCGCTATCCCCGGTGAAGCCATCATCATACCTCCCTGACCCGAAAAATTGGTTCCCGTGATGAGTTGCTTGGAAAATGTGTAAAACTTTTCCCAGTAGGTGGAAAAAAGTTTGAACTCACCCAGTGCCTTGATCAGACCACCTATGCCCATGGCGGTAAAAAGATAACTGGAGCCGCGACTGGCCTTCTGGCCCGATTTATGGATCTCAGCAGCAGCAATGGATTCAGGGAAAACCAGCTCGGTGTCTTCCACCATCACCCTGCGCAAAAGCGCCACAAACATGATCCCCAGCACACCACCGACAATGAGAATGATCGTGGTCGTTCCGTAGGTGAAGAAATTCTCTGCTACAACTCCCTGACGCTGTGAATCGAGATAAACAATATAAAAAGCAGGAATGGTGAAGATAGCTCCTGCTGCAACCGATTCGCCGATCGAACCCACCGTACGGGTGAAATTTTCCTCCAGAATGGTTCCTCTCATGGCTTTAATCAACGCCATACCAATCACGGCGGCAGGATAGGTGGCTGCGATCGTCATCCCTGCTTTCAATCCCAGGTAAGCATTGGCAGCTCCCAGGATGACAGCCAGTATCAGCCCGATAACCAGAGCCCTGATCGTGAACTCCTTTAAATTGGTTTCAGCAGATACAAAAGGTACATACTTACGTTGTTCTGACATAGATTTGGATTTTAATGAAAAGTTTTGACAGGGCTAAATAAGAAAAAAATTTTGACATGACAAAGTTTTGATTGAAGTAGCCGGTGCCTGAATTGGCTAAAACGGGATGAACACGATCTTTTTTTCCTGAAAATAGGGCTCGCTGAAAAACGCATTTATATCAAAAATCCGCCAGGATCGCTTCACCTGGCTTAACTCTCCGGCAATATCCCCTCCTTTCAGGTAAAGAATCCCATTTTCGAGTGCATTGAACCCGCCTTTGATCCCCTTATTTCTGCACCAGCCCAGAAATACCGGCAGTGCCGTGACTGCACGGCAAACAATGAAATCATATTTTTCGTCAAGGCTTTCCAAACGAGCTTGCTGTGTGGTGATATTGACCAGACCGGTCTCTTTCACGATGTGATCAACCACACTGATCTTTTTACCGATGGAATCCACCAGGTGAAACCGGACGTCAGGAAAAAGTATGGCCAGAGGGATACCGGGAAAGCCCCCGCCCGTACCGGCATCCAGGATCCGGGTGGACTCCCTGAAACTGACCACGCGCGCAATGCTGAGTGAATGCAGGACATGGTGAATATACAGGTTTTCCATGTCCCTTCTGGAAATAACATTGATCCGCATGTTCCAGAACAAGTAAAGCGGATACAACCGGGCAAATTGCTCCTTCTGTCGCTCACCGATCTCCGGGAAGTATTTTTGGATGATTTCTGTCATAGTCCGGTATTGTCTCCCCTGATATGGAAATGCCCTGGCAGGCTAAAGTAGGATTTTTTATTTTATTAACAATCGCCTGTAGAAAACAATCTTTGCGCACCGCCTGCAAGCTTTACGGGAAGGAATATTTTTGTCCTGTCAGGCAAATGATAACGATGAAGAAGGTTCTGTGTCTGCTTATTGTGATGAACCTGCTCCCTGCAGCCCTTTTCCCGCAATCCCTCCAGCGGATGACAGCGGAGGAGTACATCCGGAAGTACCGGGTGGTAGCGATCCATGAAATGAATTTGCACCGCATACCGGCCAGCATAACCATCGCGCAGGGTCTGCTGGAAACGGATAACGGCAACAGCGAACTGGCCCGCCTGGCAAATAATCATTTCGGGATCAAATGTAAAAGCGAATGGACAGGCCAGACCTACTATAAGGACGATGACCAGGAGAATGAATGCTTTCGTCAGTACGATTCACCGTATCAATCCTATGCCGATCATTCTGTCTTCTTATCCACCCACGAACGGTACCGCTGCCTGTTCGACTTAGAACTGAAGGATTACAAAGGGTGGGCGAAGGGACTGAAAACGGCCGGTTATGCTACAAATCCTGAATATGGCAACCGGTTGATCAAACTGATTGAGGAGTATGCACTTTATCAGCTTGATGATCAGTATGAGGCAGGTAAGATATTGATTATCAATGATATAGATATTTATTCCGATGCCCTGTTCGCCCTGCAACTGGTGCTTGCCGATAGCATTGAATCACGGAGTTTTCCTTCAACCTACCGGAAGATCTATATAAATAATGACGTAAGGTTTGTTTTTGCACTGAGGAATGACTCCTATTATACGATAGCCAGTGATTTTGGGATTTACTCCTACCAGATACACAGGTACAATGAACTTCCCAAACGAGGGTCATTGATGAATGGGCAGATCATCTATATCGAAAGGAAAAAGAAAAGATCAATCTATGACTATCATATCGTGAAGGAGGAGCAGACCCTTCATTTCATAGCACAGCAGTATGCCGTACTTTCAAAATCCCTGCTGAAGATGAACCTGATGAAAAAGAATGATCCACTGAGAACCGGTCAGATCCTGCGGTTGAATCCGGGTGTGCCTTTGCCCTGATGGTTGGCTATTCAAAAAGATAGTTGAAAATCTCATATTTATATCCTGTGATCAGGTGAAGGGTGGTCCTGTTGTCAAGGTATCCAACCTGAAAGGGCCTGTCGCTTTTCATTTCCGTTGTCCATTGAACCTGACCTTCAGCCGAAAGTAAATAGATATTCCCCGATGCAGCCGAGAAAAAACCAAGATAAGTCCGGTTCGGTGTCCGTTCGAATAAAAGGGGAGGATCGCGGATCTCTTCCGGAAAGGTAAATGCAGCGATCTTTTCCTTTTTCCTGTTAAAAACCGTCAGCTGGTTCTGGTCCAGAAAAATAAAATCATCCTGCTGATCACCGTTGAAGTCGGCTGACAGGAAATGATGCCCGGGCAGAAAATCACCGAAGCTGATCTTTTTCAGGCTTCCATTCGGTGCAAGATAAATGACATTGCCATAGATGTCGGTCGTAAAGATAATTCCTTCGGTACCGGCATGATTCACATAAAAGTCAGATTGACCCGAATGGACGAATGACCTGGCCGGTTGCAGTCTGACCTTGCCTTTCCGGTCGGTGATCAGCACCCGGCCACCCCGGAGGGGGAAGATCAGGTAGTCTTTTCCTGCTGCCACAAGGTGCTCCATCGGTTTGACCATGACCGAATCCGTGGCCGGCGTGGCCCAGCCCTTTACGGGGTTTCCGTCGAGGTCAAAGTTCAGAATTTTCCTGTCGTTTGTTGCCAGAACGATCCTGTATGCCCCGTCATGGTCATAATCCAGTACCGTAAGGCCGTTGCTTGCTCCGGAAGCGATAGGTATCGGGAACCCGGGGGCATGCTGACCATCAAAGCGGATCAGATAGACGGAATCGGCCGTATTGCAGAGCAAATGGGGCTGATGATCCTGGCCTTTTTCGACCACAGACACATCGCTGAGCACCGAGCCGGAGAGGCTCTTTTTCCAGCGGATCTCCCCGTCTTCGCCGATCAGGTACAACTGGTCGGAAACGTCGTATGCAACAATGTTCCCCATGCTGGTCTGAGGGTTCAGGATCAACCAGGGACCTTTCCGGATCGTGGTGTCCAGCCTGGCTTTCCACAGATAAGGTGACTCTTCCACATAGTCGGGATTATAGGTTAGATGCAGGTGGGTAAAAAGCATGTCATCCATCAGGCTGAAGTGGATGGCCAGGCCGTCGAACCGGTTGAGCAGGTCTCTCTCCCGGTTCACCGCTGCGGCGAGGGAATCATTCAGCAGGGATATCATCGCCTCACCCGCATTCCGGATATTGCCATTCAGCGACAGGTTCGACCTGTCGGGAAAATGATCCAGGAATTCCGCAAGTTGTGGATTGTTTCCGATGGTTCTTCCGGTCAGCAGGTAGCTGATGAACCTTTGCAGTGCAGCAGGCGACTCCCCGAAGATGATGTAATTGTCATGGAGGGTGTACCATTCCATCAGGTTGTCTGCCGGGAGGGGACTGTAGAGTGTCAGAAAAGGATTCGGGATGCTCAGCTTACGGATCAATTGGTCGCTCATCAGGAGACGGGCATTCTGTGCAGGATCGGAAAGGAGGTCAAGGCTGACCCGGCCAGTTTCGATCTGTTCTGACCGGATAATGATATATGTGCTTTCGCGAAGGGATGCGTGGCGTGATCCGGTGATGGCCAGGCATATCTCCGGCCCGGCAATGGAAGGGATACGTTTTTCCAGATCGAGCTGCATGGAAGGATCCATCCATGATCTGAAATTTTCTCTGAAAAGTGTATCCGTTTTGATCTTACCGTTACTCATCTTTCTGAAAAATTCATCGAAATTCCCGGTGGTCATCTGGATGCTGAATACCGTATTACCGGGCAGGATTTTATGGATTTTCAGATCTTCTGGATCATACGTTGCATACAGCTGACAAAAAAGGTTTTCCTCATCATCGAAGGTGGTGAATCCAGTTAAGGTCAATTCGTTACGTCCCATTGTCACGTCGAAGGCGGTCCACCCATCCGGGAAATGACGGGTGGAAATCAGAGCCCTGCTGTTGGTGTCCAGCAGGCTGACCAGTGCGTTTTTGAGTTCTGAACTGTTGAGGAACAGGTGCGTGTGCACCATCTTACCTGCTGTGTGGTAAGCCTTTACGAACGATGGCTCGTCCCACGGTCCCTGGCTTTTATCCATAATCAGGTCAATGCTTCTTTTGTGAAGGAGGGTATCGGTGCTGCCAATGAACCGGTTGCCGATAAAAGCATACTGAAAGTTTATTTTTCCCTGTGGACCCATCACCGAGGTGATCTTTTTCCCGCGGTACGCCCCTGTCGAGGTTTGTCCACCTTTCGTTGCTTCATGGATAAATCTTCGGATGATCTTCCGCTGGTTCAGCGAGGGAACTTCAAAAATGATCAGCACTGCCGGCCCCTTGTCTTCTGACAGTTGCAGTGCCGCAATAATGGGATATCCGGCGAGGATCCCTGAAAGAGAGGGATAGGTGCGGATCAGCGAGTGCATTTCATGTAAATGATTACGGAATACCTTCATCCTTTCCGTTTTACGGATATCCTGCCAGATACATGAGTGGCTGGCTTCCTTCAGCAGTGTTTTCGGTTGACCTATTTCCGCGATGATGGTCATGTCATCCGGAACGGATGCGATGAGTTCGGTGAACTCTCCGGGAGGTGCCGGGCGAAAGAAGGCAAGGTAAGCAGCCGTTGGCAGGATGATCGCCGGCAGCGCAATCGATAGGATCCGGAAGAGTAGTTTGCGTGATATTTTCACACTATAACGTCAGTTTGAGTTGTTCCTTGCAGTGAAACGTCAACCGATGCTCCGGTGTAAGCCCCATTGAACGTATTGCTTTGATATGGGATAGCGTTGGATAACCCTTATTGCAATCCCAGTGATAGGCTGGATAGGTGCCATGAAGCTGATGCATGTACTCATCCCTGAAAACTTTGGCCAGAACAGAAGCTGCTGCGATAGACATATATTTGCTGTCGCCTTTTACCATACAAACATACGGAATGTCTTCATATTTTTTGAACCGGTTACCATCGATCAGCAAAAATTCTGGTTTCGGGACCAGGGATTGGACAGCCCTGTGCATGGCAAGGAATGAAGCCTGCAGGATGTTCAATTGATCAATCTCCTGTGGGGTTGCCCATGCCACCGACCAGGCAACTGCTTTATTGAGAATTTCTTCGCGCAACCTTAGCCGCAGGGTGACTGATAGTTTTTTAGAGTCATTCAGCTTTTCATCATGGAATGTTTTCGGTAAAATCACCGCAGCTGCATAAACAGGCCCTGCCAGACAACCTCGCCCTGCCTCGTCGCACCCTGCTTCCAGCAGATCATCCGTGTAGTGACTGATGAGCATGTTGTGTATTTCTTATGCCTCCACCCTGAAAAAAAGCTTAATGGCAGCGATCAGGATGATGAGAATGGTAAAGCTTAATTCTGCGACGGCGATGCGTCGTATGCCCGAAAAGAAATAGGCAATCAGGATGCAGGCAGGCACGGCCAGTATGGTTGCATGGATCAGCAGGTGGTCACCTGCCCAGAAAAAGCTGATAATACTGATAATCGTCCAGTAGATGATCACATTCATCCTCTTTCTTACCGTAATGACTTTTTCAGTTGTTTCAAGCGATAATTTGATCAACCCGATGATCAGCAGAATAAAGATGACAATGCCCAGTGCAATATAGAGTTCACCCAGCCATGGTTTGAGTGACCCAAGGGTGAAAGGGATGAACCTGAACATGACCAAAACGTAATCTTCCAGGAATACGCTGAAGGAATCTGTCCAATAATAGTAGAAAGCCACGAAGATATAGGGAGCGATCAGTCCGCTGATGGTAACGATCCACTCGCGGAGGCTGGAAATACGGTAGATGATCAGGCTGAGCCAGAACAGGAAAAGAAATATCAGGGAGGGAAGGTAGAATAGAGAGGCCATGGATATGAGGAACGTGCCATTGAATATTTCCCTGTAGGGCTCTGGTTTGAGGTAGATGCTCATATTCACGTTCAGCGACAGGATCAGGAAGAAGTTGGCGATCATGACGGGATGGATCGTTTGGATTACCGGCGAGTAACTCATCAGGACAAAATACAATAAAAAAGGCAAAAGTGTATTTCTTGCTATGATCTTATGATTAACCATGGATGAGTTTAGAAGAATGGCCTCAGCAACAAGGATCAGAAATGCAAGGATGACATGGAGGTGGGCCGGTACTTTTTCAAGAAGAATGACGAGGCCTGAGTATAAAGGTGTCTGGAAAGACAAGTGCAGGGCCTCCATTGGAAATAAAAAAGCATCCACCCAGAGAAGGATACTGGCCAGGACAAAGACAATGAGCTGGCTGTTGAATTGTTTCCGGTAAAAGTGGATGATCATTTGTCACCCTCATTAAGTAAGTCTTTTCCTATATCTGTTCTGAAGTACATTCCTTCGAATGAGATGATTCGGGTATTCCTGTAGGATATTTCCAGGGCCTTTTCCAGTGAATCGGCCAGGGTGGATACAGCGATTACCCTTCCGCCGCCTGTAATGAATTCTCCTGGACGGATCCCCGGGGATGTCCCGGCATGAAAGAGGATGCTTCCCGATACCTCGCCGGTATGCTGAATGGGTCTACCCTTATCGTAATGTCCCGGATAGCCCTCTGATGCGATCATAATGGTTGCACACACCCTGGGATCAATTTCAACCGTTGTTTCATCAAGCCTTCCCCTGGCTGTGGCCACCAGCAGATCGAGGAGATCGCTCTGTATCCTGGGCATAATGGCTTCTGCTTCGGGGTCTCCCATGCGCACATTGTACTCGATCAGGCAGGGTTCGTTGTGGGTATTCATCAGCCCAAAAAAGAGAAATCCAGTAAAAGGGATGTCCTCCTGGATCAATCCTGCGATGGTGGGACGAATGATCCTGTTTTCCACTTTCTTTTTGAATGCTTCATCGGCGAAGGGTACGGGGGAGATGGAGCCCATTCCTCCCGTGTTGGGGCCGGTGTCTCCATCTCCTATGCGTTTGTAGTCCTTGGCTTCCGGTAATATGCGGTAACTTTTACCATCGGTGATGATAAAGGCAGACAGCTCGATACCCTGGAGGAATTCTTCGATCAGCACCCTGTGGCTGGCTTTACCAAATTTTTCATTCACCAGCATGGCTTCCAGTTCTTCACGGGCCTCCTTTCTGCTCTGGCATATAACGACCCCTTTTCCGGCTGCCAGGCCATCAGCCTTCAACACATAGGGGGGTTGACTTGCCTCGATAAAGCGAAGTGCATCTTCGATGCTGTTGCGGTCGAACATCTGGCTGGCGGCTGTGGGTATCCCATGCCGGCGCATGAATTCCTTGGCGAACACTTTGCTGCCCTCCAGTTGTGCACCGGTTGCTCCCGGTCCGATAACCATGACATCCCTGGTGAGGGGATAGTTCCTGATGAAATCAGCGATACCCTCCACAAGGGGCGCCTCCGGACCCACTACCACCATGGCGATCTCATTTTCCCTGACAAAGTGGACGATCCTTTCGAAATCCCCGACGGCCATGGGTACGTTCGTTCCGGCCAGCGCTGTGCCGGCATTGCCCGGTGCGATAAAAAGCCGGCCGAGTTTTCTGCTCCGGGCGATTTTCCAGGCCAATGCATGTTCACGGCCTCCCGAGCCTAACAGTAAAACGTTCATGGTTTGGGGATTTGAATGTCCTGAAGTGCTTTTTCAATGGTTGACCAGAGAAGGACAGCGGTTTTATCCCAGGAGAATTTCTTCCCCTGTTCCATTCCTTTTGCCATCAGTTCACTGCGCAGCTGTGGATCGCTGAAGATACGCACCATCGCCTGGGTGATCTGATCCGTTGAAAAGGGATCCACAAGCAATGCTGCATCACCGGCCACCTCGGGTAATGATGTGCTGTTGGAGGCAATGACCGGAGTATTGCAGGCAAAGGCTTCCACAACGGGAATCCCGAATCCTTCAAAATAGGATACATACGTGAGTGCCAGCGCGGATGCCAGCACCCGGTGAAGCTCCTGGAGGATGATTCTTCCGGTAAAGATCACATCATCCCTGTGTTTCATGGAGTCATAGGACTGCCTCAGGGCCGGGGTCCACCACATCCTGGATCCGACGATCATCAATTTGCAGGGCGATGGTACCTGCTCCCTGAACCGGTCAAATGCGGCAAAAAGGGAGGCCAGGTTCTTTCTCGGATGAAGCGAACCGATGAAGATGAAGTAAGGGCACCCTCCGGTATATTCGTCCCTGACGGCCTGCTGCTGCAGGGTATCCAATGGACAAAATGCCAGGTTGGCCCCGTTGTATACCACATCGATTTTTTCCGGTGAAATGCCGTACTGGGCGGCAATATCCTTCCGGGAATACCTGGAGACTGTTGCCAGCCGGATGGCCTTGCGGGCAAAGCGTGGAAAAAAATACCGGTAATAACGGCTCACCTGCTTCGGCAGATCCTGTGGGTAATGTTCAAAATTAAGGTCATGAATCACATCAACGGTGGGCGTATGCGTCGAAAGCGACAAAAATCCGTCGGGTGAAACGAACAGGTCGGGTTTGATCTTCCTGAGAACAAAGGGGATCGAGATCTCAAACCAGATCATGTAAAGGATCACATGCCGTGCAGGGGGATAGACAACAACGGGGATCACGTTGGGTGAAAACCGAAATGATTCATCATAGCGTCGGTCGAACAAAAAGTAAAATTCATGCTCCGGATGCTGTTGTACGATCCTTTTGAATGACTCACAGGTGAACCAACCCATACCGTCAAGTTTGTTTTTAATCAACAATCGGGTATTTACGGCTATCTTCACGTAATATTGAGGTTAGTCGGAAATAAAACAGTGAAAAGATAAATATTATGGTAAATTTGCGGCAAATATCTGAATTTTAATGAAGGCGTTGATAAAAAAAGTGTTGCAATTTCTGTTGGGCTATCAGAATTACCTTTTCATATTCTCTCTGTTTACGATCTGCATATTACGCTGGAAGAAGGACGAAGGAGATTTCATGCGCCTGCTCGATATCTTGCCGCAGGGTGGATTTATTCTTGACGTTGGCGCCAATATCGGGATCATGACGGTGCACCTGGGCCGGAGGTTTCCGGATTCGATCATTTACGCCTATGAACCGGATCCGCAGAACATCAAAGCGCTGAAAAGGATCATCCGCTTTTTCCGTTTACAGAATGTCATGGTTGTGGAAACAGCGCTGGCCAACTATAGCGGCGAAGCCCGTATGCGCAGACCGGTCATTCAATCCGTCAGGATGCAGGGGCTTACCCATATCATCACGGATGACAATGGTTCGCCGGCCACCGAAGAAGGGGAGGAGTTCGTAGTTTCCATTCAAAAACTGGATTCCTTCGCTCATTTTTTTACGGATTCCGCAAAGGTCACCGGGATAAAAATTGACGTTGAAAATTTCGAGTTCTTCGTGCTGGATGGTGCCAGAAAACTGATCAGCACACATAAGCCTATCATCTACTGTGAGCTGTGGAAGAACGAAAAGCGAGATATGGCGTTCAGCATGATGAAAGAGCTTGGCTATTCAGCCTTTATCCTCTACCAGAAACAACTGATCCCATTCGATCCGGTCATTCATGTGAAGGATAATTTCTATTTCCTTCCCGAATAGACATCCAGCCCAAACCAACCATGCAGAAGAAATTTCTTGCCAACCTGATCCTTCTTCTTTCGCTGAACCTGTTAATCAAACCTTTTTATATTTTCGGCATTGACCTGACCATTCAGAACCAGGTAGGTACGGATTACGGGATCTATTTTGTGGTTTTCAACTTTTCCTTTTTGTTCAACATTCTACTGGATTGCGGTATAACCAACTTTAACAACCGCAACATTGCCCAGAACAGTCAGCTTTTGCACAAGCATTTTTCCAGC
This sequence comes from Lentimicrobiaceae bacterium, assembly GCA_017993235.1. GTDB lineage: Bacteria > Bacteroidota > Bacteroidia > Bacteroidales > JAGONC01 > JAGONC01. The sequence goes on from JAGONC010000010.1 coordinate 82,148, forward strand.
ATGCTGACGGTCAAGTTGTTACTTTTTCTTGTCTATTTTTTCGTTACGTTCGGTGCAGCGCTGATCATCGGATATCAGGGAATAAAACTGCGCTACCTGCTCTTTCTGGGCATGAACCAGTTTCTTATTTCCTTCATCCTTTACCTTCGTTCCAATGTATCGGGTTTGTTGCTGTTCAGGACCGACAGTTTTTTATCCGTCCTCGATCGTATCCTGCTGATCATCATCTGCGGTGTGTTGATCTGGGGCCATGTGGCATCATCTCCTTTCCGGATCGAATGGTTCATCTATGCCCAGACAGCCTCCTACGGCATGACAGCGCTTATTGCGCTGATGATCGTAGTCCGGAAGGCTGCTTTCCGTAAGCTTAACTGGAACTGGCCTTTTTTCGTTTTGATTTTCCGCAAAAGTTTCCCCTTTGCGTTGCTGGTACTGCTGATGTCCTTCTATAACCGCATCGATCCTGTGATGATCGAACGGTTGCTTCCTTCAGCCGTAGGCAAGGAGCAGGTGACCATCTATGCTTCTTCCTTCAGGATACTGGATGCAGTGAATATGATCGGTTACCTTTTCGCTGTCCTGTTGTTGCCGATTTTCTCCAGAATGCTGAAAAACAGGGAGTCGGTGACCCACATGGTGAAATTATCTTTCACCCTGCTGCTGACCATAGCCCTGATCATCAGCCTGGGCTGTCATTTCTACAGCGATCCGATCATGGATTTCCTGATGGTGGCGCATGTCCGGCAATCCGCCGACGTATTCCGGGTGATGATGTTTGGATTCATCGCTATTTCCATGAGCTATATTTTTGGCACCCTGCTCACGGCCAATGGCAATCTGATGCAACTGAATGTAATCGCTGCCGGCAGCATGCTGTTGAGCCTGCTCCGAACCTGATCCTCATCCCTCGCTACCTGGCTGTGGGAAGTGCCTATGC
>JAGONC010000011.1 GCA_017993235.1 Lentimicrobiaceae bacterium
TTTTCCCGGGAAATTTTTGTACTTTTATCCATGGGTTCAGGTTTGTTTGAAATGTTTTTTGTAATCGACTACAAATTAAACAAACTCTTGAACCCTCTTTAATTTCAACTAAGATTTGGACAATATCGAGATGGTCAATGACGACAAATAACCACAAATAACATCCATTAACAACCAATAACCATTAATCTCATTTCATCATGTACGAGAAACGCATTTTGGATCTCTACCGCGTTCAAAGCGGAGAGAAGATCAACCTTGACGAGGTTGACACCGAGTATGGCTTCCTGACGCGACTGCAGGAGTTCAAAAAATCCACGGTCAAGGAGCGGCTGGAGGAGCGGCTGGCCCAGAACATCAAAGATCTGGCAGAGATGCAGGAATTGTTCTATGCCAGTGATACGTATTCATTGCTGTTGATTTTCCAGGGGATGGATGCGGCAGGGAAAGACGGCATTATCAAGCATGTCATGTCGGGAGTGAATCCCCAGGGTTGTCAGGTTTACAGTTTCAAGCAACCCTCGGCCGTGGAGCTGGATCACGACTTCTTATGGCGCTGCGCCCTCTGCCTGCCGGAAAGAGGACGTATCGGGATCTTCAACCGGTCGCACTATGAAGAAGTACTGGTCGTAAAGGTCCATCCGAAAATCCTGAACAACCAGCGGCTTCCTGATTGCAATCCGGATGAAGCATTCTGGCAGCAACGCTATGAATCGATCCGTTCATACGAAAAGCACCTGGCGAAGAACGGTACGATCATCCTTAAATTTTACCTTCACCTATCCAAACAGGAACAAAAGAAAAGATTCCTTGACCGGCTTGACAACCCGGAAAAATACTGGAAGTTTTCTACTTCTGATCTGGCCGAACGGGCCTATTGGAAAGATTATCAGAAGGCATTTGAAGATACGCTCAGAGATACATCCACCGACTATGCGCCCTGGTATATTGTCCCTGCAGACCACAAATGGTTTGCCCGTGCGCTGGTGGCGGATATCATCGTTTCGACCATCCGATCCCTTGACCTGAAGTATCCTGTCATCTCCGACGAGCAATTAAAAGCAATGAAAGAGGCTAAAAAGACGCTGGAGGAGGAGCGGTAATTTCGGTGAAAAGGACCGGAAAGGAGCCTCCAGGGCCGCTTTTCAGGCGATCGTTGCTGCAACGGCCATCTCATTAATCATCGGCATCCCCGGCTGGCTGCTGGCCGTTCCGCTTCATCTGAAGGAACAGGGTGTCTATTATGCAATCGTCATCGCCGAAACCATCATGACCCTTACAGCCATACTTGTCTTCCGGCGTGGGAAATGTAAATTAAAACAAGTTTAGGTTTTGCCTTTTTCAAAACATTTTTGTTCCTTTGACAAAATTTGATCTGTGTGAACGCCCACTTGCTGTTTCAGATCCTTCAGCTGATCATTATCCTGATCATTTTCATTTTTCTGATCCGGTACATTTGGGGATCCTTCTTTGACACGGATTATCAGCCTGCTGCCTGGAAACAGGCCATCCAACAGAAAACGGTCTCACCGGAATTGCGTAAAATCGAAAGACAAACTCCCGATAAGGTGCGTTTTTTTAATTTCTGGTTCCAGATCGAACGGATCAAAAGGGAACGTATTCCCGGGGTATTTGCAGAACTTGGAGTCTACAGGGGAGAAACTGCCCGTATCATTCACCGGATGGATCCGTCACGCACCCTTCACCTGTTCGATACATTCGAGGGATTCCCCGCCTCGGATCTGAAGGGAGAAACGGGAGAGGCGGCTACCTATTCACCGGAGCGGTTTTCTGATACGGGACTGAAAAAGGTTAAAAAGAGAATTGACGGTAACGAAAACATAATCTTTCATCCGGGGTATTTCCCGGATACAGCCCGGGGACTGGAAAAGCTGGTTTTTGCATTCGTTTCGATCGATGCCGACCTGTATCAGCCCATTGCATCGGGCCTTGCCTATTTTTATCCCCGGCTTTCCCCGGGGGGAGTCATCATCGTTCACGACTACAACTACAAATGGGAAGGCGCCATGCGGGCCGTAGATGAGTTCATGCAAAAGATCCCCGAAAGCCTGGTGCACCTGCCGGATATGGAAAGCAGCGTGATGATCGTTAAAATGAAAGATGAAAAATACCCTGCAACCTGCAACCTGTAACCTGCAACCTGTAACCTGAAACCCGCAACCTGAACCGCCCTATGAAAAATCCCTTTATCCTCGAAATCAACACCTGGGTCTGGTTGAATGAACTCACACAGAGGTACGACCAGGCAGTCACCCTGTCAAATATCCCGTCGATGGAGTGGGATGAGATCGCAGCACAGGGATTTCATTACCTGTGGTTGATGGGAGTGTGGAAACGAAGTCCTGTGGGACTGGAGATCGCCCTGCAGCATCCCGGCATCATCAATGCCTGCCAGCTCGCATTGCCTGGTTTCAGGCCCGTGGATATGGTGGCTTCAGCATACTGTGTCCAGGATTACAGCGTGGATGTGATGCTGGGTGGTTTGGAAGGGATCCAAAAAGCACGGATGGAATTGAAAGCCCGAGGAATGGGACTGATCCTCGACTTTGTCCCCAATCATGTTGCGCCGGATCATCCCTGGACAAATACACATCCGGAATATTTCATCCAGGGAACGGAAAGCGATATGCTCGACCGACCGGATGATTTCATTCACATCAACGGAAGGATCCTTGCCCGTGCAAGGGATCCCTTCTATCCGCCCTGGCCGGATGTCGTCCAGGTGAACGCATTCTCCGGTGAGCTGCGGATGGCTTTCCTGAAAACCCTGCTTATGATCGGATCCCTGTGCGATGGCGTCCGCTGTGACATGGCCATGCTGACCACAAACCGAATCTTTGAACAGACATGGGGATCCAGAGCCGGACAGAAGCCAGCGAAAGAATTCTGGATGGAACTCATTGGGGAAGTTAAAAAGACATTTCCTGCTTTCGTGTTCATTGCAGAAGTCTACTGGGATATGGAATGGGAACTACAGCAGCAGGGATTTGATTTCTGTTACGACAAACGCCTTTACGACCGTCTCCTCCATGACTCCCCCGGGAGCCTTCGGCTTCATGCTACGGCTGGCCTGGAATTTCAGGAAAAACTCCTTCGTTTCATCGAAAACCATGATGAGCCTCGGATCTCCTCACTACTCGATTTCCCACGTCACTGTGCCGCGGCATTTATTTTCGCAACCCTTCCCGGCGCACGTCTTTTCCATCAGGGACAGCAGGAGGGTAACATGACCCGCATTCCCGTCTTCCTTGCTAAATCCATCCCGGAGATTGTTAACCACGATCTGAAAGAATTTTACCGGAATCTGCTTCACCTGACATCAGGATCACTGTTCCATGATGGAAGCTGGGCGCTGTGCACCGTCAATGGCTGGCCCGACAACAACACGGCCATGAACCTGCTCGCCTGGTCATGGACACTGCCAGACCAAAGAGCCCTTGTGGTCATCAATTACTCCGACAAACCTGCCCAGGGGATCGTCGGTTGGCCGTGGATGGACGATCCGGAGCAGGAGGTGCTGCTGAATGACAGAATGCATGATGTTTCGTACGGAAGGTCGAACATTGATCTGGCAGAAAATGGCCTGTTTGTCGATCTGGATGGCTGGAATTATCATTTTTTTGTAATTTAACGATCTATCATCCCATGTTCATGAAAATTTCCGTTATACTATTACTCATCATCCATTCCTTATGTACACACGTTGTCGCTCAGCATCTGGCGGCTTTCTCAGATGTACAGAATCATTTCTATGTTTTTGATGCCGGAGCCACAAAACAACTTGAAAACCTCAAGATCCAGTCCTATAAGGTTGGCGGGAATCATCTGGCCTATATCGACAATTCGGGCGACTTAAAAGTGTACTATAATGGAGAGGTCTATGAGCTTGATAATGCAGGCGCCAGTATGAAATACTACGCAACAGACTATCTGCTGGGATATAAATACCTTGATTTTTTAAAGGTATTCGACCGGGGTAAGATCAAGATACTTTCAACTGCAGTTGAAGGGTATGTGGTGCAGGACAGTCTCATCACCTGGTACGACAGGATCACCAAAAGGGTAAACATCTATTATAAAGGAAAAATTGAAACGCTGGAGGATGGTCTGCTGGACTTTCCGTTCGAACGGCTAAAAAGCGGCGACAACACGCTGGCTTATGTGACCACGGTTGACAATAAATTCAAGGTCTTCTGGGCAGGAGATACCTGGATCCTGGATGAATTCGGAGAATACATCACCTTTAAAACCGGGAAAAATATCGTCGCCTTTATGGATGAACCCCGGAATATTTTCAAGGTCTTTTACAGGGGTGAAGTGTTTGAGCTGGAATATTACCGCCCGCAATCCTTCGAGGTTGGAGATGATCTGCTGGTATATGTCGATGACATGGGTAACCTGAAATCGTTCAACAAAGGGATCACCACCACCCTCCTTTCCCACAAGCCTGAATATTATGAAGTTAAAGATGAGATGATGATTTTTGTTGACCAGGGTTATTTTAAAACGCACTGCAATGGAACGATCCAGATCATCGAACGCTATGTACCGGAGAAATATGTACTTGACTGGAATTCAATTGCTTATATTGATGACAATCGCAATGTGCAGGTGGTTCAGTATTGCGAAAAACATATGGTCACCTATGAACTGGTGACTGATCTGGAGATGAACCGTAACCTGATCATGTATAAGACCGGGCCCAATACGAACCGGATTTACTACTTCGGACAGGTGTTCTAGGAATAGGGATTGTCTGTTGTTAACATCGTCCGGTTATTATTTTGCCATACAATAAAATCAATTCTTTTCGTTATCTTAGTAGCTTTGCAGATCGTTCCGGGAACGCCGGAAAGGTCCATTTCAGGTAATGAACTAATTTAATCCATTTTGTCCATGAATCCTTCTCAAAGAACCTATGGTCATTTGATGACCATGTTATATTTCACACTGATCCTGTTGTTTGCCGGATCCGTGTTGACAGGCAGCAGCGGGTGTGCAGGAAAGAAAAAAGCGGGAAAGACACAAAAGGTGACCACCGTTCACGATGATCCCGATCAGTTGTTAAAGGCAAAAGGTCAGTTGCTGGAAATACTGAATGATAACGGATCCATTCCGCTCAGTGAGAAAGAAGCCACGCTGGAAGAAATTAAAGCACAGCAATTCCAGGATACGGAGATCAACAGCATGATTGATCTTGCCGAGCAAAAGATCCGCAGCGAAAAAGAAAAGGCCCGCAAGATCGAGCCGGTGATACCACCCCAGGATGAAGGAGAGGCAGAAGTGACCAGCACGGCAGATGTCCTGGAGGGATTTTTCGATGATCTGGTCAATAATAAGAATTACAGCGCCTCAAATATATTTATCAACCAGGCGCTGAAAATGTTCGTTAACGAATCTGTACCGGTATTGATCATCATATCCCAGGAAGGCGGTATGACCGATTACGATGAGCCCACCACGATCCTGAAATACCTGCAGTATCTCGATGACACCAAGAATAATGTCAACCGGATCAGCAATATCGTTCTCAACCAGGAAGGCCTGATCACTGAACTGGAATTAATTAAAAAGTAATCATCATGAACCATATAAAAATTGCATTCCTTGCCATCATCATGGCATTCCCGGGAACATTTGCCACAGCTCAGCCTGAGATCAGTCCTGAGCGGAAGGCAGCTATCGATTCCCTGGCACTGGAGAAAGTACGCGATCTGAGCAAATACATCAGCATCATTGGTAATAAGGAAACACCCTGGTCAGAGGCGAACCGGGTCATCGAAAGAACTCTGGAGCTGTTTATGCCCGAAAGCCAGATGGGCGTATCCTCCCTGTTCAGTGACGACATCCGGTATTATGGCATCAGGGAATACCTGGAACGGCTCATGCAGCTTAACTACGACAAGGTGAAGATCCAATGGTATAATATTCAGTATATCAGCGATCTGGAACAGCAACCGGATGGCCGGTTTGTGGGCGTGATCACCATTTTCCAGCGGTTTGAGGGGATCACCGGCGATCAGCTTGTGTATAAGGATACAACCAAAAAAGATATTACGGTCTATGTAGAACGAAAACAGACCCAGATCGGTGGACGGCTCATCGGATTCTGGGATGTGCTGCTGGGTGATGTCAGGGTGACGGAAACCTTGCCATGAGAAAATTTTTTTTCCTGGGATGGATTGTTCTTTTGATTGCGCCGGATCTGCCGGCGCAATCTATTGGTAGTTACCTGGGGGATGAAGCGATCCTTATGGCGCAAACCAAACAGGTAAACCAGTTCCTGCGGAGGTTCAACTGCGAAGAAAACCCTGACGGCCAGCGATTTTATCCCGGTGATCCCCTCTACAGGGATCCCATCCTTCGGAGTAAATACCTTTCGATCCTCTTCGATAACGAAAATCCTGCAATTAATGAACTGACCAAACAAGACTTCATTCAAACTGTGGTAAACGGTGACCATTCCATCTATCTTGATTTTCACGGAGGAGAATGGTTTGCCGAGGTCACCACCAAATTCCTGTATAAAGGAAATGAAACACCGCTTACCCTTTTTCTCCGGCTTCAGGAGGAACAGGTGGGTTCAAAATGGGTGATCACTAACGTCTACTTTGAGCCCTTCAGTAAACTCTTTTTCAATTCTGCACCCGGTCAGCTCAAATTTCTTCATCCCTTGAGCCATGAGCTCGATTTTATGAACCTGATTCATGTCTTTAAAAATAAGGATGAGGTTGAGTTATATACTGCCCGCGAATACCATCCGGATTTTCTTACCCTTTTTATCTATGAGGTGAAGAATGGGAACCTGACATTTAAGACCGTTCAGCAGGTCAAATTTCACTTTTTCCAGGTTCCCGGCTGGTACTTTGAGCTGGTTGACTTCAACCGGCGGTCAGCCAACTCAGGCTGGCTGATGGCCAATCTTTTGAAGATCACACCTGAAGAAAAAGAACTGATGATGAAATTCATCTACCATGAGTAAAATGATACTTCCTTCCCTCTCGGTACTGACCTTTGCTTTCTTTATACTCATTGTTTCCGCAACCGCACAGGTGAGCTCCCATGGGAAGGAATCCAGCCAGGAATTAGAATCGTATATCCTCCAGGTACGGCAAATGGTTCATTTTATTGAATCCACGTTCAATACCCTGGGAGATCCTGCGGTTACCATCCGGGAAAAAGATATCATCATCAATGAAAGCTATCTTAAATTCTTCCGGGATGAAAAAGTACAGATCGAAGATGACCTGGATGAAAACCGGAAGGTGGTTACCAATAAAAATGTACAGGCATACCTCAAGGACATCAACTTTTTTTTCAGGCAGGTCGTATTTACCCTGACAATCGAAGAGATCTCACAGGAAGTAAATGAGGATGGCCAGATCTATTTTAAAGTCTCCCTCAACCGGAATTTGCGCGGTCAAACCATTGATGACAGCCTTGTTAACAATACTCAGGTCCGTTATATCGAGATCAACCTTGACCCGGACCGGAAAGACCTCAAGATTGTAAGCATCTATACCACCGGGCTGAGCGAGAACGAAGACATGGCCAACTGGTGGCAGCAGCTTCCCATGGAATGGAAAGAGTTCTTCGCCAGTCAGGTGCAGCAGCCTCTTTCAACTCCTTTGCAGCACATCCTGTCTTTCGGCGATTCCACCGTCGTCCTGCAGCCGGATCCATCAGATCCACTGCGGGATACCCTGTCGATGAACACCACATCGCTGTATGAAAGCATCCGGCAGATCTGGTCGCTGGAAAAGATCAATATCAGCAGCAATGGATCCATCCGTAACCTGGAACCGCTGAAAAAACTGACTAGACTGAAATCCCTATCGATGGCACATACCGGTATTGACGATCTCACTCCGCTGCGCAGCCTGTCGAAACTGGAACAGCTGGATTGCTCACACACATCGGTAAACTCCCTGGAATCCCTGCGTTACTCACTGAACATGAGTGAACTGACCATCGAAGATACGCACATTGAAGCCATAGGAACCATCGAAAACTTTAAAAAATTAAGGGTATTCAACATGAGCGGCACACCGGTGCCCAGCCTTGAATCCCTGTCGGGACTCAAGGAGCTGACCGAGCTTCGGTTCAGCAATACGATGATTGATCAACTCGATCCGCTCATCAATCTATCCCATTTGACTGTCCTGGATCTATCGGGCACACGGGTGACATCCCTTCAACCTGTCGGAGGTATGACGAAACTCACCTATCTCAATTTCGGAAACACACTGATCCAGGATCTCGAGCCAGTCAGGAACCTGACTGCTCTGCAGTTCCTCTATCTGGACTATACCCCTGTCGACAACCTGGATCCATTGCTGTCATTACCTGATCTGAAGCGTGTCTACTGCGATCATAGCCGGGTGACCGGTGAAAAAGCCAACCTTTTCATGATCAGCAAACCGGAGACACTGGTTATTTATGAAACCGGTGAACTTACCCGCTGGTGGAATTCGCTGGAGGCAAAATGGAAAGACATTTTTACCGAACAGATCGGTATAGAGTCGGAGCCAACAACAGAGGATCTGCATCAGATCACGCTGATCCATAAGTTAAACCTGCAGGGTGACAGTCTGATCACCGGGCTGGACCCCCTTACTGTGCTCATTAATCTCGACGATCTGGACATTTCCGCCACACCGGTCCGCGATCTTAGCCCATTACAGAAAAGCATCCACCTCAGAACACTTCGTCTGGCAGGGACACAGGTGGAGAGCCTTGAGCCGCTGCGAAGTCTACATATGATCGAACGACTTGATCTTTCAGGTACGCGGGTAACTGACCTTGATCCCCTGACCCCGTCCGAGAATCTTTCAGCCCTGAACATTGAAGACACGGAAATCGCTTCCCTTCAATCCCTTTCCGGTATCCGGAACCTGAAACTGATCTGGGCGGATCAAACCCAGCTGACCCAGCAGGAAGTATTTACATTTATCGATCAAAATCCCGCATGCCAGGTGATCTATATGACACCCCTGTTGCAGCAGTGGTGGAATAGTCTGCCTGAGGAGTGGAAGACCATTTTCCTTGATGCGCTGGATCTGACCGATCCTCCGGGAAAGGAGGACCTCCACAGGATGATGAACCTGGAAGATCTGAGCATTGAGAACAATATGGATATCCAGGACCTTGAGCCCCTGCGGATGTTAAAACGGTTAAAAAGTCTGGTCATCCGTGAGTCCCGGATCACGGACCTCATGCCCATCAAGGATGCCAGCCGGCTGGAAAAACTAACCTGCAGCAAAAGTCCTCTGGCCGGACTTTCTTACATTGCCTCGCTAACATCCCTCAGATACCTTGATATTTCCGACACCCAGGTTTCGGACTACACCCTGGCAGCCCTGCTGACACAACTGGAGTACCTGAATATTTCGGGAACTCCGGCCAAAAACCTGAAATGGGTCTCCAATCTTGAAAAGCTAGCCCAGTTTGATTTTTACAACACATCGGTCGGAAGCCTGAATGAATTGACCGGGCTCGACAGCCTGAAGGTAATCCGTTGCTATAATACGAAGCTGAACGATAAGAAAATTGAAAAATTCCGCAGCCTGCGACCGGATGTTGAAGTTGTCTTTTATTAAACCGATCGCCTATGAGACAGAGATTCCTGCTGACCAAAGTAATTGCCACCCTGGGACCGGCCAGTGAGTCGCCTCAGATGATCCGGAAGCTGATTGCAGAAGGTGTGGATGCATTTCGGCTGAACTTTTCCCACGGATCCCTGGAGATGCATGGTAAGCTGGTGGAAAGAGTGAGGCAGATCAGCGCGGAGCTGGATATACCTGTGGCCATTATCGGTGACCTTTCGGGGCCGAAAATCCGCATCGGGGAAGTACCGGATGGCGGAATCCTATTGAACCCGGCCCGGCCGGTGGAGTTTGTCAGTTCGACGGAGCTGACTCTTTGCCGTGAAGAATCCGATCGCATTCTTTTGACGACGAATTACCCTGAGTTCATCAGCGAAGTGCAACCGGGGCACCGCATCCTGTTGGATGATGGAGCGATCGCACTGGAATGCAAACAGAAAACGCAAGGAGCGCTTAACACCCAAAGACTGATCTGCAGGGTGCTGAACAGTGGATTGATCACCTCCCGCAAGGGCGTCAATCTTCCGGATACCGACCTGTCGGTTCAGGCCCTTACGGAAAAAGACCACCTTTTCATTGAATTTGCCGTTGAGCACCACATTGATTTCCTTGCGCTGAGCTTCGTCAGAACCGCAAAAGACATCCAGATACTGAAGAAGCGGCTGAGCGAGCTGAATGCCAGGCCTGAAAGACCGGCTTTGGGAGCGGTGCAGCATACCTCTGCCCCAAAGAAACTCCAGCCCGGACAACAGTTCATTCCCGTGATCAGTAAAATTGAGAAGCCACAGGCACTGGCCAACCTGGAAGAGATCCTTCGCGAGACGGATATGGTAATGGTTGCCCGGGGTGACCTGGGGGTGGAGGTAGAACTGGCGGAAGTGGCTGTACATCAGAAAAGGATCATCCACCTGTGCCATGAGTACGGAATTCCGGTGATCGTGGCCACCCAGATGCTGCAAAGCATGATCGGGTCGCCATCGCCCACCCGTGCAGAAGTGTCCGATGTGGCCAATGCGATCTTCGATGGATCCGATGCTGTCATGCTTTCCGGTGAGACGGCCGTCGGAAAATATCCATTGGAAGCCGTCAGGATGATGAATCGCATCACTGAAAAGACAAACCATTACCTGCGTTTGCACGGAACACCGCTTGTCCTCCCTCACCATTTCCGTCAGGGAACGCACGAGAGTGCTGCCATCGCCCATGGGGTAAAAACCATTGTGGAGGATATCGACATAAAAATGATCATCACCTGGACCCATGTTGCGGAAAGCGTCATCTATCTCTCACAGTACCACATCCCCCTTCCCATCCTGGGTTTCAGCAACCGCCGGGAGGACCTGAGAAAAATGGCACTGTTGTATGGACTGATGCCCATGTTCATGGAATTACCCAAAAGCGGAAGCCAGTTCATCCGGCAGGTGGATCAGATGCTCATCGGGAAAAAATGGGCAAGGGCAGGAGATGCGGTCGTGTTTGTACTGGGAGAACCCATTGGACGGGCTGGCATATCCAATCGTCTGGTGGTCCACATCCTGGGGGATGGTGAGTGAACATCTGCGCCACTCCCTGAGAGCCTTCTCCTCAGCTCAGGTTAAACCGTTCGGGATGCTTCCCCTGCCTGCCCCGGTAAAACGCTTCGACCTGATGAAAATCCCGGTCATAATCTCCTGACGGGATGAGTACCTGTCCCAGGCCGCATCTTTTTTCCCTGTAATCCAGGAAACCCAGTATGACAGGCACATTGGCCCTCATGGCAATATAGTAATAGCCTTTTTTCCAGTTCGTTACCAGTTTTCGCGTGCCTTCCGGCGTAATGGCAATATAGAGTGATTCATGCTGATCAAAGACCAGGGCCACCTGCTCAACCATGTTGGTGCTCTTCGTCCGGTCGACCGGTATACCCCCCATCGCCTTCAATATCGGCCCCAGCCCGTGATGGAACATTTCCTGCTTGATCAGGAACTTCACCGGCACATCAAGGACCGTGAAGGCTAACCGACCAACAATAAAATCCCACATGCTGGTATGAGGTGCGACGAGCACGACACATTTCCTGATTCCCGCAGGCAGTCCGCCCACCACTTTCCAGCCGAATAGCAACAGGATCAGTTTTGCAAGGAGTTTCATCGGGGTTTGGGTTTATACTGTTGAAATGTCAAATTGTCAACCTTTGCGTTTCCCGTATGGAGATATTTGTGAGGCAAATGTCCATGAAATATAGCTGTTTTTTTCACAACAGACGTGGGTTGCAAAATCTATGGCGGTATGGATCAGTGTATCCCACACAGGCTCATTCAGCATCCCTAACTCCTCACGGGAAATCCTGTTTTGGACCAGTCCGAAGATCAGGCCTGCATTGAATCCGTCCCCTGCTCCAATCGTACTGACGGTTTGAATCACCGGAACGGGATAGGATTTCGTTAACCTTTCCGTAAAAAGCATCACCTCCTTTTCTCCACGGGTCAGGATCAACATGTCCCCACCGGATGATTGGATGGTGCCGAAGATGTGTTCCGGCTCTACAGTGCTGAAAATATTTCCGAAATCCTCATCTGAACCCCTTACAATATCCGCCTGATGAATATTTTCATGGATGTACGGCATGACCGTATCGAGTTCCTTCAAATGAGGCTTTCTGAAATTGGGATCATAGATCCGAATACATTCCTGATGCGAAGCTCTTTCAAGCCACCTGCTTATTCTGTCCCTGTTGGCCGGCTTCAGTGAATAATAGGATCCGTACAGAAAAATATCGCCCGGTAAAAAAACAGGCTCCTTCGCGTTCTGAGGATCCGAAAGATGTGTACCGTGATAGAAAGTATAGTCGGCATTGTTGGTGTCGTCCAGAAAGGCAAATGCCACCCGTACCTGACCATGTAAACGGGATATCCATTCGGTTGACACACCATTATCCTGAAGAAATGACCGGATGAACATCCCGACAGGGTCGTCACTGCATTCGGACAGCATGAAAACCGGTAAGCCTGCCCTGCCAAGGGAAACAGCCGTATTAAGCTTTGACCCTCCCGGGCTGATTAAGAATGGTTCCCTTCCCTTGAAAACGATATCCAGGATGCATTCCCCGGTGGTAAAGATCTTTTGCATGATGCCGGATAATTTACCGTCTGACAGATCATTAATAATCGATTTCCAGGCCCAGCTGATCCTTGAAATGGGCAAGATCCGGGTTCTTCTCCGTCATCTTTTTATATTTTTCAAGAGGTGTGTAGGGCCGCTGATCCTGTGAATTGGCATGTATCCTTGCCGATATCCGGATCTGGTCATTTTTCAGCCGTGTACGGAGAAAACCCAGCAATTCCTGCTTCTTATCATTCAGCTCAACTTCCTGGACTTTGTTATCGATGGTAAGTTCGATGGTAAAATCATCCTGAAGCAAGGGTTTACGTTTGGTCAGGGTACTATGGAAGTTAGGAGATGCTTCCGCGATGGTTGAGGCATAGACAGCCCAGGCTTCTTCCAGCTGCACCTGATCGAAGGGTTCTTCTGACCTGGGTGTGTGATACTCCGAATTCAATCCGGAGGAAGGGTCATTTTCTTTAGGCGGTGATGTTTTTTCCTTGATGGAGACGCCGCAGCCGGGTTGCATCGTCCTTTCCCGGACCGGCGTCTGCCGGAGAGTGGGGATGTCCTGTGCGACAGGCTCTTTAGGCTTCGCCGGAGGGGAAACCGCCTCCGGTTTATGTTCTGCAGGTTTTACGGTATCTCCTGCAGGTTTTGCGAACCGGTTGTAGCCTTCCGATAAAGAGCACATCTGCATCAAGGTAATCTCAATGTGCAGCCGTTTATGGTTACTGGTCTTATAGTTCAGATCGCACCGGTTATTCATATCCAGCGCTTTAAGCAGGAGATCCACCGAACATTTCCGGCTCTGGTTCAGATACCGTTCACGAAGCCCCTCCCCTGTCTCCAGCAATTTGACCGTTGAAGGATCCTTGGATACCAGCAGATTTCTCAAATGCTCACCCATGCCGATCAGGAAATGCTGTCCGTCGAAGCCGTTATCCAGTATTTCATTCAGGATCAGGAGCGAAGAAGGAATGTCGGCATTCAGGATGCAATCCACCATTTTAAAGTAATAGTCATAATCGAGTACATTCAGGTTGTTGATCACGGTTTCATAGGTCAGCCGGCTTCCCGAAAAGCTCACGATCTGATCGAACATGGAAAGGGCATCGCGCATGGCACCATCGGCCTTCTGCGCAATGATGCGCAAGGCGTCCGGATCAAATGTAACCTGTTCGTTCTGAGCCACTTTTATCAACTGCTGTGTAATATCCTCCACCGAGATGCGTTTAAAGTCATAGATCTGGCACCTGGAAAGAATGGTGGGGATGATCTTGTGCTTCTCCGTCGTGGCAAGGATGAACTTGGCATAGGCGGGAGGCTCTTCCAGTGTTTTGAGAAAAGCATTGAATGCCTGCTGGGATAGCATGTGCACCTCGTCAATGATGTAGACCTTGTATCTGCCCACCTGAGGGGGAATACGAACCTGATCGACAAGGTTGCGGATGTCATCCACCGAATTATTCGAGGCAGCATCTAGTTCGTGAATGTTAAATGAAGCAGAGGTGTTGAACGACAGGCAGGATTCACAGGTATCACAGGGCACAATATCGCTGGAAAGATGGTAACAGTTGATGGTCTTGGCCAGGATCCTGGCGCAGGTAGTCTTTCCAATACCGCGGGGTCCGCAGAACAGAAAAGCCTGGGCAAGCTGGTTGTTGCGAATGGCATTTTTAAGGGTTGTGGTGATGGCCTGCTGCCCGACAACAGTATCAAATGTCTGGGGCCTGTACTTACGGGCTGAGACAATAAAATTCTCCATCAGGATTTTTTTAGGGATCGAATTCATTTCAAAAGTACGCATTTTTACTTACCTTGCCCCGTTTATTTTTCAACAGAAGAACCCGATAACAACATATCCGGATGATTCTCATCTACACGGAAAAACAAACCAGCCGCGTCAGGTACATCTTCCACATTTTCTTTGGAGACCTGCTGGGCATTGACTATAGGCTGACTTCCGATGCGCAGCATTTTCTCACCTTTGCAGGTCCGAAATTATCCTATGGGTCCCGGCCGCTGGGAACGGAATTGTTCATCAGATCGGCGCCGCTGCTCTTTGAGGAAGGCAATAAACGGCCGGTACCGGAATGCATGCAGGTCGGAGATTCAAAAGTGCTTTTTCCATGCCGGGATGAAAACTCGGCCCTTCCTTTCGACCTGTTTGCCGCAGGCTTTTACCTGGTTACCCGGTTTGAGGAATATGAGACCCTTCACAAAGATCGGCACGGCCGGTTTATACCCTATGAGAGCATAGCCTATAAGGAAGGTTTCCTGGATAAGCCGGTTGTGAACCGGTGGGGGATGCAATTGAAGGAAATGCTCCTGCAATATTTCCCCGATATGGAATTGGGCCAACGATCATTCAGTTTCCTGCCCACCATTGACATTGACTCAGCTTATGCCTATCGTCATAAAGGTTTCTGGCGCACGACGGGGGGTTATGTGCGATCATTCGTACAGGGTGACCTCCGGCAGGTAAAAGAGCGTTATCAGGTCATCAGAGGGGCACAAAGGGATCCTTTCGACACATTCGATTACCTGATGGCACTTCACAAAAAATTTGAACTTTCCCCATACTTTTTCATCCTCGTGGGAGATTATGGCAAGAATGACAAAAACCTTTCTCCCGGCAATCCGCATTTCAGGGATCTGATCGCCAGGCTAGCCGAAACCAATGCGGTCGGTATCCATCCTTCCTATGCCTCCCATGATCATCCTGACAGGCTACAAAAGGAGATATCCCGGTTAACCGCCATCATCCACCACAACGTGACCCACAGCCGCGGGCATTTTCTCCGGCTTACCCTGCCCGGCACCTACAGGAACCTGATCGCTTCGGGTATAGAAAGCGATTTCACAATGGGGTATGCACAGGAACCGGGTTTCAGGGCTGGCATCTGCACTCCCTACCTGTTTTACGATCTCCATGAAGAAAGGCCAACCCCGCTGCGTATCTATCCATTCGCCGTGATGGACGGCACACTCAGGGATTATAAGAACCTCTCCCCTGCCACGGCAACCGAAACCGTTCATGCGCTTCTGGAGGAAGTCAAAGCCGTTAAAGGAACCTTTATCACCATCTGGCACAATGAATCCCTGAGTGATCAGGGACGATGGAAGGGCTGGCGAACCGTTTATGAAAACATGATCCGGGACGCCCTGAGCCCATGAGGCAAAGGCAATTAATTCCATTGGCAGGATGGCATCGAACGCTCCATTTTCTGAAGAAGCTTCCTGATCATCATCATCAGTTCCTCACATTCCACCAGCATCACCACACTGACTTCCTCATCCACAAGATGGCTGTCGCGGATCAGCCGGATGTGATAATGCGTCTCCCGGGCATACTCATAGGCAATGGTCAGCTGCATATACTGCTCCTCGCTGGATGTGGCATCCTGCCCCACCTCCAGGCAGGAGCCGATCGAGGTACCCTTGACCAGAATATGTTCTGACATCACGTATTCCCGGTGCTTGAAATGAAGGATCTTGTAAAGTTCAATGATCAGCAAGCTGAAAAGATAGCTTTTCTTGACCAGCAACTGCGTTCCTTTCATGGTTTTTATTGTTAATACGATTACCTGGGTAAATGTTACCCTGGCGATCATACTTTTTTCATTCAGAGGCCTAATAATTCTTTACCTTAGCGTTTTCAACCGGATTTTCCCATCAAATGATCCAGTACATCACCAACAGAAATATCGATAAGACGAAATGGGATTCGTGCATCCAAAATTCATTCAATGGGATGATTTATGGCTATTCATGGTTCCTGGACCTGGTGTCAGAGGAGTGGGATGCACTGGTGGAAGATGATTACCAACGAATTTTTCCCCTTACCTGGAGGAAAAAGGCTGGTATCTATTACTTGCACCAACCTTTTTTCACCCAGCAACTCGGAATCTTTTCAAAAAGTCCGCTGGAAGAAACTACCGTTAGCCAATTTCTGGATTCCATCCCTGACCGGTTCCGGTTGATCGAGATCAGCCTGAATTCCTTCAATGCCGTTTCTGCACCGGCTTATTCTGTTCGCAAACACCTCAACCATGAATTATCCCTGACCGAAGACTATGATCAGCTGGCAAAAGGTTATTCGGAGAATACCAGGCGCTCCATCCGGAAAGCCCTGAACCAAAAACTGACCTGTCACTGCGAAACCAGTCCTGATGAGGTGATCCGGCTGTTTCGCCGGAACCGGGGCAGGTCGGTCCATACCCTGAAAGATAAGGATTACAGCAAGCTTCGCCGGCTGGTGTATACCTGCATTCATAAAGGCAAAGCCCGGATATGGGGAGCGTATAGTCCTGAAAATCAATTATGTGCAGGGATCATTTTTCTCTTCAGCCATGACCGGGCCATATTTCTTTTTTCCGGACTTGATTCCTATGGCAGGGAACATGGGGCCATGCCTTTTTTGATCGATGCCTTCATCAAAGAGCACGCCCATTCCTATCTAACCCTTGATTTTGAAGGTTCAAACGACCCGGATCTGGCGCGGTTTTACAGGAGCTTTGGCTCCAGGGAGGTGACCTATCCGTTCATCACAAGATACCGTTTGCCGATGATGATTCGGATATTAAAAAAACTGCGAACGGGGATCAGCAAACGCCGAACTACAATCTGACTGACCTTGCCATTCAATGTTCGCGGTTCATTTGCTGTCTTGCGGTGTACAATGATCTTTATTCATGAACGGATACTTGAAATCGGTGGCAGGTAAAAGGGTTTCCTTTATGGTCCTTGGATTTGTCCACCGTAAGAGATTCATGTAACTCCCGGCCTTATCGTTGGTACCTGATTGCCGGGAGCCTCCGAAGGGCTGCTGTCCGACCACGGCGCCGGTGGGTTTGTCGTTGTAGTAAAGGTTCCCTGCGGCATATTTCAGGATATCGCTTGCTCTGGTAAGGGCATAGCGGTCACGGGCAAAGATGGAGCCGGTCAGTCCATAGGGTGAGGTCGAGTCACACAGTTGCAATGTCTCCTCAAAGCGATCATCCCTGTACACGAAAATAGTCAGCACAGGTCCGAAGATCTCTTCCTCCATAGTCCGGAAATGAGGATCCCGGGTCAGAATGATGGTCGGTTCGATAAAAAAGCCCAAAGACAAAATCCTTACCTCCGGTCTCCCCTACGATCATCGGATAGGATTTATAGCCAGACAGATGCTCAGAGGTCATTCTCCATAATCTGTCGAACGTTGCGTTGGATCCGGTAAAATGGATTCCTGCCAGATGCGTATCGGCCATGACTGCATTTCCGCCACCTCGCTGCTCATCCTTTTCAGTTCAGCGACAACTTCTTTCCGGTCCCTGCTTCCCGGAACATAGGAACGTATGGGTTCGTTTTCAGGGTATTCAAATACAAAAAGTGCGTTGTTCATACATGGATCATTTACGATAGAAGATTAACATTATAACCGTGAAATTGTTCATGTCGACCGGGATGATTGACTCCGAATTGTTAAATTTGCCAAACCAAGATACCTTTGCCCTATGAAATCAACAGCAAATCCAATCCCCGTACCTACACGATGGTTCATCTGTCTGCCGTTGGTGCTGCTGTTGCTTACCATGGGTTGTCGCCCGGCAGGCACCGGAGGGGAATCCTCTGCCAGTTCAGAGGATACGGTCTCCTTGACGGGGGAACTGATCATCTTCCATGCCGGCAGTCTGGCGGTACCGTTCAGGGACATGGCAACCGCCTTTAACCAAATATATCCGGGAGTTACATTTCGGATGGAGGCAGGAGGCAGTGTCGCAAGCGCCAGAAAGATCATCGATCTGAAACGGCCCTGTGATATCATTGCGGTCAGCGATTACCGGGTCATTGATGAAATGCTCATCCCGGAGCATGCCTCATGGAACATCAAGTTTGCAGCCAATGAAATGGTGATCGCCTTTTCAGCGAAATCAGCATACAGTGAAACGATCGACTCCCTGAACTGGTTCGATATCCTGCTGAAGGATGATGTCAGGTTTGCCCGGTCTGATCCGGATCAGGATCCCTGCGGTTATCGTACGCTTCATACATTTCTGCTGGCCGAAAAATATTATGGGAAACCAGGCCTCGCCGGCCGGTTAAGATCCAAGGACAATCAGTACATACGCCCCAAGGAGGTTGACCTGCTGGCGCTGCTGGAAACCCATACCGTGGACTATGTGTTCAACTATCGGTCCGTTGCCTGCCAACATCATCTCGATTTCATTCAGCTGCCGCTGGAGATCAACCTGAAATCGCCCTCATTTACTGACCTTTACGGAACAGTTACTGCAGATATTGGCGGAAAGGAACCCGGACAGCGGATCACCATAACCGGGGAGCCTATGCTCTACAGCCTGACGATCCTGAAGGATGCTCCTAACCAGGAGAATGCAGGTGCTTTTGTTGAATTCTTATTGTCGCCGCGCGGACAGCAGATTCTGGAAGCCAACGGCCAACCCTTGGTGGTTCCGGCAGCTTCCGCGTCGTATGAAAAGATTCCCGACCGGTTCAAAGCGTACGCGACGAAGTGAGCGGGAAGCGGGAGACGGAAAAACAATTTAAAAGTTTAACCATTTGGCAATTGTTCACAATCCATTAATAATAAATTAATCAGGTAAAAAATCATCATGAAACAACAATTATTCATTGTAATGATCCCCCTTATCATGGTATCCTGTATCCATCACCCTTCTGAAATAACCCCACCGGCCGGAAGTACAAGGGACACGGCCGATCTGACCAACGACTTCTATGATAATGAACCGATTCATGACCTGCTAACCGGGGAAGTGGATGTAAACGGTGAAGTTCACAATCCGGGAACAGTGGATCTGGCTTCACTTCCCCTCCACTCAGTCATCGTCAAGGAAACGGTCCTGTCGGAAGATTCAAACCGGTTTGTGGGTGCCTACCGATACGATGGGTATTCCCTTTACGATATCCTGAACCGGTTTCTGCCGGATAAAGCAAACAAGGAAGAATTTGCTCCCATCATTGACCTGTATGTGGAGATCACCAGCAAAACGGGTGAAAAGGCAGTGTTCAGCTGGGGCGAGATCTATTATCCGGTTTGTCGCCACCAGATCATCCTGGCAACAAAGGTGATGGAGATCGTCCCATCCAAAACAAAAGACCACTGGCCACTGCCCGTTTCGTGGAAAATAGTTGCAGCTCCTGATCTTATCACCGAAAGGAATATCACCGATCCCGTCACCATCACGGTTAAATCGTCGGCCACATCCTTCCCTGTTGACCGGGACAAAAAATACGCTGAAGGCGTAACCTTCTTTTTACATGATTCCCTTTTACATTCTTTTTCAATATTTTCTGATTATCAATCCATTACATATCCAACCATATTCTATGGCCGGGGCAGGGGGATTCACAGTGTCACCCCTTTTTCGGGTATTATGCTCAAGGAATTATTAAATCAATATATTCCCCTGGCAAAGAATAACCTGCAGCATGGACTGATTATTGTCAAGGGTGCAGACGGTTATCGCAGTGCATTTACCCTGAGTGAGATCATTAACAGGAACGATCAGTCGGAAGTGATCATCGTGAATGTCGGCGAGGGAAAGGAAGGCGGCCGTTACAGACTTTTTTCCGGAGCTGACTTCTTCTCTGACCGGGCAGTCTTCGCTCTCGAAGAAATCCGGGTGAATATCTGATTTAGTTTTGATATTTGCTTTTTGATCTTTGATCTTTGATCTTATGAAAAACGGTCTCTTCCAACTGGTTCTCATGGTTCTGGGAGGGATGGTATTGCTCTTCATCGTCGCCCCTCTTCTGGGGATGTTCCTGAAGACCACACCCGGCAATCTTTTTGAAGCCAGCCAGGATCCCGAGGTGATGAGGAGTGTCTGGCTGACGCTGTGGACCAGCATGGTCGCCACGCTTGTCTTTGCCATCGGGGCCATTCCGCTTGCCTATCTGCTGGTCAGGAGGAATTTTCGCCTGAAGCAACTGGTTCTCGGCATTATCAATCTGCCCATTGTTATCCCTCATTCTGCTGCAGGGATCGCGATCCTTGGTTTTATTTCAAGGGACACACTGATCGGTAAAGCAGCTTCCCTTGCGGGATTTGATTTTGTCAGCACTCCTGCCGGCATCGCACTGGCGATGGCGTTTGTGAGCATTCCCTTTCTTATTAATTCAGCAATGGATGGATTTGCTGCTGTGCCCGTAAGGCTTGAGAATGCAGGCCTCAACCTGGGAGCGTCTCCTTCACGGGTATTCGTAACCATATCGCTGCCCCTGGCCTGGAGGAACATTGTTACCGGCCTGATCCTGATGTTTGCCCGCGGGATGAGCGAATTTGGCGCTGTGGTTATCGTTGCCTATCACCCCATGATCACCCCTGTGCTGATCTTTGAGCGTTTCGGTGCATTCGGCCTCAAATACGCACGGCCAGTAGCCGTTCTGTTCATTCTGGTGTCACTGGCGGTATTCATCATCCTGCGTTTGCTTACTAAAGATAAAAGCCATGCTAAGAATTGAACGGTTGTCGGTCGACATGGGAGAGTTTGCGCTGCAGGAAATGGATATGCAGGTGGAGCAGGGAGATTATTTCGTCGTTCTTGGTGTCTCGGGTGCAGGAAAATCATTGCTGCTGGAAACCATTGCGGGCATAGTCAAACCTGCCGGAGGACATATTTATCTTAACCATGAAGAGATCACGCACCATAAAATCCAGGACAGGGGGGTAGGTCTTGTCTACCAGGACCATGCCCTTTTTCCTCATCTTACCGTACAGGAAAATATTGCTTACCCTCTCAAAAGCAGGAGCATTGAAAGGGATCAGGCGGAAACCATCATGCTGGATCTTGCCTCACGGATGAACATAACGCATCTCTTGCACCGCAAACCGGGCACTTTATCCGGAGGTGAGCAGCAACGAGTTGCCCTTGCCCGCACGCTCGCACTGGATCCCTCTGTTCTCCTGCTGGATGAACCGCTGGCATCGCTCGATGTGGAACTGAAAAAAGACCTGAGGAAACTCCTCCGGAAGATCAACCAGGATGGAATGACAATCCTGCATGTGACACACGACTATGAGGAAGCCATCACCCTGGCCAATAAAGTTGCGGTACTCCACAATGGGAAGATCATCCAGTCAGGATCCATCACCGAGGTCTTCCAGCATCCCAGAAATGCATTCACTGCAAGCTTTATCGGGATTAAGAACTTCTTTCCGGCACAACTTTTACCTCCTACCGATATGGATGGAGGAAGTCTACGTAAAGCCTTGATCAATAATGAACTATGTTTCTTCCTTCAGGGTCAGGAACACTCAGATGATGGCTTTCTCATCCTCAGGGCAGAAGATGTCATCATCGGACGTTCACGCCCCGACTCCAGTGCACGGAATAATTTTCAAGGTACCATTCTGGATATTTCTCCATGCATTCAGGGATTTGAAATTACGGTGAACATCGGTGTGCATCTACTGGCAACCATTACCCGGGATGCGTTATCCAGCCTCCGCCTGCAGGAAGGAGAACACATCTGGGTGTCCTTTAAAGCATCAGCATTAAAATTCATTGAAGGGTGACATCAGCGCCCGTTCATGAGCATAAATGATGTAACTTTATGAAAAATTATGTGTAATGCCTATCCGACGCTTACATACGATCATCTTGATAATTATATCATTAACACCAGGGACGGTACTATCCAGTCCCCGACTCCATTACCCGTACACTTTTGAAAATTCATCACCTGCCGATACGATCAAACTCCTTGACTCCCTGTATGCATATTTCTGGAGAACCCAGATCGGGTACTGGGTCAATGAGGATCTGGACCTTTTTTATTATGACCATAACACCAGGCTGATCAAATGGAACAGAAAGCATTGGGACGAATCGTATGGTTATTTATGGTACGATGATTACCGGGTGCTTTACACCATCGAAAATGGACTGACCGTGGAAGAATTGAAGCAGGAATATGACCGCGTTTCCCAATTGTGGACTAATTATTCGTTATTCACTTATGAATACGATCTGCAGGGGAACCGAACCGAATGGAAATGGCAAAGATGGTCATCCGATGCAAACGATTGGAATAATTTCCGGCTGAATCAATATCTCTACAACAATGCCAACCAGCCTGTTCAATCCGTTTCCATGATCTGGGATACGGATGTTTCCAGCTGGGTGTACTCCCAAAAAATTGAAACCCTGTACAACAGTACCGGGAATGACTCGATCATCCTGACATGCTACTGGAGTCGACCGGATTCGGCATGGTCCAACCTCAGTAAAAAGACGAACCTGTACGACTTCTCAGGCAACCTGATCCATGTCGTCACACAGGTTTGGGTTGATGAACTGGACGCATGGATAAATTCAAGCAACAGTCTGTCTGTATATGATAACAACAACATACTGGAAACAGTCAACCAGCACTGGAATACCGTTCTGTCGGACTGGGAGGATAAAACCCGGACAGTATATTCCTATAATGAGCTGGGACAGATCAGTTTTGCTGCCGGTGCGATCTGGGACAAAGCTGACTCGCTCTGGAAGAACACCACAAGAAGTATTTACGAATACGATCGGGATGGAGATATGGTGGATGTCGTTCTGCAAAACTGGACTGCGGATCAGGAATGGCAAAATACTTCCCGAAATCGCTTTGTGTACATGAAGGTCCTTTCCATACCGGAAGGAAGGGCAAGCAGCCAGGTAACCTGTAAATGGACGGCGTTATCTTCAGAAGTAAAGTGCGCACGTTGTGAAGGATTGAAAGATGATGAGCCCTACCTGTTCTCCCTTTTTTCAATGCAGGGGAGCAACGTCTTTTCACAGTATGTTAAGGGGGACCAGACTTTCTTCCTCAGGGGTGGATTACCTGCGGGCATATACGTGCTCATAATTACCGATGACCATTCACCCGTTTATCAGGAAAAAGTGTTCATCCCCTGAAATTACGGCAGGAAATCCGATTCGATATGGGTCATTGACCGAAAAAGGTTCTGCTTTACCTTTTTGTTCAGATGTGTCATTTCAAGGATCAGTTTGCGGACCTCATTTCTCATCGAAGCATGCTCATACGGGCATCGGGTGGCCGCAGGTTTGAATCCCCGTAGCGTGGCATACCGGGCCAGTTCATTGTTGGTGACCGACACCAGCGGTCGGATGAGGGTTATCTTTCCTTCGAACAGTTCCAGTTTTGCGGGTATGGAGCAAAAGGTCCCATGGTGGATCATGTTCATCAGGAGTGTTTCAATGAGGTCATCCAGATGATGGCCAAATGCTACCTTGTTGCAGTTCAATTCCCCAGCCAATATAAAAAGCTCTTTTCTCCGCTGGCGGGAACATAGATAACAGATACCTTTCCTTTTGTCCTGGTGCAGGTTGATCCTGGTTCGCTTTTCCATAAAAGGAACCGACAACCGTTCGCAGAACGCATTCAAATAGGCAGTGTCGGTTTCACTGGGGATCTCTTCGGCTTTGATATTAGCAACATAAAGGGCTGAGGGTGACGACAGGATCTGTTTTCGCCATGCCAGTATGTCGAGCAGGGAAAGGGAATCCTTTCCTCCCGAGACAGCAACAAGGATCTTATCCTCAGGCATTATCAGCCGATATGTTTCGATCGTTTTCAGCACGTTCGAGCGGACTCTTTCTATAAATCTTATATCACTAACCTTATACATCGAAGCATATATTTCATGTAAAATTGCATAAAAACCATGGATAAGTTCATAAATTTGCCAAAACCGCAACCGGTTTTCATGAAAGAGGGGTTGGTTATTACCTTTTTTTTGATGATGAATCTGTTTTCTCATGCTCAGGACAGGATCACGGGACTTCCATTTGCTACCCGGTCCCCAACAATCCAAGAGGAATCACAGTTAAACAATTTGACAATTTAGCTCCAACAAATGAAAGACAAGATACTCAATTACGAAGTCTGGTTTGTTACCGGCAGCCAGGACCTCTACGGGACTGAAACCCTCCGGCAGGTAAACGACGACTCCTCGGACATTGCAGCTTCTTTGGATGCTTCGGATAAAATTCCGGTAAAGATCATTTTTAAACCTGTCGTGACCACACCATCCGAAATTACAGAGCTCTGCCAGCAGGTCAACATTACAGAAAGGTGCCTGGGCATCATTGCCTGGATGCACACTTTTTCTCCTGCCAAGATGTGGATAGCGGGTCTCAGTATCCTTGCCAAACCCTTGCTTCACCTTCATACACAATTCAACAGGGACATCCCCTGGGATTCGATCGACATGGATTTCATGAACCTGAACCAGTCAGCACACGGTGACCGTGAATTTGGGTTCATCTGTACAAGGATGCGCATGAACCGCAAGGTGGTGGTCGGGCATTGGCAGACCGATCGGGTACAGGACGAAATTGCAGTCTGGATAAGGGCCTCCATGGGATTTCATGAGTCAAAAAGACTGAAAATCTGTCGCTTTGGCGACAATATGCGTTATGTTGCTGTAACTGAGGGAGATAAAGTGGAAGCGCAAAAGATCTTTGGCTGGCAGATCAATTACCATGGTGTCGGGGAACTGGTTGAGTGTATGAAAGAGGTTTCAGGAGCGGAGATTGAATGGCTGATAAGCGAATACCGGGATAAATATTCATTTGGCACCAGTCAGATCGACCCGGTTCGTTACCAGGCCCGCATTGAGCTGGGCCTTAAAGCCTTCTTCGAACAGCATGGTTATCAGGCCTTCACCACCAACTTCGAAGATCTTTTCGGGCTTCAGCAGCTTCCGGGACTTGCGGTTCAACGGATGATGGAACAGGGTTGGGGATTTGGAGCGGAAGGTGACTGGAAGCAATCAGCTCTTGTGCGGATTATGAAGGTGATGGCTGAAGGGATGAAAGGGGGATGCTCCTTCATGGAGGATTACACGTATCACCTCGATCCGGAAAAGCCGGCTGTTCTCAGTGCTCATATGCTTGAGATCTGTCCATCCCTTGCCGCAGAAAAACCTGCGATTGAAGTTCACCCGCTTGGCATTGGCGGCAAGGAGGCACCTGCCAGGCTTGTCTTTACGGTTCCAACCGGCCGGGGGATCGTGGCTACATTGGTTGACCTGGGAGGGCGGATGCGCATGATCATCAATCCGGTAAATGTGATCGCACCCAGGCCATTGCCGAAATTACCGGTCGCCCGTGCCCTGTGGGTACCTGAACCCGACCTGCATACAAGTGCCCACGCCTGGCTCCTGGCCGGAGGTGCTCATCACACGGGATTCAGCATGGCGCTGAGCCGGGAATACCTGGAAGATCTGGCTGAAATGTTCGGGATTGAGCTGATCGTGATCGATCAACACACCAACATCTCCGACTTGAAGAAAGAGCTCAGGTTTAACGATGTATATTTTCGGAAAATGAATTAATTCAGCGGTAAGTAAAAGTTACAGAATATGACGACATTGGACTGGATTGTACTGGGTGCCTTCATTGCTGCTCTGGCTGGGATCATTATCTGGGTACTGCTCAAGAAAGACAAGGATACCTCCGATTATTTCCTGGCTGGGCGCGATGCGACATGGCTGGCGATCGGGGCATCCATCTTCGCTTCCAATATTGGATCCGAACACCTGGTAGGCCTCGCCGGCGCCGGAGCGGAAAGCGGAATGGCCATGGCGCACTGGGAAATGCATGGATGGCTTATCCTTATGCTGGGATGGGTATTTGTTCCCTTCTACTCCCGTAGCAAGGTCTTTACCATGCCGGAATTTCTGGAGAGAAGATACAATCCGCAATCACGGTCGTTTTTATCCATCATTTCGCTGGTCAGCTACGTACTGACAAAAGTTGCAGTCACCGTATATGCCGGTGGGATTGTTTTCAAGGATGTTTTCGGGATCGAAGCCATCCGGATATTCGGTACAGAAATCGATTTCTTCTGGGTGTCCGCCGTTGGACTTGTCGTCCTGACAGGCCTTTACACAACCCTGGGAGGGATGAAAGCCGTACTCTATACCTCGATACTTCAAACGCCTGTACTGTTACTGGGCTCTGTCCTGGTGCTGATCCTTGGTCTTACGAAAATCGGAGGATGGTCGGAAATGATGGAAGTCATCCGTAGTGCTCCGGTCAATGAATATGGTGACAGTATGGCGAATCTGATACGCTCACCTCACGATCCTGAATTTCCCTGGACGGGCGTACTTCTGGGATCAGCCATCATTGGTTTCTGGTACTGGTGTACCGATCAGTACATCGTCCAGCGCGTTCTGTCAGCACGAAATATGACGCAGGCAAGGAGAGGATCCATATTCGGTGCTTACCTGAAACTAACACCCGTCTTCATATTCCTGATCCCCGGCATGATCGCATACGTGATGAACCAGAAGGGAATGATCCAGCTCTCAAGCAACGACGCGGCATTTTCCACGCTGGTCAAGGAACTACTACCCATGGGATTCAAGGGTGTGGTGATCGGTGGCCTGCTGGCTGCCCTCATGAGCTCCCTGGCTTCGCTGTTCAACTCATCTGCCATGCTTTTCACGGTTGATTTCTATAAAAAATACAAACCTGATGCAAGTGAACGGCACTATGTCGTGGTCGGTAAAATCGCAACTGCGGTTGTCGTATTACTCGGAATTCTATGGATTCCCGTCATGAGGGGCCTGGGAAAAGTGCTATACGCTTATCTGCAGGACGTCCAGTCCCTTCTTGCCCCTGGTATTGCGGCAGTGTTTCTCCTGGGGATCCTGTCAAAAAGGACCACTCCAAAGGCAGGTCTCTATGGGCTGATCGTGGGTTTTATCCTGGGAATGTTACGGCTCGGACTGAAATTATTCGAGGACTCCATGAATCCTGACGGAATTATTTACAGGATATTTCTAGCACCCAACTGGTTACACTATGAAATCGCCCTGTTCTTCATCATTATCCTATTGATGATCATGATCAGTTTCTTTACGAAACCAAAAGATTTTTCGAGCATTCGGGGACTTACACTAGGTTCGGTCACTCCTGAGCAGCGGGTCGAGGTCCGAAGCAGCTTCGGCAAATGGGATGTGATCAATACGATCATCATTATCAGCATCGTTATCGCATTTTACATTTATTTCTGGTAATCGTTCATGAATCCGTTACATCATGCTTAATGAACTGAAAGAGCGTGTATACAATGCCAATCTTGATCTGGTGAACCATGGATTGGTACTGTTCACCTTTGGCAACGTCAGTGGCATTGACCGGG
Organism: Lentimicrobiaceae bacterium; assembly: GCA_017993235.1. Lineage (GTDB taxonomy): Bacteria > Bacteroidota > Bacteroidia > Bacteroidales > JAGONC01 > JAGONC01. The sequence goes on from JAGONC010000011.1 coordinate 27,891, forward strand.
AAAAAGGATGGATCGTCATCAAGCCCAGCGGGATTGATTACAGGCAAATGAAGGAAAGGGATATGGTTGTTGTGGATCTGAGTGGAAAGGTGGTGGAGGGCCGGTACAGACCTTCCACCGACACACCCACCCATCTCCAGTTATATAAAGCTTTTCCTGAGGCAGGAGGCATTGCGCATACCCATTCCACCTACGCCACTGCCTGGGCACAGGCAGGGAAAAACCTTCCCATCCTTGGCACCACGCACGCAGATCATTTCTCGCAGCCAATCCCATGCACACCCGTTATGACCCCTGAACAGGTGGAAGGTGAGTATGAAACAGCGACAGGCCTTTTGATCATCCATACGTTCAATAATCTGGATTACCGACAGGTTCCGGGCGTTCTGGTAAGGAGCCATGGACCCTTTACCTGGGGCAAAGATCCCGCCGAGGCTGTCTACAACAGTGTCATACTTGAAGAACTGGCTCACATAGCCTACCTGACCCTGGAGATCAATCCGGAATCAACTATGAATAAAGCGCTCATCACGAAACATTACAGGCGCAAGCATGGAAAGGATTCGTATTATGGACAGTAGGACAGCGAAATATGTGATCGGCGTCGATTTTGGGACCGACTCGGCGCGTGCACTGCTGGTGAACGCATATACCGGAGAAGAACTGGCCAGTTCTGTTAAAAACTATCCCCGATGGAGTGAGGGAAAATATTGTGATCCGGTAAAAAACCAGTACCGCCAGCATCCGCTGGACTACATGGAGGTACTGGAAGGAACCGTTAAAGAAGTGCTTGCAGCAGACGGACGGGGTATCGCCGGTCATGTGGTTGGCATTTCGATGGATACGACTGGTAGCACACCGGTACTGACTGACGCGGAGGGCATTCCCCTTGCATTGACCGCAGGGTTTGAAGAAAATCCGAATGCCATGTTCATCCTGTGGAAGGATCATACAGCCGTTAAAGAAGCTGAGGAAATCAATCGGCTGGCTAAAAGCCTGGAGGTGGATTATACAAAATATGTCGGGGGGGTCTATTCTTCGGAATGGGTCTGGGCGAAGGTGCTCCATGTGATCCGGCAGGATACCGCGGTCAGGCGGGCAGCCGCTTCCTGGATCGAGCACTGCGACTGGATGCCGGCGCTGTTGTGCGGCCGTCAGCGACCTGTTGATGTCGTTCGCAGCCGCTGTGCAGCAGGGCATAAAGCCCTGTGGCACGCTGAGTGGAATGGACTGCCTCCTGCCAGCTTCTTTTCAGCATTGGACCCAGACCTGGGTCGCCTACGGCAGAATCTGTCTGATATGACTTTCACATCCGATGTGAAGGTCGGGTACCTCACACCTGAATGGGCCAGCCGGCTGGGGCTCACAACAAAGGTAGCCGTTGGCACAGGTGCTTTCGACTGCCACATGGGTGCCGTAGGAGGAGAAGCCACACCGAATGTTTTAACGCGGACCATTGGTACTTCCACCTGCGATATCATGACCGCCAATCCGGCAGATGTAGGTGATAAATTAATTGCGGGCATATGCGGACAGGTCGACGGATCGGTGATACCCGGTTATGTGGGCCTCGAAGCGGGCCAGTCAGGCTTTGGCGACATCTATGCGTGGTTCAAAAAGGTGATCGCATGGCCAGTTGAGAACCTGCTGGAAAACACTTCCCTCATCAATCCGGAAATCAGGGAGAAACTCAGGGAGGAAATCCTGGAAGAGATCATCCCTCACCTGAGTGAAGCAGCTTCCCGGATACCCGTTGAAGAGTCAGCTATCGTTGCGCTCGACTGGATGAATGGCCGAAGGACACCGGATGCCAACCAGCAGGTTAAAGGGGCAATCATGGGGCTTACCCTGGCTAGCGATGCACCCAGGATATTCAAGGCACTGGTGGAAGCCACCGCCTTCGGATCAAAAGCCATCGTGGAAAGGTTCGAACGGGAAGGTGTCAGGATCCATGAGATCATCGGACTCGGAGGAGTGGCCAAAAAGTCACCTTACGTGATGCAAACCATGGCCAATGTGTTGAACATGCCCATCAAGGTAGCTGCCACAGAACAAACCTGTGCCTTCGGCGCCGCTATGTTTGCGGCTGTCGCGGGAGGGTTACACCAAAAGGTTGAAGATGCCCAGAAAGCAATGGGAAAAGGATTCGACACCATTTATTACCCTGACAAAGCCTCTGCAGAGACCTACCAGCGTTTATACCAGGAATACCTCAGACTCGGAAAGTTTGCCGAGGAGGCATCTGCCTGAGACCATCGCTGCCTTCACCAGAAATGTATTATCTTTGCAAAAAATTTAACAGGAAAAACGCTGTGCATAATAAATTTTTATACCTATGAAAAAGATGATCTTTATCCTGGGGACTGTCGTGCTGCTGGTTGGAATTACATCCCAGCAGGTATCCTCACAGAACCTCATGGAAAAAATGAAGAAAAAGGCGGAAGAAGCCCTTTTGAAAAAGACACCGGCCGGTGAAGAGCAAAAGGATGACCCATCCACCACCGGCACTTCATCACAAGGCACCGGCGGTCCGTCAAACACCAAAGGAGGGGGATTGAGTGCAAAGACGATCGATATCCAGCAGCAAATTGCCGATGCACAAACTGCTTTCGATGCGAAAAAATTCACCGATGCCAAATACTCCATACGCCAGGCCATCCTCGGCATCGAGCTGGAGATCGGGAAGAACATCCTCAAGGAGTTGCCCGAAAAGATCGCAGGTCTTCCCATCGTACCGGAAGAGGACAATGTCACCAGTAGCGGGATTGGATTTGTGGGGCTGGTCATCCATCGTGTCTACGGCTCGGGTGATCAACAATTCACCCTGACCATTGGCAACGATGCGGTCATGCTTTCGGCAGTGAACATGTACCTTGCCTCGGGAGCCTATACCTCCACTGCTGAGGAGCAGAATGTACAGCAGACAAAATTCAAGGATTACAGAGCGATCATTGAATATGATGAATCCTCCGGATATAAGCTGAGCGTTCCTTTCGGACAATCATCCATCCTGGTCACCGAAGGAGTGAACTTCAATTCGGATAATGAATTTATGAGTGCATCCAATGAAATTGATATTGAAAACATTAAGAAACACCTTGGGGAACAATGAGAACAACATTATTTTCTTTCATATTGATCCTGTCGCTGTTTGCCATTCAGGTACATGCGCAGGATGTGAGCGGACAGCTGAATACAGCCACTGCATCCTACACTTCGGGTGATCTGGAGAATGCCCGTTTTTCCCTTCAGGAAGCGCTTAACGGTGTGAATCAAGCCCTGGGCAAAGAGATACTTGATCTGCTTCCCGGCACACTCGGGGGAATGAATGCTCAGCTGGATGCAGATAATGTAACAGGGACCAATATGGGCTTTGCCGGTTTATATGTCAACCGCGATTACCAGAAGGATACGATCCGGGATGCCTCCCTGGAGATCATCAGCGACTCTCCTATGCTGGCAACGGTGAATTCGTTGCTGACCATGTCAACCATGTTTTCATCGGATCCGAATCAGAAACGGATTAAAATAGGCAGCTATAAAGCGTTGATGACAAAAAGCGAAAGTAATGACATCATCTCCTATGACATCCAGATGCCGTTCGGTAATTCGATGATGACCTTCAAAACAAACGGGATCGCTGATGAGGCTGAGGTGACAGGTTTGGTCAACTCCCTGCCCATTACAGATATTGTCAGGCTCGCCCAATAATTCATTTAAGAACCATTAGCATATTCATGGAGAAAAAAGCCGGGTGGCGGCAGGAAACGCCACCCGGGGGAGATATGTAGACTATCTGGCTTCCGCCAGTTCGGCGTTGTTATCGCGAACGACGATCACCAGATATTTGGTCTTTTCCCAAAACCTCTCCGGATCGGTGATCCTGATCGATCCTACCCTGCCCTGGTCGTCCAGCAGCTGATAGGTTGATGGATCCTGATCCGTAATGATCTCGCAATGCCTGGCATCCACAGGGATTTCCGTGACCACCCGGGTATCAATCCTGTGAAACTGCTCGGGTACTAATTCATTGCTGAGAATCTTGACCTGGTTAATACCAAGGAATCCCCCTTCTTTCTCCACGATCTTTCTATCTTTCAATGCTTTGTAGGTACCAATCGTATAATAGGCCGTATGAAGCACCTGTTCCTTTTCCAGCAATTGTTTTTGTTGCTCCTCGATTGTGACTGATTTCGCGGCAAGGTGCTGATCGAGTTCGTTCACCCTGACCACCAGCTGCTCCTTCACCTGGATCATTGCATTCAGGTCCTGTTGCATCCTCTCCTTTTCGGCGACCAGCATGGTGACCTCTGCTTTATACTCATCCAGTTTCTGTCTGAGGTCCTTCTCCGTACGCTGATATCCGGCTATTCTTTTATCCTTTTCACCCAATTGATCATTCAGACTGGCAATGAGGGCATTATTCTCATTCAGCAATTGCTCAATGATATTGATCTCATGCTGGATCCGCTCCTGGGGATCAAGGACACCGCCATGCTCAACGCTGGTAAGTTTATTATGCAGTAATCTCTCCTGCTTTCTTATTTCCGAAAGATTGTTCTCTATCCGGGTAAAAGCATCCAGCATGTATTTCTCCTGGGCTGCCTGCAATTTTTGAGTCTCCTCCATGAGCTCCTGCCTTTGGTCATATTGCCTGAGGGCGGCAATGATCCCAACGGCAGCGACTACCGTGACAAACAACATTAAAATGTTCTTTATCATTATCTTCTTGTTATCCTTTAGTTCCATAGCAACTAAGTTACAGTTTGATTATGATCAGCGTTAGATTACCATTCCTATGCCACCAGGAAGGCAGAACTATAATATACTCATAATCAATTAATTATATAAAATTAATCCGACAGGGTCAATCAAAATAAAAAGATTTTTATCAAAATGATAAAAAACGGGGAGGGGATTAGATTTCTTTAAGCATCCGGTACACTGTGGCCTGTCCTATGCCCAGTTTTTGAGCGACAAGTCTGATATTGTTTGCATATTTTTTCAGATAGAATTTCAGTATGGTCTTATCATACTCTTTGAGTGTCATTTCATCCGACAGGACGTCAGCCATCAGATCGGAATGGCTGAGCATGATATCGGATGCAGCCAGGGTATCGCAGGTGCTCATGACGATTGCCAGTTCGATCACGGATTTCAGCTCCCTGATATTTCCCGGCCAGGGATAACCCATCAACCGGTTTTTTGCTTCTTCCGACAGGATCTTATCCGGAAGGTGATTGTCCTTGCAATAGGCATCCATAAAGTGACGGGCCAGGATCAGGACGTCGTTTTCCCGTTCGCGTAGTGGAGGAAGATCGATCTGCAGACCAAACAGGCGGTAATAAAGATCCTGTCGCAATGTTCCGTTTTTTACCTCGTTTTGCAGATTACGGTTACTGGCAACGATAATACGGCAGTCGAATTTAATGATTTCATTGCTTCCAAGCCGGCTTAACTCCCTTTCCTGCAAAGCCCTGAGCAACTTGGGCTGGAAATTGATATCGGTATCTGCAATTTCATCCAGGAATAAAGTGCCTCCGTGTGCCTCTTCCAGTTTACCAATCCGGCGGGTGGCTGCACCGGTAAACGCTCCTTTTTCGAATCCAAAAAACTCACTCTCGAACAGTTCGGAAGGAATGGCACTCATATTGACCGCCACGAAGGATTTTTCCCTGCGCGGCGAATGGAAATGGATGGCTTTTGCGATCACTTCCTTACCTGTTCCGGTTTCTCCTGTTATGGTCACGGTAATGTTGTTCGTGACTGCCTTTCCCATCAGGTCAAGCACCTTCCTCATGGCCGGACTGTTACCTACAACAACCTTCTGAAAATCATACCTGCTGATTACCTCCTGCTCGAGAGCCCTGATCCTCCTCTTCAGTCCGGAACTTTTTATGATCTTCATTACCGCGTTATGCAGCCTCTGCCGGATCTCTTCATTTTTCACCAGGTAATCAAAAGCTCCCTCATGGAGCAGATCCACAGCGGTCTGTACATCCTCCTGCTCAGAAATGATGATCACTTCGATCCCATCGTCAAATTCCCTGATCTTCCTGAGCAGATCCGATCCCTTTGTATCCGGTAAACGATAATCCAGCGTGATGATATCGGGTCGTTCATGCAGATGAGCAAGCAACTCCCTCCCACTGAAAAAATTTTTGACCACGTAACCGGGATAGATATCCAGGTGGTGAACCAGCAACCGGTTATACCATTCATTGTCTTCCACGACAAATATTGTCACCTGTTCTTCCTGCATGGTTTTTTCGTTAATCATTTGATTTCATTCCGTGATTCCAGATCAGACCGTATTCGTTCGAACTCCTCGACAGCCTGGAGGATCACTTCGGCCGACATCCAGTATTTATCCGGATCATTCAGAAGAGCTTCTGCCTCTTTCAACAGGCGGTAAAGTTTTTCTGCCTTAAGATGGCGGCAGGGAGCACTGATCTTATGAATGATCTCTGCTGCTTTTAACCACTCCTGTTGTGCCAGGCAGTCTGTTATCTCCTCGAGCCCCTGATCCGTATCCAAAATAAAAAGTTGCACCATTTCGCTGAAAAAAAGGTCATCACCTGCACTTGTATCCCGCAGGGGAGAGAGGTCATAAACCGGCACATCTTCCCGTTCCGGAGGTTTTGCCTGCCCGGGCTGAATTTCGGGGACAATTTCCTTGATTTTTCGATCAGAAATACGCGAAATATACTTATGGATCACCTGGATCAGCTGTTCTTCCTCGAAGGGCTTGGTAATGCAATCATCGATTCCCATTTCCCGGAATATATCCCTGCTTTCTGCGGTAACGGCAGCACTTATGATGATGATGGGCACCGGGACACCTCTCTCTCCGGTCATCCTTCGGATCTCACGCGCAGTTTCGTCACCGCTGATCCCCGGAAGATGTAAGTCCATCAGAATGAGGTCAATGTCAGACTGCCCCATGATCCGAAGCGCATCTTCACCACTTCTGGCTTCCACCGTTTTGCATCCATACCGCTCGAGAATGACTTTCAGCAGTTTTACATTGTATTCTTCGTCATCCACCAGCAACACCTGAAGGCCGTCAAGGCTTTCAGTAGCCGTGGTTTTCTTTTCTTCGACAGGTACTCCGGCCCCCTTTGCTTTCAGGTAGGGGATGCTCACGCTAAAGGAAGATCCTGCTCCCAGTTCACTTTCGACCTTCAGGCTTCCTCCGTGAAGCTCAATCAGTTTCCGGGTAATGGCCAGGCCTAGTCCCGTACCCCCTGAATTCTGCCGTTGCGTGCCACTGCCTTGTTCAAATTCATTAAAAATCTTTTTCAGTTCTTCCGGTTTGATCCCGATGCCGGTGTCCTTCACTTCGAAAACGACAAGGGTTTTATCATCGGTAATCTCTCTGGGGAAAGCTTTGATGGATATTTCCCCTTTTTCGGTGAACTTGATGGCATTCCCGGTCAGGTTAAACAGGATCTGACGCAGCCGAATCGGATCCCCGGTCACAAACTGAGGAACACCCGGTCCGACCCAGGCATTCAGACGGATATTTTTATCCATGGCGGCAGGTTCAAACCACCGTTTCATGTCGTCCATGATCTCCCGGATGCTGAAGGTCGTCTGAGCCAGCTCCAGCTTGCCGGCCTGCAGCTTCGACAGGTCAAGCAGGTCATTCAGGATGCCCAGCAGGTGATCGGAGGATTTCTTTACCATCATAAGCTGTTCATGCTGACCGGCGTCGAGCCTGCTTTTGAGAAGCTGGGCGACAAAGCCTGAAATGACGTTCATCGGCGTCCGGATCTCATGGCTCATGTTCGCATAAAATCGCTCCTTTGTTCGCGAAAGGTCTTCTGCCTCATCCCTGGCGCGCCGGAGCGCCTTCTGGTAGAGTGCATTTTTCCTGACATAGCGAAAGATCACCAGACCAGCCAGCAGCAGTAAAAGGGAGGCTGAGACTCCAAATGCAAAAATGATCTGTTTAACCTCTCCTGCTTTCCGTTCCGTATCCCTGGTCCGGCCCGACAGGGTTTCCTTCTCAACAGATTCCATCCTTGATAGCACCTTTCGGATCTGATCCATCAGCAAATGGTCCTGCTGTAAAAGACCCCACTCCTCCTGCCTTAGCATTTTTTCCCTTGCCATGGCTTCCTGCTGGACTTTGCTAACCTGATCGTTGATGTCATCATAAGATGCTGCCGGCAGCTGCTTTGTTGTAATCAAAACGGTATCAGGCTGTTGCTGTTCCGGTTGCTTGTTACGGCGAAAGATCCTTGAAAAGAAACTTTCTTTTTTCAGGGTATCCGCATTGCTGATCACTACTGTATCGGAAACTGGAGGAAGTTCAGGTTTCTTTTCTTTTCGTATCTGTTCCATCACCCTGTCCATGGCCTGCTGGACCCTGTATTCGTCCTGAATCGAGAGAAACCGGTCAAGGTTCATGAACTTCCTGATGACAATGCTGTCAAGGGTGAGGATATAGGGGTACATCGGGTCACTCCGGCTGCACATACTTTTCAGCTCCTCAATGCGTTCACCCGTAACCTCGATGAGGGTATAAAACCGGTCCATATCCTCTTCATTCCGGGTAAGGCTGTAGGATTTCACACTGCTTTCGGCTTCCGACAGATCATTGTAGATCTCTTTGACCAGAATCAGCTTCTGATCCGGTCGGATACTATTATTCACCGTCTGGATGATTTGGTCCAAACGTACATAGGACAGTAAACCGGTGGCAATGACCAGAAGGAAAACCAGAAAAAGTGAGATGGCGACAATGACCTCAAATGCATAGTGCTTTTTGGGTTCCTTAATGGAAGGGTTTGCGTTATTAGGTTTCACGGTAGCGTGCAATTCAAAAAAACTAAAGTACAATAAAAAAACGTAATTTTACCTGCAATGAGATCTCCGGATAAAGATTTTTCACTATAACGTTGATAATCAAATATGAGATGAAAAAGCCCATCTTACTTCTGTTTTTCACTTCCCTGGTTCTATTCTATTCCTGTTCACAAAGAACAGCAACTCATTCTGCTGCAGATGCCAGGCAAGAGATCCGCCAAACGGAACATGCATTCAACGCCACGGCTCATCAGGAGGGAGTTGCCGAAGCATTTTACCGGTTTGCAGATTCATCGGCCGTCATCAACAGGGGGAATGATTCACTGATTTCTGGCAGGGAGAAGATCAAAAAATATTACGACCGTGAGGGATACAGGAATGCTGTTGTCAATTGGGAGCCTGACTTTATAGAAGTGTCCCGGGATGGGGATCTTGGGTACAGTTACGGAAAATATGTCTGGCAGATCAGGGATACTGCAGGACAGGCTCATGAATACCGCGGGATTTATATGACCATCTGGAAAAGGCAAAAGGACGGAACGTGGAAATATGTATGGGATTAAATGAAGACACTGGGACTTGACATAGGCAGTTCATTCATCAAGGCATCCATTTTTGATGTTGAATCGGGAATGTGCATGGCCAGGGCACAGACACCGGATCAGGAAATGCCGATCCTTGCCCCGCGAAAAGGCTGGGCTGAGCAGGCCCCTGCATCCTGGTGGGAGCACGCCGTATGTGCCATCCGGCAGGTAGTCAGCCGGGCGGGGAAAGCCGCACATGAGATCGCAGCCATCGGCATCACCTACCAGATGCATGGCCTGGTTTGCCTGGATAAACAGCGAAAGCCACTGAGACCCTCCATCATCTGGTGCGACAGCCGCGCCGTGGAAACAGGCAACCGGATGGCTGACCTGCTGGGTAGTGAATACTGTCAGCAGCATCTTCTCAATTCCCCCGGTAATTTCACGGCAGCAAAGCTCAAATGGCTGATGGAGAATGAACCGGCTTTGTACGACAGTGTCCGGTATGTGATGCTGCCGGGCGACTATATTGCATACAGGCTGACCGGAGATATCCGCACTACAGTCAGTGGATTGTCAGAAGGAATATTCTGGGATTTCAGAGAGAATCGAATCGCTGATGAATTGCTTGCGATCACCGAAATTCAGAAAGAGCTCCTGCCTGACAGGGTGCCCACGTTTGGCAGTCAGGGCACCTTACTGCCTGCGGTAGCCGGTGAACTGGGGCTTCCAAAGGGTATTCCGGTTGCTTACCGTGCCGGCGACCAGCCCAATAACGCGCTCTCGCTGAATGTGCTTGAGCCGGGGGAAGTGGCTGCGACAGCCGGCACATCAGGAGTCGTTTACGCTGTCACCGATCAGCTGCTGTCCGATCCACTGTCACGCATTAATACGTTTGCACATGTCAATCACAGTCCGGATCAGCCAAAGCTTGGCGTTTTACTGTGCATCAATGGCACCGGTATACTCAACTCCTGGCTGAAGAAAAACGTGGCAGCCGGTGAAGGCTATGATGAGATGAACCGTCTTGCAGCCGGGATCCCGCCGGGCTCTCAGGGTCTGGTTGTTCTGCCCTTTGGAAATGGAGCCGAAAGGATCCTGCAGAACAGGGATATCGGTTGCCGCTTTCTTGGCCTGAATTTTAACATCCATACCCGGGTTCACCTTTACAGGGCTGCCCAGGAAGGCATCGCCTTTGCCATGAAATACGGGATGGAGGTCATGCGTCAGCATGCCATCTCACCAGGGGTGATCAGGGCTGGCTACGCCAACATGTTCCTGAGCCCCCTGTTTCGGCAGATCCTTTCCGATGCATCGGAGACGCCCATTGAGCTGTATGAAACCGACGGTTCGACGGGCGCCGCCATCGGTGCCGCCGTGGGTGCAGGGATCGGGACACCCGAAGAAATTCTGGCAAGACTGAAGAAAAAAATGATCCTTATGCCTTCCTCCATGAAAGGAGCTACAGCAGATGCTTACTTCCTCTGGAAGGATTGTCTGGATCGGGAAATGGCGACACAGAAAAGTTCATCTTAATCAATAAACATAATCCATATGAATATCACCATTGGAGAAAAGGAATTTTTTCCGGGGATAGGGAAAATTGCCTTTGAAGGAACGAACACCAAATATCCACTGGCATTTCACTGGTATGATGAGAACCAGGTGGTGGCAGGCAAAACCATGAAAGAGCACCTGCGCTTTTCCATGGCCTACTGGCACACCCTGTGCAACACCGGCAGCGATCCTTTCGGCCCCGGCACCAAGGCATTCCCCTGGGAAGAGGCTTCTGCACTGATGCAACGTAACTTCGACCGGATGGATGCCGCTTTTGAGTTCGTGACCAAAGTTGGTATACCCTTCTGGTGCTTTCATGATACAGATGTTGCAGGAGACGGAAGAGTGGCAGAAATTGAAGATCGGCTGGGCAGGATGGTCGAATATGCACGAAAAAAACAGGAGGCATCCGGTGTGAGGTTACTGTGGGGAACCGCCAATGTGTTCGGCAATACGCGCTACATGAACGGAGCCGCCACCAATCCTGATTTCCTGGCAGTAGCCCATGCCGGCACGCAGGTTAAAAATGCGCTGGATGCCACCATCGCCCTTGGAGGGGAAAATTATGTCTTTTGGGGTGGAAGGGAAGGATATCTGTCACTGCTGAACACCGATACGAAAAGGGAAAAGGAACACCTGGCCCGTTTTCTGACCATGGCAAGGGATTATGCCCGCAGCAAAGGATTCAAAGGTACTTTCCTGATCGAACCCAAACCTATGGAGCCCACCAAGCATCAGTACGATTTTGATGCAGAAACCGTCATTGGATTTCTACGGCATTTTGGGCTGGATAAGGACTTCAAGCTGAATATCGAGGTGAACCATGCCACTCTGGCGGGCCACACGTTTGAGCATGAGCTTCAGATGGCGGCTGATGCCGGCCTGCTGGGCAGCATCGACGCCAACCGCGGCGACAGCCAGAACGGCTGGGATACCGATCAGTTCACGGTTAACCTTTACGAAACAATTGAAGCGATGCTGGTGATCCTGCAGGCAGGAGGCCTCGCACCCGGAGGGATCAACTTTGATGCAAAGACACGGCGCAACTCCACTGACCTGGAAGATATCTTCATTGCGCATATTACGGCCATGGATACCTTTGCACGGGCACTGGTCATCGCCGACAGGATACTGAGGGAATCGGATTATCTCAAGATCCGGCAGGAGCGCTATGCCTCCTTTGATTCCGAAAAGGGAAAAGCATTTGAACAGGGCCTGCTCACCCTGGATGACCTCAGGCAGATTGCGCTAAATCAGGGTGAGCCCAGGCAGATCAGTGGTAAGCAGGAATTGCTGGAACAAATCATTAATCTTTATAGTTAGTTTGTATCGGCTGTTGAACTGATCTTTCCCTGGGTTTCAATCACCCCAAAATCAATCAGGACATTTACAATATCCAGGATTTCAGAAGTATGATCCCCATTAACATCCGCTTTTTTCATGATATCTTCAACGCTTTTAAAGTCGGCGGTTGGAAATGGCAGGTGAAAAAGGAACTTTCCCTGGGGGACCGAAAGGCTGAGTCTGCGCTCCGTGCGTCCTCTCCCCTGCCCCATCCAGATGGCTACACCACTAATATACTGATTGTTACGGGCAGTGGTGAACCGTGCTCCTGCGTTCTTCCGCTCACGGATCCGTAATTGTCTTTGGTTGTCCGGTGCAGATTGCGGAAAGAGAGATGCCAGATCGAGGTTCAGTGTTATTTCTTTCACAATGAGTTTGTACCTGAAATAAGGTCGTTTGCCTTCATAGACTTCTTCTTTTTGAAGAATTCTAAGTTCCTGCATCGCTTCCAGAAAATCCTGCACTGTCTTGATATGCAGGTTCAACCGCGATGCGGCTTCTGAAGCTGATATCGTTGTATAGGCTGCGAGTAGCCTGAACAGGTCTTCGGCATAATCCTTCGAAAGATACGAACCCAGTATGGCGGCTTTCTTAAAATCCATCCCTGCAATTTGTTTACTAATTCATCGATTACGAAAAAATACCCACCCCGGTCGAATCCAGCCTGTTAATGATCCTCACCCCTTCATTCTTCAGGAATATTTCCAGAAATTCCTTGAATAAATTTCCCATTGATTCACAAAGCTGGTCAAACGAAAGCTGATCTTTATACTCGAGATAATCTCTTTTTGAAATTTGAACGGTCACTTCTCCATTATAATCAATAGCCACCCAGGACCGATCTTCGTAATCTGTTCTGAATCTGTACAGCAATGAGAATTCTCTGCCCATCTTGATCGGAACCAGTACCACCCTGTCCATTTCGATAAAAGGTAAAGCGATATGGTTTCTCCTTAGAAAGCCCGCATAAGCCAGCAGTTCATCCTTTGAGTAGCTTATCTTTCCTGCAGGACGGGGGCGTTCTGTAAAACCATCCAGGGCATCACTGACCGATGCAGCTGCCAGTTCAAAAACCTCCCGTCCCTTCCATTTAGTCTTGCGGGTCAGTAAGAGGTAAACCAGCCAGAGTAAAAGGAAGACCGTCACGAATGTGAGTAACTTCAATGGTAGATCAAAATCTTTTTCGATAAAACCGTGTTCGGTGACTGGCATAAAGAACAGGAACAGGGAAAACGACAGGATATATGTTGCACTTAGGAAATAAGCCAGGCTTCTGACCCTGGAGAAGGCATAGTACTGGAAAAGGGCATAAATGAAAATGATTACCGACAGAATTTTATAGCCAATCGGCCTCCCAAAGAATATAAATGCCAGTGCTGTAACGGTCAGGGCAATGATGGCCGGCAGCAATCCGGTGATGGATCGATCGGCAATCAGTTTGTTTGCTTTCATTGATGTAGTGATTATTTAGTTTATTGTTCAATGCGGTAGTCAAGAATGCTCATTTCTTTTGGCTGAAATGTCGCTTTCTCACCAAGGCGAATATGTCCGGCATCTACATAATCGTATTCGAAAATTGTGGCATCCACGGGGATCCAGCCTGCTTCGCCCATGTAGATCTCAGTCCAGGCATGCTGGCCGAAACTGCCACCATAATGGGTTGTATACAGACATCCGATGGAAAGGCGCGCGGGTATCCCCACAGCACGGCAAAAAGCGGCCAGTAACCGTGAATGCCCGCCGCATTCCGCTTCACGCATTTTATAGGTATTGATGGCACTTCCTCCTCCCGGGATGGCTCCTTTAATATTGTGTGCCACCCATTTGCTGAGGCGGATCGCCGCTTCCCATGAATCGGCAGAGCCCTCTGTAATGGAACGAGCCCGTGCAATGATGGCCGGATCATCCGACTCGATCTGCAATTCAGGCTTCAGGTACTTTCGAATCTCCTCGTTGCTGTTATAATCCGGAGGGAATGGTGGCGCATTGGCCCCATCATACTTCAGAGGCTGCATTTCAAAGACTCCGTCTATAAAATTTTCCGAAACCTCACCCGTGAAGTACTGTCCAGGCCGGTTCAAACTCGTTGAGGTCACCTCCTCTCCTAAGGTCTGGATACTGGCGTCAACCTTTAAATAGGTCATATGCTGAAAATCCGGTATCATTTTGTTGACTCGTGCAAAGATGACATTGTCGAAATCCACAACCCGGATCTTGTTCATGACAGAGCGGTCTGCCAAATAGATGTGGCGTCCTGCAACGAGTATTTTGATCTCAAAGCCATCCTCCTTGTTCAGCCAAAGCTTCGATTTGGTCATAGAGGAAAGATCAGTCTCCTCAACGACCAGGGCATGATATACAGAATCGTTGATGAAAAGTTCCTCTTCCCCAATGTTTTTGAATACCTTTTCGACGATCTCTCCGGGAAGAGGCTCATAGATCCGGTATTTCATTTCTTTGGCACCACCCCGGATCATATCCCTGTACAGGTAAGGGTACCTGAGCGGAATATCAAGGATGACATCCGGTGTAATCGCAATCTTTCTGGGATCAGACACTCCATTCCCTTTGAACAGGATCGTATCACCCTGAACGATGCTTGTTGCCTGGATGGTAGCATTTCCGGTGGTGATCCTCGTCTCATTGAACAACAGACGCTCATTCAGCGGATCAACCTCTTCCCGGACCTGGAAGTTCATGTCCACGCCAGCACCCAGAATCGATAGTTTCAGGTTCACATCAGATCTTACCTCCAGGACCGGTTTACCTTCCTTTTTTACAGGGCAGACTCTTTCCACAGAATACCCGCACAGGACGCCATCGATCTCCACACCAAAATAGTACTCGCTTCCTCCTTCACAAACGGATTGCGGCTGCCCCTGAATGCATGATCGCAGCAGAAGAAAGCATGTCGCTATATACAGCCAGATGATGCCATTTGTTGTTTTCATTGCTTGTTACGTTTGGTTGATTAAACTGATTTTAACTCCGTGATAATCCGTGCTTCCTGCCCATTCTGATAATAATTGAAAAACCGGATAAATACATTACCCAGTGAAGCGCATAACCTGTCATAATTGAAAGTTCGCTTGTACTGTTGATAGTCAGCCGTTGTCAATATGACCATCACTTTTCCTTCCGGACTGATTGCGATGTGACTGAAATCCTCGGGCTGCTCTCCTACCAGTAGGCTTTTATTCAAAGAGAAAGCAAGGAAAAGAGTGTTATCATCATAAAAATACCGGGTAATATTCTTTCCGCTTAAAAATCGCGCAAAGCCAAGCAAGTCTTCCTTAAGGGCCTGAAGGTGTCCCGCCGGAAACGGCCTCCCGGTGAAACCGTTTGACGACTCTTCAATGGTATCTACCGCAAGCTTGAGTAGACGGCGTGCATTGGACTCATATCGTTCGTGACCGCTCAATACTGACCATCGAATGATAAGGAAGAAGCCCAGCATTACCGCATTCAACAACCAGAGCAATTTGAAGGCAGGTCCTGGATACAGATGGGCTGGGATCGTCAGCAGGGAACCGATACCCATAAAAAATCCCAGGACCATATAATCCCAGAGTCCGTACCTGAAATATTGAAAGACTCCCATGACGATAAAGAAAAGTCCTGTGACGATGACAATATAATACGGGTAATGGGTAATATCGGAGTGCGCTTTGTACAATCCAAACCTGATGGCAATCTCAACAGCCAATAACAAATAAATGATCATCAGTGCCAGGGGATAGACCCTGCCGATCGGGCCCTTCAATTTGGATCTTGTTTTCATTATTTCAATATTTTATATACTTTATAATTTTTAAACTTTACAAAATTAGAACATTAAAAAGCGAAAAGCAAGTTTTTGTGAAAATAAATTTTTATACCTTCGTCAAATCATTTACATTTCTCAAAGACAACAACATGAAAACAAACATGGGATGGGCCGATAGGATCATCAGGATTGTGATCGCGGCCGTTTTCGCTATTCTTTTCTTCACTAAAGTGATCACCGGAGGCTGGGGGATCGTTTTACTGATCATTGCCATCATTTTCTTTATAACCGGCATTATCGGGTATTGTCCTCTCTACACTGTTTTTAAATGCAATACATTCTGTGCGAAAAAGAAATAATGCAGCAGGCAGTACCAACGTCACATTTTGCTTCGAACTGACCCGGACGAATCGTTCTGTAACGGGGAAATTGAACTTTTTCAGGTGAAATTCACATTTCATTATATCTTTGTGATGAAAATGGCGTAGCCATGACAGTATCGTAGAGAGGTCGGGACTGGTGTTCCAGTTGGTCTTCAAAACCAATGACAGGCGGATAAAACCGGCTGTGGCAGGTTCGATCCCTGCCCTCTCTGCCAAACAACCTTCCGTGTCTGAAAAAAATGTTACGATGGAAAGTGTTGCAGGATCATTCAAAGATCTTCCCGGCGTCGACACATTGCTTACCACAGACGAAATACGAAACCTGCTTACGTCCTATCCCAGGGAACTGGTCATTTATGCCGTACATGCTTCCCTGAATGATTACAGGGATCAAATGAGGAACGGGTCACCGGCTCCGTCTTCGCAGGAAATTCTGGATGCCACTGTAAAATTACTGAATCAACTTGTCCGGCACAGCCTCCGCAGGGTGATCAACGCTACCGGAGTGATCATTCACACCAACATTGGCAGGGCTCCGGTCGGAGAAAAATTACTGAATGAAGTCAAAAATATCCTGACCGGCTATTCCAATCTCGAGTTTGACCTGTCCCTTGCCAAACGGGGCTCCCGGTATGTTCATGTCACCGGACTTTTACGTTACCTGACCGGTGCAGAGGATATTCTGGTGGTCAACAACAATGCTGCTGCAGTGTTGCTGATCCTGCACACCCTGGCGAATAAAAAAGAAGTGATCATCTCCCGCGGTGAACTGATCGAGATCGGTGGTTCATTCCGCATGCCTGATATCATGAGAACGTCGGGATGCCGGATGGTTGAAGTAGGAACTACCAACAAGACAAGCCAGGAGGATTATGAAAAGGCCATCTCCCAAAAGACGGCTCTTTTAATGAAAGCCCACCCTTCGAATTATGTGATCAAAGGATTTACCCACCAGCCATCATTGAAAGAACTGGTTGAATCGGGGAAAAAGCATTCGTTACCCGTGGTGTACGATATGGGTTCGGGATTATTGCGTAAAACCAACATTGAGATCCTCAGGGACGAGCCCGATGTACGGCAGACACTGGCTGAAGGAGTTGATCTGGTCAGTTTCAGTGGCGATAAGCTACTGGGAGGACCGCAGGCCGGGATCATTGCCGGGAAAAAGGAGTTGGTGGCCCGGCTGAAAAAAGATCCGCTGACCAGGGCCCTGCGCGTGGGGAAAACCACCCTCGCCCTGCTTGAGGCCGCCTGCCTGTCCTATCTTGATGATGAACGCCTGATGCAGAACAATCCGGTTTTTGCCATGCTCCACCGGACGCCTGCAGAAATCCGGCAAAAGGCTGACTTGCTTCATCATGAACTGAAGGCTCTCAACATTGATGCTGAAGTCGTTCCAAATTTTGCCCAGACCGGGGGTGGTTCTCTACCCGATGGGGAAATACCGAGCTATGCCGTATTGATCGCTGGCTCTTTCAAGTCCGGCCGGGAAAGAGCAGCTTTTGCCGAAAAAGTATACCGTAACCTGCTTCTTCAGGACACACCGGTACTGGCCATCCTACGGAAAGGACAGGTTCTTTTTGATTTGCTGACCATAGCTGACCACGAGATCCCTCTTATTGCCCAAATCATCCATCAGGTAATTCATCCCAATCCATCATGAGCCGGCACCTTATCCTTGGGACCGCAGGCCATGTGGATCATGGCAAAACTGCGCTCATCAAAGCGCTGACCGGCATTGACTGCGATACCCATAAAGAGGAAAAAGAGCGGGGTATCACCATCAACTTGGGTTTTGCCCACCTCGATCTGCCCTCAGGCGAAAACGTCGGTATTGTGGATGTTCCCGGGCACAGGGACTTCATCCGGACCATGGTGGCCGGTGCTTACGGCATTGATATGGTGATGCTCGTCATCGCGGCGGACAGCGGCGTGATGCCCCAGACCGTTGAACATCTCAACATCATACAGTCGCTAGGTATCCGACAGGGTCTGGTAGCGCTGACCAAAACCGACCTTGTTGACGAAGAAACACTTGATCTTGCCAGGCTGGAGGTGATGGAATTTTTGGAAGGGACTTCCCTTGAACATGCACCCATTGTGCCCGTTTCGGCAGTCACGGGAAATGGACTGGGTGTGTTGGTGAATGAGATCGTCGCATTGATCCCAAAGATTCCCGATAAGCCTGCGGGTTCAGTTTTCAGGATGTATATCGACCGCCTTTTCAACATGAAAGGCCAGGGATATGTAGTTACAGGGACGGTGATGAATGGCTCCGTCAAAATAGGTGAGGAGCTTTACCTTTTGCCGGGATTTGATAAAAAAATGAAGGTCAGGCAGATACAGCGACACGGACAAACGGTGGATTCCGTCTGCGCCGGCGATCGCGCTGCACTGAATCTGTCAGGCATCAATGCTGAGGACTTCGAACGGGGAGTGGTGCTTTCCAGTCAGCGCCTGCCCTCTGCCAACATGACCGATGCCTCGCTGGTGCTCTTCGGGGAGGCAGAGAAAATGGGCACCTGGTCGCAAGTGATCTTCCTTACCGGAACACTGAAATGCAATGCACGGATTCACCTGCTCGATAAAGACCAGCTGATGCCTGGAGGATCGGCTCTGGTCCAGATCCATCTTGACAAACCCGCTATGCTTATGAACGGGGACCACTATGTCATACGGAACTCCTCCAACGATACCACCATCGGCGGGGGGGTGATTCTGGATATCAGTCCCCTGCATCATAAGAAACGGACAGCGAAGCTGGTTGATTACCTGAATGATCTCAGGGAGGCGGAAAGCGGGAGGCGGGAGGCAGGAGGCGGGAAGCAGGAGGCAGGAAGCAGGAGGCAGCAGGGATTGGGATGGTTGAAAATTGAAATGAGGAAGGAGGCGGGTCCGGTTTTACCGGAAACACTTGAGGCTAAACTAAATTTATCACCCGGTGATGTCCTGAAGTATATAAACGAGGGATTGAGTCCTGAAATCCGGCTCTATAATCCCGGAGGAAGGAGCATCCTGATCATGAACTCCCTGGATGAGGGCATCCGGCAGAAGATCCTGTCTGTTCTTCGACAATGGCATGAAGCCAATCCATTGCTGGAATCCGGGCTGGATTCCAGAGGCCTTGCTGGCAAGCTGGGGTTTCAATCTCCGGAGCAGAAACTTTACCTGGAAGCACTGCTTGATACACTACGTGAAGAAGGGAAGATAAGGCAAAACGAAGCCACATGGCTGCTGGGAGATTTTCAGGTAACCATTGATAAAAGGATGCAGGAATCACTTGACTGGCTTGATCAAACCACAGAACAATACGGCGTTCAGAAGTCAGTGGCCACGGAGATGGAATCACTGGTCGCATCAGCCCAGGCCAGGAGTATCAGTAAGCAGAAGCTGATGATGATGCTGGTGTATCTTGCGAAAAAAGGGATACTGTATTTCTATGATGATGATTATCTTCACCGCACTGTGGTTGACCATTGCCGCAACCTTTTACTGGCTGATCTGAAGCACAAGGAAGCCGGCATCAACGAAAAGGAATTCCGCCTGCTTATCGATGGCACAAAAAGGATCGTCCAGGTGCTCATCGGGATATTCACAGAAGAAGGCTCGATTACGAAACAATCGTTCTACCTGAGAATCACGGAGAAGGGGAAAAAAATTTTAAAACTTTAGTCATCTCCCATAAACCTGTATCCAATGACCGGTTCGGTGACGATAATGACCGGATGATTGGGATTGTCTTCGATCTTTTTACGCAGCTGGGCGATAAAAACCCGAAGGTACTGTGACTGTTCAATATAACCCGGTCCCCAGATCTTCATCAAGATGAACTGGTGGGTGAGGACCCTGTTTTCATTTTTGGCCAGAAGTGCCAGAAGGGAATATTCAGTGGATGTTAACCTGATAAGGGTGTCCCCTTTTCTTACTATCCGGTTCACAAGATCAATGGAAAGATCATGACTTTGAATGACCGACTTAGTTTCTGATCTATTATAATTCCGGAGCACTGTCCGGATCCTGGCCAGTAATTCTCCGGTACGGAAGGGCTTGACCAGGTAGTCATTGGCACCATTATCCAATGCCCTGATGATCTCATCCTCGCTATCACGGACCGATAGAATAATGATCGGCGAAATATACCATTCCCTCAGTTTGACAAGGATGTTCTGACCATCCTCATCGGGCAGGCCCAGGTCCAGAAGGATAAGGTCAGGTGGATGCATGGCAGCCTGCATCAACCCATCCCTGCCAGTACTGGCTTCGATGACCTTGTATTCTGCTGAACGTAGGGTTATTTCCAGTAACCTGATGATCTGCGCTTCATCATCAATGATCAGTATGGTATGCCGTTCATTCATCTTCTGGTTCTATCCGGACTGTCTCGACAGGTATTCGAATGGTAAAAAGGGCACCGTGAGGATCGTGGTTAGCGACCGTTATGGTACCGTTATGAGCCTGTATAAATCCCCTACTTATGGACAAACCCAGTCCCAGTCCACTTTTCCCGGAATCTCCGCGACGTGAGAATTTATCGAAGACCATATCCAGACTCTGCTGATCAAATCCGGGACCGTCATCGGATAGCTGAAGAACCAGGTCATTCCCTTCCATTACTGTATTGATGTTGACCGAGGTCCCGGGTGGTGTATGTACCGTGATATTCTGCAATATATTGTAGAGGGCCTGTTCCATTAAACCAAAATCCATTTTTACCATCGGAAAATTCTCCGGCACCCGAATAGAAACGGGAAACTTCTCAATTTCCGGCCTTAATCTATTCACCACAGTATGGATCAACTCATTGACATCACACCAATCCAGCTTTGGCTGAAGCATCCCTGACTCAAGGCGTGACATATTCAACAGATTGCTCACCAATCGGTTAAGCCGGTTGGAGGCGAGAAGTATTTCATTCTGCAGAAAAATCCTGTCCGTGTCCTGAATTTCTTTATGCCGGCCAATCAGGGTTTCAGCCGCACCAATAATCGTAGTAAGAGGCGTTCGCAGCTCATGGGAAATGGAATTGAACAGGGCATTGTACAACTTCAGAGCCTGTAGCCTCTGTTCTCTTTGTCTGACCTGCTTTTCAAAATGCCTGATCCGGGATGTGAGAATTCCGTTCAACAGGGCAATTGTTAGAAACATGGCAAGCATCAGCACATCTTCAGTCGTATTGACATGAAAGGTGTAATGGGGTGGAATGAAGAAAAAATCCCATATAATGGCACTGAGTATAGCTGATATCAAGACCGGATACAGACTGAATACGATGGCCAGCAGCGAGACATTGAACAGCAGTACCAGTGCCACTGCACGATACCCAATCACATCTGAAATGAAAAAACAAATTAATGCAACGACAAGGGTGACAGAAATGCTTATCAGGTATTGAGTGGGATGTTTCTTACCGGTGTAGTCACTTAATTTGATCATTGTTCAGGAATAAGATCTACCCAATCAGAAACTCAATGCAAAGTCTACCAAAGATACAACAAAATGGGTGAACTTTAAAATCGTGAGGGTGTAGTCAACACTTTATCACGCACTCATGAAAGTATTTCAGCGTCCTCTTAAGTTCGAGAATGCATTGATCATAAGCAGCGAGTTTACCCGCAAGTATCAATGTCATTCTTTCACTGGTCACAGAGGATTCATTCTCAATTTTTTTCAGCACCTCTGCTTTGCTTTCCGTCAGCCGGATGATCAAATCCTCGATGAGCTTTTCCATGGTCATGCAGTGTTTCATTGATAATTTAGAAATTCTTTGAAGCCAGATGGATGATTTCTGACTGGTCCAGAGGGATCGGCAACACAATGGTAGTGATTCCATGAAGGAACAGTTTCCTCTGGATGGCAAAAATGGTGTAATTATGAAGCAGTCGTACAAACCGGGGATTGCCATGAAAGATGAACTGGCCTCCAAAAAATACAGCATCCGGATATTTGGCAATGATCTCAGGAATAAGATGATCCACCTCCTCCACAACATCGGTACCCAGACTGTAGAAGCAATCGGACCTTAAACCGACCTGCTCGGCAATATATTTATATTTCTGAAGGTCTGTCACAATATTTTCCCTGAGCCGCTCATAATGATTATGGTCGGTAAAACACTGTGAATCCACAATACCAATGCTCATAAAGGTGATGTTAGCGTAAGTAGAATCAAACAAATCGATAAGCCGGTAGAATGAATATAATCCCAGACCATTGTATCCGTTGACCAGGAATACGGCAGTATGCACTAGTTTGTCACCCCTGTATTTTGTAGAGGAGGGGATTGCTATTTTGGTTTTCATTTTAGTGATGATATCAGGCAGTACCTTCTTTATGATCCTCTGCACGATGATGATCTCCTTTCTGGTTTTATTATAATGTCGCTTGATGGTAACTGCAAATAAGGAAAGCATTCCTGTTATTAAGAGCGTTATCCATCCTCCTTCGCCAAATTTGAGAATCACCACGGTAATCAGGATGAAGCTGGTCAGGACAAGGCCGATACCATTCACCAGCATTTTCCTCAACCATTTTTTTTCGTGCTTTCTGACCTGGATCCAGTGCCTGACCATTCCGAATTGTGAAAGGGTGAACGTGATAAAAACGTTAATGCTGTAAAGGATGACCAGCCATGCGACAGATCCCCTGGAAACGAACAATAGCACAAAAGCTGCTCCACCCATGATCAGGATTCCATTCTGAGATACAAGCCGGTCGCTCAGGTGCATGAATCTTTTCGGTATCCAGTGGTCGGTGGCCATGTTGGCCATCACCCTGGGTCCATCAAGGAAACCTGTCTGGGCGGCAACGAACAGCAATGCTGCTTCGGATATCAGTGTAAGAAAAACAAATGATTTCCCAAGAAAGGGATTCCACCCGGAGGAAGCCTGCTGAACCAGTACAGCATTCAATGTTTTACCATGCTCAAATCGGAGATCAAAAAGGTAATAGGAAATGATGAGTCCGAATGCTGCAATGGCCAGAGATACCGACATCAGCATCATGGTTTTCTGCGCGGTGTGGGTTTTCGGATCCCGCAGGTTGGGAATGCCGTTACTGACGGCCTCAATGCCCGTGTACGTTCCTGCTCCCATACTGTAAGCCCTCAGGATCAGGAAAAGGGTTCCTAGTATCCCCAGTTCAGAAACCGTCCGGGATGTCTCAGCTGCAGTCTTTTCGATGATGACCGGTGCCTGAGACATATGCGTCATTAAACTGTAGCCGATCAGCAGGATGTGGGTGAGTACAAACAAGATAAAAACGGGAGTCAGTGTCTGTACCGATTCTTTTACTCCCCTAAGGTTAAGAGTGATCAATACCAAAAGAATAAAAAATGCAAATGGAAGTTTAAAAATGTACCATGTTCCCGGCAAAAAGCTGAATATGGCATCGGAGCCGCTGGACACTGACAGGGTGATGGTCAGGACATAATCGATCAGCAATGCACTGCCGGAGATCATTCCGGCAGCCGGGGAGATCAGCTTGCTGGCCACAATGTATCCGCCTCCGCCATGCGGGAAAAGCCGGATGATCTGCCTGTAACTCGTGCTGATCACAAAAATGGTGAGGACCGTAAGTGTGGCCGCAAAGATGGAAAGGTTCTGGTGGCCTGCCAGGTTTCGCATGATCTCTTCAGGACCGTAACAGGATGAAGACAGCGGATCCGATCCCAATCCCACCCATGCAAAAAAAGTGATCAGTGAAATATGGCGAAATATTGACTTATCCGATATATCACGCGCTTTACCGATCAGGGTGTTCTTGATTTTTGCCGATATGGCAGCCGTGTCGTTCATATGGGTCATGATACCGGCAGCAAATGTAATCCAGGTATTATAAAGGAAAAGTCAAACTATCCGGCGATCGTGTAAAGATTTCATAAAAGAATTCCCATGATTTCTCACTGATAAGAGGAAAAATTACCAAGAATAGTAATGACTAAACTGCCGAGAGGGTCTTTGGACGTGGCATAACAAATTTGTCCTACCACTTCCGGTTCCGGCAAGTTCTCAACTAAGGGATGGCATTCCTTATTCGGTCTTTACTCTGGCCTGGTCAACGTTCCAGGATCGGGTATTTGAACTTCCGCGGATTGATACACATTACCGGAATTTGGGGAGCATTGAAGATCATCTCCTCATCGTAGGTTCCTAAAAAGAATTTTTTAAAGTTACTGTCAGGGTTTGTCATTATAAGGATCAAGTCGGCATCCAGTGAGGTCGCATAATCGATGACAGATTTTGAAAAGCCACTACTTCTTACAGCGATGTTATAGGTGTGTTTGACATCATTTATCTTGAAATAATCATTCATCCTTTTAGCGGCTTCTACAACATTACAATCCACGGTATCTGTTTGAAAAATGTGTATGGTGGCCCCATACTGTTGCGCGATGAACGCAGCCCATTTCGTCTTTTCCATGGGACCCGATTCACTGGTGACAGGCATTACAATGTTTATAAAGCCTTTACGTGAGCTGCGGTTATGGACGACAATCACAGGTATGGGAGACCTAGTGATCACTTTGAGCGCAAAGCTGCCTGTAAGTTTTTGCATACCCACTTTCCCGTGCGTGCCAAGAAACATCAGGGTGGCATCGATCTCTGTGGCTACAGCACCGATTGTCTTAAAAATACTTCCTTCCACTACTCTTGTCTCCACCGGAACCTTATATTTCAGGTGTATCTCATTGGCTTTTTTATCAAGCATATCACCTATGGCGCTATCTCCTAAATAGGATTTGTCCAGATAGGCACGCGTGTCCTTATTGATCACATGAAGCAGGCATATGCCGTATTTGAGGATCTGTGCCGTTACAGAGGCTTGCTTTATCGCATTGTTACAGACCTCGGAGAAATCTGTTGGGACCAGAATGATATTTTTCATTGGACTGTTTTTTAAGTTTTTCAAGGGATTGACTGACCATAGTATACTTTTCTCTGATCAATCCATTCATTCAATCTTGACTTATTTATATGACGGAATACCATTTGATAATAACGGTTGCTAACCCGTTGTCATACTATTTCTCCTTGAGAACGGCTTCCAGATAGTCCATGGTAGCGATCACCTCTGGATCATCCGGATCTGCAATGAGAATGTATTGTAAATAACCCAGTGCATTTCTGAAAGAAGCTTTTGCTGCATCCTGGTTTGTGTGTAAGGCTTTTTCGCCTGCAGTAAAATAATAATATGACAGGTATTTGTAACATTCCTGAAGGTATTTCTGGTTCTTGACCGTATCACCCTCCCTGATCAGAACCATTGCTTTTTCATAATCAGAAACTGCCAGACCCTGCATTTGATCAGGATCCAGCTGGGATCGTACCCTTCCCCGAAGCAGGTAACCGGTAAAAGCATTGGGACTTACCTCCGTCACGCGTGTAAATGAAGTGTCCGCTTTTTGCAGGAGCATGACTTTTTCAATTGAATCGGTGACCTGAACTGTATCCAGAGCCCACATATAAAATTCCTTACCGATATTGTAATACGTATTTCGTTCATTATCAACCCCTTCCTGCAAACCAGTCATGTACCAGTCAATAGCCTCCGAATGATCTTTTAACTGGGTCAGCTTCTGTGTAATTTCCGGTATCAGTTCGGTTTTTGAATGATCCATCTGAAAAGCGAGGATTAGATTCCGCACTCCAACAGAATCCTGGCCATTCTTAATCAGGAGCCTTCCCTTATAGACATAATCCGATGAAATGAGTTTATCAGGAGGTTCCAATTTATATAACATTTCAATGCTTTCCAGTCCCCTGCCATACTGGCCAAGTTCATAGCTCATGTACGCTTTTAACCGGTGAAGAACAGGCGAATCTGGACTGGCCTTCAGGAGGGTATCAACAATGGTGTTGGCCTTTTCATATTCGTCAGAAAAAAATAATATGTACGCATACTGTTCCTGGACATCGGCACAATAGTCCGCCAAGGAAAGGTATTTTTCATAATATCTTTTCGCTTCGTAGTATTTGCCGAAGTCATAGTTCAATTCACCATAGTATCTGTAGACTGCTATCTGGTTGGAATCAAGCCTGATGGCAATATTAAAAGCGTTGGATGCTTCAAGATAGTTTTTCGCTTTTGTAAAGAGCTTCCCCAGTTTAATATAGGCCGGAATGCAACTCTTATTGTAAAAAATGGCTCTTTGATATTCATTGACAGCTTCTCCAAGGGACAAGTCGAGATACTTCATATCTCCCTTTAGCAAATAGTAATCCGGATTCTTGTCGTCGAGGGATTCCAGGATGGCAAGGTACTTTTGGGCTGTGGTGAAATCCTTGATTTTTTCCGAAAGAGCAATCCTGACCACTTCCGATAAAAAGTTCAGGTCATTTTTAGATAACTTCCGCCCCTTTTCAAAATACTCCAGTGCCTGAGTATTCAAACCTTTGTAGTAACTGATCCTGCCAAGGCCCGCATAATTCAACGGTTCAAGTGGATTCCTTTCCATACCAGCATTGAAAGCACGTTCCGATGAGTCTTGATGCATCAATTTATCATAAACATCACCGAGATAAAAGTATGCTTTTGCACTATTGGGATCTTTTAGGATGGCCCTGACAAAATACGATTTAGCGGTTTGGTTTTGCTCTTCATGCAGATACCAGATTCCCCGGGACAATTCCTGGGAAAATAAGGCAGATGATCCGGTCAGGAAAAGAACGACCGTAAGACAAAATAAATATCTTAATTGATTTGTCATTTTCATTTGATTATTAAGGCAGAACATGATTTGATTGTTTTCATAAATGATCCTTCACCCTGACGATCCTGACGGGAGCCTGCGCAGGCAGGATCCCGGCTTTCAGGATGATGCGCTGACCTTTGTCGCTTGCTAAAAACGCCATAAAGCCAGTCGCCAGACCGTTTCTTGGTTCGGTTGAAATAGCATAAATATCCCTTGTCAGGGGGTAGGATCCATCAGAAATATAGGCCTGAAATGGCTGGTAACTGTTTTCCCATGTAGCCTTTTCTTCCCTGGATAAAGCCAGAACGTTAATTTTCTTTAAAAACGATAACTGGGTGGTGTCATCCATATCACTGATCCAACTGACACCAATCAATCCCAGGGCATTTTCGTGTTTTGCGACATAATCCACCACATCCAGATTCTGTTCCAGTGCATACAGGTGTTTCGAGAAATCTTTTCCACTACAGATAGAGTCATGGATGAAACGGACGGTACTGGATTGTTGATTATCGAAGATCACCTCAATGGAACCTGACCGATTGGCAGGGTTCACTTGACTCCATTGACTGATCTCGCCTGTCATAATCCGTTGAAAATCATGCATGGCGAGCAGGTTATCCGGATTATCCGGATGTATAACAAGGGCAACTGCGTCGGTGGCAATCTTAAGTTCCCTGGGAAATAAATCCTTATGTCTGAAAAAGTCCTTTTCCTCTTTTTTAAGCAGCCTTGAAACAACAACCAGCCGGACACTATCCCCGAGCAACAACTGAACAGCCATTTGTTCAGGCAGATATCTCGATTGAATCTCCGCATAATGGTAAAGCCCATGAAAAACCATTAATTCGGCTTCGAGGATAGGCCGGAAGGATTCATCAACTCCGATTGTAATTCTACCCGTGGTTGGAGTATCAGCATAAGGATCCCTGTTAATACCCTTGCACCCTGTCAGCAGGGTTATTATGAAAATCATCAGGATACTATTTACTTTTTTCATTTTTAAGATAGGTTAGATTCCTATACAAACGGAAAACTCCATACAAAATGAACAGGATACTGAATATGATCCGAATCGCAGGCTCCAGCGAGCTTTTAAACCAGTCGGAGACCCAAAGGAATATTCCGGCACCGATATAGACTGGAGCCATGACAAATCCCAAAATGATAAGAAATCTGGCTGACATAATGTGCTTGTTTGAGGTTCCTCATTATATCAACTGAAACTTAATGGGCATGTTGAACCTCACGGGGACCGGTCTGCCATTTTGTTTTCCAGGATTCCAGCGAGGCATTTTGGATATGACCCGGACTGCTTCCTCATCGCATCCAGCCCCTATTCCCCTTAACACCTTAATATCTGATATGTTCCCGTTTTTATCCACAATAAAGGTAACATATACAGTTCCCTCCACATCACTCTCCTTGGCCAGTTGGGGATATGTAACGTTTTTCATCAAATACTCGCGTAAAGCTGCTTCACCTCCGGGGAAGTCCGGCATTTGTTCAACAAACGTATAGGGTTCCTCTGTTTCTTCCACGATTTGCTGATCTTCCACGGGCATAGTCTCTGGCATAACTGCTTCAGGAGCATCCGTCCCTTTATCATAATTAATGGTTCCCACCGCAGCTTTGCTTTGTGTCACTTCCTCCTGGGTTTTAGGTTCTTCTTCATCAGCTACCTCTTCATCGGGTTTAATGACCGGAGCGGTAAATTTTATGACGTTTTTCAGCAGTGGGGGGGGGGCGGTAACTCTGCGATGATCTCATCTACTTTTTCTGCAGGTTTGTCAAGTTTAATATCTGTCAGAACCCTGACTGAAACATCCCTCTCTTTTCGTTCCGGTGTTATTCGTTTAATGATGACCGGAGCAGTGGAACCCGCAGTAAAAACAATAATGGCAATAATCAGGGAAATCAGATGCCGTTTAGATGCAGAAGTACGCATGAGATAAGCACCATAATCCCGGTTTCTGTTTTCGAAGACGATCCGGCACCATTCTTTAGAAAAAATATTGACTTTAGAGGACATTTTCTGTAGAATTTATAATGATTTATAATCACCTCAGCCTGATATGTGGCTTAAGAGTTCAAGATCGTAGTCGGTTATGTCAACGATGGCATAACGTCCAATGTTGCAAATCGCCATTTCATCCAGAATATCGATCAGATTCTTATATGAGGCAGCGTCGGTAGCTTTAATCAGCACAATAGGAGATGACTTGTCTGCAATGATCTCACTCCTCTTTTTATTGAAATCATCGTCTGACATCCTGACGGCATCCTTTTTGTCTTTCAGCTCCAGAACCTTGACCATCACGTCATAATTCCTCTTGATCAAATACTCCCGGATGCCTTTGGCGGAGAAATCCGTCGCTTCCATTTTGGGATCCACATCATTTTCCCTGGTACCTTCATAATAAAACACCTTATTATTGGCTCCAAGGATGATCGTGATTGCCCTTGAAGCCTTGACTTTGGTCTGCTCTTCCTCTGCTACCTTTTCCTTGCTCGGCATCGCAATTTCCATGGTCTGGGGTTTGATCAGGGTTGTCGTCAGCATAAAAAAGGTTATCAAAAGAAATCCAAGGTCCACCATAGGGGTAAAATCAATCCGCGTGGAAACTTTTTTGGGGGTCGTTCGCTTTTGCTTTTGACCACTCCCGGGGCTATCTTGTTGTATCTCAGCCATACGATTATAGGATTATTTTTTCTGGATTTTGTTCAAGACTCGTAATGAGGTTGTATCGGTTCTCATTCAGATCCTGCAATGTATTCATCACATTCCGGATCATGGGATACGTAGTGGTCTGATCTGCCTTAATGGCTATCCTTGCCTGTGGTTTAACCAGTCTGGCCACTTTGACCCAACTCTTCAGCTGATTATTCGTGGAATCTGCCGGGATACCAAGGAGGTTCTCCTTCAAATCCCTGTCGCCAGGGCTTAGTGCAAGGTAGGATTTCATCTGTTCAATAGGGATGCCAAAGCGGTTGACAAGGCTGAACTTGGTGATCTCCTCCTGGGTAAAAGGAATAGAATAGATCTCCCCCATCTTTTTCAACATCTCCTGCCGCTCGCTCTGGCCATCCATTCCGATGAAAACTTTTCCGTTTTCATCAACAAGGATCATAAGAACATCGCGCTCCGGAATTTTTATTTCCGAAATGGAGGATGGGGTGTTGACCATGATCGGTTCAGGCTGTGTGAAGTTGGACGTCAACATAAAAAATGTCAGTAACAAAAAGGCGACATCACACATAGCTGTCATGTCAATGGCAGTGCTTTTATGCGGAACTGTTACTTTTGGCATGTTATTCAGTTTTTAATGATTCTGCGCATAGGTCTGTACAATGCTGAATCCTGCCTCGTCTATGCTATGAAGCAACTTATCGATCCTGGTTGTATAGACATTATAAAAGATGACCGCAAGGGCCGCAGTAGCAATACCAAAAGCAGTATTAATCAACGCCTCGGAAATCCCGGTTGCCAAAGCCACCGAATCAGGGGCACCTGCATGAGCCAGAGCGGCAAATGCCCGGATCATGCCCAGGACAGTCCCCAGTAGACCCATCAGGGTTGCAATAGAGGAAATGGTGGCAAGGATCACCAGATTCTGCTGCAAACCAGGTAATTCCAGACTGGTTGCTTCCTCCACTTCTTTCTGCACAGCAAGCATCTGTTGTTCCTTGGTCATCCCTTTTTCCTTCTCAATCTCCTGATATTTAGCGATAGCAGAATAAATGACATTGGCGACTGAACCCTTTTGCCTGTCGCACAATTTTTTTGCATTATCCAACTGGTCCCTCGAAAGCAGATGCTTGATGTTTTGTACGAATTTCAACACATTACCTTTGCCTGATGCTTTCCTGATCGCAAAGTACCGTTCAATGGAAAAAGTAATAACGGTAAGAAGAAGACACATTAAGATGGGGACAATAATACCCCCCTTATAGATCGTTCCCAGGTAATTCCCTGGAATGGGTGAGTTAGCAGGATCATTACCCTGGAAATTGGTTGGTTCACCCATCACTAATTTAAAAATGATGATCGAAACAACCAGTGCAACAGGAATGACTGATGCAGAAAATACATTTTTCAGATTGTTCATTAAATCTTTAATCTTGTTCATGGTAATTAAGAATTAACGGTTCATGCATTTGATTGATTTTGGGCCAGGATTACTCTCTGGATTTATACAGAAATAACCATAATGGAAACCTTGGCATAGCCAGAATCCTATTCCATATCATCTGATATGGAATCATAAATTCGCTACACCACGATAAATTCAGGAAGATGTGTGGGAACTAGATTCGTATTACCACTAGATTATTCAGAACAAACCTCTCTGTACAGAAGAGATTGATCACGTCAAGAAAATTATAAGAAAGTTGTTCCTGAGAGATTATAAAGGGCGAATAAGATGGAGCATGGATAGATTTTATCAGGATGAATTTGATCGATTTTTTGGTTAAAAGCGAAGCAATAGTTAAGTAATTATTAATATCCGTTTGATTGCTTTCCTTAATACCATGTACAGATCTGTCATCATTTAGTCGGGCGAAATTGAGCTCATTGCACTTATTAAGCTGATAATTAGAAACGAAGTGCGCGATATTTCTGGTATTTGAAAGAATGAAATTATATTGCAAGACATTTAGGAGGGCTAACAGGCAAGCCAATACTATGATACCTGTCCTTTTCATTTTCATAACAATTGGTTGCAAAAATAATTCAAAATAGACCTATAATATAATTTTTTCATGATTTCTTTCATAATGACATTTCGACACATATATGAGTATTTCGTTCTCGTTAAAGGGCAAACCTGATTGGCATATTGATCAGCACACGGACAGGTTTCCCGCGTTGTTTACCCGGATTCCAGGTGGGCATTTTCTTCACTACCCGGATCGCTTCTTCATCACATCCGCCTCCAATTCCCTTCAGGACCTTTACACCACTGATGTATCCATTAGATTCCACAACAAATATTATGTAAACAGTTCCCTGAATATTATTTTTCCTGGCCTCTGGAGGATACTGGATATTTTTCTGGAGGTATAGCATCCTGGCCGCATCTCCACCAGGAAAAGAAGGAGATTCTTCGACGACCATAAAGACTTCGTCTTCATTAATTCCTTCTTCCGCAACGCCGGTCCCCATTTCAACACCGGATCCTCCATTTTCATCCATTGGTATATTCTCGTCGATTTCAGCATTTACCCTGACATCATCATCCACAATATCCCTATCCCCGACCCTCTGGAGAATACTGGTCTGCTCCGGTAATGAGGGTAGAGAAGGTTGTTCCTTGTGTCCAGTTTGAATGACCACTTCATCTATTATTCCAATATTTTCTCTGGAAAGGAACACGATTTCTTTTCGTTCATGCTGTTTCCATTCAAGAGCCATCAAAGTCAATGCAAGTGCGATAATCAGACCAGTCTGAATCAAAATTCCCCGCTTACCTTCCAGATCTGCTTTAGGACTTTTATTGACAACCATTTTAAATGCTTTTTAGCTCATCAAAGATACTTTAAAGAGAATAAATAAAAAGTCAAACTTTCTGGTGATTGTGTAAAGATTTTGTAAAGAATCTTTTCGATCGCTGTTTTAACTCAGAACGAAAGGTAATGAACAATAGTATGTTTTTATTGTTTATTGGTTGCAGGTTACAGGTTGCAGGTTGTAAGTTAACCTGTAACCTGTAACTTGGAACTTGCGACCTGCAACCCAATTACAGATTTTCGTTCGGATCATGCGCCTGTATGTACGCCAGGATCTCTTTGGTGGAATCCTGGTAAATGACCAGCTTGCCGTAATCAAACTCCACATTATTGAGGTATTGCAGTACCAGGGCGTCGCCAATCATGGAATCCGGGAGGATGCCGGCAAAGAAAAATCCCATCTTTTCGAATTCAGCTGTCAAATGATAGGTAAGCGGATCGGTAAGTTTCAGGAAAAGAATGATCGATGAGACTTGCTGGACACAGAAACTTCGCAGATTTTTTCTGATCACACGGATAATATTATCACCGTAATTTGTCACAAAGATCTCCCCGCAACTCTCCAGTTCATTCAGAAAAGTATAGATTGCAGAATCAGCGCCCTTAAAAACAGGCTCCTTTAATTCCGGTTCATGAAACTGATGGATTGCTCCCAGCGAATCGTACAATCGCATGACCATATCCCTATGGTGCAAAGGAGGAAACAGGATCAGCTCAGACGGCTGTTTCAGGTACCTGAAACTTAAAACAACGCTGATCCGTTGTGAAGTGTCGTCCGAAATCCCTTTGAATTTCCATGAAGCCGGGCTGGTGGCAAGCAAAATACCACAATCCTTCAGGTTATACTTCATGAGGGACTTCTGGGTAAAAGGATGATTCGCTACCGCATAGGCATAAATGCCGGTCAATTTACGCTTTTTGGGTACCTGGAGCAGGAACTCGGTCATCCGGTTCAGTGCTCCCTGTCCCCGGTACTCCACATTGACAAATGCAAAGGTCAGTTCGGCAATGGTGTCTTCAGGATTTTGAAAAACCAGTGCCGTATGGCCCATAAATTCATTATCCTTTGTGACGGCTACCACGGATATCATCTCCAGGCTGCTGTTCATCTCTACCAGGCGCTCAGGGTAATAAATGTGATCATCAAAGAACGAATAACCGTGTGATTTGTAGGCGCACCTGGAAACTTCAATCGCCTCCTCAGGCAGCATCCGTCTGATTTCATATTCTATTTTTCCGACTGGTGCCGCGGTATCTTCCAGTAATTCAGCCTCATCAGGTGGAAGGGTATCCTCGAGGACATTTTGAGGCAAATATTTTATCATGTGGATTTCCTTCCCAAGATGCCCGAGGTTCTTGAATGAGAGATCATCCACCACTTTGCTCAGCATATAGATCCATAGCCCTTCGGTTTCCATATCCTCGATATTCTTCGTAATGTTGAAGCGGGCGATTTGATGCGGATCAAAAGGAATTCCCATATCCTTGACAATGATCCTGATGCCATTGTCAAGCTTCTGGCAAATGACTTCAATGGTACTGCTTTCCTCCTTATCGTACCCGTGTTTCATGACAAAGGTGACGGACTCTTCCACAGCTATATCGATCTGATTCAGCGAATTGCCTCTGAATCCGATCTTTTTTGCCATTTCCCTGACATACAGTTGTGCCAGGTCGAAATAGGCGAGTTCATTGGGTACCATGAGTGTAACTGAATCCGATGTTTTCATCTGCAGGAATTTTTTTAAATGACCCGAAAGATAAACAATTTCCATTTAATATACGCATTCGATCGATTATAATGTTTAGGTTCACTCAATATTAATAGTACTTTAATTCGTACCTTTGCAATGAATTTTAATCATCACTGATGAAACGATTTATACTGTTTCTTTTTCTTACTGCTGCATTTGTTCCTTATCAGGAAAGCATCGCACAACAGCCTGATACAGCGAGTTTTCCCTACTGGATCGAAATGATGCAGGATCCCGCGGTGAATTTTTACGATGTGCAGAGAGCGTTCAATACGTACTGGGCTGACCGTAAAATTACCCGGGGCAGCGGGTGGAAACCTTTTAAAAGATGGGAATATATGGTACAAAACAGGATTCTTCCTGATGGTACCCGTCCGGATCAGGATCAGGTCTGGAAAGAATATTATGCCTATGTTCAAAAACACCCTGACCGCCAGAGTCTGGGTCAATGGGTTAACCTGGGACCGTTTACTGTGCCCCTGGCCCGTGGCTATCAGGGTCTGGGCAGGATCAATGCCATCGCTTTTGATCCCGTTGATCCCGAGGTCATTTATATCGGTGCACCTTCCGGAGGATTATGGAGATCGCTGGATAACGGAGAAACCTGGGTATGCCTGACCGACGAATTGCCAACCCTTGGGGTATCGTCCATTGTCATTGATTTCAACGATCCGGATATCATCTATATCGGTACGGGCGACCGTGATGCCGGTGATGCTGCCGGACTTGGTGTTATGAAATCCACTGACGGCGGGATTACCTGGACCAGTGCCAGTAACGGGATGGATAACAAGACCGTTGGCAAACTGATCATGTATCCCGGTGATCCCGGTACGATCCTGGCAGCAACAGGCGGTGGTGTCTATAAAACCATGAATGGTGGCGAGAGCTGGTACCGCACCCATGCGGGTGACCACAAAGATATTG
Organism: Lentimicrobiaceae bacterium; assembly: GCA_017993235.1. Lineage (GTDB taxonomy): Bacteria > Bacteroidota > Bacteroidia > Bacteroidales > JAGONC01 > JAGONC01. Next base: position 63,161 of record JAGONC010000011.1, read on the forward strand.
TCTTCAGGGTTGACGATCCGAATGTGGTTTTCGCAACAGCCAACGGGAGATTATATGTTTCCTTTGACCTGGGTGAGTCCTGGTCGCAGGTCACCAACGGCATCACCCCCGGTAACCGGGGTGCCATCGGTGTCACACCGGCTGATCCCAATGTAGTCTATTTCTTCACCACAACTTCTTCTTCCTACAAAGGCATTTTCCGGTCCACAGACGGCGGAAATTCCTTCACGCTCATGTCGACAACTCCCAATATCATGAGCTGGGGGTGCAACGACAGCGCGGAGGGAGGACAGGCATGGTACGATCTGGATATCGCTGTGGATGAGCAGGATCCCAACTCGGTGTACGCCGGAGGGGTCAACTGCTTTAAATCAACCGATGGGGGCGCCACCTGGTTCATCGTATCCCACTGGTGGGGCGACTGCGGGGTACCGGCTGTACATGCCGACCTGCACGTCCTGGAATACAATCCCCACGACGGAAGGCTTTTCGCTGGCAATGACGGTGGCATCTATTATACTGCAGATGATGGAGAATCCTGGATAGAGATCTCCAACGGACTGGCCATCAGCCAGACCTACCGGCTGGGCCAGAGTGCAACCAGCAGGAATTTGGTCATTAACGGATACCAGGATAACGGAACTTCAACCTATACAGGCCAGGCGTGGCTGAATGTCTACGGAGGCGACGGAATGGAATGTGCCTTTGATTACCAGGATTCCAGATATAGCTATGCAACACTGTATTACGGAAGTATTTTCCGTCTCTTCAATAACGGCAACGCTAACCAGATCGCCGGTGAGGGAGTGAACGGCATCACGGAAGGAGGAGCCTGGGTGACTCCCTTTATCCTGAGTGAAAGCGATCCGGCTGCCATGTTCGTGGGTTATACAAACGTCTGGTATTGCGACAATGTCAAAGCAGGCACAATCCAGTGGAAAAAGATTTCTGAAGGACAATCCGCCCAGGTCAATGTACTGGAACAATCCCCCGCGGATCCGGGTATCCTGTATGTGGCCCGCGGTAACACGCTTGTGAGCACCAACGACGCTTTCGGAGATCCTGTCGAATGGATCAGCCTGAACAACTTCCTCCCCAATTCCAGTTCAATCAGTGATATTGAGGCACATCCCCTTGATCCTGACGTGGTTTACATGACCCAGGGGAATCATGCCTACCAATCATCCGATAAGGGCCTCAGCTGGATCGACATCACGGGATCCCTGCCGAATATCTACTTCAGCGGGATCACGTATTATAAAAACAGTCAGGATGGACTGTACCTGGGAACCGATGCGGGTATCTATTACAGGGATCAGTCGATGGATGACTGGATCCAGTATTCGGGCGGTTTCCCTGTGGCCGGAAGGGTCACCGAGATCGATATCTTTTACGATCCGGTCAGTCCGGAGGGGGATATGCTCAAAGCCGCCACTTATGGCAGGGGATTGTGGGAATCCCCTCCCTATCACGGCGTACCCTCTGCTGATTTCACAGCCGACCAGACCATGATCCCTGCAGGCTGTGAGGTTAATTTCACGGATAAATCCATTGGCGTCCCGACCTCCTGGCAATGGACGTTCGAAGGCGCCAGCAATCCTGTCTCTACAGAAAAGAATCCTTCCGGGATCATTTACGAAAACGAAGGAGTGTACCCGGTAAAACTGATGATCAGCAATTCCATGGGTTCTGACTCATTGATCAAAACCGATTACATCACCGTCAGTGAAGCCATTACGCCCCAGGCAGATTTCACTGCACCGGTGAGAAGTTTCTGCAGTGGGAATGCCGTTGCCACATTCAACGATCTTTCTCTCTACTGCCCGGTGGCATGGGAATGGAGTTTTGAGCCTGCATCAGTAGCCTTCCAGGAGGGAACATCAAGCAGCTCCAGGAATCCTGTCGTTTCCTTTGAGGAAACAGGAAGTTATTCCGTCACCCTAACGGCTACCAATCTGAATGGATCCAACACAGTGACAAAAGATAACTATATCCTGGTGGGTGGTGACTTGCTTCCCTTTACCGAGGACTTTGAAACCGGAACCTTCTCATCACGCTCCTGGGAAATAGAAAATCCTGACGGATACAAGACCTGGGAGATCAGCACGGTTGCAGGAACATCACCCGGTGATCAGGCAGCCCGGGTCAACATCTATCAGTACAATGTCATTCCCGGTCAGCGCGACAGGCTGGTAAGCCCGCCGCTGAACCTGACCGGATATGTCAATGCATACCTGGTCTTCCAGCACGCCTATGCGCAGGAATATGCCATGATATCCGACTCCCTGATCATCTATCTTTCATCGGATTGCGGCACATCGTGGACCCGACTGCTTGCATTGGGGGAAAGCGGGATCGGGAATTTTGCCACCCATCCGCTCACCTCCCAGGAGTTCATACCGCAGGGCGCTGAGGACTGGTGCGGGGGTGGTTATGGAACCGGTTGCAATACGATCGACCTCTCGGCATGGGTGGGCCTGCAGGACATCCGGATCATGTTCGAATCGTACAATTTCCTGGGCAATAATCTTTATATCGACAACATCACACTATTTACAACAGTCGGCATCGATAAGCCCCGTGCTAAAGAAATCTCAGTATACCTATACCCCAATCCGGCCAACGGGCAGTTCAACCTGATCGTCACTCATGCGCCCTCAGAGGTGGAACTGAAAATCATGAACCTGGCAGGTCAGATCATTCTTCAGCAAACGTACACAAACACCGGGGAAAATCTGACCCGACAGATCCACCTGGAACACTGCCCACAGGGTATATATCTGGTCGAGATCAAAGGAAATGAATTCCTTCAGAACCTGAAACTTGTACTGAATTAACCATAAGGCATATCAGAATAAACACCAAGACAAAAATATTCATCATTTTATCATATTTCATTAATCATTTTCCTCCTCATGAAAAAAAGTATCCTTCTTTTGCTGACCGTGATGGTTTGTTTCTCCCCCATCGTCCACTCACAGGTATTGATGCAGACGACCGGAAAAGCCCATCGTTACGCCAAGGTACACTTCGACCAGATCAAAAAATACGATGCTGCTCACCCCAGTGATTCATCGGCAAAACTCAAAAAACCAAAACCCCTATGGGTCCCTCCCACTTTTCCCATTGATCCTGATGAGGTCATTTACAGGGAACCTCCGCGGGATGACACCCCGTTGACACTCCCGCTGGAAGGATCGCCGGCGCCCACGTTGAATTTCCAGGGAATAGGCGACAACCAGACCGCCATCCCACCCGACACAAAAGGTGTTGCGGGGCTGAACCATATCATGGTGACCCTGAATACAGAGGTAAGAATACAGGACAAGCTGGGTAATAACCTCTCAACCGTCTCGCTCAGCAGTTTCTGGAGTGAATTTCCCGGATCCAGCGGCACGTTTGATCCCAATCTTATGTTCGATCCCTATGAAAACCGGTGGATCTTTGTCGTGGTTAAAAATTCAACTCCTTCAACCTCAGAAATATTCGTGGCAGTTTCAGCTTCGGAAAATCCGATGGATGAATGGTATTTGTACGCTTTCGATTCCGATCCGCTGGATTATACCTGGTGTGATTTCCCCAGTATCGGATTCAATAAAAACTGGGTGGTGGTTTCAGGGAATATGTTCACGGCAAGCAACGGTTATCAGAATGCAGCCCTCTGGGTCATTGAGAAGGATGACCTGTATGCAGGCATTTCCGAACCCGCCTATGCACGGATCGTTCCATCGAACGGGTTCACCATTGCTCCTTCCATGACCTACGATCCCAACATGCCGAATATATACCTGATCACCAATTATGACGGAAGCGTGGGTGGCAGCGGCTACCTCCGAAAATACAGGATCAAGCCGGGGATGTTCGGAGAGCCGATCCTGGAGAATCAGGGTACCATTTCAGCAGCGGATCCGTGGGGCGATAATTATCCTCAGAACAACGGAAATATTTCTCCTCAGCAGGGAACATCACAGCGCATCGACGGAGGGGACAGCCGGATCCATGAGGTTACTTACCGAAACGGCTATCTCTGGTTCACCCATACGATCTTTTTACCGGCCAGCAATCCTTCCCGATGCTCGGTGCAGTGGTGGCAGGTGGATACCCTCGGAACGATCATCCAGCGAGGCAGGGTGGATGATCCGTCAGGCACTATGTTTTATTCCTATCCTTCCATCAGCGCCAACGGGATCAATGAGGTACTGGTAAGCTATTCCAGTTTCTCCTCCAGCCAGTACGCCAGTGCCAATTACTCCCTGCGCACCCCGGATGATCCCCTGAATACACTGAGGGACACCTATCTGTATAAGAACGGCGAGGGGCCCTATTACAAAACTTACGGGGATGTCCGAAACAGGTGGGGGGATTACTCTGCCACAAGCGTGGATCCGATGAACCATCTGGATTTCTGGACGCTCCAGGAATATGCTTCAAGCCCTGCAAATACCTGGGGAACCTGGTGGGCCATGCTGGAAAGAGAAGCCGCTCCCGTCCCGCAATTCTCGGCCAATATTACCACGGTTCCGGTTTCCACCGGGGTTAATTTCACCGATGAAACCCTTTATGAACCCACTTCCTGGCTGTGGGAATTCGAAGGTGGCGAACCCTCAGTTTCTACGGAACAAAATCCCTCCAATATCATTTATTATCTTGCCGGATCTTACGATGTGAGTCTGACCGTCAGCAATTCTGTTGGCACAAACACCATCACAAAACAGAACTACATCACCGCCAGCACAACGATCTTACCGGAAATTGACTTTTCTGTTGAAGACCCCATTGTATGTCTATGGGACACGATCACGATCACCGACCTGACCATTTATAATCCTACATCCTGGAACTGGACCATCACACCCGGAGATTTCATGTTTACGAATGGCACATCCGCTTCCTCACAGAATCCTCAGGTAATTTTCACCAGCCCGGGCGTTTCCACAGTCAAGCTGATGGCAACCAATCCCAATGGCAGTTCGACGCTTACCAAAGAAAACTTTATTTCCGCCGGCGGTACGCCACTCAGTTTTGAAGAGACCTTTGAGGATGGTTTTACAACCAAAGGCTGGAGCATACTGAATCCCGATGATGAGATCACCTGGGATATAGCCACCGTGGCAGGGACAACCCCTGGCAACAAGGCAGCCTATGTGGATATCCGGTCTTACACGGACCTCAGGGAACGCGACCAGCTCATATCACCACCATTGGACTTTTCCGCGTATTCCTACGTTACCATGACATTCAAACATGCTTATACCCAGTATTATACAAGCATTACTGACTCACTGATCATCTACATCTCCGATGACTGCCAGGAAACCTGGACACGTATCCTTGCACTGGGAGAAGACGGCTCAGAGAATTTCATCACCCATCCGCCCATGAATACGAAATTTGTGCCGCAGAGTGCCGAAGACTGGTGCGGTGCCTCCACCGGTCCGGCCTGCAATATGGTAGATCTCACACCCTGGGCCGGTAAGACCGATATCCGGATCATGTTTGAATGCTACAGCTTCTTCGGCAATAACCTGTATCTCGACAATATCGTTATTTATAACTCGGTGGGTATCTCTCCACAGGAAGACAAATCGATACTGACGATCTATCCGAATCCTACCGGCGGCCTGTTGAACGTGAAATTCGAAGAGACCGGAGATAACGCTTATTTACGAATATTGAATTTACAGGGACAAAGGATCAGGGAGATCCATATACTGCCCGGAACATTGTCGCTGCCGTTGGATCTGTCAGACTGCCCCAGGGGATTGTACCTGCTGGAGTTTGGCAATGACAAAACGGTCATCACCCGGAAGCTTATGCTTGAATAGCTATTCGTTCCTATCGCAGTATGCATCTGTTCTACACCCCGGATATCGGGACAGGAGATTCCTATACGCTGAATGAGGAAGAATCCAGGCACTGTACACGGGTTCTTCGCCTGAAGAAAGGGGATATCGTGTACATGACTGATGGAAAGGGTACCTTGTTCGAAACCGTTGTTGACCTGGATTCCCTGAAAAAAACAACCGTCCGCATCATCAGCATCCATTCAGACTGGGGAGCACGTTCTTACCGGTTACATATCGCCATTGCGCCCACAAAATCCCTCAACCGGTTTGAATGGTTCCTGGAGAAAGCAACAGAGATTGGGATCGATCAGATCACACCACTCATCTGTGAACATGCTGAAAGGAAAACACTGCCAAAGGAACGCATGAACAGGATCCTCATTGCGGCGATCAAGCAATCCCTGAAAACCACTTTACCCGTGCTTGATAATCCTGAACAGTTTCAGTCATTTATCCGGAAATCCTGCGCTGACAAAAATATTATGGCTCATTACGATCCCACGAATGTGCACATGAAGGACAATTATTCACCGGGTGAAGACGTTCTGATCATGATCGGACCTGAAGGTGATTTCAGCCCGCAGGAAATCCGGCAGGCCCGTGATGCCGGGTTCATCATGGCCAACCTGGGATCAGCCCGGTTGAGGACCGAAACCGCCGGTGTGGTGGCCTGCAGTATGATCAATGTCATGAATGATTGATATTTACCTTAATTGATGATCTTTTGAAAAGAATAATCATCCTGTTCATTATCACGATCTGCAGCCTGGGTATGGCATTTTCGCAACCAGGGCTTCAAATTGCACTCTTGAAATACAGCGGTGGAGGCGACTGGTATGCCAATCCGACATCACTACCCAACCTCGTCAAATTTTGCAATGCCAATCTCGGCACAAACCTGGATCCGGACAATGCCACTGTTTCACCCGGTGATCCGGAGATCTTTAATTATCCTTTCATTCACATGACAGGGCATGGCAATGTGATCTTTTCGGATGATGAAGTGCGGAATCTGAGGAAATATCTTCTGGCAGGAGGTTTTCTACATATTGATGATAACTACGGTCTGGATGCCTATATCCGGCCCCAGATAAAAAAAGTCTTTCCGGAGCTGGATTTCATCGAACTACCTTTCGATCATCCGGTTTATCATCAGAAATATGAATTCCCGACGGGACTTCCCAAGATCCATGAACACGACGGGAAGGCACCGCAGGGCTTCGGAATTATCCATGAAGGCCGGCTCGTGGTTTTCTATACCTATGAATGTGACCTGGGAGATGGGTGGGAAGATCCACAGGTGCACAAGGATTCAGAAGAAACACGCCTGAAGGCGTTAAAGATGGGAGCCAATCTTATTGAGTACGTATTTCGGCAATAAAAAGTAAAATCCAAATCCCAGGGACCAAATTCCAAACAAATCGCAAAATCCAAATTTCAAAACCACCCTCGCACCAAGTATTCATCCCGCACTTCAGGTTGTGTACTGCAATTTAAATCCTCTAGCTTGTAGCTTGCAGCTTGTAGCCTATCCGTTTCGCAAAGCCGCCACTTGCTCTTCGATGACCTTGATCCGAGCTTCGGCGTCGGCTTTCTTCCTGCGTTCCTTTTCCACTACGGCAACGGGTGCACTTTGCTCAAAACGCTCATTGCTGAGTTTGCGTTCCACCGCTTCCAAAAATCCCCGCTGATAGGCCAGCTCTTCTTCCAGTTTAAGAACCTCGGCCTCGGTATCAATAGCAGAGGAGGAAAACGGAATATAAAACTCCGTGGATCGAATGATGAACGTAAGGGTATTGGCCGGTTTTTCGCCAACATAGGCAATGTCGGTCAGGTTGCAGAGCTTGCAGATGATGGGATCGAAAGCCGTATTGGGCTCTTCACCAAAATTCTTCTTTACAAACAATTCCAGTGCTTCTTTCTGAGGGATCTTCTTTTCCTTTCGGATACTTCGCAGGGCTATAATGACATCCCGTTCATAATCAAAACGTTGCAGTAATTTACGGTTGATTCGTTTTCGCACCGGCAATCTGGAAACCATGATGCAGTCATCTTCTGCGCGATCCCGTAACCGGTGCCAGATCTCTTCCGTGATGAAAGGCATGAACGGATGGAGGATTTGCATTTGCTTTTCAAAAAGTTGTACAGTGGCTTCAAAGGTCACTGCATCAATGGATTTTTCGTATTCCGGTTTGATCATTTCAAGGTACCAGGAGCAGAAATCATCCCAGATCAGCTTATATACGAGCATTAACGCCTCGGAGATCCTGTATTTCTGATAGAGATCGTCCAGTTGATTCAGGGCCTGATGAAATCGGGATTCGAACCAGGTCACTGCCATTTTATTTGCAGGGCTCTGCCGCAGGGATGGGTCAACCTGCCATCCCCGGATCAATCGCAGCGCGTTCCAGATCTTGTTGCTGAAATTCCGTCCCTGTTCACAGAGCACCTCGTCAAAGGGCAGGTCGTTTCCGGCCGGAGAGGTCAGCAGCATTCCCACACGTGTGCCATCAGCACCATATTTGTCCATGAGCTCGATCGGATCGGGAGAATTGCCCAGTGACTTTGACATCTTCCGACCCTGTTCATCGCGTACGATCCCAGTCAGGTAGACATTGTGGAACGGCACTTGTTTCCTGTACTCCAGACCCGCCATGATCATCCTTGCCACCCAGAAGAACAGGATCTCCGGTGCGGTGATCAGGTCGTTTGTGGGATAATAGTACCGGATATCCGGATTGCCGGGATATCGGATGCCGTCGAAAACCGAAATGGGCCACAGCCAGGAGGAAAACCATGTATCCAGGACATCTTCGTCCTGATGAAGATCTTCCGGACGGACCTCTTTTCCCGGGAATTTAACCTTTGCCTGCTGCAAGGCCTCTTCTTTGGATCTGGCAACAACGATCTCACCGGTGGGCAGGTAGTAAGCCGGAATCCGGTGACCCCACCACAGCTGGCGTGAAATGCACCAGTCCCTGACATTCTCCATCCAGTGTTTATAGGTATTTTTGAATTTGGCAGGATGGAACCTGACCGTATGATTGAGTACCACTTCCAGGGCTGGAGGAGCCAGTGCCTCCATTTTCAGGAACCATTGGAGCGACAGCCGGGGCTCGATGGCAACCTTGGTCCGTTCCGAGTAACCGACACGGTTCACATAATCCTCGATCTTCACCATATGACCCTGTGCTGCAAGTTCCTCCGAAATCTTATCGCGGACCGCAAAACGGTCTTCACCGATATAGAGCTGGGCGGCCGGGCTCATGGTTCCATCGTCGTTGAAGACATCGATCACGGGCAAATGATGCTTCACCCCGATCCGGTAGTCTTCCATATCATGGGCCGGAGTGATCTTCAGGCATCCTGTTCCGAACTCCATATCCACATATTCATCGAAAATGATGGGAATAGATCGGTTGATCAGGGGGACCAGCACGCGGAGCCCGTCAAGATGCCGGTACCTTTTATCGGCCGGATTCACGCACACCGCCGTGTCACCCAGGATGGTCTCCGGCCGCGTGGTGGCCACGGTGATCCATTCATCTTCGGTATTCTCGATCCTGTACCGCACATAGTACAGTTTGGACTTCATTTCAACGGGCTTGACCTCTTCATCGCTGACAGCCGTCAGCGCTTTCGGATCCCAGTTGATCATCCTGATCCCCCGGTAGATCAACCCTTTATTGTACAGATCAATGAACACCTCAATGACCGATTCATAGAGTGCCTGATCCATCGTGAAGCGGGTTCGTTCCCAATCACATGACGCACCCAGCTTTTTGAGCTGCTCCAGGATAATGCCCCCGTGCTTTTCCTTCCATTCCCATGCATGCTGCAGAAATTCCTCCCGGGTAATGTCATTCTTCCGGATCCCCTGCTCGCGGAGTTTTTCCACCACCTTGGCCTCCGTGGCGATCGAAGCATGGTCGGTACCCGGAAGCCATAATGCGTTTTTGCCCTGCATCCGGGCCCTGCGTACCAGTATGTCCTGGATCGTATTGTTAAGAATATGTCCCATGTGCAGCACACCGGTGACATTAGGCGGTGGAATGACAATGCAATATGGCTCCCGCTCATCTGGAACCGAACGGAAATATCGGTTTTTCATCCAGACAGCATACCATTTGTCCTCTGTCAGTGCAGGATCGTATTTTGACGGAATATCCATGAAACTCAAAAAATAGGTAGGTAATGAAGTTGTTGTGCAAAATTATAAAAGATCAAAGAGCAAATAGCAAAGATCAAAGAGCAAAATGCAAATGGTAAAAAGCCAGGTTTCGATTTCTGCTATTAGCTTTTTGATCTTTGATCTTAATAAAGCTTCTCCCGTTTAAGTAAGTAAGGTAGCAGAATCTGATCAAATCCCTTATTGATGTCAGCCTCGACAAAATCGATGCGGTATTTTGCACACCGCAGCTTCAGTTCATTTCGATAGGAAGTAACAGTCTTTACATACTCGTCCCTGACCTCAAATGGGTTCAGCCTGACCTCCTCACCCGTTTCCATATCAATGAAGCGATACGGTCTGTTTTCATATTCAAAATCCAGTTCCCTGGTTTTTTCAACAACATGGAACAGGATCACTTCATGCTTATTGTAACGAAGATGCTGTAAGGCGGTGAAAAGTTCATTCACGGGATTCCCTGAATCCATCATATCACTGAAAATGATCACCAGCGAGCGTTTATGGATCCGTTCGGCGATCTCGTGAAGGGCTTCTGTTGCAAGGGTATTCCTTCTCTCGCTCAGGGCAGCAGGCTGAAGCATCTTTTCCAGATTGCCGATCAGGTACTTATGGTGTACCGAACTGGACCTGGCTTCGGTCTGAAGTTCAATCTTATCGGAAAAAACACTGAGGCCAACGGCATCCCGCTGGCCTTTCAGCATATGCATCAATGCTGCGATCGCATAAATACTGAATGTGATCTTGTTGGGTTGATCAAACGTCGGTGATTCCAATACAGGGAAGTACATGGAAGATGAATGATCGAGAATGAACTGGCACCGCAGGTTGGTCTCCTCCTCGAACCGTTTGGTATAGAGCCGGTCGGTCCTGCCGTAGAGTTTCCAGTCGATATGCTTGATGGATTCTCCCTGATTGTACTGACGGTGTTCCGCAAATTCGACTGAAAAACCATGGAATGGGCTTTTGTGCAAACCCGTAATGAATCCGGCAACTACCTGTTTGGCAAGGAAGTCAAGGGATCCGTAATGTTCAATCCGGTTACGGTCCAGCTTATAATCCATCAATGGTGATAACGTTATTCAGAAATAATCCAGTAAAAAGATTACAGTAATTTCTCAAGTTTACTGACCAGAACAGATTTGGGCACTGCACCCACCTGCTTGTCGACAACCTGACCATTTTTGAAGAATAAAAGGGTAGGAATACTACGAACGCCGAACTGGGTGGTCGTTTTTGGATTTCCGTCCACATCCAGCTTCCCGACGATAACCTTGCCGTCATATTCTTTTCCGATCTCATCAATGATGGGACCCACCAGCCGGCAAGGGCCGCACCAGACTGCCCACAGATCAAGGATAACGGGTTTACTGGCTTTCAATACGACCTCTTCAAAATTTGCATCAGTTATTTCCAGTGCCATGATTCAATGATTTATTAGATGAATAATGCGTTGCAAAATTACCAAAATATTCAAGCGAGTTTGTAGCTGATTCCCGGTATATCCTTTATCGTTTGCAGAAATTCCTTGCAGGGAACATGGTATTTCCCTGTCAGCATTTCGACCGATAGGTTTTCCTCCGGATCAGAGACGATGAATTTCAGTACGCATTTACCTTTCATTTTCTTGACAAACTTAAGGATCAGTTCGGTAAGCGGAGGTTGAACTGCCGACAGCTGAAGCCGGACCGTGATCTCCCTGACCAGTTTTTCAATGGCTTCTGATAGCAACATCATGTTGAAGATCTTCAACTCCAGTTGAGAGTCTGAGTTATATCGGGGCAGAACTTTTGCTTTGATCAGTACCGCTGTTCCACTGATGAGTAAATGCCTGAATCTGAGGAATTCTTCTGAAAAAAGTACCATCCGGTAAGTGTCAGTGAAATCTTCGATCATGAACGAGCCCATCGGATTTCCCTTCTGGGTAGTTCCCTGTTTCACCTCTGTCACCATGCCACCGATGGTCAGATCCCTGCCCCTGACAGCACCGGGATCCTGCTGAAGTTCGGCCAGGGTTATCGTACATAGATTATCCATCTCGAGCCTGAAATCATCGAGGGGATGACCGGAGATATAGAATCCGGTGACCTCTTTCTCGAAATTGATCTTGATCAGTTGCGTCCACGGTTCACAGTCGGGCAGCTGAATATCCGGCAGCTGGGTCATTACCTCATCACCGAAAAGGCTGGCCTGCGATTCCATCTGACGGTTTTGATAATTTACGGCGTGCCGGAGCACCTTTTCCAGGAAGTTGGTTTCCTCGCCGGGTTCTTTATAAAAATACTGGGCGCGGTGCGAATTTCTGAAGCTGTCGAATGCACCGGCCATCGCCAGGGCTTCCAGGCTGCGTTTGTTCACCGTGCGGGAATTGATCCTCCTGGCAAGATCAAAAATATCCGTTATGGGTCCGTTCCGGTCCCGCTCTTCAATGATGCTTTCAACCGCAGCTTCGCCGATGCCTTTAATGGCAGCCATTCCAAACCGGATGGCTCCCGCTTTGTTCACCGTGAAGTTCAACTCACTCTCATTGATGTCGGGTCCCAGTACGTCAATTTTCTGGCGCCGGCACTCATCGATGAAAAATGTGATCTTTTTGATATCGCTGAGGTTATGCGTCAGCACGGCTGCCATGTACTCCGGCGGATAGTTGGCTTTAAGGTAGGCTGTCTGGTAAGCGATCAGGGAGTAAGCTGCAGAATGTGACCGGTTAAATCCATAGTTGGCAAAGTCCAGCATGATGTTAAAGACCTCGATGGCCTTTGGCTCGCTGATGCCTTTGTTCCGTGCACCCTGAAGAAAATCCGCCCGTTGTTTTTCCATCTCTGCCTTTTCCTTTTTCCCCATTGCCCGGCGCAGAATGTCGGCCTTTCCCAGCGTAAACCCTCCCATACGTTGTGCAACCTGCATGATCTGTTCCTGGTAGACCATGATCCCGTAGGTCGGTTTCAGGATATCTTCCAGTAGCGGATCCAGGAATTCCACTTTCTCCCGGTTGTGCTTCCGGTTGATAAAGGAAGGAATGAACTGGATGGGGCCCGGTCGGTGCAACGCATTCATGGCGATGAGATCTTCCAGGTTCGAAGGTTTCAGTTCCTTCAGGTAGGCCCGCATCCCATCCGATTCAAACTGAAAGGTAGCGATGGTATCACCCCGCTGGTAGAGATCAAAGGTTTTGGGGTCGTCCAGCGGGAGATGGTCAATATCGATCTGGATCCCATGTCGTTTCCGGATCAGTTCAATGGCATCCTTAACGATCGACAGGGTCTTAAGACCAAGAAAGTCCATCTTCAGCATACCGACCTTTTCCACCAGTTTACCTTCATACTGTGTCACCATCATGGCAGAATCCTTGGCGATGGCCAGGGGTACATGTTCGATGAGCGAATCGGGCCCGATGATCACTCCGCAGGCATGGGTGCTGGTATGACGATTGGATCCTTCCAGGATTTCAGCAAACGTGAGCATCCTCCGAATGTTTTCCGGGCCGTTTTTTTTCAGATCCGCCAGCTCCGGAACATCCTTGAATGCTTTCATCAGGGTCACACCGGGTTTTTCCGGTACCAGTTTGGCGATCTTATCCACATCTTCCAGAGGCACCTTCAGAACGCGTCCGACATCGCGAATGGCGGAACGGGCTGCCATGGTGCCAAAGGTTATGATCTGAGCCACCCTTTCCTCACCGTATTTGTCCACAACATACTTCATGACACTGTCGCGGCCTGCATCGTCAAAATCCACGTCAATATCGGGCATGGTGACCCGCTCCGGATTCAGAAACCGTTCGAAAAGAAGATTGTACCTGATGGGATCGATGTTGGTGATCCCGGTACAGTAAGCTACGGCGGATCCTGCTGCCGATCCGCGCCCGGGACCGACCACCACCCCCATTTTACGGGCAGCATTGATGAAGTCCTGTACGATCAGAAAATATCCCGAAAAACCTTCCCGGTTAATTTCATCTAATTCATAATCAAGACGTTCCCTGATATCCGGGGTGATCTCCGGATACCGTTTGGCCGCCCCCTCGTAGGTGAGATAGCGTAAATAGTCGTACTCCGAAGCGAACTCCTCAGGCAACGGAAAATGGGGAACAATGACCGTATCGGTGGTGATGTGATAATCCTCCACCTTGTCCACAATTTCCCTTGTATTGGTAAGGACTTCCGGCATACCCGGAAAAAGAAGGGCCATTTCATCGGATGATTTTAAAAATTCCTGCCCGGTGTAATGCATCCCTTCCTCGGTTTCCATCTCTTTTCCCGTATTCAGGCAAATGAGGATACGATGCGCTTCATGATCTTCCCTATGGATAAAATGAACATCATTGGTGGCAATCAACTTGACACCGTACCTCGCCGACAGATTCAGCAGGGATTTGTTTACCTGCTCCTGTTCCTTCAATCCGTGGTTCTGCATTTCCAGGTAGAAATCCTCGCCAAAGATGTCGAGGTACTCCTCCAGTACCGTCGCAGCTCTTTCTTCTCCGTGCAGAAGGATCGTTGAGGGGATTTCTCCGCCCAGGCATGCCGAGGATGCGATAAGGCCTTCATGATACTGTCGCAGTAACGGTTTGTCAATTCTCGGTGTATAATAAAAATTCTCCCGCCGGTATCCCAGTGAACTGAGTTTGGAAAGATTCCGGTACCCTTGTGTGTTTTTGGCCAGCAGGATCAGGTGATAACCGCTCCGGTCCACCCTGGAGGCCTTATCGGCTCGGGTACGCCTTGCCACATAAATTTCACACCCCAGGATCGGCTTGATCTTGTATTTCTCCTTTGCAGCATTGTAGAATTTTAACAAGCCAAAAAGATTTCCGTGATCCGTAAGGGCAAGGGCATCCATTCCCATCTCTCCGGCCCTGGCGAGCAGCCCATCGATCTTAGCTGCCCCGTCGAGGATAGAGAACTGAGAATGTACGTGTAAGTGCGTATAATCCAGCATATGTAGTGGTTAATCGGTATGATGGGTATGAATTTATAAAAATAGTCAGTTCTGACGAACGACAGGTGAATGTTGAAAAGTTTTGGCAATTTGGTCTTCAACGCAAATAAATGCCTGATGAACTTTGATAAGTGAGAAAAAAATTCGATCTTTGCAGCCCCTTTTTTGAAAAATTGTCAATTGTCAATTGTCAATTTAGTATGTAATCATTTAATTATTTAAGATTTACGAATTATGCCAGCAAGAATGAGATTACAACGGTTTGGGAAAAAAGGAAGAGTTTTTTTCCACATTGTAATAGCGGATGGTCGTGCACCACGTGATGGAAGGTTTATTGAAAAAATTGGCACTTACAATCCTTTAACCCGGCCGGCGGAAATTGACCTGGACACGGATAAGGCGTTGGAATGGCTCAACCGTGGCGCACAACCCTCGGATACCGTGAGAGCGATCCTCTCCTACAAGGGTATTCTGTATAAAAAGCATTTACTGAAGGGAGTCGAAAAAGGAGCCCTCACCCAGCAACAGGCCGATGCTAAATTCAATGAATGGATGGTTGAAAAAGAGGCCAAGATCAGTGCCGTTGTGAAAGCGAGAGAGCTCCAGGGAAAAGAATACCGTAAAAAACGGATCGAAGAGGAACTCAAGGTGATGGAAGCCATTTCGGCAAAAGTCGCACAAAAACGCACACAGGAGCTGAAAGCAGAAGCTGAGGAAGCCGAAGCGCGGGCGGAAGAGGCTGCTGAACCGGCAACCGAACCCGAACAGCCGGATACGCGTATGCCCGAAGAGCCTCACGCACCCCAGGCATAAAACTCCCCCAGCCACAATCCTCCCCGCTGATGGATAAAAACGACTGCTACCGCGTGGGCAGGATCGTGAAATCCTTTGGATTTAAAGGAGAGGTCCTCCTTTTCTTCGAGAACGATCCGGCCGCTTCCTTTGCGGATCTGCCATCCCTTTTCGTTGAACGGGATGGCGAACTGATACCCTACTTTCCGGAAGAGTTCCAGATCAGGGATGAGCAGACAGTCCTGGTCAGGTTTGATGATGTAACAACAGAAGATGAGGCAAAGAAACTGGTGAACAGCGACCTCTATCTACCTATGGGCACATTACCCGCTGGGAGTCAATCGAAAAGGCTGGCATCCTGGATCGAGGGATATAATGCTTTTAACCATGAAAAGGGATTTATCGGTGAGGTCAGGGGACTGATCAGGCTGAAGGAACAGGATCTTCTCCGCGTTATCAACCAGGGAAAAGAGATGCTTATCCCGGCAGTTGACTCCTATATTTTAAGCATCAACAAGCGGAAAAAGGAGATCCATCTGGATCTACCTGAAGGCCTTCTGGACCTTAATCCGTGATCATTCCCCGACCATCCCGGGCTACCCTTCAATGCGTACCATCCGATTCCTATCGTGGATATCTCTTTTTAGAAGTATGCGACGATATCCTGCATCCCGGAACAGATCACAGACCTGAGATCCCATCTGCTCGTTGATCTCCAGGTAGATCTTCCCCCCGGGCGACAGGTATCGCCCGGCAAAGGTGACAAGGGCCTCGTAGAAGATCAGCGGCCTTGAATCCTCAACATACAACGCCAGTGCTGGCTCATGATCAAGTACATTCGCTTTCATGCGGGCTTTATCTGCCTGCAAAACATAGGGAGGATTGCTGACCATCAGGTCAAAGCGGCCCGAAAAGTCCCACTGGTCAGGATTCAGGATATCCATTTGAAGGAACTGGATATCTGTCATGAGCGTCTTCGCATTGAGCCGGGCGACATCCAGAGCCTTGTAACTGATATCCAGCGCGCTGACTGTCAAATCCGGGAAATTTCTTTTCAGCGCAATAGCAATGCATCCGCTGCCAGTACCCACATCAAGGATATTCAGGGATTGCCCGGCGATTCCCGCTGAAAGGTCAGAAAGGATCCAACGAACCAGTTCTTCCGTTTCCTGCCGGGGAATCAGCACGTGCTCATTGACCATAAATTCCAGCTCACAAAAATGAGCCCTGCCCAGGATATATTGAACCGGAACATGCTGCTTCAGGCGCTCAGTGGCAATATGAATACGCGAAAGAACCTTCCTGCTCACAGGCAGCTCGGGCTGGGAATGAAAGGTGACCCGGGATTGCCCGAGATAATCCTCCAGGATCAGATCAGCTATATTGTTCAGTTCTCGGGATTCATAGTATCCTTCCAGCTGTTGCTTCATCATGGCAATGACCTGCCCGACCGTGTTCATGAGAGCTAATTTACAGAATGAAAACAGAACGAATTTATAAAAAAGATGTATACTTTTAATCCTGGTTCAACCTTTATGCATCATGATCACTAAATCATTGTCCTTCATCCTGTTGACATTCACCCTGCTGCTGGTTGCATGCCAATCGACGCCTGACCACCCTGTAGTTGCCCTTGAGACCGAAGCCGGTACGATCCGTGTGGAACTTTATCCGGAGGCAGCACCGCTTACAGTTGCCAATTTTCTGTCCTATGTAGATAAGAAGATGTACGACGGGGCCTCCTTTTATCGTGTCGTGCGGTATGACAATCAGGAAAATCCAGTTCCCATCGCGGTTGTGCAGGGAGGGCTCGATCTGGTGATAGATGTCGACAGCCTGACACCCATCCCCCATGAATCCACGGATAAAACAGGTATTCTGCACAGGGATGGCGTAATATCCATGGCGAGATATGGGCCCGGCACGGCTACCTCGGAATTTTTTATCTGCGTGGGCGACCAGCCGTCTTTGGATTTTGGAGGCAAAAGGAACCCGGATGGTTATGGCTTTGCCGCATTCGGAAGGGTTATCGCAGGTATGGATGTCGTGCGAAAAATCCATCAGGGCGAAACGACCGGGGATTTTCAGCGTTTAAACACACCTGTCCGGATCAAGAGGATATACCGGGATGAGTAAGGGAAATCCGACCTGCAACCTGCTTTGAAATTCCATTTCTCGTGAAAGATACCATAAATTTACTATCTTTACCCTTTATTCCGATAGTTTTCCAATCCAATGACAGCATCTGTCTGGATCCTGGTTGCACTGATTGTTTTCCTGCAACAGGATCCATATACCAGTAAGCGGGATGTAATGGTGCGTGACCAGATCCAGGCACGGGGCGTGCATCATGAAGCTACGCTCAGGGCGATGCGGAATGTACCCCGTCATCTTTTCGTACCGGAAGACCTCAGCCAGTTTGCCTATGAGGATTACCCGCTCCCCATCGGATATGGTCAGACCATATCGCAACCGTATATCGTTGCCTACATGACGGCTGTGGTTGAACCTGGAGCAGGCTCCAGGGTGCTGGAGATCGGTACCGGTTCCGGTTACCAGGCAGCAGTGCTGGCGGAAATCGCCGACAGCGTTTACACCATTGAAATCGTAAAGGAACTGGCTGAATCAGCAAAAGACCGGCTTACTCGATTGCAGTATGATAACGTCGTTGTCAGGCATGGCGACGGGTACGCAGGCTGGAAAGAACATGCCCCTTTTGATGCGATCGTCGTCACTGCGGGAGCCGAAGAAATCCCTCCTCCTTTGTTTGAACAGCTGAAAGAAGGCGGCAAAATGGTGATACCTGTCGGATCGACTCATGCGGTGCAATCCCTGATCCTGGTCAGCAAAAAGAATGGACAAATGACCAAAACGAATCTGATGCCGGTAAGGTTTGTACCGTTTATACGTGACAGGGAATCGGTAAAATGACTAAAATATAAATAATAAGCATATGACCACAATTCAATCCATCCAGCGGTTTCTGGATCAGAAGACTCTGGCCGTTGCCGGAGTTTCCCGCAAGGAAATGAAATTCGGCAATACCCTTTACAAAGAACTGACCGGTAAAGGTCTGACCGTCTACCCCATCAATCCAGCCATGGAGACCTGTAAAGGAAAGGTCTGTTATCCGAACGTGGCGGCCTTGCCAGACGGCGTTACGGGTCTGGTTATCGTGACCCATCCTTCACAGACGCTGAAGCTGATCAGGGAGGGGGAATTAAAAGGCATCCGGGATTTTTGGGTCCAGCAGGGTGCGGAAAGCCAGGAAGCTATGGAATATGCAGGCAGTAGCGAAAGTAATATCATATTTAAAGAATGCCTGATGATGTTTGCCCAACCGGTCAAAAGCGTCTGCAATGTGCACCGCTTTTTCAAGAGATTATTCGGAAGATTCCCCAAATGATCGGGTAACTGATTGGTTTCAAAGGATACATATCAGACAATTGGTGAGCCTGGGTCAGGCCACTTCCGGGACCGGGGCAGTAAATTCCTGGGATTTGCCTATCCGGTGAGCTCCGAGGAGCAGATCCGTGAGTACCTCCTGCTCCTGAGAAAGCAGTACCATGATGCCCATCACCACTGCTATGCCTGGGCTCTGGGGGCCGACCGATCCCAGTACAGGATGAACGACGATGGCGAGCCATCAGGAAGTGCCGGCAGGCCCATCTATGGACAGATCCTTTCCAGGGACCTCAGCGACCTGCTGATCGTCGTCGTCAGGTACTTCGGGGGCACTAAACTGGGTATTCCAGGGCTGATCCGCGCCTATCGCACAGCCGCCGCGAATGCACTGGATAAGGCGGAGATGGTGTCCAGAACCGTAACCGTCACCTACCAGATACGGTGCGGGTATCCCTTATTGAGTGATGTGATGCATCTGATCAGAGAAAATAACCTGACCGTTACGGAAAACCGTTATGACGAAGAGTGCCTGGTGACCATTCAGGTCAGACTCAATAAGGCAGCAGAGATCCAGTCGAAATTCAATGACCGGTACGGCGTGACCATCGTTCCTGTCAGTACAGGATCCCTTGCCT
>JAGONC010000012.1 GCA_017993235.1 Lentimicrobiaceae bacterium
CTGTTTCTAAATTAAACTGGGTTAATGAAAGAGCGTGTATGGGTGCACGCTCTTTTCATTTGTTGACATCAGCGCACTATTGGGAAGAGTGATTTAATGATTTACGAACAGAGGAACAAAGAGTTTTGATTTCTGAATTCAAGTCAGAACTCAAAGATCAACAATCCTCTGTTCTTAAATCACCACTTCTCTCGATAAAAATTTTTAAAAAATTTTTTATCGAGAGCGTATTACCTTTTCCTTTTTTTCCGATTAAGTACATGATTGGGTGAATTACTATACTACTGTTTCGTAATTCAAGATTTGGGTTATTGAAGAAGGAGCGTGTTATGGGTGACACGCTCCTTCCGTTTATTTGCCCTGCAAATAAACGGATATCAGATGAACGATTAACGGATAGTTGATTTATGATTTGATTTACGATTTAAATCAAATATCAGATATCGGTCATCGGTTAATCTGATATCAGAGCCGGATTTCGTATCTTTGCAGCGGAAAAAGCGGAGTACGGCCCTATAGTTCAACGGATAGAACGGAAGTTTCCTAAACTTTAAATCCAGGTTCGATTCCTGGTGGGGCTACAAAAAATCCCGCCTGAAGCGGGATTTTTTGATATCAGATAGCCGATTACCGATATATGATCTTTGAATTTGGCCAGAATTTGGCCAAAAATGATAAATTTATACTGATTTATACTGCAGTAAATCATAATTGTACAAACGAGCTTAGTACATGACAAAATTTCGTAATATTCTGAATATCAATAATATATGTTAATAACTTGGTGATAACTTTTCGATATAAAATGATATAAAGCCCTGATATTCAGTGCCTTAGATAAAATACCGACAAGTATGAATCCAAGGTACACGAACTCCAGGGCTGAGAGTAAAAATAGCATTTTATTCGAAACATTGACACAAATTTTTGGGGACAAAATGAATTTGGCCCGCATTAAGTTCTTTGGCTTATTTATCTGTGCTCTTTTTAAGGTTCAAACCGTCTGTTTCGAGAAACTAGCAATTGGTTATGACTGCCCGGCTAAAGTGGATTCTTCCCTGCGCAGGATCCAGCGGTTCATGGCCGAATATATACTGGACACACGGCATATCCGCTACCATATCCGAATCCGGGAAAATTTCTGGGTTGTTATTCCACGAAATAGACATCATGTAAAAGCATCCTGGCTGTTTAACCACTTAAAGATCATTCAGTATGAATTTTACCGGGGGATCGTCTATGTCAATGGTCAATTTTGTTACCTGTCCGCCTCAAAAATCAAAAACAAGCAGGGAGCTCCGGAACTCCAGATCATTGTCTCGTTTAACAAACCCGATGAATCACAGTCATTATATAAAGAACGATGGCAGACTGAATCTGCATTTAAAGCACTGAAAACAAGCGGTTTTAACATCGAAGACACCCACTTGACCGATTTGGACCGTATCAATAAACTCCTGGCACTGGTTCTTTTTGCTTTTACCTGGGCTTATCTGGCAGGAATCTTTCTGGACTTGCTCGTCCCAATCAAAATCAAAAAGCATGGAAGAAGGGCAAAAAGCTTATTCAAATACGGATTAACCTATCTTGCAAGTGTCCTGTTTTCCAACGATATAGATAAATATAAAGATGTTTGTAAATTTTTGTCATGTACTTAGAATTCATGTAATAACTTCACTTCAGTGGAATTAAATGAATATCGGGACGCATTAAGATTAAAATCGGAATTCACAGGTTTACTTGATTTTTCCGATCCGGTAATTCAGGTGGTAATCTGCATCGTTATAAAACACAAACAATGCCTTGGAATTCATGGCCAGTGAGGGTCCGGTATGAGTAGATCCAATCTGGTTACTTTTTCCCAGGGCCATTATTGTATTCGATAATTTCCCGGGACGCCACCATAGTCCATGGGTCGATTGATGGACTTCGGCGGAGGAGAAGGCATTCATTGCCACTTCGGCGTGGATGCTTCCATCCTCCTCGCAGGGATAAGAGAAAGTGTCGTACCCCTGGCTGTCTTTCCAGTCAATTTTTTTCCCCTGAACATTAAGATTACCGATGATACACCAAATATAATCGGTACTTGAATTGTGGACTTCCACTATCTGATTACCATAAAGTGCCACCGAAGGTGAATTTCCTGTTTCATAGTTTCTGTATTGCCCCATGTTCCCCCACGAAATTGTTCCATTATGCATTATTTTTCCAACATTATAGTATAATTTGTCACTGAACGCGGCCTCATGAACCTCTACCACCATGCTGTCGTTGTTTATTGCAACCGAGGGATTCTCGCCCTGGTCATATTCTTCTTCAGCCAACCATAGAACTTCGCCGGTGTTCTTTTTGACTTTTCCTGTCCGGTAAAATAGCTTATTAGACATTGTAGATCCATGTACTTCAATCATCAGATAATAATCATTAATAGCCACCGATGGATTCTCCGCCACACCTGTGTAATGACGAAGGTCATTATCCACATTAAACCAATTTATAGACTCTACCTGTATTTTCCCTGTATTATACCATAAATGATCTGTATGGGTTTCCGAACAATGAACTTCAACGACAAGACCACTGTCATTTACAGCACAATCACCTCCCCATCCAGTATCATGATTCTTTTCATCACTCCATTCAACATTCAGAAAATCAAAATCAGGTATCACATGATGATTATCACAGTACCTGGCATACCATCCAAAATATGGAGAATTGGTTGCAGGAAGATTGGGTAAAGGATTTGAACAATTTTCTGATTTGCTCACATCCCACAGGCGGACGATCTTATCCTGCGATTGTCCTTGTCCGACCCAACTGCAGTTGGAATTTGAATTTTCAGCAGCATAAAAAAGTTCATTTTGAAGAGTATTGTCATCTTTCTGAAATTCCACAAAACAAATCAATGTATCATTACCGAACTTTGAATAGGTTTTCCTCGAATCAAAGTCTCCTGAAAGGACCACCAACACACGGCCGGCCAGGTCAGACACGCTTTTATCGGCAGAGAAATTGACCGCTTTTAAAAGATGGTCGCTTAAACTATCACTGAGCATCTCATTCAAATCCAGAAAGTGTGTGCGTGAAATTCCGTTTTTCATGTCAAGGGCTAAAATCACCGGGCTATGCCCGTAATTGTTCCGTGACCAATCCGCAACAATATGTAACCAGTCTTTCAGATTGTCAGAATTCGGATTTCCATGTGATTTATATACACCATTGCCCGCATAATTATGGCCCAGAACAAACTTATTGTTTTCGTACCGGATATCGAATTCCACGAATCTTAATCCTGCATCTAGCTGCTGGCGGATACTCCCCCGGTGGCCATCATCATTATTCCCGGAAAATGAATTGTGGCTTGCCCTGAAAACGGCCTTGATAAACAGTTCTTCCTCGCCTCCCGGAGGAGGGATATCAATATTATCATCTTTCCTGCAGGATAATAACAGGACGCCAGATAAAAAAACAAGATAAACAAGATTGATCAGGATAGAGCTTAATGACGTTACTGCACATAGTTTTAACGTTTTCATTGTTGACTCCTTTTTTATAAGGTTATTTTAAATTCTGAATTCTTGATAATTGATGAAATTTTTTGTACTATACAGACAGGAAATTTCATAACCGGCAGAAAATATGCGCTGAATCAACTGAATGAAAATCTCCAGAGATTCTGTATCTCCTTCCGCAACGATGACCATTTCGTTCGGGGACGAAAATGTAATATGTCCTTTAATCCTTAATATGAAGGCTTGTTTATATATTCTGAAACTATACGGGGTGCTTTTATCAAAAGTGCCGGTAATTCTTATTTCAGCCTGTAACTTCATGAATCAGAAAGTGATCGGGATTCGTACATACGAAATTAATCATGCTGATCACCGAATCCAAAAGAACAGGTAGGACAAAGGCCGGACATGCCACAAATTAAAATGACATCATGAATTCGGTGATATTGGTGTCAGGTTCAAGGCCAAGTTTTTTGCGCAGGCGGTGACGGCTTTTCTGTACGGCAGATATCGTGGCATTCAGGATCAGTGCAATATCGTTGGTGTCAAGATTGATGCGGTAATAGGCACATATTTTTAACTCATTGGGGGTCAGTTCCGGATAATGTTCCTTTAAGCGGACAAAAAAATCCGGATGTACCTCTGCAAAATGAAGCTTAAACTGTTCCCAGTCTTTATCCAAGTTGAAGTTTAACATAACGATATGTCGGATTCTTCTAAAATAATCTCCCCTGTCTTCAGCGGCCACCTTGTTTGCCAGTTCAATTTCATTCAGAATAGAAGATAAAATCATGTTTTTTGCTGTCACCTGTAATGCCGTGGCAGCCAGTTTCCTGTTTTGTTCGTCAAGCTTGTTTCGCTGAAGCCTGTAAATTTCATGCTCAGCAAAAAGTTGATCCTCAAGGTATTTTCGTTCAATTTCATTTTTCTCTATTTCGAGGGATTTCGTTTTCTGCTCCTGTTCAAAAAAAGCGGTACTGTGTTTGAGCGTCCTGTTTTTAAATCTGAAAAGAAAATAGAGCATCACCGTAAGGATGAAAAGACCGGAAATAACCACAACCATTAATTGCCTTGTGGTTTTGTAAATTGCATTATCTTTCCGGAGGATCACATTTTCACGTTCCTTTTTATCCATTTCATATTTTGCCTCCATATCGGCCACCTGTCGTGTGCGTTCAAGGTTGAAAATACTGTCCCTGACCTTTGTATAGCCTTTATACAAATCGAGTGCTTTTTCATAATGGCTTGTACGGCGATATAATTCCGACAGGGATTCGAGGCTTTTTTCCTGTAATTTAAGTATGCCCTCAGATTCCGCCACCTTTAATCCCAGATTCAGGTACTTTTTTGCACTGTCGGTTTGGTGAAGTTGAAGATAGATATTTCCAACATTAACAGATGTATTCGAAATGCCATAAAGATACCCAAGGCGTTCGCTGATAAGCAGGGATGCTTTATAGTTTTCGAGGGCATGAACTGATTCCCCTGTTTTCTCATCTATCAATCCGAAGTTATTAAAAGTACCTGCAAGGGCGATACTATCATTTAATTTTTGATTTACCTGAAGCGCCTCTGAAAAGATCAGGTAAGCCTTGGAAAATGCTTTTCTTTCAATTTCCAAAAGTCCCAGGTTATTCAGGCTCATGGCTATGCCGGTCAAAAAATTGTACTGCCGGCTCATCTTTAAGGCTTCATTTAAAAATAATTCCGCTTTGTCATTGTTATGGAGATCACGATATATTAGCGCAGTATTATTCAGGCAGGTGATGTATAGTTTTATAAACTTTTCATTGCCGGTTTGTTTTTCAAGGAGGTAATCAAGGCTCTTCCTCGTCTGCAGGAATTTTTCCAGTGATTTATCCAGTTCACCCAGGTCGTGAAGGACATTACCTGCATTGTTGGAAGCAGTCGCAATACGATACTGGAGATCAATATCCGTAGTGTCCTGATTCCATATTATTTTCATCTGGTCAATCGATTCCAATATAAATTTTAATGATTGTCTCTGGTTGCCGAGGTAGTAATAAACGATAGCCAACCCGTTCAGGCCATCAGATATCTTCCGTGCATCGTTCAGTTCACAAGCTACACGGTATGCGTCCTGTGCATATACCAGGCTCATCTTTGGTTCTGATTTGGATGTAAGGCGCGCCAGATCATACAGGATTTCAAACCGTGTTTCCCCTTTAGCATCCTTAAGTGCATTCTTCAGACTGTCAACCAGATTGTCTTGTGAAAATGCTCCATTCCAAAGAAAAACGAAAATAAGGGAAAAAGAAATAAAACAGGATTTTATTTTCTTCATCCTAATCACCTTAAGGTTAAGAAATGTAAATTTAAGAAGAATTGCAGTAAAATATACCATGATCACAATGGTGAAATCCTAAGAACTGTTTGGAATTACGATCACTCCCGACTGCCTGAAATGTAGAGGTTATAAATCCATACTTAATTATTGAAGTTTCGCAAGTAAAAAAAAGTTAGCATATAGTAATAAAAAAGCATTGGACTTTTTCAGAATTAACTGAATATCAGTATATTTGTAATGCAAACACAAAATTACTGAGCCCAATGCCTAACCCTAAAAGTACAAACATTTTCTCAGAAATCACTTAGTACATGACAAAGTACAAAAAAAATACTTTATTTTTAATTTATTCAAATTTATTTCCTTATTTTGTAAAAAAATTACAAAAACAACCATTAAAATGGTACTAGAAATACGAATAAGCAATTTTTTCTCCATAAAAGATGAAATTGTACTCGACTTCAGGGCTGCAAACATTAAATCGGTAAATACTAAAGCCCTGTCAGATAATGTTTTTCAGTTCGACAAAAGCAATATAATAAAAATCCTTGCTTTATATGGTGCAAACGCTTCAGGTAAAAGCAATATCATTAAGGCTATACGGTTTTGTAATGCAATGGTATTTGAGTCACATCGGCACAATGAGAATACGATTTACAACTTTTACCCCTTTAAGTTCGACGGCTACAGCAATAAACCAAGTACTTACTTCATTCGCTTTGTCATTAATAACATCGAATACGAGTATTCGTTTTCTCTTACTCGACATCAGATTTTAACGGAGAAGCTTTTTTATTATCCGAGAGGTAGAATAACAAGGATATTTACTAGAGATGAACGCCTTGGGAAAACAAAAAGGGAAAAGTATATTTTTGGAGACCAGATTAAACGCCCCTTTGATGTAGCTGAAAACACTTCAAATAAAACTTTATTCATTTCTCGAGCTAGTCAGATGGATAGAGATATTGCCAAAGAGATTTTTAATTATTTTCATCGGCATTTCATTTTAGATTATTTGGGATTTGGTGCATCAGCAATCGAAGACTTCTCGAACCAAAATAAACAACAACTTATTGAAGCACTTAAAATTGCTGATAGCGATATTGTGGATGTTAAGATAAAACTTTTAAAAAAGCCAGGTAAAAATTATCATGCTGACTTAACCAATCTTACTCTTAAGGTTGAGGATATAGTACAAGATTATTTACAAATCAAAACATATCATAGAGTAAATCCCAATATAGCATTTGATTTTTTTAAAGAAGAATCTCACGGCACCATCAAATTGTTTTTCATTCTCCTAACCCTACTTGATGTAGTTAAGAATAATAAAGTTTTATTGATAGACGAAATTGGAAATAGTCTACATCCAGCTATAATCGAGTACATATTCAATCTTTTCCGTTTAGGACAAAATGCCCAACTTCTATGCACAACGCATATTACCCGCTTTTTAGACCTTAAAAAGTTCCGCAAAGACCAGATATATTTTACCAACAAAAAGCAGGATGGTTCAACAGATTTATATTCGCTCTTTGATTATAGTGATTTTCGCGATACAATGGATTTAGAAAAAGCCTATTTACAAGGGCGGTTCGATGCTGTTCCATGGGTTAGTGGATCAACTGAGTATTTAAAAGCCATATTGAATGAGTAGGAAACGATTAGCATCTAAAGGGAAAAGAATAAATCCACACTATTGGGTTTTCTGTGAAGGTAAAACTGAAGAAGCCTATATTTCGTTTCTGCGTTCGAAATACCGTTTACCCATCGAAATTGTGACGAAAATTGCAGGAAATAAAATCAACGAGGTATTCATTAGAAACTACAAACAGGGGAAACCGACGCACGAAAAAGATAAAGATTTTTTAATGTTCGATGCGGATGTTCCTGAAATATTTGAAAAACTCATTTCTGTCAAATCAGTCATTTTAATTGCTTCAAATCCCTCTATTGAGTTATGGTTTTTATTACATTATAAAAACATAACTACATGCACAACAACCATAGGATGCATGAGAGAGTTAAGCAATCGTAATAGAAATCAATATCAAAAGGGAGTGATTGACAAACCACTTGAAAATAAATTAAATGAAAAATGTGCAGAAGCTTGTAAGCGATCCATAAAAATGAAGTAATATAATAATCCTTCAACAAATATGCACCTATTTATTGAGGAGTTGGGAAAAGCTAAAAAGTACTGAGGATAGCATAAATAATTCTTTTAAGAAAGACAGTAAATAGAGTTTGTGAGAAATGTCTCAAACCATTATGAAACCAGAAAGATCTTGGCAGCAGCGGGATCCATTCACTTGAGTCATTTTCAAAGTTATTATAATATGAAAGATGGGTTATTCTTTTTTTCTTTTAAACGCCTCTTGCATAACCTCTTTCTGTCGCTGACCTCGCTCAATATAACTATTTACGGTTTGCAGGTTTGTGTGACCTGACCAGGCCATTACATTTCCAATATCCACCCGGGCGACATTCACTAAATAGCTGATGAAATATTTTCTGCTACTGTGAAAGGACAAAGCGAGCCACTTGGGTATTTTCTTTGAAACGGTCCTATTACCATAGCGTTCCAGCTTAATAACCATATCTGAAAAGGGATGGGCAGAATGTTCCTCGGAAATGAACCGGAATAATCCTCCTTCCGGCAACTCATCAGGTTTTTCAGGATTAGTAAGGCCAGTAAGAACTGCATTAAGTTTCTGGTTAGAGATCTCCTTTACCCTTCCATATTTAGAAAATTGTTTGTTTAGAAAATGTGATGAAATTTCATTTAACGGAATTCGTAACTGGGCACCTTCTGTTTTTGTTATATCTGCTATTAAACTGTCACCCACTACATTTTGCGGTGTCAGCCGGACTACATCTGAATACCTTAACCCGGTTGAACACCCAATGACATACAGATCCCTGGCGTCATCAAACTTCTTGCTGAGGAGGGTATAGTCTAATCGCTATGGGGTTAGTTCCCCGCCGCTTGCGGCGTAAAAAGAGTATCTTTGTGTATGAGCGAAAGCGAATACATACACAAATCGCATATTGTATGGGTATTGTTGTATCACTTTGTATGTCCGGCAAAATATCGGAGGGTAGTGTTCAGCAAAGAAGTAGACAAGATGTTGAAGGAAGTTTGTTTGGAAATCGAGAAGCGTTATGACATTCATTTTCTGGAGATAGGGACGGACAAGAATCATGTCCATTCCTGATACAGGTTGATCCTAAAATCCATGGAAACAAAACAGCCCAAAATACTGGTCGTTGGTGCGGGAGGGATAGGAGGAATTACGGCAGCACATATCGCCCGTGCGGAATATGATATTGAGATAGTGGATATCCAGCCCGGACTGGCCCATAAAATAAGAGAAGAGGGTATCCATGTCAGAGGAGTGAAGGGTGAATTCAGCGTACGGTTGAAAGCCCAGGATGATATCCGACGCATAAGTGAGAAAAAAGACATTGTTCTGATCGCAACCAAGGCAAATTCGCTGGAACAGGTTGTAAGGGATATCCAGCCTGTTCTCAGTGAGCATGCGGTGATCGTGTCGATGCAGAATGGAATGTGCGCGGAATATCTTACCGGTATTTTTGGAGACCAACGGGTTATTGG
This sequence comes from Lentimicrobiaceae bacterium, assembly GCA_017993235.1. GTDB lineage: Bacteria > Bacteroidota > Bacteroidia > Bacteroidales > JAGONC01 > JAGONC01. Next base: position 9,443 of record JAGONC010000012.1, read on the forward strand.
TTGCGTTATTGGCTGGGGTGCCACCGTTCATCAACCCGGTGAACTGGAAATGACCTCAACTGGAGACCTGGTCATTGGATACCAGGGTTCCCGCAAAGCGTTTCATTTTGATTTCGTCAGTGAAATATTGAGCACCATAGCACCGGTCATCCATACGGAAAACCTGCACGGATACCTCTATTCCAAATTGATCATAAATTCATGCATAACCACGGTCGGGGCGCTGTGCGGTCTGACTCTCGGTAAAATGCTTGTGAAACGAAAAGCGCGAAATATTTTTATTCATATCATCCGGGAAGGGATCGAGGTTGGGAAGGCCCTCGGGATTTCAGTAGAAAAATATGGTGGCAAGGTCGATTTTTATAAAATTGCCGGGGCTAAAACCCGTATGGAGCATATCAGGAGTCACCTGATCATCAGGATCATTGGCGTTAAGTACAGACGATTGAAATCCTCAAGTCTTCAGTCGCTTCAGGCCGGAAATCCAACAGAAGTTCATTTTCTCAACGGATATATTTCAGGCAATGGAAAATCACTCAACATACCCACTCCTCTGAATGATTTTTTGATCGAAACGATCAGGGAGATTGAGGAGGGGAAAAGGAAGATCGTACCTGAAAACCTTGATCTGCCTTTCTTTGATCACTACGGGTAAAACTTCAGAATGCAACCCAAAGGCCATCCTCCCATTGTCACTGTACTTGTAATTTTTATTCAGTTGATTGCCGGATATTTTTTCAATATCTCTGGTTGATGATCAGGTAATTTTTTCGTCCGGTCTTATGTAAAATTTTACAAAACACCGGGAAAATTTTTTTACCGCCGGGTTATTTTTCGTAACTTGCTGATGTTAATCCGTTATCAGAAAAATGAAAACAATCATGATCATGGTCGTTGCCATGCTGTCATTTCATGCCGGCTTCGGGCAGAATGCCATGGTGGTTCTGGTGAAACATGAACTGCGCTGGACCGACGAGACACGGTTTCCAAACTATTTTCTGGATCCGGAGGTCCGGGACTCCATTTTTAGCGATACGCGGACGGAACTGATCAAATACCTGAATGTGAACGAGGTTGTATTCCCCGAAGATATCGAATACAGGCTCATCGATGGCTTTGGGAAACAGCAGGTGGAAATGCCTGCAACCAATCCCGGTCCAGATCCGCAAATCGCCATCTTCTCCTTTATCACACGCGAAACTTCCGGTTATGCTATGTACTGGCACCTGAATATACTGATTAAGGAGAGCGGGAAGGGTGTCGTTACAAGAAATGCTTCCCATGAGCTGGAATACTATGATGCTTCCGGTTATTTATCGCCAAGGTGCTGGCTTTCCGACCTGGAGTTCCGTTCCGTTTTCAGCCAGCTGATCAAAGAAGCCATGGGAACGCTTCCTGCTTCGGATGAAAAGATCCTGCTGGGCTCACCGGAAGAGAAAGAAAAGCTTGTCCGTTCCCTTTTTCCTGATTCACAGCGGACCCTGCTTAAAATTCGTGGTGCATGGAGGAATGCAGGTAATTTCTCCGCCCTCATCGAGTCGGGGACAGATACCCTGATGAGGATGAATTACCGTCAGGGATGGGAAAGTGAATACGTAATTCCTTCCGGTACGGCTCTTTTTGCCGGCTTGTTCACATCCATGACAGGCCTGGACTTTGCCTATGAACAAAAGGTGGTCAGGGAAGCCAGGGGGAGTATGCTGTTTTCGGACGGACGGAAAGTCAGGATCCGCCTCAAATGGCTCGAAATCCAGGAGCGTACCGTGGAAGAGGGAGTGAACAGCATTCGGGTGACAGCGCCCCTGGTGGCAGAGATCGTTGAAGGGGACCAGCTGGCAGGTAAATTCGTCTGCACGTACCGGTCACGGGTGCATGCTTCAGACCGGACCACGGAAAAATTCAGCCCGTTCACCGGTTATCGTTCCACGAATACCTTCGGAACGGAGCAGGTCTACCGCATTGACGGATACCTGGGTGGAAAACAGGTGTATGCCGAATTCAACGAATATCACGGGATCACGGCCATGGGTGCCGATACGGCCCTGCTGGCCATGATGGTGGTGCAGAACTGCAATCCCGACAGCCGCACCTATGGCAGTTCCGGGCTGTCGAAAAACAAAAAGGTATCCTATGGCGCCGGTTCATCCATTGGTAAACCATCGCTCGACAATGCCGGGAAAACAGAATGGTATCCTGTTTATTTACCCGAAAATGTTTCGGGGGAAGAAGCGGAAATGTGTCTGAAGATCCTGTCGTGCCTTTTCTTTGGGATAGGATCACAGCTAATGGCGGTGGATGACGGTGGTGAGGAGTAGATGTTAACGATGACCCAATCTGACGTATTCAGAGCTGTCCACAGATACAACACATGAAAACGTACAGCTATTCCTTTGCCAGTCCTCCCACTGCGGTTTCCTTGTAGATAGAGGGCAGATCGTGTCCTGTCTCTTTCATGACACTGATAACCCTGTCGAAAGGAACAAAATGATGCCCATCAGTCATTCGGGCATATAGGGCTGCGTCAAGGGCTCGTGAAGCGGCCTGGGCATTTCGTTCAATGCAGGGGATCTGGACGAGCCCTTTCATGGGATCGCAGGTAAGGCCCAGGAAATGCTCCATGCCAATACTTGCCGCATATTCAACGTGTCGTATACTGCCTCCCAGCAGTTGGGCGGCCGCTGCAGCGGCCATGGAGCAGGCGCTTCCCACTTCTCCCTGGCAGCCTACCTCTGCCCCGGCGACCGAGGCATTGGTCTTGATCAGGTTACCAATCAGTCCTGCAGTGGCCAGTGCACGAAGTATCTTGATCTCCGACGCATCCATCTCAGTCTTAAATAAATAAAGTACAGCAGGAATAATCCCACAGGAACCGCAGGTCGGAGCGGTCACCACCCTGCCGCCGGCTGCGTTTTCTTCCGAAACAGCCAGGGCATAAGCGAAAACCAGGGGACGACGGTTGACGGCCGCCTGAAAGGTTTTTGCCATGGTGTAGAATGAACCGGCCCGGCGCGAAACATGTAACCCGCCATGAAACATGCCCTCTGTTTCCAGCCCGCGTGAGATGGCTTCCTGCATAGCCTGCCAGACGTCCCCAAGGTGATCCCATAATCCGGGTTCTTCCCTTTCGTTCACAAATTCCCAGAAAGAACAACCCTGGTTTTCGCAGTATTCCAGGATCTCTTTCATGGTGCTCATTTCATAGACCCTGTTTTTGCTCTCCCGGTAGCCACTGTCGCTGATGTCGCCTCCTCCGATACTGAAGGTGATCCATTCCTGCAAGATCGCACCTTCCGTATCCAATGCCTGGAATTTCATCCCGTTTGGATGCGGCGGTATGCTTTCGGAAGCTTTCCAGGAAATTTCAACGGGAACAGGCGATAGGGACTCAATGATCGCCTTATCCGTGAGGTGGCCTTTTCCCGTAGCGGCAAGGCTTCCGTAAAGGGTTACGTGAAATGCAGCGGCTGCCGGGTTTCTTTCTTTAAAGATCGAAGCCGCTTTGGCAGGGCCCATCGTGTGACTGCTCGAGGGGCCGTTGCCGATCTTGTAAATCTCTCTGATGGATTCCATACGAATTCTATTATTAGTTCTTTACCTGAAGATCCTTTTTCCTGTTCCCTATACTGAAAATCTGATTCAGGATAATGGCCAGAACAGTCGACAGGGTGAGTGAAGACGCAAAGACCGGTCTGAGCCACTAAGGAATTCCGGAATAAAGGTCAGGAAGAATGATGGCACTTAATCCGAAAACAAAGGATATTCCTATGATGAATATCTTTCGGGTATCCATGTGGCTGCTGACAAGAATCTGAATGCCTGAAATGACCATAAAGTAAATCACAAAAATAAGGATTTCACCCATGATCGGTTCCCGATATTTTTCATATCGGGACTCTTCCAGTTCTCATCATTGATCTTCTGGCGGGTCGACAGGTTGCCGAATGATTTGAGGCTCTGGCACAGCGAGACCACACAAAAAGAGATTAACAGGCCCCAGTCAAATTTAAAGTTCCAGAATTCAATGCCTTTTCCGGGGAGAGAGAACCATGGCGCCTCTATGAATAAAGAAAGGTCGCGATGGGCAATTCTTTCAGGTTGATGGCATCACCTGCATAATCAATTCCCACAAATTTTGATGAACCGAGTGGAATCACCGAAACAGCGACCATGAGTACGACCAAACCGGCCTCTTGACCTTAACCCCTGAACAGTATGATATCCCTGTGAACAAAATCCCCACGATCTTGTTTATTATTACGAACTTAAAAATTAAACAAAACAAAACGTAAATCATCATGACAGCATCAGGATCGACAAAATGGACCATTGATAAGGCACACTCGGAAATTCAGTTCAAGGTAAAGCATCTGGTGATCGCTACCGTGACGGGGCAATTCAATGAATTCGATGCCAGCCTGGAAACTACCGGCGAGGATCTTACCGGTGCCAGCGCTGCTTTTACCGCCAAAGTGGCCAGCATTTCAACGAATAATAGCGACCGTGACAATCACCTGAAATCGGCTGATTTCTTCGACGCAGAAAATCATCCGGAGATCCGGTTCGTTTCCACAGGTTTTAAAAAGATCGATGACAACAGATACCGCATGACCGGGAACCTGACCATCCGAGCGACAACCAAAGAGGTCGAGCTGGAGGTGGAAGCAGGCGGAACCGTGGTGGATCCCTGGGGCAATACCAAGGCAGGATTTGAAATCACGGGCAGGATCAACCGCTTCGATTACGGTCTTCACTGGAATGTTGCCACCGAAACAGGCGGACTTATGGTAGGTCCGGAAGTCAGGCTTGCGTTGAACATCGAAATGATGAAGATCTGATAGCGGGAATTGAAAAGTAAGCTGAAGTGATCCTTTCAAGGATTCGGATCTTTCCTTACACCCGGCCTCTGGTGAATCCACTGCGAACCATCAGGTAGGCCGATCTGAAAAAATAGGCCAGCGGCACAACGAACATATGCATCAGTTTGGTATAGGGGAGGATCATGAAAATGAGCAACCCGGTGACAATATGCAGCTTGTAAACGATGCTGTGACCAGCAATAACGTTACCTGCGTCAGGCTGGAAGGTGATGATCTTCTGCGCCCAGATCCCCAGGGCTGCATAATTTTCAACCGTGGATCCCATGGTGGTGAATATGGAAGTCATTCCCAGTGATATTTCAACCAGCAGGAGAAGGATCAACAGGATATCCTGTGGTTTGCTGTTGATCCTGATTCGCTGGTTTTTCAGGCGCCGCACAAGCAGGATCAGGATTCCGGCCAGCGAGAGCGTACCAAAAATGGATCCCATGGCGACTGCCACCACTTTTTTGGTCGCGGTGGTCATGACCAGGTGGTAGACCGGTTCAGGAGTGAAAAGCCCGGCAAGATGGCCGAAGAATACCAGGATAATACCGTAATGAAAAAGGTTGCTGCCCCACCGCTGCCCCTTCTTCGAGAGCAACTGGCTTGATTCGGCCTGCAGGGTACGGGATGTTTTGACGATCCGGGTAATGACCCCGAACCAGAACAGGGTCATGGCAATATGTGGCAAGTAAGTGAATAACAGATTGTTAACAAAAATATCCATAATTACTGAGATTTACAATTGATACAGGGATTGTTGTTGCTAAAGGTAACAGGGGGTTCTTCGTACATCTTGTCCAATTCCGGAGCTGGCAGTTCAGAGGCTATTCTTTGCATTGTTTTCTCCGCTGGCTTATGGGCTGATAACTGTATGATCGCTGACAGAAGGTACCGATAGGGATTATCTGCCTGTTGCAGCCGGTAATGGATAGTTGCGGCGATGTCGATGATATCGGCCAGGTACGCTGAAGCGTTCGCCGGGGTTTGCCGGGCAAGGAATTCGAGAAACACAGGAAGATAATCGGGTAGCTCCGAATGATTCAGGACCAGGCCATTTTCTGCGTAGACTCCGGCAAGGTCGACCATGGCCTGTCCCCGGTCTCTGGATTCGCCATGTACATGTTCAAACAGGTACAGCGAAACCGTCCTGGAAAGATCAAACAGCTGGACATAATGTTCCTGCCATTCCAGGAGACTTCCCCTGTGAAAGAAGTCAGTAAAAGTGTTGATATCCGCCACTGCATCGGCCGGCAGCAACTGCTCCCGCCGGAGTATCTTCTGCACTTTGGGCAGAAGGCTGTAGGTTTCCTCAGAGGGATAGGAAAGCAGTAGTGACAGTATCTTATAAGTCCTGATCATTTTACATTCCCCCGAAAAGGTTTTTTAACCGTCCTTCCATGCTGCCGCAATTTTCATTTCCGTTGAAACCGCACGCTGATTTATCTCCAAATGCATCGAAGGCATATTCCCTGTGTGACACAGGAATGACAAAACGGTCCCCCAGGTCGGCAATGGCCATGTAACGGTACATTTCTTCCACGATGGCCGGCGTGAGGCCAGTACCTGTAAGGACGGGTTCGTCCACTCTGTTCTCAATGGTCTTTATTCTCATGAATGCGCGCATGGCCAGCATTTTCACCAGTGCATCCCTGACGGGCTCTTCCTGTCCCGCGGTGAACATATTGGCCAGGTATTTCACCGGGATCCGCAGCATACCCACATCGGGAATGATTCCATTCATGCCCGTTTTGCCACTTTCGATCCCTTCCTGTATGGGCGACAGGGGAGGGGTGTACCATACCATGGGAAGCGTACGGTATTCGGGATGAAGCGGGAACGCCACCCTCCAGTCGACGGCCATTTTGTACACCGGTGATCGTTTTGCCGCCGTGAGGAAATTATCGGGAATTCCCTGCCGGGCAGCTTCTGCGATGATCCCGGGATTGTTTGGGTCCAGGAAGACATCCAGCATGGACGTGTACAGATCGGCGGGATTGCCTGACGATGCGGCCATTTTGATATTATCGGCATTGTAAAGCATCACGCCGATATACCGGATGCGGCCGACACAGGTTTCGCTGCAGATGGTCGGTTCGCCGTTATCGATCCGGGGATAGCACAGGGTGCATTTTTCGGAGCGTTTTGATTGCCAGTTAAAATAGATCTTTTTATACGGGCAGGCGCTGACACACTGTCGCCAGCCCCTGCAACGATCCTGGTCGATGAGCACGACTCCGTCGTCCTCGCGCTTGTAAATAGCACCAGAAGGGCACGCCGCCACACAGGCAGGATTGAGACAATGTTCACAAAGCCGGGGCAGGTATATCATGAAGGCATTTTCAAACTTCCGGTAGATCTCTTTGTCGATATCTCCGAAGTTCTCCTCTCTGCTTCGTTCTTCAAATGCTCCGCCCAGGTCGTCTTCCCAGTTGGGCCCTTTGTTGATCTTTTCCATCGGGCGGCCGGTGATCATGGAGTAAGGCCTTGCCGAAGGAGGGGTTGGGAGGGTTGCGCGGGAATGCAGGATGCTGTAGTTAAAGGTGAAGGGCTCGTAATAATCATCGATCTGGGGCAGGTAGGGATTGGAAAAGATGTTCTTCATGATCCCGGCCCTGCCACCCATGCGTGGCCGGAGCCTGGATCCCCTGAGTATCCATCCGCCTTTCCATTTGTCCTGTTTTTCCCAATCGGTTGGATATCCCCGCCCGGGTTTGGTCTCAACGTTGTTGAACCAGGCGTATTCCATTCCCCTTCGTGTGGTCCAGACGTTTTTACAGGTAACCGAACATGTGTGGCATCCGATGCATTTATCCAGGTTCAGTACCATTGCTATTTGAGCCTGTATTTTCATAGCAGGTAAGCATTTTAGTTGTTACTGGTTGATTTCATGGTCCTTCCATTCCACTTTGGTCAGTTTACGAACCACAACAAATTCATCGCGGTTGCTTCCGATGGTTCCGTAGTAGTTGAATCCATAGGCCAGGTGGGCATATCCTCCGATCATGTGGGTAGGCTTCACACAGATCCTTTCCACGGAGTTGTGAACCCCGCCGCGGTTGCCACTCAGCTGGCTAACGGGCATGTTGACGGTGCGTTCCTGGTTATGGTACATGATCAGGGCTCCACTGGGTATCCGTTGCGAGACAATGAGCCGTGCCACGGTTGCGCCGTTGCTGTTGAACAGTTCCACCCAGTCGTTGTCTTTCAGGTCAATGCCGTTTGCGTCCGTTTCGTTCATCCATACCACGGGTCCGCCACGGCCCAGGGTCAGCATCACCAGGTTATCCGACCAGGAGGAGTGGATGGTCCACTTGTTATGGGGTGTCATCATGTTGATGATCAGGTATGGCTCTCCGCTGTTGATCTTATCCATGACCTCACGGATCGATTTGGTATGGATGGGAGGCTTGTAGGTGACCATATTTTCCCCAAAAGCCAGCATCCATGGGTGATCCTGATACAGCGTCTGGCGGCCGGTGAGTGTACGCCAGGGAATGAGTTCATGAACGTTCGTATAGCCTGCATTATAGGATACCTGTTCCGAATCGATCCCGCTCCAGATGGGGGAGGTTATGATCTTGCGGGGTTGTGCAAGCAGGTCGCTGTACTGGATCTTTTCATCTTCGCGGGGCAGCGCCAGGTGGGCATGTGAGCGTCCGGTGATCGCTTCCAGGGCTTTCCAGGCTTTCACGGCGACAGCCCCGTTGGTTTCGGGAGCCAGCGACAGGATCACGCCGGCAGCCTGTATATCGGTTTCGATCAAAGGCAATCCCCTGGTTTCTCCTTCCTCACCAACTGCTCCGTTCAGGTCCTTCAGCAGCTCCACTTCAGCATCCGTGTTCCACTCGATGCCCTTGCCTCCGTTGCCTGCTGTTTTCATCAGGGGTCCCAGCGAGGTGAACCGTTTGAACGTTGCGGGATAATTTCGTTTCACCGTAATGATCTTCGAAAAATTCACCCCGGGATCGGGAACCGTGCCTGCATTTTTCCAGTCAACCGCAGCGGTGGTACCGGATAATTCTGCCGGTGTATCATGCTGAAGCGGAAGCAGAACCGTATCTGTTTCGTCGCCCAGGTGCCCCACTGCAAGGTCGGAAAATTTTTTCGCGATACCTTTGAAGATATCCCAGTCCGTTCGTGATTCCCACACCGGGTCCACTGCACGGGAGAAGGGATGGATGAAAGGATGCATATCGCTGGTGCTCAGGTCGTTCTTTTCATACCATGAGGCAGCAGGAAGCAGAATATCCGAATGAAGTCCTGTTGTGGATATACGGAAGTCGAGGTTTACCAGCAGGTCGAGCTTCCCGAGGGGTGCACAGTCATGCCATTTGACTTCGCGTGGCAGGGGGTGCCCCAGTTCTTTCAGGTCTCCGCCCTGGACACTGTGCTGGGTGCCCAGCAGGTGTTTCATGAAGTATTCCATCCCTTTGGCGCTGGATCCCAGCAGGTTTGACCGCCAGACAAACAGGTTTCGGGGAAAATTGACCGGATGGTCGGGATCTTCGGATGCAAGGGTCAGGTTCCCGTTTTTAAGCTGTGTCACCACATATTCCTGCGGGGTCATCCCCGCTGCTTCTGCTTCCCTGGCAATCGTCAGCGGATTCCTGTTCAGCTGCGGGGCGCTGGGAAGCCAGCCCATACGCTCGGCCCTGACGTTGCAGTCGACCAGGGAAAGCTTTTTCCAGGGTGATGGATCGGTGATGGGCGACAGCAGTTCGTTCAGTCTGACCTTTTCATAGCGCCACTGGTCCGTATGCAGGTACATGAACGATGTTGTGTTCATCTGTCGCGGCGGGCGGTTCCAGTCGAGGGCAAATGCCAGCGGCAGCCATCCCGTCTGCGGCCGTAGTTTTTCCTGGCCGACATAGTGTGACCATCCTCCGCCTGACTGGCCGACGCAACCGCAAAAGACCAGCATGTTGATCGCACTGCGGTAGATCATGTCGGTATGATACCAGTGATTCACACCCGCTCCGATGATGATCATGGATCTGCCCTCTGTGGCTGCTGCATTTTCAGCGAATTGCCTGGCGGTGGAGATGATTTGCTGCGCGGGGACACCTGTGATCTTTTCCTGCCATGCCGGGGTAAAAGGGAGGTCTTCATCAAAGCTTCGGGCAGTGTTCGGATCCTCAAGGCCCCTGTCGATCCCATAATTGGCCACCATCAGGTCGAAAACCGTGCATACCAGGATAGCCCCTCCGGCTGCGTTGATCTTCCGTACCGGCACCTTGCGCTCAATGATGTCGGGATGGCCGGTTGCCGAAAAGTGTTCGTGTTTGAACGTTGATCCGCCAAAATAGGGGAACCAAACCCTGACAATTTCATCATGTGTGTGCATCAGGGTAAGGGCCGGCTGGATTTCGGCTCCGGTAGCACTATCCCGGAGTTCGAGGTTCCATTTCTGTTTTTTCTCCCAGCGCGATCCGATGGTTCCGTTGGGTACCACGTATTTATCTGATTTTTCATCCAGCAAAACGGGTTTCCAGTCCGGCTTTTCGCCGGCGCCCAGGGTGTCATTAAAATCAGTTGCCCGGAGAATACCGCCGCATGTATATTTTCCTTCTTTCTCCATTATTTTGACAAGGAATGGCAGATCGGAGTACTGGCGGGCGTACCGGTCAAAATAGGGTATTTTTCTTTCGAGGTAGAATTCTTTCAGGATAACATGCCCCATGGCCATACCCAGAGCGGCGTCTGTTCCCTGGCGCGGCTTCATCCACAGGTCGGCAAATTTCACGGCATCACTGTAATCCGGTGCGATGACAACGGATTTGGTCCCCTTGTAGCGTACCTGGGTGTAAAAAGGTGAGTCGGGTGTACGCGTAAGGGGTACATTCGATCCCCAGAGCATTAGGAACGAAGAGTTATACCAGTCGGCGCTTTCCGGAACGTCGGTTTGTTCGCCCCAGGTTTGAGGCGAGGCGGGTGGGAGATCGCAGTAAAAATCGTAAAAGCTCAGGACTGTTCCGCCGATCAGGCTGAGGTACCGGGTGCCGGCGGCATAGGATACCATCGACATGGCAGGGATCGGGGAGAATCCCACCAGCCGGTCGGGACCGTATTTCTTTACGGTATACACGTTGGCTGCGGCAATGATTTCGTTCACCTCATCCCAGCCGGCGCGTACAAAACCTCCCAATCCCCGGGCAGCCTTGTACTTCCGGGATATTTCCACATCGTTCATTATGGCTTCCCAGGCCGACACCGGATCGGTGAGCCTGGATCTGGCCTCACGGTAGGCTGTCAGCAGTTCCCCCCGGATCATCGGATACTTGATGCGGTTGGCGCTGTAAAGGTACCAGGAGTAACTCGCTCCCCTGGGGCAGCCGCGGGGCTCATGGTTGGGCATGCCGGGACGCGTGCACGGATAGTCGGTCTGCTGGGTTTCCCATGTCACCAATCCGTTCTTGACAAATATTTTCCATGAGCAGGAACCGGTGCAGTTCACACCGTGCGTTGAACGGACCACTTTATCGTACTGCCACCGGTTGCGGTACATTCGCTCCCAGCCACGGTTCTCGTCGGTTATGGCAATGTGTTTATCCGCAGTCTTTTTGACCGATTTGCTGAAATAGAACAATTTATTAAGCAGTTCCATGTCAAATGTTTTATGATCAGGTCACCGGCAGTCCTACTTCATGGTGAATCATGTTCAGGTCACGCACGGTGAGGTCGCTGTTTTTTTAAAAGGATGACTACGCCGATGCTCAGGACAGACAGGATGATGAAGACCATAAATCCGAGTGCATAGCCTGACTTACCATAAGCACTGGCCATAGCTCCCATGACAGGAGGGATGGCAAAGCCGCCGAATGCCCCCAGGCCCCCGATCCAGCCCGAAGCACCTCCGATGGCTTTCGGAACGTAATCGGGAACCAGCCTGAATACGGCCGCGTTGTTGATACCCATACCGATGGCAAGGATCAGCATCGCGATGAATCCCACGGCCACCGTTTGTGTGAACGTCAGCACAACCGAGGCTACCAAAACGATCACCAGGGAGATCATGCTAACGTTTTCACCGCCTGCCCGGTCCGCCAGCTTACCTCCGTATACCCTGACCAGCGAAGCCGTGAGCGAAAAGATCGCGGTGAACAGACCCGCCCTGACCAGTGGAAATTCAAACAGCTGCCTCCAATAGATGGGAAACCATGCCGTCAATCCGATAAATCCTCCGAATGTCGTGAAATACAATGCCACCAGTGCCCAGGTATTTTTTACCCTGGCCGAGTTCAGCAGGCTTTCCTTCACATTGCCTGCGGGAAACATTTCCTGCCCCAGTTCAAGGGCCAGCTTCCGGCTTTCTTCCGGGGAACTTCCTTTTTTCCGGAACTGAAAGTAATGTGCATTTTGAGCGATCAGGGCATAAAGAATGGTACCTGCAATCAAAAACAGGAACCAGGCAAAATATGCCGAAATGAATCCGAAGTGCTGCAGGAAAAGAGGCAGGATCAATGAAAAGATACCCGGAGCCAGGTTGCCAAGTCCTGCGTAGGTTCCCAGCGCCATTCCCTGTTTATTACGTGGAAACCAGTAGGATGTCTGCGCAATGCCAACCGAGAAGGTGGCAATACCGGCTCCGCTCAGGAATCCGAGAAGCAGAATAAGCCAGTACAATCCGTGCATTTTATCCGGATAAGCCATGTTCAGAAGAAGGGTAACCCCTCCCAGGCCGATCACGGATAGCAGGAGCAGGATCAGGAAAGGCTTTTTACCTCCGTTGGAGTCAACCCAGGCACCGAAGGGAATGCGAAGCAGCGAACCCGAGAGCGCCGGGATCGCCACCAGCAGCCCCATCATGGCGGGAGTCAGCCCCATGGCTTCCTTAAAGTGGATCGCCGTCGGGCCGTAAAGTGAAACCGCTGCAAAACCGAAAAAGAATCCGATCGTGGTCCCCAGAAGACCTCGGCCCGGGGTACCTTTTACATTCATTTCCCTGATGGATGACAAGGCTGATAGATGGAATTCGTGAAAAAAAAAGATCAGGCAACCTGCAAAATGCTGATTCAGTATTCAAATATATCCATTTTTAAATAAAAAGGCTCATCCAATCTTCTGTTTTTGAACAGGATCGTTGAAAAAAGAAATCTGAAGGCACATCGGTGCTGAGAATAGCCATGTAAAGTGATCACCCAGGATCAGGCTGAATGGCGGATCTCAGGGCTTCAGGGGGATGGTCTATAATCCTGTTATTCCATCAAAAGCAGGCTCCACCTCCACCCTCAGGGCATTGTTGGCCAGGGAGAAAAGAACATACTGCGAAACCAGTGAGATCAGGTCAACCAGCTCGGAATTCCTGAGATAGCGATGGTATTTTTCATAGACCTCATCCCGGATGTCGCGTTGGGTCACCAGCTCATCGGTAAGGATCAGCAATGCCTCTTCACGGGCATTGAATATGGGCGGCAGGGGAAAATCCTTTACACCTTCCAACAGGTTCTCCGTCACCCCGAACTCAATGGCCACCGGGACATGATGCTTCCAGACATAATTGCAACGGTAATGCACGGCCATCCGCAGGATCACCAGTTCCTGCTCCCTGACGGTCAGGCCCATCTTCGACTTTGAGGTGACCCAGTAGTCAAGGAATGGTTCCAGTGTATCCGGATTGTACATCAGCGTGCCCAGCACATTGACAGGGGCAAATTTTCCCTTGAGCGCATCGCCGGGTATGCGCTTCAGGATCTCTTTACATCCGGCCGGCATCGTTTCAGTATCCAGTGGAACCAGCCGCGGTTTATTGATTTTGCTTTTCATTTGCCTTGCCTTGTTTGATGATTACTTATGCGACCAACCTGGTTTTCCGAGTTTCAGGTCAGAATTTTTGTAAAGATAAGTTATTAATACTTGGGGGTCGGGTAATACTCGCTTTACGACTTATAAGCGCCTGAATTTAATGGATGAATAAGGGATCAAAAACATGAAACTGGAAAAGTGGTGAAAAGTTTCTGAACTCATCCACCTGAAACGTGCAAATTATTTCTTTCCGTACCTGCATATAGAATTAATTTTTGTACTTTTACTGATCAAATTATATTAAATTTAGTCAGAATGATAACCAGGGTTTTAACTGATTCTATTACAGAGAGCCTGAAACCTGGGCAGGTGACCGGTCTGTTCGGGGCAAGGAGGACCGGGAAAACCTTTTTGATGCAATATATTAAAACCCAACTTGACAACAGAAGGATCCTAATGGTCAATGGGGAAAATCTGGATGTGGCGGAAATCCTATCAAGTCAGCGGCTTAGCATTCTTAGATCTTTCCTGGCGGGTTATGATTACCTGTTTATTGATGAAGCGCAGAAGATCCCAGGCATTGAGATCAACCTGAAATTACTGGTGGATTCAATTCCGGAGGTGATTGTTTTTGTGACTGGCTCATCCGGTTTTGATCTTAAAAATAAACTTGGCGAACCGCTGACAGGCCGAAGCAAGTACTTCCATCTTTATCCTGTTGCACAGCTGGAATTAGAAGAAGATTATCTGAAAGCAAAAGAAAACCTCGAAACCAGGCTTATTTATGGGTCTTATCCCCAGGTTGTTGTTGCGGTGAACGACCCGCAAAGGAAAGATGTTCTGGAATCTATCAAAAATGGTTTTTTATTGAAAGACATAATGGCATTGGACAATTTAAAGGATTCTTTATTTATTATGAATCTATTACGCCTGATTGCTTTTCAGATTGGCAATGATGTATCGCATCATGAGCTCTCCAAGTCACTTGGAGTGAGTAAGAATACGGTTGCCCGATATCTTGACCTGCTTGAAAAATGCTTTATCATTTTTTCACTTCAGGGATTTAGCCGAAACCTGCGAAACGAGATAACAAAATCAAAAAGATATTTCTTCTGGGATAATGGCGTAAGAAATGTGGTGATTTCTAATTTTAACCGGCTTTCCTTGAGGGATGACACGGGCAAATTGTGGGAAAATTATTGCATCTGTGAGAGGATGAAACGAAATCACTATCTCGCCAAAGGCTGCAATTATTACTTCTGGCGTACATATCAGCAGAAGGAGATTGATTTGATCGAAGAGTCGGGTGGTAAACTCTCAGGATCTGAATTCAAATGGAAAGAAAAACCGGCAAAACCCCCCGCAGAATTTCTGAATACCTATACAGGATCATCGTTTCAGGTTATTCATAATACTAATTATTTGGAATTCATTCAGTAAGAGGAGTTTAAAATTGAAGAAATCAAATGTAAATGGATCATTGATTTTCATTTCGTTTATAAAGCAGATAGCCAGGTTCAAGAAGTCCAACTTCGTATGCACCGATAAACGATCCCCTGTGTTTCTCAGTAACCCGGATTCTGCACCAGCGCAGTATTCTTATTCAGTTCGTCCGTGGTGATGGGTACGAAGTACACTTTATTGACCCAAATCCTGCCATCATCCACCACGATCGGTGTAAAGGTGGGATGATCATAGGAACCCTGCTTTGGATAGCGTATATCGATTCCGTAGCCGTTCCCGGCGGACTCCGGCCCTATCAGCCAGCGCCGTACATCAAAGAAACGCTGTTCCTCAAAGGCAAGCTCCACGCGTCTTTCGTTGCGGTATCTTTCTTTCAGTGCGGCGCCCGATTCCGTGACCGACGGCATTCCTGCCCTGTCGCGGATCATGTTGATGTAGGTGCGGGCTTCGGCATCATCACCCAGCTCAATGCAGGCTTCAGCATAATTCAGCAGCACTTCCGCGTAGCGAATCCGGGGCCATGCCGGGCATTTTGTAAGCTCCGAGTATTCCACCGGTCCCAGCACTTTATCACTGAACTTTCTCACCCAGTAATTCGTGCTCTGGTGCTCGGGAGCATAGGTGGAATCCGGAAAAATGCCCACATGGATGATGCTGTCGTTATACCAGGAAGCCCCTTCAAACAAGACAGAGGCATAAAGGCGATTATCCCTGTTGGTGTAGGGATTGGCGACATGTTCGGGATTTGACCAATCAAAGCGGGTTCCGTCACTCATCTCAAAGGCATCCACCAGATTGCCCAGTACCATGTCGGCCGACCAGCCCCAGCCGCCAAACGACGGAGGTTGTTCTACAAAGGGTGTACGGCCCACTCCCCAGTAAATATCTTTCACCGGATCACAATAGCGGATGAAAATATCTTCATCGGAACGGTGCACGAAGATCTCCTCGAAATTTCTGACTTTATCCGGATTGTCATCGTACAGACGGTAAGCATTCAAGTCAATGACTGCTTTCGCAGCATCCCTGGCCGCCTGCCATCGTGCCGCCGGATCGCCGGAGGTGTATCCGATCAGTTCAGGATGTGAGTATCCGGCAGTGACAGCTTCGTTTTTGGCAGGATTATGCAGATCGCTGGCTGCATAAAGGAGCACTTTTGCTTTTGCAGCCATAGCTATCCCTTTGTCACCCCTTGTTTTTATCACACCGATATCATTCACATTGTATAAACCGATCGCCCTGTCGAGGTCGGTAACAATAAAATCCACGGTTTCTTCGAAGGTATTCCGGGGTTTGTTGTAGTCCTCGCCCAGGTTTACCGGACGGTCATAGCAGGGAATACCTCCAAATTGCATCATCAGGAGAAAATGACAGTATCCTCTCAGGAAATAGAGATCGGCAACTGCCTTATCTTTATCCTCCTGCCTGGAAAAAGGGGTTTCTTCAATATGGGCAAGCCCGATGTTGATATTTCTGATGTTCTTATAAACCGCATCCCAGTTCCAGCTCATCTGTGACCACGACCATACCGATGCCGCAAAGCATCCCTGGTTGTTGGCTGAAGCCAGCCCCTCAGTATATGCAGCACCAATGCTTTCATCGCCATAAAACACACCTTCATCCGTTGACGACATCATCATGCACATCGTATGTCCTTCGGGCAGTGCCTGATAGCAGCCATAAATGACTTCAAGCGCCAGTTCAGGAGAAGACCAGACCTGTGCATCCGAGATCTTATCCTCCGGTTCGGTGTCCAGAAAGTCCTTTCTGCAGGATGGCGTAAGGATACAGAGGCATCCCAGCAGAAGCATGATCCGAGTATTATATTTTATCATGGCTGGTTTTTTTAGAATGTGAGGTTGATGCCCAGCGTAAAGGTGCGTTGAAGCGGATAGCTCTCCCCATAAAACTGATAGCGGATGGTTTGCTCAGGATCCGTATCATAGTCTTTTAAATCTGGTGCAAAGGTCAGAAGATTCAGTCCGCTTATGTATACCCTGAAGGTTTCGATTCGGACTTTATCCAGGAATGACTGCGGCAGTGTATAGCCGAATTCTGCGTTTTTCAGGCGAACATAGTCGGTTTTACGCACGAAGAAGGTGTTGTAAACACCCGTTGGGTTGGACCAGTAGGCCGAATATTGATCAAAGATCCGGGGGAAATCCGAGTCAGCATTCTCCGGGGTCCATCGATTATCATAAAAGGATTGCAGGTAATTCCCTTCCAGGCTGAAGGTTGGGCGCATGTAGCGTTCGGCTCCGAAAGCACCCTGGAAAAGAAGGCTCATGTCGAAATTCCTGTACCGGAACGTTGCACTTAATCCGCCGCTGACAGTGGGTGTCCCTGTCTTATAGGAGCGTACCATATCTCGCGAGTCAACCATTCCATCTTTATTCACATCCTCAAAAATGAGATCGCCAAGCTGTGCCGGGACTCCATTCAGTCCATAGGGCTGTGCCTCAAGGTCACCGGCTGTTTTATAGACCCCCAGAACCCTGTAATACAGCGTCCCGCCGATCGGATGGCCGGTTTGTTGCTGATACTCCGGTATCCCTGCAATTTCATCAAAAAACAGGAGCTTGTTTTTGGAGTATAATCCATTCATGCTGATCTGATAGCTGAGTTGTCCGGCTGTATGGTGATACTGGATATTAAAATCAAAGCCCTTGTTCTGGAATTTCCCGATATTTTCATCGCTGGGTATGATCCCTGTGGATCCGGGTATGGCACCGATCTTTGGTGTAAGGATGTCATCCCTTCGGTTATAGAAATAATCAAACGTAAGGTTCAGGCTGTTCTTCAGTAATTCAGCATCAAATCCGATATCCAGCTGTTTGGCTTTCTCCCAGGTGACCCCCACATAGGGAACCGTACCTTCACTGAGGACATTGTACGGATCCAGGCCCCCGCTGGCACCGACCTGCTCAATATAACGGCTGTAACGGGTTTCGTAAAGCGACATGTATTGAAAAGGAGCGATCAGGTCATTTCCTGTGATGCCATACGAAGCCCTGATCTTAAAATAACTGATGAAGGACAGATGATCCTTCCAAAACCTTTCTTCCGAGATACGGTAGGCCAGGGAGCCGCCGGGGAAGAATCCCCACCGGTAATCCGGGTGGAAGATGGAAGAGCCCTGGTATCGGCACACGAATTCAGCAAGGATTTTAGAGCGGTAGTCGTAGTTGATCCTGCCCAGGTAGTTTCTCCACCGGGTGGCGCCGGGATTGTCCTGGGTGATGACATCAACCGTATTCCCGAAGATCAGCTGATCCAGGTTATCCGCCTCAAAGTCCTTCTTGGTAATGGAAAAATAGTCACTGGCCTTTTCATATTCCTCATATCCGGCAAGAAGCTTAAATGCATGTTCCCCCCATTTTTTGTCATAATTGATCAAAAAATTCAACAGGTAATGGTTGTTTTTGGTCGTGTTTTCAGTGAGCGTTCTGCGCGGATCCCCTTCATTCTGTGGGACAAACACCGGATCTGTCGTGGAGGCTTCATCCCAGTTGTAATAGGTAACCGGGATGGTCCATAATTTACCGAATGCATTGGAACGGTCCAGTGTACCTGTTCCGGTAAATGATAATCCCTCCACCCAGGGGATCCTGATATTCAGTTTCAATGTGCCATTGAATACTAAATTGTCAATATCGTTATATCCTCCCAGCGGGGTACTGATCGCAACCGGGCTGTTGGCATTGCCCACTGTACCAATGGCCTGTCCCAGCGTGCCATCAGGCCAGTAGGCCCGTTTGGTCGGTGTAGCCGTGATGACCTGCGAAAAGATACTTCCCGCATCCGCGATGGAAAATCTGGCAAGATCCTGTCGGATGTTCACATCCATGGAAAACAGAATGTCCCGGGTAATATTCCAGTCTGTATTGGTCCGGATATCAAACTGGCGGTATTTATTGGATCCTTCCTTATAAAAACCATCCTGGTAACGGGAGGATAATGAAACCAGACCCCTTATTTTTTCCGTACCCCCGGAAACCGTGATATTGGAATAGTTCTGCAGCGCCCATTTTTTAAGGGTTTCATCCATCCAGTCCGTTGTGGCATAGTGCCACTGATCGTTACCGCTTTTAAAGCCACTCAGTTCGGCATCGTTATATTTTGACGGATGGAATGTGGCCGGGAGTACTCCGCTGGAGGGATTGGCGATCACTTCATTTTGCAGAAGCGCAATTTCGTATGAACTGAGCAAATCCGGAAGTATGGTTGGCTGAGAAAAACTTTCGTTAAAGGATGCAGAGACATTGATCTTACCGGCACTGCCTCTTTTGGTGGTGATCAGGATGACTCCGTTGGCTCCCTGTGAACCATAAATGGCAGCAGAAGCATCCTTCAGCACAGTGATACTTTCGATGGAACCGGGATCGATCCGCTGTAACTTATCAGAAGTCTGCAGGGGAATCCCATCGACCACAAAAAGCGGGGAGGCATCACCAAAGGTATTGACTCCTCTGACCAGTATGGTGGAGAAATCATTGCCCGGCTCTCCCCCCTGGGCCACCACAGTAAGCCCGGGTATCTGGCCGGCAAGGCTGTTACTGACATTTACGGTGTGGGCTTTGATAATGTCAATCCCCTTGACACTGGAAATAGCTCCTGACAGGGTTTCCTTTTTCTGCGTGCCTCCGTATGCCACCACCACCGCATCTTCAAGGAGAATGGATTTCACTTCCAGCTGGATTTCAACAAATGTCTGACCGGTGATGGAGATTTCCCTGCTTTCATAGCCGACGCTGGAGACGACCAGTATATTTTTACCAGCCGGTACGAGCAATGAAAAATTCCCGTCGATCCCCGTCGCTGTTCCCATATCTGTATCCCTGACCAGGATATTTGCTCCCGGTAAGGCCTCTCCATTTTCGCCCCGGACGATACCGGATACCGTACGGTCCTGCGCAAGGAGGGTTGAGGAAAAAAGAAGAGAAATGATCAGGGGGAGGATCGGCAACCCTTTTCTGATCGAAAAGGTACTGTACAGCCATACAGCGTATCCGAAAGTACGGTAAGACTTACTCATAAATAAAATATTAACGTTGAGAAATCTTTAAAGGACCTTCAAGAAATGACCGGGAGGAGTGTTGCAACTCATCCCGGCCTTATTTGTAATTATCTGTTTTGCTGCCGTGTATTAATGCTGGATCACACTGACATCGTCAATGTTATACCACACATCGGAGAACCAGGGATCATAGTTACCGGCGATAACGTCGATTTCAATGACCAGGTTCTGGCCGGCAAATGCTGCAGCTTTAGCGGCAGAAAGTGTATACGTGCCATTCTTGGCCAGCCAGGTGTTCAGATCCCATCCCGGGAAAAAGTCGGTTTCCTCGAATTCTACGGAATCAATCGCCACCCGGGTTGTGGGATCAGCGCCGCTGTAAGCGCTGAAGATGAATACCGTGATGGGTTTGTAATCGCCCCATGCATTCCAGGTACAGGTATTGGAGAAGCTGATGTCATAGTTGGTTTCCGTAGTGGGCACCGTTCCGACGGTCTGGTAGAACCCTTCCGACCAGTCCCAGCACCAGACATAACCCGTATGTCCTTTGTAATCATCAAACGCATAACCGATGTAATCGAGCTGTCCATTTGCGTCAGCGTCCGTTGTTTCATCCGTTTTCCATGGTGTTGCGGTAATCAGCTCGCCGTTAACCCCGGGAAGCGCGAAATCGCCGTTAACGATCAGCTCAACCGGCTCCGGAGGTTCTGTGGTAAAGTTGATGCTGGTTCCGTAGTAGGTAACTCCGGCATTAACGCAATAAGCCCTGACATAATAGGGCGTATTGGCGGTCAGGCCTGTAATGGTACTGGTGTAACTGCCTGTGCCGGTTCCGTCAGTGGTTTTGGGATCGGCCGTTGTTGGGTCATTAACGGTGGACCAGCAAACGCCGCGGGCTGTCACATCGACCTCTCCGGTGACGGCGATCGTGCCTCCAGACATTGCCCCATTGGCCGTCACATCGGAAACGGCTGAGGTAGTGATCGTTACCACAGTCTCTTCTTCGTCATCCTTACAGCCGGCTACAAATAACAGCCCGGCAAGGAGGAAAATGCCCATAATAAATTTTAGCTTGTACATGGCTTAATGAATTTTAGGTTTGACATTCTGTATTGATTAAATAATATATAATTTTTTACATATTTATCTATTGGTTTATCGGTCAATCGTGTAATGCCCTAAAAGTACGATATTTTTAAGAAAACACAAGGGTCTTGGTCTGGATTCTTATCGTTCACCGTAATAATGATTGAATTTTCTCCGCTTCCACAGCCACAGCGGGGCTGAAAGCATCACCGACCATATAGTTCAGTATACTGAACAGCAGTTGCCTTGCTTCCGGTCTGTGTTCCCTGTCCGTGATCAGATCAACGCCTGCGACCAGTAATTTACCCTTACCTACCCGGCATTCAAAGATCAACCCCAGCGGCTTTGCCGTGACCCAATCGTCAATGATTCTCACGATCGGTTCAATTTCAGGGGAAACGGAATCGATTCGTATGGCATTGCAATGGCTCATGGCATCCCACCACTGCCAATCGCTATAATACGCTGTGGGGAACCAGGCGAACGCCGGATGTTTCGGGTTGCATAAAATACCCAGGGTGAAGGGTGGTTGCCGGAAGGCTGTCCACTGTGTATTCCAGAAAATACTGGAGAATCCCACGGGAACCTCTCCTCCCTTGCCGGGCTTTACGGAACCCTTTTTTACCGTTAACAGTACGTTCCCTCCATGATTCAGGTAAGCGACGGTATTGGCATCCATTTGTTGAGTCACCATTATTTTTTCCGCACCCGGGATTTCGGAAAGTTGCGATGGATATACCCAGATGTTCCAGGCATTCTCAAAATCATTAACTTGTAGGGTAACGGTCAGTGGTTGGGGAGTGTTTACGGAGGAGAAATTTTTTCGGATCATTCCCAGATCATTGATCCCAAATGCAATGTTCACTGCCGGAAGTTGTTCCTCTGTGAGGATTGTGCCGTCAGGTGCGGTGATCTTCCAGGAAACGGAAGCCTGCATGAGCGGCGATGGTCCGTAATGAGTCACCAGCGCCCTGGCGTCGAACTCCTCGTCATTAAGATAGATCATTTTAGGCATTCTCAGCAGGGGCACCGTGGTATTACAAAACCGGATATACTCTTTTGATGTCACGTATCCTTTTTCTTCCCAGAAGGGGTTGAGCACCCCCACCAGTGCAGTGCCCTGCCCCGGAAAATCGTGCAGGTCGAGCAGCTGAAATCCAGCGAATCCGGGAGTCCGCAATGCGGCTTCAATATCCGCTTTGTAGCACAGCACCTGCAGCTTTCCTGAAGCGAGCAAAAAGCTATCGGCCAGGTGGGCCATGCCATGTTCTTCGAGTTTATCCCTGAAAATCTCAAAATTCCTGGGTTTTAGCACACCATCGTACCTGCTGATTTCTTTAAAGTCGGGATACACACACCACTGACCGATTTCATGACTTACGACCGGCCTGTCCTTTTCAATGTATTGTGCCCAGTCGAAATCGGTTGTGGGTGGGCTTGCGTTGATGGGGCTTTTCAATCCGGCGTCCCACCACTGGATGCGGGCAGCACCGCTGCTAATATAATCGCTCGCAGGACTTTCGGGGAAACCGGAGGCAGAAGTATAGACGCGTCGTGGATCCTTCTTTTGCCAGTACCCGACAAAGCGGGTGACGTAGGCGGATGCACTGTCGCCCGAGGCTTCGTTGCCATAGGGCATCATGCAAAACGAGGGATGGTTCCCGAACTGCCTTGTAATGCGGTTGCTCTCCTCATAAATGTACCGGTCAATGGGCTCACCATCACCCAGACGCGCCCATGCAGAATTTTCGACTGACAGGTAAATACCTTCCCGGTCGGCTGCAATGAAAGCAGCTTCGGGCGGACACCAGGAATGGAAACGAACATGGTTCAATCCGAATTCCTTACATTTCCTGAAAATATGTTTCCAGTCGTCGACCAGAACAGAAGGGTATCCTGTTTTCGGGAAAATGGCGCATTCCAGCGTGCCTCTCAGAAAAATAGGGCGCCCGTTGACCATGAACCGGGTGCCATTCACCACGAACTTTTTCATTCCAAAGTCTGTATAGCAGATATCCGCACCGGTTCGTCCCGTAAGTTCCACCGTCATGGTATAGACATTGGGGCTGAACTCATCCCAGAGCAGGGGATCGTCTCCCATACCGTACTCAAGGCCTATCACAGTTGTATCTTTTTCGGCAATGATCTTTTTCTCCAGGGGAGCCACCTTCCTACCGACATTGGGATTTGTGGCAGCGGCGGATAACCTGAGCAGATATTCCCCTTCTTCGGGATGAAGATTACATACCGTGATGACTGCCTTTATTTTTTTTGCATCCACATCGGGAAACAGCTGTACATCCCCGATGTATGCAGCGGGGCGATTGATCAGGCATATCTTACCGATGATGCCGTTCCAGTTGGTCTGGGTATTGTCGCTCACGCTGTGGGCATCCTGGCCGGGATCAATGTCTTTGATGCGGTTGTCCATTCTGACCGTGATGCGGTGTTCGCCAGGGGTCAGCCAATGGCTGAGGTCATAGATGTGGGGGGCGCCCAGGGCGTTTTGCATACCGATACGGACAGTGTCGATCCAGACCGTACTTTCCCAGTGGCAGCGTTCAAAGAACAGCTCCGTGTACCGGTCTTCCCAGCTTTCAGGAATGGTGACCTCCCTGCTGTACCAGGCAACCCCGACGTAGTGTTTCAGCGGCTGCAGCCAGAAAGAAATCTTGACGTTACCGGGTTCACGGTATCGGGCAAAATCCGGACTTTTATACCAGAGACTGTCCCAGATGCCCCCGGTCCATTTTGTATCTACAGACACTTCGTTCCCCTTGCCATTGGTGAGCATGGAGCCAGGTAAACGTACCGTGTCTTCAAGTGTCCTGTCAAACCACCGGTCCCGTACTCCCTGGTCCTGTGAATCGATCTGGAAATTCCAATTGCCGGAAAGATCAAGGGTGAAAGGATCCCTTTCAATATCACATGACGGGATGATAAGAATCAATGTCATGCAGGTGGCGTACAGGTAGTTGAGAGACATTTCGGTTATTCATTAATGTACCCTATCCCCGTCCCCTCCCCTGCGAGCAGGGGAGGGGACGGGGGAGGGGTATTAAATATCATTTCCCGGTTGATTTCTGTCCCAAATATCCAATAATATCAGTAACCCTGACCTCTTTTCCTCCTATGGTCACTGTTTTGCCACGAATGAAAGCAATCAAGCTATCCCAGTTATCATCCTTCGGATCCTGCCACATGTTCTGGTCGAATTTTCCGTCATACTTGCTGAAACCTGTTTCGGGCGTTATAAGGTCGCCGGTATAGCGATTGTCTTCGCAAAGGGTGCGGGTTGTTTTAGTCGGGTTGATGGCCAGATAAGGCTCTTCAACAAAAATGAAATTCTTCCGGATAAAGGTACTGTCGGCATAACCACCCCAGTCATCCAGGGTGATCAGGGTTTTGTCAATTTCGGGAGCCGGTTTTTTATACAGGTAAAACAGGTTGTTTTCAATCCGCGTGTTTTTGGTCGGGCCGGTCAAGTGGATGACGGGGGAGAAGTAATCTTTTTTGCCTTCCACGATGAAGTTCCGCAGTCCGTCGTTGATGCTGATATTGTACCGGATGACGGTGCCTGTATTGCCTGCGCTCCAATCCGGCGGCCACCCCCCCGAATTGCAGATCAGCAGGAATCCCCCATCGTTATTGAAGCTCAGGTTGTACTGGATCACTGTATGGTTACAGTTCCAGTCAGCGTCGAATCCATAGCCGTCAACCTGTGATTTGTGGTCGCTGACGATATTGTACTGAACAACGGCGTTATCGCAACTCCAGGGCCAGATGCCATCGCATGCCTCGGTGGGCGGGAGCGTGGCAGGGCAGTTCTTCATCACATTGTATTCCACCAGCGGGCTTTCGCAGCCAACCGGCACAATGCCGTCACCGGGAACTCCCTCGATCGTATTGTTTCGGATGATCACGTTAAGGCTGGGGTACCAGAGCCTCCGTGGCCAGATCCCCCACATCATGATGCCGTTGCGCTGGCAGTTCCGGATCAGGCAGTTCTGAACCACCAGGCCATCAAAACGAGAGCGTAGAGAATCGGTTTTTTCGTCCCGGAAATTAGACAGCAGGATGGCATTCCCCCCTCCTTTATTTTCTTTGTCAAGGTTGCCGAGTACATCGTGAACGAAAAGGTTGTCGAGGGTGATATTCCTGGCGGTACCGTAATTTACCAGTTCAACGAGCAATCCGTTGAGCCCCACCATGGGTTCAGCACCCCGGTTGGAAATCTCAAGATCCCGGACCACGATATGTTCCGAATTGAATATGTGGACCGCCCGGAGAACCGATGCATCCATCCTGATGTGCGGCCGGGCGCTGCCCCCGTACTTTCCGACGATAACAGGTTTTAATGAGTCACCTTTGCAGGAAAGATAAAATGGTTCGGTAAAGACGGCGCCTGACTTCAGCAGGATGCTGTCGCCCGGATGCAGAGCGAGGCTTCTTAGCTTTTCCAGGCTCCTGTAAGCTTTCGTGGGGGACATGCCGGTATTGGTGTCATTTCCGGAGACCGGGTCAACATAATACGTGCATGTTTTTCGTTCCATTTTCATTATGAGTACGGTGATTGACAATCCCTTGAAATCAATCACCTTAAATGAATCAGTCATTGGCCTTTCCTGCCAGACAGGCAGAGGGTCTTCCGGGGAATTACCGACATATTCCCAGGCCTGTTCAATGGATACCGTTTGATAACCCGGGATCTCCAGCCTGGCGGCCACGGGTTTTTCCTGTTTGTTGATGAGGTAAACCTGCAGCGTTCCCGCATCAGGGTCGTAACCGGAATAAGCCACAACCGGGCTGAAGGTATTGTTGTCCGTGACCTGTGACACAGCTACCATCTTTTTCGGGGGGAACTTACCCCAGATGGCCAGGGCAAAACCTGTCGGATTGATATTACCGTCTTTGTCAAGCGCATCGTGATCAACAGGCGGTTCTTTTTCATTTTCGATCCATCGGGTATTCCAGAAGCAGGAAAATTCAATCTGCGGATGCGTGAGGAGTTGCCCGGCCATATCGAACGTCACGATGGCATGCCCCAGGTCGTTGGTTCCATTCCAGTACTTTTGCCAGTCGATGGAACCGAACTCCGCCACGATCATTTTAAACCGCTGCAATTGTTCCGGTGTTGCATAGTCGTTCATGGCCTTGATGGCCGTAAGCGCGGGCCAGATGAGGCACTGGGTGGTATCGCGGTAGGTGTTGTATCCCCGGTGGAAATTGTAAACGCCATAATTACTTACACAAAGCCGGTCGATATGATCTCCCGCTTTCGTGATCACCGTTTTAAAGAACTCTTCGCTGCTGCCGTTGGGAATGATCAGGATGGAAGAATCCACCGCCTTCATGGCCTTTGAAAAATCAATCACATCCCGTGCATAGATTTCAGCGCTTGAGTTCATATTATTGGCATTCCAGCTTTCATTCCCGATCATCCAGTAACGAACTCCATATTTCATTTTGACATTGGCATACCTTACCCATTCAGCAGCATGTTTCAGCAGTTCTTCACGCGACGAAAGGGATTCACCCTGGTTTACATCCAGCAAATAACCGTCTGCCGCCACCACGATAACCGGTTCGGCGCCAATGTCGCGGCACACATCAATAAATTCATCAAAATCAAGGGGATCATAATTCAATTTCTTTCCGTCGGTGATCACACCAGGGTAATCGGCCAGTCCGCCGGTGCGGGCAAGGGTCGGGTTTGATTTATCGTAAGGGGGTGTGCTGAAAAGATACAGGTCGGATTTTTCTCCTCCGGGGTAGCGGAGGTATTTCACTTCCATGGTTTTCAGCGCTTCGGCCAGTGAATGCCGGGGCTGAGGGAACCTGCCGCCATCCATGAAAAAATCCACATTAATCCCTAGCCTGTGCCCGGAAGCATCAGTTAAAACGGAGTCGGGGAATATGCGGATGACTGCGACGTCAGTGTGCGGTTTGTCATTGCAGGCAGCCAATAAAAGGCAAAATCCTACAAGGGATGTGAAAAAAAATGAATTTTTCATCCAGAACCACTTTTATTACCAGGTATCTGTACGGAAGGAGGATACAGGAAGCCCTCCAACACCGAACAGTTCAGCCCTGACGTAATTTCTGAAAGCATATCGTACGGCTTTGGGCTCGTTCACCAGGTGAGAGGAAACCACCACCGTTCCCTTTTCTCCGTCGATGATTGCATTGGCTTTTACAAAGACCTTGTTCTCCCCGGCGATCTCGAACAATTCCAGTGGCTTTTCATAGCTTGTCAGGCCATTGTACTGTTTTGAAAAATACAGGATCGCCCTGTCTTCCTTTATTTCCAGGCTGTCGTACTCCGGGCTTTCATATTCAAATCCCATGCATCCGTATGTTTTTGCCAGTGCCAGGAAAGCCAGTCGTTCGCCCACCTCGCGTTTCTGAGGCGGATGAATCTGATACTCTTCTCCAATATCCAGCAATACCGCCATGGCGCTGTTGGGTATTATTTTTTGTGATTGTAGCTGCGCTTCACGCTGATAGGCTGAAATCTCAGGCCATTGCGGCGTGAAAAAATTCCATTGCGTATAATCATAGGGAGCTATCTGGGCAAAATAAAAAGGGAAATTCCCCAGGTTCCATTCCTGTCTCCAGGTACTGACCATTGCAGCGACAGAAGGTGCATAACGGGGGACATTGAAAATATTCGATTCCCCCTGGTACCAGATCATTCCTTTGATTGTGTAACCCACGAGGGGATGGATCATTCCGTTGTACAAAACCGTGGGAACATTGTTGATCCAGGAGGAGGTATCATCACTTGCCGGGGGAACCTGAATGTCGGTAAACTGCCGGCATGCTGAGGGAGGCATCCAGGCTTCCACATTGGATCCCCCGAAGCTGGCATTGATGATTCCGACCGGCACGTTGCCCAGTTGTTCCTGCAGCGAGGCAGCAAAAAACCAGGCCACGGCGCTGCATTCTCCGGCGGTGCCGGGTGAGGCAGCTACCCATCCGGCCTTGATTTGCTCAAGAGGCCTGTAAGCAGCCAGGGGTGGAACATTGATGAAGTGAATGGTCCTATGGGTGGAGCCAAGGATGGCTTCATTGGAACCCCTGACAGGCTGGCAATAATACCCTTTAAGCGGCATACTCATGTTCGACTGGCCGCTGGCCAGCCACACCTCACCAATCATGACATTCTCCAGAACGATAGCTTGTGAACTTTTTATAGCAACGGTATAGGGTCCGCCTGCTTCGGGTGTTTCAACGGGAATCGTCCATCTGCCATCCGCACCGGTAGTGGCTTCATAGGACTGGCCATTCCACGACACCGTTATCGTGATGTCGGTCCCAGGTTTATCCCATCCCCATACAGGGTTGGATGTTTTTTGTTGTAAAACCATGTTATTGCTGAACGGCGCTCCCAGCTGCAGTTGCTGAGCGATCACGGAAATAGGAAGCAACAGAATGCAAAGAAACAGTGGACGGTAGGTTTTCATTTGGGTTCGATTAAAACATATATATTATGGCGGTCTAAAGTTAATCATTCTGAGCAATTCCATCAGATCCCTGGCGCAGCGCGGGATCTTTACTCCATCTCCCACCGCCCCTTCCATTTGATCACCGGATTACCTTTCCTGAACTCAAGCGGAAGCCAGACATAGCGCGAATCATCCAGGTCGGTTTTATTCCAGCGATCGAACATGGCAATGTATTCAGTTTTTTTACCGGTGACGGGCAACACAAAAGTACTCTGGGCATAAAAGGTCCTGTCGGCATCGGGCCCAACGCATGGATTTCCCAGCATGGACCAGTTTCCCAGCATGGAATCCGCCACGGCGATCAGCGCGGTGTTGGGATCCCATCCCGTACAACCCGAGGTGATCATATAATACTTCCCGTTGTGTTTAAAAACGGCAGGGGCCTCCCTTGATTCGTCGATGAAATTTCGCGTCAACCTACCTGACGGTTGGGTGTAATCATCATTCAAAAGACTGATATATAGTGTTTTATTCCATTCTGAAGAACAGATATGATAGGCTCGCCCGTCGTCATCCTTAAACAGGGTCTGGTCGCGGCTGTCCTGCCCGTTAGGTTTAAAGGATCCGAGATAGGCAAATCTTCCTGTAGGGGAATCCGAAATGGCCACACCGGAATGGGCTTTTTCATAGTCAGGACTTTCGATATGCATCCACATTACAAATTTTCCGGTTTTATCATGATAAATGACCTTGGGACGTTCGATCACCTGAGAAGGATGCAACTCGGAAGCCGTGTCATCGGATGTAGCAGGCAGGACCAGCCCCTCAAATTTCCAATGGACCAGGTCGGGGGATGAATAACAGGAAACGCCTCCCGCATCAGCTCTCCAGCACTCCCAGGTGGTGACCCATTCCAGCCGATACGTAGAATCCCCTTTGTACTCCCCATACCAGTAATACATTCCCTCATGGTAAAGGATCCCGCCACCATGGGCATTGATGACGTTTCCGTCGGTATCTTTCCAGATTGTCCCGGGTTGGATCTCTGAAGGGATATGGGTTCGGCTGCAGGAGTAAATATTTGTCAAAGAAAATATTAACAAATAAAGGAACCAGGATTGACTTTTATCTTTCATAATTAATTATGTACCTGGATCGTTAATGTTTCTTCGGGCAGACCGTCCGATCGGGCATGGAATAAAATGGTCCCATCCTCTCCTGTCGGGCGAATGATTGCCAGGGCCCTTCCCCGGAAGGTCCTGGGGTCCATCGAACGAAAGCTTTCCATATCCGTGGGAGAAGCGTTACCTGCCGCCGTAATTTCACCGGCACCGGATAGGGATAATGTTATCTTCCGGTCATCATCCTGTACCCGATTACCGTTCTGATCAACCAGTTCGATCTGAACGAAAGAGAGGTCGTTTCTGGAATTGCTCAGCATCACCTGATCGGCTTTCAGTACTATTCCAGCAGGCGGCCCTGTGGTGACCAGCAACACCGTGTCCCTTCCGTTTCCCTTTTCCATTCCGACAGCTTTAAGCACTCCCGGTTCATACGGGACCAGGAACCAGGCAACAGGGTCAGCGGGATCATCTTTTAGAATTTCTTTTTCCCCGATGAGGTTACCATTGAGGTAAAGCCTGACCGATGGATAACGGGTAAATACACGGACATCCATGATTTTTCCTTCCAGGCCCTTCCAGTTCCACGATGCCAGTTCGTCGGGCCACCCCCAGTAACTGACCTTTTCGACCATTCCCGCCGGTAGCGGTGCATGTACAAGCATTTCCAAACTGCTTTCGTTCCAGAGGATATCCCGCAGGGCAGACTGGGGTTTTTTATTTCCACAGAGGTCAATGTCGCCGCACCATGCATTGAAACAGGGCCACTCCAGCAGCTGGTGAGGTCCTTTTGTCAGTTTCTTCACATAGGAAGTGTGTCCGATTCCGGTTTCGCCAAGGTAATCCATAGCTGTCCAGACAAAATCACCAACGACGTAAGGATGTTCTTCAACCAGTTTCCAGTTGACAGCCCGTTCCATCGGTGTTGACTCGGATCCGAAGATGACCCGGTCAGGAAATTGCCGATGATCCTCTTCATAAACCCACCAGAGGTAATTGTAGCCACCGACGTCCAATTGCTCAAAGGTTCGTTCGGAATCCTTCCATGTGTAGCCAGGTTTGTCCCAGAAGTCATTCACAGCCAGTGTCATGTGGCGTGTGGGATCGTACCGGTCAATCAGACGCCTGAATTTCCTGATAATGCGAAGACCGCTTGTGTCGGCTCTTTCCTGGATCTCGTTGCCTATGCTCCACATTATGATGGAGGGGTGGTTACGGTCGCGCAGTAGCATGGAGGTGAAATCCTGTTCATTCCATTCATCAAAGAAGCGGTGATAATCATCCGGATTTTTTGGTTGATGCCACTGATCGAACGCTTCATCAATGACCAGCAGGCCAAGGCGGTCGCAGGCTTCCAGGAATTTTTCGGAAGGAGGATTATGGGCGCATCGCACGGCGTTGAAACCATTGGCTTTCAGTAATTCCACCTTCCTTTCCTCAGCCCTGTCGATGGCTGCAGCGCCCAGCAGTCCATTGTCGTGATGCATGCAGCCACCTTTTAATTCTAATGGCTGCCCGTTTAACAGGAAGCCGTCTTCAGCCCTGAACGAAATGCTCCTGATTCCGAAAGTCGTGCTGATCCGGTCACGCATTGTTGAACCGGTCCGGATCTCAATATCTGCAGTATACAGGGCAGGAGAATCAACCGACCACAGGTCGGGTTTAAGGATTTCTATCGGTTGTACCAGGGTCTTTTCTTCACCGGGGTTTAAGGATATTTCTGCGGATTGGCTAATCGTTCTGTCTGATCCGGACTGCGAAATCCTGAAATCCACGCGTGCCCTCACACTTCCATTCGTTTCGTTAATGATGTCGGTGCTGATGCTGACCATCGCTATTTCCATGGTGACCTCCGGGGTAGTTATGTAAACGCCCCAGGTATCCAGGTGAAGTAAATCGGTCGTTTCGAGCCAGATATGCCGGTAGATGCCCGAGCCGGAATACCATCGGCTGTTCTTTTCGTTGTTGCTGACCTTTACTGCCAGAGTGTTTTCTATACCCGGTGGATTGCACAACGCAGTGATATCAACGAAAAAGGAGGTATATCCATAAGGATGGTAACCGGCTTTCTGTCCGTTCAACCAGATTTCCGTTTCCATATATGCGCCTTCGAAATAAAGCGACAGCTTCCTTCCGGCCTGCTCAGGCTGTAGAACGAAATTTTTTTTATACCAGCCCGTGCCCCCCACCGTGTACCCTGTGGCGGTTCCACCTGTACTTTCCTTTGAAAAGGGCAGTTCAATGCTCCAGTCGTGGGGCAGATCCATATTTCGCCAGTCTACCTGATCGTTGACCGGATCAAAGGGATTGCTGATTTCGCCGTAATGGAATTTCCAGCCGGCATCAAAGCTTATGCGGCGGGGAAATTCAATTCCGGTTTGCTTTTCACAGGAGATGAACAGGATCATTCCTGCAAAGTAGGATATCCCTCCACGGATGATATGTGAAATCTTATTCATTCAACATCAATGATGACCCCTGCATCAGGCAAACCCTGCGAGTGTACGGTCAGCTGTATCGTTCCTTTTTCCTTTCCGGAGCGCAGGATGACCATGCAGCGTCCATGCCAGGCGTTACGCTTTGGTTGCCGGAAACTCTCCAGGCTGACAGGATTTGAGTTTCCAACGGCTGCCAGGCTGCCAGCGCCAGTAACGCTGAACGTCAGGGTATTTTCGGCCAGCGGATTTCTGATTCCTGCATCATCGGTGATCTCAACGGTAATGTAACTGAGATCCTGTCCATCCGGCTTCAGAGAGGTCCGGTCGGGCGTCAGGATGATCTTTGCTGGTTCTTTTGCTGTTCTCAGTGAGCAGGATGCGACGGCCTTCCCTTCCGCGTACCCGATCGCTTTTAGTTCGCCGGTCTGATAAGGGACATTCCACTGAAGAATATTTTTATTTTCAGGCTTATTCGTTTGTTTACCCAGGGTAGCATTATTCAGAAAAAGCTCCACTTCGTCGCACCGGGAATAGACTGAAACTTTCAAGGAGTCATTTTCATATCCCTTAAAGTTCCAGCTGTCGGTTACGTCGGGCCAGTCCCATACACTCCACCATTCCTTTGCGGGATTCAGCGGGAAGGAAGGAATGGGAGGAGTCACAAAAAGGGCAACCATAGGTTCTTCTTTCCATAACGTTTGTCGGTAAAAGGATTGCGGGCGGGGAAAGCCGCAAATATCCAGGTCGCCGCACCAGGCCAGGTTCCATGGAAAAAAGTCAGGATCCTGCGGATAGCCGCGCCACCCGATGCTGGCTTCGCCGATATGATCAAGGGCTGTCCATACAAAGTCCCCGGTCACCCAGGGATATTCCTTTGCATCCTTCCAGTAATCGTAAGCCTCGGAGGGATAGGATTCGGAGCAAAACATCACCCTTGCGGGGAGCCTTTCATGATCCGAAAGGTAAAGGCCACGGCAATAGTTGTAACCACAAACATCCAGATGAGAGAAGAATGGATCTTTTAATGGCGTGATCGCGTTGACTGCGACAGTCACGGGACGGGTTGGATCCAGTGAACGGACGAAATCAGCCAGCTCGCGGCAAACCTCCGCTATTTCCTCTGTATCCGTATTCCTGATCTCATTTCCGATGCTCCACATGATGATACAGGGATGGTTCCGGTCACGGAGGACCATGCTCCGGAGATCTTCGCGCCACAGGCTGTCGAAATGCAGGCTGTAATCACCAGGAAAATGGCCATAGCGCCACACGTCGAAGGCTTCATCAATGACGAGCATCCCCAGCCGGTCGCAGGCATCCAGCATGGCTGCCGACGGAGGATTGTGGGCCATGCGTATGGCGTTGAATCCTGCTGCCTTCAGCAGTTCCACCCTGCGTTCCTCGGCCCTGTCCAGGGCGACGGCTCCCAGGGGCCCATTATCGTGATGTATGCAACCCCCCTGAAGCTCAATTTCTTTTCCGTTGAGCCGGAATCCGGTTTCAGCGTCAAATTGTATCGTTCGGATCCCAAAGGATTGCCTGACTTGATCAGCCAGTGTATGGTCAACCATAACAGCGGCCTCGACAGTGTAGAGGCAGGGATCCTCAAGCGACCATAAATGGGGTAGGGAAACCGAAAAGGATTGTTCTACCGTGGCTCTCTGCCCGGCTCTAATTTCATAGTCTTCAACACGAGTTACAATTTTATTTCCCTTATTATCAATTACTTGCAGATATAAAGTGGCCTTTTTATCCTCGCTACCCTCATTGAGAAGAATTGTGTTTACTACTACCGTTGCCTGTTCTTTGGAAACCTCAGGTGTGGTGACCGCAATTCCCCCCTGATCGACATTTAAACGTGAAGTAATCTTTAGTGCGACATGCCGGTAGATACCCGAACCCGAATACCACCTGCAGCGGACCGAATCGTTATTCACCCTGACGGCGATCACATTGTCACCGCTGAAGTTTATCCATGGGCTGATATCGTACTCAAAAGGGGAATAGCCATAAAAATGATTTCCGGCATGATATCCGTTGACCCAGACGTCTGAATTCATGTAAACACCATCGAACCGGAGAATGACTTTTTCATTTTCAGCTTCACTGGCCACGGAGAAATGTTTTCTGTACCAGCCGATTCCACAGCGGGTAAAACCACTGGATACGCCATTGACCACAGTAGAATCAAACGGTGAGTTGGTGCCCGGAATATCCTCAATACTCCAGTCGTGAGGTATATCCAGCTTTCTCCAGCCGGTATCGCTGAGCGAGGGATTTTCCCCTCCTTCAATGTCGCCCCTGTGGAACAGCCAGCCTGCATCGAACGGTTGATCAACGCAGAGCGTTTGCCGGTCACGGCTGCAGGAGAGCAGCAGGACAGCAACAAGCGAGAACAACAGGCATTTTCCGAACATCGTGCAATAACTTACCGAAATTCCCTTTTTCACAAAATTAATCTTTTTCAGATGGTACCCTATCAGGACAGCAAATTCATCACATGCTTCTAATGCCCCGACATCACATCCTCCAGCTCTTCCAGTGTTTTTCCCCTGGTTTCTCTTACCTTCAGTAAGATAAAGATGAATCCCAGGACACAGATGGCTGAATAGATATAAAATGACCTGTCCTGAAGTTTCTCAAAAAGGACAGGGAAGGTGAATACCAGGATGAAATAGGCTGCCCAGAGGCTGAGGACAGCGATGGAGGTTGCCTCTCCCCGGATTTTATTCGGAAAAATTTCGGAGATCAGCACCCAGGTGACGGGGGCCAGTGACATGGCGTACGTACCAATGGCAGCCAATAAGAACCAGGAAACACTGGCAGAGCGGGCACCCAGTAGTTGGACCACCAGGAGGTACAGGATGGCCAGCCCCCCCGAACCCACCAGCATGAGCGGTTTTCTTCCGAGTTTGTCGACCAGCAGCATGGCCACGATCGTAAACACAAGGTTGACACCGCCAATGAAAACGGTTTGCAGCAGTTGGTCATCCTGGCTTGCCCCGATGCTTTCGAAGATCTTGGGTGCATAGTTAAAAACCGTATTGATGCCGCACAGTTGCTGGAAAACAGCCAGTCCGATCCCGATGATCACAGCGGGCAGGAGCCCTTTTCTGAAAACATCCCGGTAATGGGTCGTGGTGATCCCTGTGAGTGTTTTTTCAATTTCGGACAAAGATTCGGAGGCAAAACCTGCTCCCCCAATTTTCGTCAGGATGGATTGTGCCCTGACGGGCCTACCTGCTTTTACCAGCCACCTTGGACTTTCGGGCAACCATAATGCTCCGGTAAAGAACAGGGCAGAAGGAATGAATCCCAGGCCAAAAATCCATCTCCAGGCATCTTCACCCAGATCACGCAGTAAATAGTTGACCAGATTAGTGATCAAAATGCCGATCACGATCGTCAGCTGGTTAATGGCAACCATTCGTCCCCTCATAGGGGCAGGGGCAATTTCGGCAATATATACCGGTGACAGCATGGAAGCCATGCCAACGCCGATGCCAGCCACAAACCTCGACAGAAGGAAGATATTCCTGGATGGTGAAACAGCCATTGCCAGCGACGAAATGGCAAAGATGGCAGCGGCAAGCAGCAATCCTTTTTTTCTGCCGGAGCGATCCGATATGTATCCGGCGGCGAGGCAACCGGCAATGGCTCCCAGAGCAAGGCTTCCGGTTGTGAATCCCTGCCAGTAGGCATCCAGCCCAAAATGGATCTGTAAGAAGGGTAACGCTCCGGAAATGACCGCAAAATCGAATCCGAAAAGATATCCGCCCAGCGCCGAAATAAAGGATAATCCCGTGACATAAGGGGTATTGAAGGTATAGGGCTTCCTCTCAGGCTGGATAGCCGCTTTGATGCGCGTCGACATGGATGAGTTTATGTTTTCCTGTTGTGTTATTATGGATCCTTTAAAACAGATCCGGATTATTCATCATAAGCCGGTGTATCTGTGCCCCCTGGTGATTGATGTCCATATCAAGAACCCGGTCGAATAATTCTTCTGCTTTCCCACTTTGCCCATTATCCAATCCCAGGTATCCCAATCCCATCATATAAAGGCAATGGATTTTGTTTCGTACATTCAAATCAGTGTCCCATACCAGCAGGTCAGGAAGCGAAACGGCAAAATAGTCGATAGCGGTGTCATCATTCAGATGCTTTTCTCCAAAGGTAACCAGCCGGTGGAAGATCGCTTCGGCTTTTTCGGGCTGACTTAATTTTCTCCATGTCAGTCCCTGGTAAAATATCTTGTCGGGCTGGGGATCGTTATAGAAAAATGCCTGCACAGGTTCGCTGATCCCGGAGGTCGCACGTTCGAAATGTTGTCTGGCCATTTCATGCCTGGCCATCCTTTCACAGGCGATACCCTTCAGATAATGGATGTCGTTTTCCTGTGCTCCGAAAAGTTTGCCCTCACCCAGGCTGGCAGGGTATTTTTCAGCCTGGTTCAGCAGGTCGAATGCCTCTTGAGTCCGTCCCCCGGCAAGAGCCTGTTTTGCCAGTTCAAGATGGCAGATCAGGTACTGACCAACCACTTTCCCTTCTCCTCCTTCCCAGGGATGAAACCGGTACTGTGCCAGTAAATCCCTGGCTTTTTGAAAATCCAGGAGCTGGTTGTACAGCGTTATTCTTTCCAGGTACAGATCATCCCGTTGCAGAACCAGATGCAGATGCTTTTCGAGAAGGGTAAGCCGTTCATGATGAGGCTTGTTCAGCCTTTTGTACAGCTGGTCCAGTTCCATCAATACCCTGGCATCGTCCGTGTCCAGTGAAAAGGCAGTCTCCATTGAGGCCCTTGCTCTATCGGGATCCTTAAGCTTATTGTAACAGGCCAGCCCCAGGTTACGGTGGACTGTCGGAAAGTCAGCTTTCAGCGCTACCGATTTTTCCCAGCACGGAATGGCTTCATCGTACTGGCGTTTGTCGTACCACAGGTTGCCCAGGTAGTAATAGGCCTTTGAATCATCAGGGTTCAGTGAAATGACTGTTTTCAGGATCAGAATTTCTTCCACACGGTTTGGAAAGATGTAATCCGGTGCCAAAGCTGCTCCTTTCTGAAAATACTCCCTCGCGGCAATGGTGTTCCCGTCAAGAAATGCGAACCAGCCCAGGTAATAGGGCACCAGGGCATATTCATCCTTTTGGTCCTCACAATTAATAGATAAAAGGCCGGAAGCATCCTGAAACAGTCCGGCATGAGCATAGTCCAGGGCATATTCCAGGAAGTTATGGATCCCATTACGGCTGGTTGCCCTAAGATGAGCCATAACCTGTTCTGCAGTTCCCTCCCTTTTTCCTTGCAGCAGTAAATATTTCTCATAGAGGCATCCAAAGTTGAACGGATCCAGATCCAGTGATTCTTCGATCCAGGGTCCAGCCTCCGTAATCCTGTCGAGATACCTGAGGATCACTGCTTTCAGGTGCCGGGCGGTATGACTGTGTACATTCCGGATGAGTGATTTCCCGATCAGTTCCAGTGCCTGAACATAATCTTTCTGCTGGACGGCGATCCTGGCCAGGTTCAGGTACCCGGCATGTTGCCAGGCATCGCTCCACACGCATTTGTAGAAAGCGTTAAAAGCTTCCTTATGACGGTTCTGTAACCTGAGTGCCCACCCCAGGCTGTAAAAGGGTTCTCCGTCGTACGGATTGGGATTGCGGGAGGTCAGGGTGGCAATGGCTTTCCTGAAACAGGATTCAGCTTTTTCAAACCGGCCCCTTCTCAGATACCAGAGGCCCAGGGCGTTGTTATTTCTGATATCCCCCGGATCCCTTTTCAGCGCTTCTTCGTAATAATCCTGAGCCTGGAAGGTGGCATGGCGGTACTGTTCGAGATGCATCCCCGTCAGGTAAAGCTGTTCGTTGTTTTCGACATCCCGGGGTCGGGCCGGAGCCCTGGCAGGGGATGGAACCTGAATTTCCCCTCCCGTCTCTTCCTGGTATGACAGTATCTCCCGTCCGGTACGAACATCGGTAATCACCACCTTCACTTCATCCGGCCGGATATTTTCCGACAGCGTAACCTTTTTTATGTATGGACTTTCGGGCCCGATCGCGATTGTTTCACTGTACAATTTCCGGTCGTTTTTTACCAGGTCGACCCGTATTCCCTCAAACGGTGAGGTGACGAAAAGCTTGATTTCCACTTGCGATCCAGCGATTTCTAAACCGAGCAGGGCATCTTTTGATGCATTTTTCACCATACCGATATCCCGGTAAGGCATGAAATACTGAATGAATGTTTTTTCCTCACCGGGCTGAAGCCATGAAAAATCGGGCTGATTATCGGTATACACGCCGGTCATCAGTTCCATGTACGGACCGTCCTCGTCGGTAAGGTTTTTCTCCCAGGCCTGTCCAAACTCACCGGTGCCCCAGGTCCATAATTTTTTTCCGGGTGATACGAGATGATCAGCCACATGGAGGAGCCCGGCCCCGGAATCATGTTCATATCCGCCGATGAAATCATACCGTGAGGAGATGACCATATAGGAGGTGGGCACCGGAATGTTTTTATACCAGGAGATGTCGGTCCCCGGAGCATAATCCACCTTATAATACACGCCACGTGCTACCGGAAATTCCGAAACATCCCTTTTGCCATGGTCGTACACAGCATAAACGTCCGGGGGAAACACCGACTGATAGTGTTCATTCACTTTAACCGCAGGATTGGCCCACCATAAAAAGGTCTGCGGGAAGGGAGTCCGGTTATACAGTTGTCCCCGGATCTCGATAAAGGCCTTATCAGGATAAAGGGTATAACCTGCCATGCCTTTTGTCCGGAACATTCTCTCCACCTCATTCACCCAGACGGTCTTGCTGCCGTCAGGATTTTCCCTTATCAGAAAATCGACCGGCAGAAAGGTAGAGGGTCTGTGGTGCTGCGGCCAGTTGAACTCAATGCCTCCCGAGATCCATGGACCCGTCAGACCCACCAACGCGGGTCTGATGACACGGTTATGATAGATGAAATGCCGTTGCCTGATCTTGTCAAAGGCCATCTGGATCCTTCCTCCCAGACCGGGAAGGATCATGATTTTGATATACCTGTTCTCCAGAAAAACGGCTGTGTAGGCAACATCGGTTTTCTCATCACCAATTTTTTCAATGATTGGATAAGGATAGACAACGCCACTGCTGCCCTGATAGACCCTCTTTTCAAGGAACATCGGATTTTTTTCGGGCAGCCCGATCGGATAGGTAGGGATAAGAACCTCTTCCTGCCAGGCCCTGACTTCAGTATTCATCCGGTAAATGTATAAAAGATCAGGTAACTGAATCGTGCAATTAAAATTTTATGTGAAAACTGATAAAACTAAAATAGCTTTACTATTTTTGCCGAAATTTTTTTGAATGGAACCCAATCAGCGCGTTATCCAGAAATCCATCGAATTATTCACCCAGTACGGGATCCGGCAGGTGACCATGGACCAGATTGCCGAGGAAGCCGGTATGTCAAAAAGGACCATCTATGAATTGTTCCGTGATAAGGACACCCTGGTGTGGGAATGCCTCGAAACCATGAACCGTAACCATATGCAGGAGGTTAAGAACATCCTTGCCAGTGCTTCCAACGTGATCGAGGCACTCTACAGGGCCGGTCTGCACGGTGAAAAGAAGAAATCAGTCATCAACCATTTGTTCTTTGAAGATCTCCGGAAAGTCTATCCTCAATTTTGGACCGCACTGAAGCAAAGAACCCAGCCCGGTACGGGATCCTTCTCCTGCAAAATACTGGAACAGGGAGTCCGGGAGGGGATCTTTGTCAAGGATATGAATGTTGAGATCGTTGATGCCTTCTTTTATGTCATCATGGAAACATTTAATAAGAAAGAACTGTTTCCCGAGAACATTTCGCATAAAGACCTATTCCGAAACATCATTCTGCCCTATTTTCGCGGGATCTCCACTGACAAGGGAAAGGAACTGATCGAAAAGTACGATGGTTTATTGTAAACTTCCTGTATTTAAAGATAATAACATATAATTGATTATGCAAAGAAAATTGGTTTTTGTACTATGGCTTATGATCCTGCTGTCGTATGGATTATACGGGCAGGAGAAGCTTACCATTTCGCTGGAAGAAGCCAAATCCTATGCGCTGGCATACAACAGGCAGGTAAAGAATGCAGCCCTGGCGGTGGAACTGGCCCAGAAAAGGATCAATGAGTCGATCTCGTCGTTCCTGCCCCAGGTGGACGTCGCAATGGATTATTCCAATTACCTCGGGGCGGAGATGGAATTCAGGTTCAGCGAGGAGATGCCTCCCACGACCATCCCGTTCAAAGCCACCAGTAATCTGTACGCCACTGTTTCCCAGATGGTCTTCAGTGGGAATTTTATTGTTGGATTACAAATGCTCAGGATCTATAAAGAGATGTCGGGAACGAATTACCAGAAAACCGAGCAAAACATTCGGGAGCTGACCATCCGTGCGTATCAGAATGCCCTGGTTGCCGATCTTGGTATTCAGATCATCAGGGAGAACCTCGATAATACACTCAAGATACTGGAGAATACAAAAGCGATGGTGCTGGTGGGGGTGGCCGAAAAACTCGACCTGGATCAGTTCGCCGTGCAGTTATCCGCTCTGGAAAATGCACAGAAATCTTCCGAACGGCAGAAAGAGCTTGCCTATAACCTCCTGCGTTTCCAACTGGGTGTACCGGCAGACACACCGCTTGAACTGACCGATCCATTGGATCTTTTCCTCAACAACATTGACTTTTCCAAAATGCTCGATGAGCCGTTTAATATCCAGGATAATCTTGATTATCAGGTTATGCTTAGCCAGGAACAGCTCTCGGAGCGGCAGGTGGGCATGCAGAAGATGAATTTTCTTCCCACCCTCAGCAGCTATTATACCTACACGAGCAAGATCCTGAAATCCGACTTTGACATCGCCCCCAAGAATGTTATTGGGCTGAACCTGGCCATTCCGATCCTTTCCAGTGGAATGCGCAGCTCCCAGGTGAACCAGGCCAGGATTCAGTATGAAACGACCCAGAACAACAAGAGCCTGCTGGAAGAACAGCTGATGCTGACCGAGAAGCAGTTGCGGGTCAACCTGGCCAGCGCCTACGACCAGTACCTGAACCGGAAGAATAACGTGGATGTCACGCTGCGGATCTATGAGAGCTACCAGTTCAAATTCGAACAGGGTGTGGCCTCGAGCCTTGACCTTGCCACGGCCAATAACAATTACCTGCAGGCGGAATCCGAGTACCTGACCTCGATCATCACCTTGCTGAATGCACAGCTGGATCTGCAGAAACTGATGAATAAACTCTAATTACATACGTTAATACAGAAAGAAATGAAAATAGCAGGAATTTATGCTTTCCTTATTGTATCAACCCTGATTTTCATGGGATGTTCTTCCGGATCGGGAACAAAAAATCCCGGCACAGAGGCCACATCATCCGAGGCTGTCAAGGTAGAGAAGGTCAGGGTCATAACCCTGGCAACACAGGTCATCGGAAAAAATATCGAATACACCTCCACACTGCTTCCGTACGAAGAGGTGCACCTGGTGCCCTCCACACCGGGCAGGATCGAAAAGATCTTCGTCGAAGTGGGGAGCAGGGTCAAACCGGGCGATCTGCTGGTACAGATGGATCAGACCCAGCTTCAGCAGGCCATGATCCAGCTGAAAAATCTTGAGACCGATTACAAGCGGCTCGATACGCTGCAGAAAGTCGGAAGCGTGACCCGTCAGCAGTTTGACCAGCTCGCCACCCAATACGAAATTGCCCGTTCGAATGTCGATTTTCTGAAGGAGAATACCCGGCTTGTTGCTCCTTTTTATGGAGTCATTTCAGGGAAGTACTTTGAAAATGGTGAAATGTACTCTGGGACTCCCAATACCTCTTCGGGCAAAGCAGCCATCATTTCGGTAGTCCAGATCAGTCCGCTGAAAGCCATGGTCAACATACCTGAAACCTATTACCCGCTGGTCAAAGAGGGCATGAGACCCCGGATCCAGTGCGACATTTATCCCGGAGAGACCTATACAGGAACCATCATCCGGAAATATCCCACCATTGATCCCTATACCCACTCATTCCAGGTCGAGATCAGGGTCGACAACCCGGGGGAGAAATTACGGCCGGGGATGTTCGCCAGGGTGGAACTGGAACTTGGAGAGATGAGCGCCCTGGTCGTTCCTGCTCTTGCAGTGCTTAAGATGCAGGGATCCGACGAGCGGTACGTTTTCGTGGAAGAGGCGGGCCGGGCCAAAAGGGTATCGGTAACCCTGGGGCAACGGTTTGATGATAGAGTGGAAATCATTTCACCGGAGCT
Organism: Lentimicrobiaceae bacterium; assembly: GCA_017993235.1. Classification (GTDB taxonomy): domain Bacteria; phylum Bacteroidota; class Bacteroidia; order Bacteroidales; family JAGONC01; genus JAGONC01. Next base: position 51,932 of record JAGONC010000012.1, read on the forward strand.
AAAGGAAGGCGACAGGCTGATCATTGCAGGCCAGTCACGACTGATTGACAAAGTCCCGGTAGCAATTGTCACGGATTAGCGTGGGAACAGATCGGTTTATCAACGTTTAAGATCAAGTGTATGAGTATCTATAAAAGTGCTGTCAACAAGCCCATTACCACCATCATGATCTTCACTGCGGTGGTGGTGCTGGGTGTTTATTCCCTCAGGAATATCCCCATCGACCTTTACCCGGAAATGGAGCCGCCTTTCATCAGCGTCATGACCACCTATGCAGGCGCCAATGCTGCCGATATTGAGACCAATGTGACCAAACCCATCGAGGATGCCATGAATTCCGTGGATAACCTCAAGGAGGTGACATCCCAATCCTATGATAACCTCTCGCTGGTCAGTATGGAATTCGAATGGGGCACCAACCTCGATGAAGTCATGAACGACGTCCGATCCGTCATTGATGGCACGTACAATTACCTGCCTGAAGGATGTGAGCGGCCTTCGGTCTTCAAGTTCAGTACCAGCATGATGCCGATCCTTTTTTACGCCATAACGGCTGAAGAGAGCTACCCCGGACTGGAGAAGATCATCGAAGAAAAGCTGGTCAATCCCCTCAACCGCATTGATGGGATCGGTTCGGTTTTCACCATGGGAGGCCCGAGCCGGATCATTTATGTGGACATCGATTCTAAAAAACTTGACGCCTATGCACTTTCGCTGGAACAGATCGGCAGCACAATCGGTGCGGAAAATATGAATATGCCATCCGGGAACGTAAAAATGGGCCAGTTCGATTATCAGTTGCGCGTGGAGGGTGAATTTGCGGAAAGCGACCAGCTGAAAGGGCTCATCGTCGCCAATATGGGGGGCAAACCCATTTACCTGAAAGATATTGCTGTGGTTAAAGACACGGTCAAATACGGTTATATTGACGAGAGCATCAATGGCAAAACAGGTATGCGCATGCTGGTCCAAAAACAGTCAGGCGCCAATACGGTAAGAATTGCCAGGGATGTCAATAAAAAATTAAAGGAGTTAATGCCTACACTTCCACCCGATATCACCATTGAGCCCATCATGGACACCTCAGATTTTATCCGAGGCTCGATCGACAATTTGTCGGAAACCCTGATGTGGGCATTTCTGTTCGTGATCCTGATCGTGTTATTTTTCCTTGGCCGCTGGCGGGCTACCCTGATCATCATCCTGACCATTCCCATTTCCCTTGTGGTTTCGTTCATCTACCTGTACTTTACGGGAAGCTCCCTCAATGTGATCTCCCTGTCGTCGTTGTCCATTGCCATCGGGATGGTGGTGGATGATGCGATCGTCGTACTGGAGAATATTACCCGTCACATCGAGCGTGGAAGCAGCCCCCGCGAGGCAGCCATTTATGCTACGAATGAAGTGTGGCTGGCCGTCATCATCACCACCCTGGTGATCGTTGCGGTGTTTCTCCCGCTGACGCTGGTGGGTGGCATGACAGGGGTTATGTTCAACGAGCTCGGCTGGATCGTGACCATTACGATTGTCACCTCCACACTGGTCGCCATCACCCTTACGCCCATGTTATCTTCCAGGTTGCTGAAAATGAGGATGCCAAAGGAAAAGATGTTGAACAAAGCCTATGATAAAACGATCAGGGTTTTTCTTGACCGACTGGATACATTTTATGCAAAGACCGTCCACTGGGCGTTGCATCATAAAAGTTTTGTCGTCATGGCCAGTCTGGCTGTTTTTATTGGCAGTCTGGTGCTCGGAGCGTTTTTCGTGAAGACGGATTTTTTCCCGGAAAGTGACGAAAGCAGCATGACAGTATCCATTGAGATGCAAACCGGGCTCAGGATGGAGGAATCCCTGAAAACGGCCCGGAAGGTGGAACAGATCATCAGGGAGCGGTACCCTGAGATCACCCTGGTATCGAATTCCACGGGGGCTGACGATGAAGGCAGTTTCTTTTCCCTGTTCATGGCAACCGGATCGAACCGGACAAACCTGATGATAAAGCTGGTTCCCATTGGTGAACGTACCCGTTCTGTTTTTGAGATCGCTGACGACCTCCGGAACCAGCTGGATCAGATTGCCGAGATCGTAACGTATGAGGTTTCGACCTCCAGCAGCATGTTTGGCGGCAGCACCAATACAGTGGATATTGAGATTTTCGGATACGACTTCAACCAGACCAACCAGCTTGCCGATGAGATCCGGAACCGTGTCTCCAGGATAAAAGGCGCCAAAGAAATTACGTTAAGCCGGGAGAACGACCGACCTGAACTTCAGGTGATCCTTGACCGTGAAAAACTGGCCCTGAATGGACTGAACAGCGCCATGGTCTCCACCTTCATCCGCAACCGTGTGGATGGACTGACGGCTTCCGTGTTCCGGGAGGAAGGCGATGAATATGATATTGTTGTGCGTTTTGAGGAGGATTACCGGAATTCCATAACGGATCTCCAGGAGATCACGATCATCAATCCCTCCGGAAATAAAATCAAACTTAGTGAACTGGGAGAGGTGAAGGAATACTGGTCACCCCCAAACATTGAGCACAAGCGCAGGGAGAGGATCGCAAAAGTATCGGTCAAACCTGTCGGTGTGTCCCTGGGTGAACTGGCCAACAGCATCCGGGAAGAAATGAAGGAGGTGGAGGTGCCGCCGGAGATCATGGTCAATGTGGGTGGTGCTTACGAAGACCAGATGGAAGGATTCCAGGATATCGGATTGTTGATGATCGTGAGCCTGATCCTGGTGTTTATCGTTATGGCATCGCAGTTTGAGTCGTTTGCCATGCCCTTTGTGATCATGTTCTCCATCCCGTTTGCTTTTACGGGTGTGGTGCTAAGCCTGTTCCTGACGGGCACCACCCTGAGCCTGATTGCGGCACTGGGGGCTGTGCTGCTGATCGGTATCGTGGTAAAGAACGGCATCGTGCTGGTTGACTTTGTCAACCTGATGCGCGACAGGGGCTATGAGTTATATGAAGCGATCTCCCGTGCAGGCCGTTCCCGTCTGCGCCCCGTGTTGATGACTGCGGGGACGACCATCCTGGGCATGATGCCCCTGGCGCTGAGCCGGGGCGAAGGCTCTGAGATCTGGTCCCCCATGGGTATCACGGTCATCGGCGGACTGGTATTCTCCACGATCGTCACCATGGTCATTGTACCGGTGATGTATGCTATTCTGGCCCGCCGCGGCGAACGCGACAAAAAGATGAAACTCCGTAAACGTTTCGTATTCCTTGATCAATAATGAATTTCCACTTGTCCGTAGGACATAAATCATTGTAGTAGCCATGAAAGCAGTTTTTATCATCTTCAACCATGCTCACACCGAAAGGGTGGAGTATGTATTTGATCGTCTGGGCATCCGGGGTTATACATGGTGGCAGGAAGTCCAGGGCAGGGGCAGTGAAACCGGCGAGCCCCGCATGGGAACCCATACCTGGCCCGAAATGAATTCGGCCGCGATAACCGTCCTGCCCGATGAACAGGTGGAGGAACTTCTGGCCCATATCCGCAAACTGGATGAGGTCAACCTGGAGGTGGGGATCCGGGCGTTTGTGTGGGAGGTGCTGAAAACAGTGTGATCATTCACGCTGTTTTCTGAATATAAACTGTAATTTTATGACGTCACTCAAAAAACAAACCTATGAAAATGCTTAACCTTTGGATCGCTGTTGTGTTTTCAATGGCGGTCATCGCAGGATGTGCAGGAAATCCTGACAGGAAAACCGGTCCCCGTGATGAGGGTACAGCCATCGAGCAGGTATCCGAAGACCTGGAGGTCACGGTCGATTCAGTGGCAGTCATGATCGACAGTGCCACCAAGGCGATTGATAAATCGACCCAGGAACTGAATGAATTGTTAAATGATCTAAATGAATAAGGAAATGAAAAGAATCAGTTTAAATTCTTTATGGTTTCTTACCATCGTATGTATGCTGGTTTCATTCAACGGAATAACCCAGACACAGACAACCGCCGTACCGGCGAAGGAGAAATCTGTACAGCAGAAACCCAAGCTTCAGGTGGATACAGTGAAGAAAAAACCGGATGTCAAACCCTCACAGGGAAGCCAGAAAGACAAAATGCCCCTGCCTCAGCAGAAAGGCGAAAAGAAACCTCCCCAGAAGGAATCTACCGATGTAAAGGGGGACACGCAGGTTACACCCGAAAACAAACAGTACCAGCATCGTGTTGAAAAAAATGAGCCTCAGGGAAATGCCTATGGAAAGAACAAAGGTGACCTTCAGGGAAAAGAGTTTGGTCAGCAGAGGGCTGATCAGGCTAAGTTGAACCGTGAAGTAAAAGGCAAAGAACTGGATGACAAGATCGTTCAGGGCGAGGCAAAGGTGAAAGAGGCAAGGGACAGGATTGAACGGGCCAAAGAACAACTGGAAAGGGATAAAAAAGAAGGAAAAATCACCGAGCAGGTATATCAGGAACGGAAAGAAAAGATCTCCAAAGCCGAGCAGGCACTCAGTGACCTTGAATTCAACATTGATATGGGTAAGAAGGTAAGTCTCAAATAAATCCGAAATACTGAATACTGAATCAGAAATTAAACACCTTGCCCAACTCATTCTGTAGCTCCCTGAGCGTGATGGGTTTGGCAAGGATGGTTTTTTGCCTGTCGAGCAGGAACATCGTGGGAGTAGCATAGACATTGAAATCAACGGCAGGCTTGCTTCCCCAACCCTTCAGGTCGCAGCCGTTCAGCCAGGGGAAGTTGCCTTCCCTGAGCGCTTTCATGTAGTCCTCTTTCTTGCTGTCAATGGAGATGGCCAGCATTTCCAGACGCGGACGATACTTCTGGTAAACTTCCTTCAGCCGGGGCATCAGCTCCGAGCAGTGCGGGCACCAGCTTGCCCAGAAAATGATCAGCAGGTAATCGTTTGAAAATTGCTGCAGCTCGATTAGTTTTCCCGTCGTATCGGGAACGGAAACTGCCGGCGCCGGTTTGCCCACCGACAGGTTCTGGTAGTTCTTCAACCTCTTCATCACTTCACTGTCGATGTTCTCATTTTCACAGCCTTCCTCCAGGGCGTAGGTGGTGGAAATGTGGTCCAGTACCTTGTCGAAATGATACTTTTCAAACCCTTTGACCAGGTACTCCAGCATGAAACGGTATACGGTCTCATTGGCCATCGATACCGTAAGCATCACATCCACAGCTTCGATGAACGCAGCTTCCAGTTGCTCCTGGGTGAACTGCCGGTTGCCGTAAAGCGACATATAATCAATCGCAAGGCTTGTGTAAACCGTGCTTCGAAGCAGTTCAGTATCGGTCATGTCAATAGATGACCAGTAATTTGAACGAAGATAATTTATGCGTTCTTCAACTGAAAGGTCCGCGCTCAGAAAAGGTCGTCCCTGGGCTTTGATCACACGTGTGACATATAGCGACGGAAAGTTCCCCTGGATGCTGTCAGCATAATGCTCAGTGTCTTTCTGCACAGCATGGTACTGCTCCCGGATCTCGGGATAAAAGGCGTCATCTTTCGGATAATAATCAATCAGCGTGGTGAGCAGATCCTGCCTGAGCCTGTTTTTACCTGCCCGCTCCAGAAAGCCGTAATAGATCTGGTTTTCGACCGACTGGAGGATCTTCAGACTGTCAAGGGGTTCGTTGAAGTCGGTGGCGAAGCTGACGTCTTCATTGTTCAGGATCAGATCCACATAGTGATCTTTTTTCAGGATGATGCGGTAATAGCCCGGCAACCGGGAGGCGTCGTATGAAAAAACAAAACTTCCATCCTGATTAATTGTCACGGAATCAATTACATGAACCTGTTCGCCATAAAAAGAGGCCAGATAGACCTTCGGTTCTTTCAGGTTCGTAACCGTGCCGGAAATCTGATGATGACTCTGGGAAAAGCAGGCCAGAGAGGTCAAGATGAACAGGAATGGGAAAATTCGTTTCATGGAGCATCGAATCAAAGAGGACAAAAATATAAAAAAGAGACATAATCGTTGCAATGGAAATGGGTCAATTATCCACCCTATCGATAGGGATTGATGAATATTGGTGTATATTAGCACCCGAATCCTAATCCACGTCTATGAAAAAAACTACTGTTTTTTTACTGTCGCTGACAGGAATTACAATGGCTTTCTTGCCCGTAAAAGGCCAGGTCACCAGTGCAAATGATATTCTGGGATTCTGGCTGAATGAAGAAAAGGATGCCAAAATTGAGATTACCATTGACAATGGGAAGTTTTTCGGAAAGGTGGTCTGGCTGGAAGAACCCAATGAAGATACGGGATTACCCAAGGTGGATGACCAGAATCCGGAACCTTCGCTGCAGCATCGTCCCATCATGGGTCTTGAGATCCTGAAGAATTTCGTTTTTGATGAAGATGAATGGAACAGCGGGACCATCTATGATCCGGATAATGGGAAGACCTATAAATGCACCATGAAGAAGGGATCGGAAACCGTCCTGAACATCAGGGGGTATATTGGCAAAGAATGGATGGGACTGGGCAGAACGACTATCTGGACCAGGCCCTGAAAGCTGAACGTATCGGTAATAACCTGATCCCTACTTCTGCCCGAAGCTGAAACGAAGTATTCCGAAGCAAAGGGCCACCATCGGATCGTCATCGGAGAACCAGGTCAGCAGATCACCAGTTCCCAATCCCAGCGACCAGGTGTTTTTTTCGTTGTAGACAGGTATGAACGTCACACCCATGGGCACATTCACGCCAAAATCTCCTCCCGAGACAAACCCAAGCGATAACTGGATCCAGGGAGCGGGATCATACCGGGTTCCCAGTCCAAAGATAGGCGCATCATAATATCCGGGAACTTTGTCGCCGAGGGGTACGTAAGCATCGAAACCCACTTCCAGCTCATTCAGGATCCGGTAGCTGGCGCCTCCGCGGAGGTTCATGGGCAGTTTCACCTTTTTATTCTCCAATCCTGTCCACTCATTGGGATCATCGGGATGATTATCCGACACGATCAGTTCCCCCTGTTCAAAGATGTTATAGTTGTTCATCCCCTCGGTTTCAATGCTGTACACCCGTACATCATTACCCTCATATACATTGCCGTCCCAATTAATGCTGCCAATGTCGTTCAGGGCCAGTCCCACCTTGAGATCCTTGTAACGGAACGTCGTTCCAACATCGAAGCCAAAGCCTGAGCCAACCTTCTTCATGCCACTTCCTTCCACATGAGAAGGAGTGGGCTCGTCGTAATCCACGTCATATACCGGGCTGAATGCCGACCATCCGATCAGATCACCGTTGTCATCCTGATAATATTGCACGCCGGCAAAACCAAGGATGTATTTGACAGCCACCCCTCCGTACCAGGTAACGTCATCGTCAATTTCCAGCAGCTTCCGGCCGTAGCCCAGGTTGAATTCCCGGATATGGAGCATCTGCTGGTCGGTGCCTTTATAGACCGTCGAAGCATATTGCGAGTTGGACGAAATTCCCTCGATGGTATCCCCGTACTGATTCGTTATTTTCTGATCGAAATAGGGATCTCTCCAGCCGGTAAAAAGGAAACTGGCAGCTTTGTCGTTCAGCACCGAATTCCACATCAGCCGTTCCCTGATGTTGAAAGCGATACCGCCGATTTTATCATCCTGATAAGAAAATCCGGCCCACGTCCAGGCGCCTGTTCCCAGAAGGCGTGTATCCGTGAACTTTTCAGCAGCATTTTTCTTCCCCTGTGCATCCAGCCAGTCCTCATTATTAAACAGATCATTCAATACCTCCTGTCTTGTCAGTGGCTCCGAGTAAAGGTAGACCGATCCCTCACCAATGCCCAGATTCATCTTATGATCGTTGCGCGTCCATCCAAGGTTGGCCGGATTTACGCCAAGGCACTGATAGTCGGTCAGGAAGGTTGTACTGTAAGCTCCACCTGTGGCATTGAAAGCACTTATTTCCATCTGTGCCAGCAGGTTGCCGGCCGAAAGAAATAATGCTGCGCCGAAGAATAGAAGTTTTTTCATGTTGTCAGCGGTGTTAATATGGATATTCCCTGTCAAATGTATAAAACAGATCAGATCATTCCGATTTTTTTGTTAAGATATGTTAATTTTAGCACATAATTCATCCGTTTCCTGCCCTAAATAAAAAATTTAATCTCCGGCATACTTTCACTGAAGCTCCGGCGTTATCAATACATTCAATAACCTTCATATGCCCGGCACCTCTACAAATCAGTCGTAAAATCAAAAAATTGATAATCAATTTGTAACCTTCGTTATTTAGAATTCGTTAAAATTATTAAAAAAAAGCTACCTTTGCAGTCTTTTTTATTTTGAGTTAACCTGTTGGTCTTATGATTTATAGGCAAGACCTCCCTGTTTTGAGGTCTTTTTTCGTCTAAAAACCTGACCAGCAATATGTTGAACGAATTCTAAACGCATGCTACGCAGCAAAATTTTAGAGTTTCTACGGGCAACCGTCCTTTTTCTGATCATTCTGGTACTGTTTTCCTGTTCGAGCCCACAGCGCAGCGAACTGGCGAATGATGCCCGGTTGGGCAATTCATCTCGAGGGGATGACCTGTTTAGGGAACGGGGCAAGCTGATCGCCCTGACCAATTACGGTTCCACCAGTTATTTCATTTATCGTGGCCAGCCCATGGGATATCAATACGATCTGTTAAAATCCCTTGCTGATCATCTCGGAGTTGAACTCGAAATGATGGTGAGTAACAGCACTGACGGTGCTTTGAGTGATCTTACCAAGGGGCGGTGTGACCTGATCGCAATGGATCTCACCGTCACCACCGATCGGCAACAAAGGGTGGATTTTTCCGACCCTCTTGGTCAAACCCGGCAGGTACTGGTTCAGCGCAAGCCTGGTCACCGGAATTTCTGGGGCACCCGGTCTGTCCCTTCGCAGCCCCTTGTACGCAATCAGGCCCAATTGGCGGGCAGAACGGTCTATATTCAGCGAAATGCTTCACTGGCCAGCCAGTTGCACCATCTTCAGCAGCAGATCGGTGACACGATTTACGTTGTTGAGAAGCCTGATAAGACAGCCGAGGATCTCATTAAGATGGTGTCGGCGGGGGAAATTAGCTATACTATATGCGACGAGCAGGTTGCCTCCATCAACCAGCACTATTATCCGGATATTGACATCGCTACTCCGGTGAGTATCTATCAGCCTGTAGCCTGGGCAGTGCGAAAGGAATCCCCTGTGCTTCTGGATGCGATCAATGAATGGCTTGCGGAAACCCAGCGTGTGAGTACCGATCCGCTGGTTTCCAGGAAATACTTCATTACGCCACTCAACTCTCCGGCCAGCCAAAGCGTGGCAGCGACAACTGCCCAGGGTGTTATCTCTGTTTTTGATGATGTGATCAAGGAACAGAGCGCCCTGCTGAACTGGGACTGGAGGCTCCTGGCATCACTTATTTACGCGGAATCAACCTTTAATCCTGAAGTGACCTCCCGGAAAGGAGCTTACGGATTGATGCAACTGATGCCGGAGACCATGGAAAAATTCGGTATTGACTCCACCTCGTCTCCGCGGGAGAACATTGCCGCCGGGGTCAAGTTCCTTCAATGGCTGGATAAACAACTCAGAAACCGGGTGCTGGATGACATGGAGCGGGTCAAATTTGTCCTTGCCGCCTATAATGTGGGCATTGCTCACATTTTTGATGCGATGCGGCTTGCCGAAAAGTACGGTAGGAATCCGGCCGTATGGACCGATAATGTTGATTATTTTATCCTGAATAAATCCGATCCGTTCTTCTATACCGATTCCGTGGTCCGTTATGGTTATGCCCGTGGCGAAGAGCCCTATCAGTTTGTCGGCGATGTCTTCGCTCGGTATGATTATTACCGGGGAATCATCAATTAACATTAGCTACAAGCTTCAAGTTTTAATAAAGTAAGTACCGGCGATTCATCCTTATCTTGTAGCTTGAAGCTTGTAGCTTGAAGCTTGACGAATTCTTCCTATTTTTACGTCAAAATTCAACCCATGAACTTCATCGAGGAACTCCGCTGGAGGGGCATGATCCATGACCTGATGCCCGGAACAGAAGAGCAGTTGAACAAAGAGATGACCTCTGCCTATATCGGCTTTGATCCAACTGCCAACTCCCTGCACATCGGGAATTTATTACCCATTATGTTACTGGTGCATTTTCAGCGGTGTGGCCATAAGCCCATCGTTCTGGTTGGCGGCGCAACCGGTATGGTCGGGGATCCTTCCGGGAAAACCGAGGAGCGTAAACTCCTTTCCATTGAACAGATCCAGCATAACCTGAACGCCCAGAAAAAGCAGCTCATGAAGTTCCTCGACTTCCAAACGGGAGATAATAAAGCAGAGGTCGTCAATAATTTCGACTGGTTCCGCGACTATACTTTCCTGGATTTCATCCGCGACGTGGGTAAGCACATTTCGGTAAATTACATGATGTCGAAGGAATCCGTAAAAAAACGACTGGAATCAGGAATGTCCTTCACCGAATTCAGTTATCAGCTGGTACAGGGATATGATTTCTACTGGCTTTACCGGAATATGAACTGCAAACTGCAGATGGGCGGATCGGATCAATGGGGAAACATTGTGACCGGAACGGAACTCATACGCAGGATGTATTTTGATCTGGAAGGTAAAGATGCCACGGCTTACGCACTCACCTGCCCGCTGGTCACCAAATCCGACGGAAGTAAATTCGGTAAAAGCGAAGGCGGCAATATATGGCTGGATCCGGCCAGGACCTCTCCTTATCTGTTTTATCAGTACTGGCTGAATTTGCCTGACGAGGATGCCGCCAATTTTATCAAACTGTTCACCCTGTTCACACGGGAAGAGATCGATCAATTGACCGCACAGCATCAGCAGGCGCCCCATCTGCGGATCCTTCAGAAAGCACTGGCCCGCGATGTGACCACCCGGGTTCATTCGGAAGATGACTGCAACATGGTGGTGGAAGCTTCCTCCATTTTATTCGGACAGGGGACCACCGATATGCTCCGGCATTTGTCGGAAGATATGCTTTTAGCCGTGTTTGAGGGTGTCCCACAGTCAGAGATCAATCAGCAGGTGGTTGAGGAGGGTACCGGGATCGTGGAGTTTCTGACCGAACAAACCGGAATATTTCCTTCCAAGGGAGAGGCCCGGCGGACATTGAAAGAAAATGCCGTATCGATCAATAAGGAAAAGGTGACTGAAGAGTTTGTCATTGACCGCCGTTGCCTCCTGAACGGCAGGTACATTTTGGTACAGAAGGGGAAGAAGAATTATTACCTTGTTAAAACAAGGTGATATACGATTAACCGATTAACCGATATTTGATGTGGGATTTAAATCAGATATCGGTTAATCGGTTAATCTGATATCATCTCCCACTCCGCTCCATCTTTTGTGTCTTTCACCCTGATCTTCAGTCGTGCCAGCTCATTCCGGATCATATCTGCCGTTTTCCAGTCCTTTTTTTCGCGTGCGGATGCCCGCAGCCGCAACAGCGCATCCATCAGCCCGCTGACCGGTCCGGACTGCTGATCCTGTTCCTCACGTTTTAATCCGAGGACGTCAAAGGTGAACGCATGGAAGTTTTTCTTCAAATCCGCAAGATCTTCCACAGAAAGGGTTTCCGCTCCGGTATGGATCAGGTTGATCATATGCAGCGCCTCAAACAGTTGCGCGATCAGCACCGGGCTGTTGAGGTCGTCGTTCATGGCCTCATAGCATTTGTCTTCCCACTCCTTGATTTTCAGGGTGGAATGATCTGATGACGGAAGCCTTTCCAGTGTATCCATGCCTGCAAAAAGCCGTTTTAATCCCTTTGCGGCTGCCTGCAGTGCTTCATTGGAGAAATCGAGTGTACTGCGGTAATGTGCCTGAAGGACGAAAAAGCGGATGGTCATGGGTGAATAGGGTTGGTCCAGCAGAGGGTGATTTCCGGTGAAGACATCATCGAGGCTGATGGCATTTCCCAGTGATTTACCCATTTTTTGTCCGTTAAGGGTCACCATGTTGTTATGCAGCCAGATTCTGACATGTTCCTGTCCGTAGGCAGCCACACTTTGTGCGATCTCCGATTCATGATGGGGGAAGATCAGGTCCATACCGCCGCCATGGATATCGTAGGGGATTCCAAGGTATTTGGCTCCCATCACGGAACATTCCAGGTGCCAGCCCGGGAAGCCGTCGCTCCAGGGGGAAGGCCAGCGCATGATATGTTCGGGACTGGCTTTTTTCCAGAGGGCAAAGTCGGCCGGAAAGCGTTTTTCATCCTGTCCCTCCAGTTCGCGGGTATCGGTCACCAGGTCATCGATCCGCCGGCCCGACAATTTGCCGTAATCATGCTTCCTACTGTAAGCCTGGATGTCGAAATAGACAGAACCATTGACCACATAAGCAAATCCGTTTTTCAGGATCCGTTCGATGGTCGCGATCTGGTCAATGATGTGTCCGGATGCGATGGGCTCAATGCTTGGGGGAAGGGTATTCAGCTGTTCCATGTTATGGTGGTAGCTGTTCATATAGTACTGGGCAACTTCCATGGGTTCCAGCTGTTCGAGCCGGGCCTTTTTTGCGATCTTATCCTCCCCTTCATCCAGGTCATGTTCCAGGTGACCCACATCGGTAATGTTTCTCACGTAACGTACTTTATATCCCAGGTGGCGCAGGTACCGGCAGACCATATCGAAGGTGATGGCAGGACGGGAGTGGCCAAGATGAGCGTGACCGTAAACCGTGGGCCCGCAAACATACATGCCGACATGAGGCGGATTTTGCGGGATGAAGCTCTCCTTGCGGCGGGAGAGGGTGTTATACAGTAATAGATTTTGTTCCATGAGACAAATATATTAATTTATGATTCAGTATTCAGTATTTGGGATTTCGTATTTATCGGGGATTATTGAAATTATCAAATAAAGAGGGTAACAAATTGGTCTTTTAAGGATTAACGGGTAAGAACACCTCGATTATGAACAGGGAACTACTACAGGAACGGTGATCCAATTGACTTTTCAAATCAATATGCTATGCTGGACTCTTAATGGTTCCGTAATGGCTAAATACATTACGGATCAAATGATTCGATCCTCCACATCGGCAGCATTAAACTATGCCGAAGCACTGGGAGCTGAGTCAAGAAAAGATTTTCTCCACAAGATCAAGATCGTTCTCAAAGAATTAAGAGAAACGGAGGTAGCTTTGCGGATCGTCCATCGTAATAACCTGACTCGTTCTAAAGATAGTGTAAAACAGTGTATTCAGGAAAATACCGAGCTTATTGCAATCTTTTGGAAGACAGCGGAAACCGCTCAAAAAAACCTGCCTTCATCCCCCAAATCCTAAATCTTAACATAAATACGAAATCCCCAATACTGAATACTGAATTTTAAATAAAAAAGCCCGGCTCCCATGAAACCAGGCTCTTCATTTATCTTACAGTGCTTTTTCAGTGGATCATCCCCAGTTCCTTCCCCACCTTCACGAACGCCGCGATGGCCCTGTCGATGTGCGCGATCTCGTGGCCCGCGGAGATCTGGACCCGGATGCGGTCCTTTCCCCGGGGGACGACCGGGAACGAAAACGCCACGACATAGATCCCTTCGTCGAGCATTTTGCTGGCAAAGGTTACGGCCAGCTTGGCGCTGTCGGGGTATTTACCGAACATGATCGGGACAATGGGGTGTTCACCCGGGATGATATCGAATCCGGCTTCAGTCATTTTCTGCCGGAAATACTGGGTATTGGCTTCCAGCTTATCGCGCAGTGTGGTTGTTGAAGAAAGCATGTCCAGTACCTGGAGGGTTCCGCGGACCACCGATGGGGCAACGGTATTGGAGAACAGGTACGGGCGTGCCTTGTTGCGCATCCAGGCAATGATCTCTTTGCTGCTGGAGATGCATCCGCCGGAGGCTCCCCCGAGGGCTTTTCCAAAGGTGGTGGTGATGATATCAACACGCCCCATGACCCCGTGGTACTCATGGGTGCCGCGACCGGTCTTTCCCATGAATCCGGAGCAATGACTATCGTCGACCATGACCAGCGCGTTGTACTTATCAGCCAGATCGCAGATCTCTTTTAGCCGGGCCACGTCACCATCCATGCTGAAAGCACCATCGGTGGCGATCATGCGGAAACGGCAGCCCTGCGCCTCTTTTAGGCATCTTTCAAGGCCCTTGGCCATCTTGCCCGTGGCCGGATCTTCCTCTTCCACATCCCGCATATCGCTGTGCTTGTAGATCCAGCGCTGTGCCTTGCAAAGCCTGATCCCGTCAATGATGGAGGCATGGTTCAGCGCATCCGTTATGATCGCATCCTGCTCACCCAGCAACGGCTCGAAGACAGCCCCGTTGGCGTCAAAACAGGAGGAAAACAGAATGGTGTCTTCCATTCCGAGAAATTCAGAGACCTTTCTTTCCAGTTCCTTGTGAATATCCTGAGTTCCGCAGATGAAACGAACCGACGACAGTCCGTATCCCCTGCTCTCAATACCGGAATGGGCAGCTTTGATCACCTCCGGATGGGAGGAGAGGCCCAGATAGTTATTGGCACAGAAGTTCAGGCACTTTTTGCCTTTGACAACGATTTCCGCACCCTGTTCACTTTCAATGATCCGTTCATGTTTATATAAGCCGGCATCTTCAATTTTTGCCAGTTCTTCCCGGAGATAATCCTTTATTTTTCCGTACATACCTCAATGTTTTGATGATTAGCTGTGAATTTGTTAACAGGGCGCAAAGATACTATTTTTTGCCAGGCGGCTTACATCATTTTAATATAACAGCGTTTCCGCTTATGCTGAATATGGTTATAGTTCTTCCAGTGCTGTATGGCGTCGTGGTTCGTTTCCAGGATACCGGTCGTTTCAGCATATTTTACCCCATTTTCCAGCAGGATTGCCTGCAACTCACTGATAAGCAATGCGGATAATCCCATTCTCTGATATTTCGGATCAATGGCTGTCAGGAACAGGTCGGCCACCTGGGGATGTTTCAGCGCTTTTTTCAGGTGTATGAATCCGAAAGGAAGCATTTTTCCCCTGGCTTTTTGCATGGCTTCAGAAAGAGAGGGTACGGAAATGATAAATCCCAGCATGTGTTTGTCCCTGTCGAGGATTACTTTGATGAATCTGGGATTCAGGATGTTCATGTATTTGTTGATGTAGTACCGCTTCATGTTGTCGTTCAGGGGCACCACGCTGAACAGATCTTCAAAGGCGACGTTCAGCACATCAAATATCTCCATTCCGGCCTGCCGCATATCCTTTTTCGTTTTCATGCTCAGAACCGTCAGATTTTGCCTTGACTTAATGACTTCGGCCAGCCGGCGTGCCTTTTCAGGAATTTCTCCCATGGTGAGCCTGAACTCCACCCAATCAATGAACTTGCGATAGCCAAGCCGTTCGAGATGATCCTGGTAATAGGGAAGGTGATAGACGGAAGCAACGGATGGCAGGTGTTCAAAGCCTTCCACAAGCAAACCCTGAGTATCGAGATTGGTGAATCCCAGCGGACCGTAGATCGTGCTCACCCCTTTTTCCCTGAGCCAGTTTTCAGCTGTATCGAATAGAATCCCTGTAACCCCTTGATCATCAATGAATTCAGCACGAGTAAACCGGCCGGCGTTTTCACCTGTCTTTTCATTATGCAGGTGATGGACCAGGGCGCCAATACGCCCGACACACTTCCCGTCGCGCCGGGCGAGCCAAAAGGCAGCATCGCAAAAATCCAGGGCCGGGTTATATTCTTTTTGCAACGTATGGATCTCATCCGTTATCAGGGGCGGTACCCAGAAGGGATTGTCGCGGTAAACCTGAAAGGGGAATTTTACAAAAGTTCTTCTGTCAGATTGAGATTGGACCTGATGAATGGTAAGGGTACTCATAGTGCTGGGACTTTTCTGGGTTCAACGGTTGGATTTCCGGTTCATACACGCATGATCCATTTTACGGTATGATAAAAATAGTATCTTTGCACATTTGTTAATAAAATAACAGTAAAATTTATTTTCATATGAAGCGAATTTTGATCATTGGTTCGGTAGGTCAGATCGGATCAGAGCTGACCATGCGTTTGAGGGAAATCTACGGGAACAACAATGTGGTTGCGGGATGGCGCAGCACCAGGCCTTCTGAGGAGCTGGCCGGGTCGGGTCCTCTGGAGCGGGTGGATGCGACAGAACCTGAACGAATCGTGGAGGTTGTGAAAAAGTACAGGATTGACACGATCTTCAATCTGGCGGCACTCCTGTCGGCGGTGGCGGAACAGAAGCCACAGGCCGCCTGGAATGTGGGTGTGAATGGCGTTTATAATATCCTGGAAGTGGCCAGGGAAAACGGCTGTGCGGTGTTCTTCCCGAGCTCCATCGGTGCTTTCGGGCCCACAACGCCGCTCGACAATACTCCCCAGGATACGATCCAGCGACCCGGTACCATGTACGGTGTGACCAAAGTGGCAGGCGAACTGCTCAGCGACTATTATTTCAAGCGTTTTGGTGTTGATGCACGCGGACTGCGTTATCCGGGCATCATTTCCAATGTGACCCTGCCCGGCGGAGGGACCACGGACTATGCGGTTGAGATCTATTACGCTGCCGTTAAAGACAGGAAATACACCTGCCCGCTGAAAAAGGGCACCTATCTCGACATGATGTACATGCCCGACGCTCTGAATGCCGCCATCCAGCTGATGGAAGCCGATCCGGCAAAACTGATCCACAGGAATGCCTTTAACGTGACGGCCATGAGCTTCGATCCGGAGATCATTTTCCATGCAATCAAAAAGAGGATCCCGGAATTGACAATGAACTATGATGTGGATCCTGTTAAGCAGGGGATCGCCGAGTCGTGGCCCAATAAGATGGACGATATCGCTGCACGGCAGGAGTGGGGATGGAATCCCAAGTGGAACCTGGAAGCGATGACCGACGACATGCTCAAGGTGATCGGGGAGAAGCATAAAAAAGGATTGATCTGACAGAAAGCTGACCCAAAACAGGATTTCTTTCATAAAAGCACCGGATGATTCACACCATCCGGTGCTTTTTTTTGCTGATTTCAGGAAAAATTAATAACGCGTTAACGAATAATTCACATCAAACGCGTCACTATGCTGCGGTTTTTAGCAAGGATAAGATAGATCCAGAATATCGGCCAGACAAAGCATCAGTTTGTGTTCAAATACGACTGGTTCGATCCCAATAAAGATATCAAAGGGGATGACATCGCCTCCAGCGCCATGGAATTGCCGAAAGGGTACAATGCCACCAATGCCGTCGACCTTATGCACAACACGATCGGCATCGGTTTGGCCTATCGCTGGAATGCACACGTGAAGCTTTCAGCTTATTATGATTTCGTCAGAAATGAAACATCCCCCCATCTGGCCAGCCCGAGTGCTTTGAAGGACTTTTCAAAAGACGTGGAGGATAATGTGTTTACCCTCCGCCTGCAGTATAAATTTTAGGCAATGATTACGATTATTTAATATAGACTTAATATTTGCTTAACATTCAGTCATTTATTTTGCATTTAATTCAATGAAACATGAAAAAGTCAGTTATTTTATTATCGATCAGCTTATTAGCCGCACCTTCCCTCCTCTTTTCGCAGAATGTGGTGCTTAAAATAAAAGGAAGTGATACATGCCTGCCCCTGTCTCAAATGGAATCTGAAAGGTACATGAAGAAAAATCCAGGTTCCTCGATCACCGTCACCGGCGGGGGATCCGGTGTTGGTATGGCTGCTTTGTTAAATGGCACCACCGATATAGCCCAATCTTCCCGTAAAATGAAGATGGATGAAAAGCTGAAGCTGCAGGAGGCAGGTAAGTCATTCAGGGAAACAATTTTCGCCTATGATGCACTGGCCGTGATCGTTCATCCTTCCAATAAGGTCAGCCAACTCACCCGCGAACAGCTCGAGGGCATTTTTACCGGATCCATCACCAACTGGAAAGAGGTGGGCGGAGAGGACCTGAAGATCATTGTCTACTCCAGGGAGACCAGCTCAGGAACGTATGAATTCTTCAAGGAACATGTGCTGAACAAAAAGAACTTCGCCCCCTCGGCCCTGCTGATGCCGGCCACGGGAGCCATTGTACAGTCGGTGAGCCAGACCAGAGGAGCCATTGGTTATGTTGGATTGGCATATCTGGAGAGAACCGTTACAGCATTAAGGGTATCCTACGACAAGGGGGTGACCTTTACAGAACCCTCGGTGGCCAACGCCCAGAATAAGACCTATCCGGTGAGCAGGCCCCTGTATTATTATTACCTTATATCATCAGAGAAACAGGTGAAATCCTATCTGGATTATGTGTTGTCCGGAGAAGGTCAGCAGATCGTACTGGAAACGGGTTTTGTTCCCCTGCCCAAATAAACAGAGCTCATTCATGAGGAAAAGGATCCGGGAAATTCTCGAAAAGGTCACAGAAGGATTGCTTTTCAGCAGCAGCACGGTCACCAGCCTGGTCGTTCTGCTGATCATTATATTTCTGTTCAGGGAAGGATTGGGAATCTTTCAGTCCACATCCGTCGACAAAAATCATGTACTGGCGATCCATCCTTCCAATCCGATAAATAAGCTAACCACTGGCCAGATCGCAGGCATCTTTAACCGTGATATCCTGTTCTGGGATGAAGTGGGGGGCCGTTCCGACAGCATTCTTCTTTTCACCGTGAATGATATCGGGAATTATTATTCTGAGGAAGACCTGGGGGCAGAGTTTGAACATCTTCCCCGGAAGATCGACGAACTGATTGCCGTTCACCCGGGTATGATCGCGTATTTTCCTGAAACGTTCATGGTGGAGGATTTTCATGGGAAGGTATTACCGCGTAACAGGATAGGCGTTCCTGAGTTTTTCGGAGGGAAGGCATGGTATCCCACCTCGGAGCCTGCTGCCCAATTTGGTATCCTGTCGCTTTTCCTTGGTACCTTATGGGTGACCCTGGGTGCCATCCTGATCGCACTGCCCGTCGGGCTTGTCACTGCGATTTATATTGGCGAGGTGGCTCATCCCCGTATCAGGAGTTTATTCAAGCCGCTTATCGAATTACTGGCAGGAATTCCTTCGGTGGTTTACGGTTTTTTTGGTCTGGTCATCATCGTTCCCCTTATTCAGCGGACTTTCCATCTGCCCGTGGGCGAAACGGCGCTGGCGGGGAGCATTGTGCTGGCCATCATGGCGTTGCCTGTGATCATCACGATCTCTGAGGATGCCATCCGTACCGCGCCCGTGTCGATGAAAGAAGCCAGCCTGGCGCTGGGTGCATCGCACTGGCAGACGATCACACGGGTCATCCTGCCTTATTCACGGTCAGGGATCATTGCAGCTTTTATCCTCGGGATTGGAAGAGCCATCGGCGAGACAATGGCCGTTTTGATGGTCACCGGGAATGCAGCGATGATCCCCACTACGTTTCTCCAACCTGTCCGGACCATTCCGGCTACCATCGCAGCAGAACTTGGGGAAGCACCATACGGCGGCACTCATTTCAAGGCACTCTTTGCCCTGGGCATCATCCTGTTTATCATCACATTTATTATCAATACCATGGTTGAGTTCATCAGACCACGAAAAAGTAATTAATGAAATACCATGAAACCAGGTAAACGACTGAGTCAATTTATTGCTTTCAGCCTTTTCGGGCTGATCAGTTACCTGATCGTGTTCATTTTATTTATTATCCTGGGTTTTATACTGATCCGAGGCATCTCTGCCATCAACTGGACTTTTCTCACCGCCATGCCCAGGGAGGGAATGACAGGGGGAGGTATCCTGCCGGCCATTGTCGGAACCGGCTGCCTGGTCGCCGGAAGCATCCTGTTTGCTTTCCCGGTGGGAGTCCTTTCGGGCATTTATATGAATGAATACCTGAAGGAGAGCTGGTTCAAGAAGTTCATCCGGATGATGACCAATAACCTGGCAGGCATACCCTCGATCGTTTTCGGTCTTTTTGGTATGGCCCTGTTCGTCAACCAGCTGAAATTCGGTGATTCGATCCTGGCCGGTTCGTTGACCCTTGGGCTGATGGTACTTCCGGTGATCATACGCACCACGGAGGAGAGCCTGAAAGCAGTCGATAAATCATTACGGGAGGGCAGTTATGCACTCGGAGCCTCCAAACTGTGTACGATCCGAAAGGTTGTACTGCCTATAGCCTATCCCAATATCATCACAGGCCTTATCCTCTCGGTGAGCAGGGTATCGGGCGAAACGGCGCCGATCCTTTTCACTGTGGCGGCCTATTTTCTACCCAAACTGCCCACGGGCATCTTTGACCAGGTGATGGCGCTACCGTACCATTTGTATGTACTTATCACCAGCGGTACAAATATCGAGGAATCCCGGCCGATGGCATACGGCACAGCACTGGTGTTGATTGTAATCGTACTGATCGTCAATACGATTGCCAATGCGATCAGAAGATCATACCGAAAGAAGCTAAAACTCAGATAGGAATCCATGTCAGAATATAAGGTTGAAACCCAGAACTTCAATTTGTTTTATGGTGATTTCCACGCACTAAAGGATATCAATTTCCGCGCAGAGCCCAATACCATTACCGCTTTCATCGGTCCTTCCGGGTGCGGGAAATCCACCCTGTTACGTGTCTTCAACCGGATGAACGACCTGATCGATGGGGTAAAAGTCACAGGCAGGGTCTTTATCGACAACAGGGAGGTCAACGATAAATCCATCCGGGTGGATGAACTCAGGAAACAGGTGGGGATGGTATTTCAAAAGCCCAACCCGTTCCCCAAAACAATTTTTGAAAATGTCGCCTTCGGTCTTCGTGTCAATGGGATCAGTGACAGGCATTTTATTGAAGAGCGCGTGGTGGAATCCATCAAGAAGGCGGCCTTATGGGACGAGGTGAAAGATAAGCTGAAGAAGTCGGCGATGGAACTTTCGGGCGGGCAGCAGCAGCGATTGTGCATCGCCCGCACACTGGCTGTCGAGCCGTCGTTGATCCTGATGGACGAGCCTGCCTCGGCACTGGATCCCATTTCGACGGGAAAGATTGAAGACCTGATCTTTGAGCTGAAGAAGAGCTATACCATCATCATTGTCACCCATAACATGCAGCAGGCCGGCCGGGTGAGCGACTATACCGCCTTTTTTTACCTGGGTGAGCTGGTCGAATGGGATAAAACGGTCAAGATCTTCACCAATCCGACGAACATCCAGACCCAGCATTATGTTACCGGAAAATTCGGTTAATCGCGGACGAACGGATATATTTCTCACAGATTTCACGGATGGACACAGATAATGATCAGAAGATAAGTAATTTTGGAACCCATGACCACACATATTGATATTGAACTTAAGATCCTCAGGACCGATATCATCTACATGTGGAACCTGGTGATCAACCAGCTTTCCAAGACGCGCAAGGCAACGGAGGAATTTGACAGAGGGCTGGCCACGGAGATCGCTGCCACTGAAAAACGCATTGACGCCTATGAGCTGAAAATTGACATGGACTGTGAGAATATCCTGGCCCTGTTCAATCCACTGGCCAATGAGCTCCGTTTTGTGCTCTCGGTGCTTAAGATCAACTATAACCTCGAACGGATCGGTGATTTTGCATGGGGCATCGCAAAAATCATCCGGGATAAGGATCACCCCTTTTCGTCAGAAGCATTGTCAACGACACAGTTGCTCATGTTGTTTGACACCTCCATTGACATGCTTTCCGAAGCCCTGGTCGCTTTTGAGTCGGAAGATAACCAGCTGGCCAGAAGTATTTTTTCGAAGGATGTAACCCTGGATGAAGCCAACCGTGAAGCCGTCAACAACATCTCCGGGCTGATCCATCACTATCCCGACGAGGTCAAGGATCTTTTGAATCTTCTGATCGTGGTCCGCAAACTGGAAAGGGCAGGCGATCATACCAAGAACATCTGCGAGGAGATCATCTTTTATCTGGAAGCAAAGGTGTTAAGGCATAAGAAGAAAAATAAGAATGCGGACCTTCCCGCAGCCGAGTCATGAATAAATCCGACATTAAAATATTAATTGTTGACGACGAAGAGGATATTCTTGATTTTGTCGGTTATAATCTCCGCAAGGAAGGTTATCAGGTGATTACGGCCACCAATGGCTTTGATGCGATTGACCTGGCCACGAGGCTCCACCCGGAGTTGATCATCCTGGATATCATGATGCCGGGGATGGATGGAATCGAAACCTGTGAGAGGCTCAGGCAGTATGATGATCTCCGGAATACCCTAATCACCTATTTTACTGCCCGGAATGAAGATTATTCACAGATCGCCGGTTATGAGGCCGGTGCGGATGATTATATCACCAAACCAATCAAACCCCGTTTGCTGGTCAATAAAGTAGCGGCTCTTCTGAGAAGACTGGAGCCTCAGCATACACACTCCTCCATTATTGGAACAGGGGATCTGATCGTGGACCTGGATCAGTATAAGGTTTTTTATAAAGGGCAGAGGTTTATATTACCCAAAAAGGAATTTGAACTTCTCAGCCTGCTGATATCAAAACCAAACCGCGTTTTTACCAGAGAGGAAATCTACAGCAAGGTCTGGGGTAATGATGTACTGGTGGGTGAACGTACCATAGATGTCTATATCAGGAAAATCCGCGAAAAACTGGGGACCAGGAATATTGTGACCATAAAAGGGGTAGGTTATAAATATGAGGATCAGCCATCATGAAGGTCACCAGGCCATATCATCACCTCCTGCTGGGCTCTGCCATCATTTTAACAGGTTTTGTGCTCGTTTACATGACCGTATCCCTGGTTTTGTCAAGGCACATTGACTGGCTCTTATTTGTTTTGAGCGGGATGGTGGTTTATTTCGCCTCCCTGGCTGTTTTTCATTATATTCTGAAGGTTACCATACATGACCGGATAAAACTCGTGTACAAGACTATCCATAATCTCAAACTGACAAAGGAAGAAAAGGGTATCCAGATCAACCTGGCGGAGGATCATATTGACAAGGTCAATCAGGAGGTAAGGGAATGGTCGCTGAAAAGAAAGGAAGAGATGGACTTTCTGAGGAATCAGGAAATTTATCGCAGAGAGTACATAGGCAATGTATCCCATGAACTGAAGACGCCCATTTCAAGTATTCAGGGGTACATTATGACCTTGCTGGACGGTGCCCTGGATGATCCCGAAGTCAACCGGTCCTACCTGCAGAAAGCAGAAAAGAATGTCGAACGGATGATCAACATCATTGATGATCTTGAAATTATATCCCATCTGGAAACCGGAGAGCTGAAACTGAATTTTACGCGGTTCAACATTGTATCCCTTACCCAGGAAGGTTTTGATCTATTGGAGGAAAAAGCCAGCCAGAACGGCATTCATTTTATTTTCCAGGAGGGCATTCACCGCGAGTCAGAGATCTTCGTGACTGCTGACAGGGAATGGATTTCCCATGTATTGATGAACCTGCTCGACAATTCGGTGAAATATGGCAAAAAGGGCGGACGGACCAAGGTCAGTTATTATGACATGGATGATAACATTCTCATTGAGGTTTCCGACAACGGGATTGGCATTGAGGCGCATCATTTGCCCAGGTTATTTGAACGGTTCTACCGGATCGAGAAAAGCCGGTCCAGAAATGTCGGCGGATCCGGTCTGGGGCTGGCCATCGTAAAGCATATTATGGAATCACACCATCAAACCATCAACGTACGTAGCACCCCCGGAGTGGGATCGACCTTTTCGTTTACGCTGAAGAAGGGATGATTTAGTCTGTCAGCGAGCCATCTTTTCTCTTTATTTTTGCAGTCAAATGCCTCGCCCAGGGGTAAGGTCATATATCAACCATGAACATTGCAGCACTTGTATCCGGTGGCGTCGACAGCTCGGTGATCGTTCCCCTGCTGAAAGAACAGGGATATGACCCGGTGATCTTCTATATCCGGATAGGAATGGAGGATAAACCCGGATTCATGGATTGCCCTTCCGAGGAAGATATCGAGATCGTCACCTGGATCGCCAAAAGATATGGCTGCCCCCTGGAGATCGTTGACCTGCACCGGGAATACTGGGACAGGGTGGTTGACTATACCATTTCGGCCGTTAAAAAGGGACTGACCCCGAATCCGGATGTGATGTGCAACCGGCTCATCAAGTTTGGGAGTTTTGACGATCGCTATGGAAAAGACTTTGATAAGATCGCCACGGGACACTATGCAGATGTGATATTGGAAAATGACCATTACTGGCTGCATACAGCGAAGGACCATGTGAAGGACCAGACCTATTTCCTGGGCCGGATCACCTATCACCAGCTTTCCAAGGCGATGTTCCCGCTGGCCGGAATGCTCAAGAAGGAGGTGAGGGAAATGGCAGCCCGGCTGAACCTGCCCAGTGCCCACCGGCGCGACAGCCAGGGGATCTGCTTCCTGGGGAAGATCAATTACAACCAGTTCATCCGTCAGTTTACGGGTGAGAAAAAAGGAGACATCATTGAATGGGAGTCTGGCCGGATCCTGGGGCATCATAACGGGTACTGGTTCCATACCATTGGCCAGCGCAAAGGGCTTGGACTGAGCCAGGGACCCTGGTTCGTGATAGGGAAAAACGCGGAGAAAAATATTCTTTACGTTTCAAAAGGGTATGATCCTGAAGCCCAGTACAGTACCGAGGTGATCCTGGAGGATTTTCAGTTTATCACCCGGGATCCATTTGACGGTCATTCCAACGGAGCCCCGATCACGTTTAAGATACGCCATACACCTGAATTTTCACGGGGGTGGTTATGGAACGAGGGTGAACAGTTCAGGATTGTGACGGAGACCCGGATAGCCGGGGTGGCACCGGGGCAGTTCGGGGTTGTATATGACTCCCGTAAGGGGAAGTGTTTTGGTAGTGGAGTCATTGCAAATCCCAAATTCCAAGCACCAAATTCCAAATAAAAATCAAATTCCAGGGACTAAAATTCAAACGAAAGAGATATGGAAGATTTTGTGATGTATAATCCCACGAAACTGCATTTCGGAAAAGGCGTGATCAAAGGGCTGGGTAAAGCGGTCAGTGAGTACGGTGACAAGGTCTTACTGGTTTATGGTGGCGGATCGATCAAGAAAAACGGTATCTATGATCAGGTTATGGATCAATTAAATGCTGCAGGCATGACCGTATGGTCGCACAGTGGCATCCGGCCCAATCCCGTCATTGAGGATGTGGATTCAGCGGCTGCCGCGGGCAGGACGCACGGTGTGGATGTGATTGTGGCCGTTGGGGGAGGCAGCGTGATCGACTCTGCCAAGGCGATCTCCATCACCATTCCGTATCATGGCACGGGCTGGGATTTTTACACAGGTCGGTACAAACCTGCAACGGCCGTTCCGCTGATCGCTGTGCTGACTCTGGCTGCCACAGGCACCGAGATGAATCCGTTCGCGGTGGTCCAGAACAGGGCTACGATGCAGAAGCTGGGAGGGAGAAACGATCTGATGTATCCCAGGCATTCGTTTCTGGATCCGTCCTATACCTTTTCCGTTCCCAGAGCCTACACCGCGTATGGTATTGCCGACCTGATGGCCCATTGCCTGGAGGCATACTTTGATGACGGGGATGCCTCCCTTTCCGACCGGTTCGTGTTTTCGATCCTGCAGGAGGCCATCGCGTACGGACCGCCGTTGCTGGATCGGCTGGACGATTACGACCTGCGGGCACGGATCATGTATGCTGCCACGACAGCCCTGAACAGGATCATGACCATGAACGGACGAAAGAATGCCGGCGACTGGGGTGTGCATGCCATCGGACACGTGCTGTCGTTACTTTATGATATTCCTCACGGAGCAACCCTTTCGATCGGTTTTCCCGCCTGGATGAAGCTACAAAAGGAGCGTATCCCTGACCGGATCGCCTTTTTAGGGAAGCAGGTTTTTGGTGTTACAACGCCGGATGAGACCATTGCTTCGTTCGAATCGTTTTTTACCACCATTGAATGTCCGACCCGGCTGTCGCAGGTGGGCATCGGGGAAGAGAAAAGGGAAGAGATCCTTCAGGTGATGATCCATAACCAGATAAGCGGCAACTACCACCGTCTGGTAGTTTCAGATTATGAAAAATTACTGGAGCATATCCTCTGACGCTCTGTAAGATCAAAGATCAAACAGCAAAAATCAAATATCAAATATCGTTGATCGTTGATCAGATATCCTATTCCTCTTCTTTCGCCAGCTCTTCGTATTCTTTCAGCAGTTTTTCCTGAACGTCAGTCGGGACGGGTGCATATTCCGCAAATTTCATATTGTACGTTGCCCAGCCGCTGGTCAGCGAGCTGAGGGCCGTTGAATAGCGGAGCATTTCGGCCAGCGGAATCCGTGCGCGAATGGTGCCGTGTTCCATGCCCATGATGACAGCGCGGCGTCCCTGGAGGTCGGTCATGACGTTTCCCATTTTATCTTCCGGAACGATCACTTCCACGTCGTAAACGGGTTCGAGGATCTTGGGGCCGGCTTCCTTGAAGGCCATGCTGAAGGAGGCCTTTCCTGCCAGCTTGAAGGAGATTTCGTTGGAATCAACCGGGTGCATTTTCCCGTCGTACACGCACACGCGGATGTCACGGGCGTATGAGCCTGTCAGGGGACCTTCTTCCATCCTTTCCATAACGCCTTTGAGTACAGCGGGCAGGAACCGTCCATCGATGGCGCCCCCGACGATGCAATTATAGAATACCAGTTTGCCGCCCCAGTCCAGGGGGATTTCGTCCTTGCCCCTGACGGTCACTGCAATTTCCGTATCTCCCTTTTGGACAGCCAGAGGTGTGACGGAAGATTTCCGCATGGTCTGTTTGACCTTGTATTTGGATGGTTCCGGAATTCCATCGACATAGGGTTCGATCACGATGCTGATCTCACCGAACTGACCTGCGCCACCGGATTGTTTCTTGTGCTGGTAGGCTGCCTGCGCCACTTTTGTAATGGTTTCCCTGTAGGGGATCTTAGGAGCCATGAAGTTGATCGGGATCTTATACTGGTTTTCAATATGCCATTTTACGATGTTCAGGTGCAGTTCTCCCTGCCCTTCCATGATGAGTTGCCTCAGCTCTTTATAATAGCCTCCTTTTAGCGTGAGGTCCACCTTTTTTAGTTCATTCAGTGCCATACCGAGCTTTTCATCATCGGCTGAATTTTTGGCTTTCACCGCGGTTCTGAACTTGGGATCCGGAAGTTCTGCCGGAACAATGATATCGTCGGCATTCTGTGGTGAATTCAGTGTTGTGTTGGTGGGTGTATTTTTCAGTTTGATCGTGGCGCCAATATCGCCGGCCACCATCTTATCCACTTTCTCGCGGGTCTTCCCCTGAAAGACGAACAGCTGGGAGAGCCGTTCCTTGCTGCTGGTGTTGGCATTTACCATGTCCATGGCTTCGGTGATCTCACCGCTGTAGATCTTGAAGAACGAAACCTCTCCAAGATGGGGTTCAATGACCGTTTTAAAGACCAGGGCACTTGCCGGATCGGTTATGTTGCAGGTAAGCTCTTTTTTATCCTTTGTTTTCACCTGTTTGATCTCATTCGGGGCCGGGGCATTCATGGCGATGAATTCCAGCAGGCAACCCACACCCATGTTATGTTTGGCATTGACACAGAATACGGGGAAAATGCCGCGGTTCTTCAGGCCAAGCTGAAGTCCTTTATGGATTTCCTCCTCGGTCAGTGTACCGTTTTCGAAGAAGATCTCCATCAGTGATTCGTCGTTAGCTGCGAGGTCTTCGATCAGTTTGCCCTGGAGTTCTTCGGCCCTGGCTTTTTCTTCAGCCGGGATGTCATGGATCTCGGGTTGTCCGCCCCCATCTTTGAATTTCAGCATTTTCATTTTCAGCAGGTCGATCACGGAATTGAATCCATGACCCGGGTGCATCGGGTACTGGCAAAGAGCTATGCCTCCGCCGTAGCGTTGTTTCAGTTGTGCAATGGTTTCGTCGAAATTGGAGTTTTCATGCTCCAGGTGGTTGATGGCAATGATAACAGGTTTCCCGAATTTTTCAGTCCATTTCCAGGTAACGACCGTTCCGACCTCGACACCTGTCTGCGCATTGACCACCATGACGGCGGTGTCGGCAGGCACCAGTGAAGTCACTACCTCTCCAATGAAATCATCAAAACCAGGGGTGTCCAGAATATTGATCTTTCTTCCATTATATTCGGTATAAAGTACAGTGGCAAACACCGAATTTTGTCTCTCCAACTCAATTTCGCGGTAATCCGACACGGTGTTCCTGTCTTCGATGCTACCCCTACGGTTGATCTTCTGACCTTCGAAAAGCATATCTTCAGCCAGGGTGGTTTTACCCGATTTTGCACCGCCGATGATGGCGATATTCCTGATTTCATGGGTTTGATAGACTTTCATTGTAAAAAACAGATTGATGGATTATTATAATACTTGATTTTCAAAGGGCTGCAAAATTAGGAAAACTATGGGAATAAAAAAACAAAGGGAAGGGATAAATGTTCCAATTGGAAAGGTTGGAGTTGCAAGGCGTCTCTAAAATTCCAAATCCCAAGCACCAAATTCTAAACAAATTCCAAATCCCAACTTCCAAGATCCAAACAAATTCCAAGCACCAAAAACCAAGCAAATTTCAGTTAAAAAATTACCAGAGTCCCTTAGGTTTTGGGATTTGGATCTTGTGATTTGTTTGGAATTTGGATCATGGGATTTGGGATTTTTTCTGTAGCTTTCAGTAAATTACATCCCCTCCACGGTTTTCCGTATCTCCCTCCACTTATTTTCCGGTATTTTTGCTCCCTCGGTCTCTATGACCCTGGAGGCAAGGTAGGAGGCGATCAGTCCGCATTTTTCCAGCGGGAGTCTGTTGGCAAGTCCATAAAGGAATCCTGCTGCGTAGAGGTCTCCTGCGCCGGTGGTATCCCTGATGTCGACCCGGTGGGGCTGGATGGGGATAACAGCATCTGAGCACCGGATCCAGGAGCCAAGTTTTCCCATTTTGATCACGGCCACGTCGCATCCCTGTGCCATTCTGTCCAGGGCATCCTGTGGAAGCAATCCCGTAAAAGCCTTGGCTTCGTCTTCGTTGGCAAAGAGGATGTCGACGTAATCGTTCACAATGGAAATGAGGAAATCATGGTTTTCTTCCACCACATTATAACTGGCAAGGTCGAGGGAAATTTTCAGCTGGTTTTGTCGTGCCAGCTCCATGGCTTTCAGAAGCAGGGCATGGTTTTGGACAAGGTAGCCCTCAAAGTGTATGATATCATATCCGTTAAAGAGGTTCGGAACCAGGTTTTCGGGAACCAGTTCCATGGCAGCTCCCAGGAAGGTGGCAAAGGTGCGTTCTTTATCGGGGCTTACCAGGGAGATGGCGCGGCCGGTTTCGGTGGGGCTGAAGAACAGGAAGGGCCTTACTTTTTTTGATCGCAGTTCATCCAGGAAAAACGTACCGAACTCATCATGGCAGATTTTCCCGATGAATCCGGTTTCCACGCCCAGGCTGGCCAGCCCGTGGATCGTATTGGCGCAGGAGCCACCCGAGGCGATTGTTTTCCGGAGTGAGCCGGTTTCATTGAGGATATGGTCGGAAAAAGCCCTGTCGACCAGTTGCATGCTGCCTTTGGGTAGGTGAAATTCTTTCAGCAGGTGATCATCTTCCAGGGAGATGATGATATCCACAAGGGCGTTACCGATTCCGAGGATTTTAGACATAAATGGGTGTAGGTTTCAATTATTGGTTTCAGTATACAGGCTAAATTTGGATTTTTTTGGTATTTGGATCATGGGATTTGGGATTTAGCTGACGACCTGCGACCTGAATCCTTTTTCGTCACAAAGGTATTGCTAATTCGAAAATAAAGAGTACCTTTGCGCCACTTTTTAAAGGCCTGCCCCGATAGCTCAGCCGGTTAGAGCGACTGACTGTTAATCAGTAGGTCCCTGGTTCGAGTCCAGGTCGGGGCGCAGGTAAATCAAACACTTACATCAGTTCGTATGTAAGTGTTTTTTGTTTATGCCAGGTTCTTGCCAGTTATTCTGCCAAAATCAACTTTTAAACTTATTCAGAAGACTATAAATTCTTCGTAAAACTTTTTGTAATATTACAAGAACGCGCATCACCATTTTCCGGCCAAAAAACATTTCAATTCGTGGGACAGAAGAGATCCTGATACCCGGACATACGAGCTCTAGCTTGTAATGAAATTATTATGTGTTAATGGTCGTGGATTATTGTAAAATATACCTTAAGCCACTGTCGTAATTTTTGGGGGGAACTATATGGTAACATACTGGAGCATGGCGGTGGTAGATGCTTATTTACAGCAGTACCCTTTTGGGCTTTGGTCAAGGGTTACATATGAACGGATTATCTATCCGTTGCCTTAAGAATAATTATGCGCCGTGAGCGCAGAGCGCGAAGGGAGCACACCCTTAGTGCTATGCGCATAACTGTTGCAATGATGATAGAATAAATGACTTAGTATTAACCCTAAAACAGTAACACTAACGATTTTAACG
>JAGONC010000013.1 GCA_017993235.1 Lentimicrobiaceae bacterium
TCATCGGTACCGAATTCCACCGCCTGGTCCACAACATTCATGTAGTATTCGACGGTATGGACGGGTGAGTGCGTTATACTGAGTGCGGCCTGTGAGATCATGCCTGCGGCTTTAGCTCCCCTGATGGATAATTCCAGGTTCCTGGGATCGTTCAATCCGCAGAATGATCGGGCAATATCAACGCCCTGCGCTTTTTTTACCCTGTACATCAGTTTTCGCACATCTGCCGGTACCGGAAACATACGGATGCCATTCAGTGCCCGTTCGAGCATATGTGTTTGAATACCTGCCCCGTTGAACGGTTTTGTCCACTCAGGTACGGTATGGTTTGGGTTTTCGCCAAACAGCAGGCAGACCTGTTCGAACGCACCGCCGTTGGTTTCGATCCGGGCGAAGCAACCCATGTCGATGATCACCGGAGCGATCTTTTTCAGCTGGTCGACGCGGGGTACGTACTTCCCCGATGACTGCCACATGTCGCGGTAAAGAAGGCTGAATTTGATTTGTCGTTTTGCCATAGTTTTCGGGTTATCATTGAATAAACCGGCTACAACGTCCAATTGGGCGGACGTTTTTCGAGGAAGGATGCCATGCCCTCCTGTCCCTCCCTGGAAGCCCTCAACTCGGCAATCAGCCGGGCGGTGTAATCCATAACCGTATCCATGCACAGCTCGTTGGAGATATCATGGATCAGTTTCTTACAGGCTGTCATGGCTGCAGGCCCGCTGGTCAGCAGGCTTTTGATGGTGGCATTGACGGTATTATCGAGTTCTTCCACAGGGACGGATTTATTCACCAGACGGAAATATTCTGCTTCTTTTCCCAGGAACCGCCTGCCGGCGATCATCAGGTCGCGCGCGCCGTATTCACCAATGCGTTTGATCACGTAAGGTGAGATGGTGGCAGGGGCGATGCCCAGTTTGACCTCGGCAAATGCAAATTTGGTGTCGTCAGTGCAGTAGACAAAGTCGCAGGCCGACAGCAATCCGTTGGCGCCGCCGATGGCAGCGCCATGAGCCGCAGCGATCGTCGGTTTGGTACAGGTATAGATCGTGTTGAAACATCTGGCCAGTTGGAGGCTGTCCTGGTAGTTTTCTTCGAAACCGAACGCTGCAATGCCTTTCATGTAGTTAAGGTCGGCACCGGCGCAGAATGAGGGGCCACGTCCTCTTAAAACAACGATCCGTACCTCCGGCATTTCGTTGACGGAGAGAAAGCAATCGATGATCTCGCCGATCATCTCGGCGGTCATGGCATTGTGTTTATCCGGCCGGTTGAGCCAGATGGTGCCGATCCGGTCGGCCAGTTCGAATTCAAGGGACGTAAATGGTTTCATATCGTATTGTTTAAATACCTCACCCCCAACCCCCTCTCCATGGTGGAGAGGGGGCAGGGAGGTGGTCACATTCTGAACACGCCGAACCGCTGGTCGTCGAATTTGCGATTGAGGGAGGCCGAGATTCCCATGGCCAGCACCTTTCGGGTGTCTGCAGGGTCAATGATTCCGTCGTCCCACAGCCGCGCAGTGCTGAAATAGGCAGAGCCCTCGTGATCATATTTATCGAGAATACTTTTGCGAAGTGCATCGATCTCTTCCTGAGGCATCTGCTGTCCTTTAGCCTTATAGGCTTCTTCCTTGACCTGGATCAGAACCCCGGAGGCCTGCATACCGCCCATGACAGATATTTTCGAGTTGGGCCACATGAACAGCAAGCGGGGACTGTAGGCTCTTCCGGCCATGCCATAGTTACCCGCACCGAAGGAGCCGCCAAAGATCACCGTGAATTTGGGTACGTTGGCATTGGCAACCGCATGAACCATCTTTGCTCCATCCTTTGCAATTCCCTTCCGTTCGAAGTCCTTCCCGACAATGAATCCGGTGATGTTCTGCAGGAAAACCAGGGGGATCTTGCGGGAACAGCATAATTCGATGAAGTGAGTGGCTTTCAGGGCCGATTCGGAAAAAAGAACACCGTTGTTTGCCAGTATCCCGACCGGAAAGCCCATAATATGGGCAAATCCGGTGACAAGCGTCGGGCCGTACCGTTCTTTGAATTCATGGAAGCGGCTGCCGTCCACTGTCCGCATGATGATCTCACGGGGATCGATCAGTTTTCTGAAATCCAGGGGCGCAATGCCATAGATCTCTTCCGGATCATAGGCGGGCTCCTCTGCAGGCTGCATATCCAGTTCCTGCCGCTCCGGCTTGTTGAGGTTCTGAAAGATATTCCGGCACATCTGGATGGCGTGGATATCATTCTCGGCATAATGATCCGCCACGCCTGAAATGGAAGTATGCACGTCAGCACCTCCCAGCTCTTCAGGTGTGACCACCTCACCGGTGGCAGCCTTCACCAGGGGCGGCCCACCAAGAAAGATGGTTCCCTGGTTCTTGATGATGATCGCTTCATCGCTCATGGCCGGAACGTAGGCACCTCCTGCCGTACAGGATCCCATGACGATCGAGATCTGGGGAATGCGCATGGCCGACATTTTCGCCTGGTTGTAGAAAAAACGGCCAAAATGATCCCGGTCAGCAAATACATTTGCCTGCTCGGGTAAAAAGATACCTCCGGAGTCAACAAGGTATACACAGGGGAGGTTGTTATCCATGGCGATCTCCTGTGCACGCAGATGTTTTTTGATCGTCTCCTTGATGTAGGTTCCGCCTTTGACCGTGGCGTCATTCGCAATGAGTACGATCTCCCTGCCGTGGATCACACCGATGCCGGTCACGATCCCGGCCGATGGGTGTTCATTGTCCATGATGTCGTAAGCAGCCAGCGATGAAAGTTCAAGGAAAGGTGTATTGGGATCAATCAGTTTATCGATCCGTTCCCGGGCCAGCAGCTTGCCGCGCTCTTTGTGTTTCTGAACCGCTTTTTCCGGCCCTCCCTTAATGATCTGTGAATGAATCTCTTTGTAGCGGTTCAGAAGAATAAGATAATCTTCCTTATTTTTTTTGAACTCGGCAGAGTTCACGTCGAGTTTGGTTTCTAACTTGAACACGGTTACTGATTTTGCTTGTTACCGTTGCAAGGTAAAAATTTTTTCTGAACGATACAGGTATGTTATAAATAATTATGAAGCATGAAGCATGAAACATGTAATATTAAATATTTCATGTTGTATACTTCATATTTAATGAAAAATGTGGCAGAACGAGGGTAACAATTTATCATTTTTAGGATTAACAGTTATATGGAAACATTAAAAATTAATATCTCAGAAGAGTTTCTTCAATTTGGAGCAGATATTATCGTGTTCACTGATTTATTAAACATTCAAAAGGTGAATTATGTAATTATCAATCAGTTACTCAGAAGTGGCACATCTGCCGGAGCAAATTATGAAGAAGCATGTGGAGCGGAAAGCAGAGCTGATTTCGTACATAAGTTGCATATTTCCTATAAAGAGCTTCGCGAAACGAATTACTGGCTTCGACTTATTTGGAAGAGCGGAAAGGTAGAGATAGAGAAAATAAAACCAGTAATCGAAAGATCGGAGCTTTTACTGAATGTTCTCAGCAAATCATTAATTACAAGCAAAAGAAATAGCCAGAAAGTTAAATAAGCTAGTAATTATGAAGTATGTAACATGAAGCATTAAATATGTAATATTACATGCTTCATATTTCATGTTTCATGAAAATAAAAAGCCTCCTTCAGCCGTACTCCCTTTTCTGTTCGCTGCACCGTACAACATTCATGAAAAATATCATGTTCCAGGAACAAAATGTATTGATTATCAGCAGCTTCGTTCAGAAAGTCCTCCTTTTCCTGAAGTGTGACCATCGGCTGCATGTCGAAGGATAACATCCACGATAATGGAATATGTGCTGTGGAAGGGATCAGATCCGCGGTAAAGACTACGGTCGTGTTCCTGTACCGGATGAAGGGAATGATCTGTCCGTGGGTATGACCGTTAAAGAACCTGACAGTAATATCCGGAAACAGTTCACCTTCATCATTAATGAACTGAATGTTGCCATATTCCGAAAGAGATGTGAAAATGTTCTTCAGAAACGATGCTTTCTCCCGCTGATTGGGATGATGAGCATTTTCCCACTGAGCCCTGCTGACCCAGTATGTCGCGCTGTGGAAGGCGGGGATCAGGTTTGACCGATCTTCGTTGTACCGGACACTTCCCCCGCAGTGATCAAAGTGAAGGTGTGTCAGCAGGACGTCGGTAATGTCACCGGTGGTCATCCCATACGCTGCGAGCGATTCAGACAATGTATCCTCTCCGGTAAGTCCATAGAGGGTGTTGAATTTCTCATCGTGATCATGACCAGCTCCGTTGTCGATCAATATTTTCCGGTCTCCGGCATCCACTAAAAGGCATCGCATGGCCCAGGTACACAGGTTGTTTTCATCCGCAGGATACACCTTCGACCAGAGCACTTTAGGCACCACACCGAACATGGAACCACCGTCGAGTTTCAGGGTACCGGTTGGGATAGTGTACAGTTTCATGTTAAATGTGAGGGGGTTAGGGTTAAGAGGCTGGTTTTGTTCAGGGGTTAGGGTTAAGTGAACTTTGATAAATAACACGGATGAGCGGAAAAAGTTCACCGGAGGGCAGGGGACTATCAGGTGTATTCTTTGACCAGTATCTCTTTTCTGATCACACGCAGCCCGTTCTCCGCCAGTGCACGCATCTCATCCTCTCCGGGGTAGACATGTACGGGGCCGAGTTTATAGATTCTTTCAATGATCTGATTCACAAATAATTTACTGTGAGCAATCCCTCCGGTGATCAAAATGCCATCCACTTCGCTTTTCAGGACGGTGACCATGGCGCCGACAGACTTCGCCACCTGGTAGGCCATTGCCTCCAGGATCAGGCTGGCTTTCGTGTCGCCACTGGTGGCACGTTGTTCAACTTCATAAGCACTGTTGGTGCCGAGGTATGCAACCATTCCCCCTTCTCCGGTGATCATTTTTTTGATCTCTTTCTGGGTGTATTTTCCGCTGAAGCTCAGGTTGACCAGGTCACCGCAGGGGAGGGTGCCACTGCGTTCGGGAGTAAAAGGTCCTTCACCATCGAGTGCCTGGTTGACGTCGATCACTTTTCCCCTGCAATGGGCGCCCACTGAAATGCCGCCACCCAGGTGAATGACGATAAGGTTCAGGTCTTCGTAACGTTTCATGACCGAGCGGCAATGGCTCTCGGCTACCGCTTTCTGGTTCAGCGCGTGGAAAATGCTTTTGCGCTCGAACAGGGGATGGCCGGCAATCCGGGCCACATCGCTGAGTTCATCGACAACCACGGGATTAGTAATGAAAGCTTTTGCGTTGGGCAATGACTGTGCGATATCATCAGCGATCAGTCCGCCCAGATTACTTGCATGTTCTCCGTAGGTGGCCTGCATCAGATCCTGTTTCATTCGTTCGTTGACCTCATACACACCCGATGGTATGGGTTTGAGAAGTCCTCCGCGTCCGACAACAGCATGGATTGAATTCAGGTCAATATCCGCTTCTTTCAGTTGTTCGATGATAATTTGTTTTCTGAAAGCATACTGGTCGGCCACCCTGGTGAAGGGGGCAATCTCCTCGCGAGAGTGGCGCAGGCTTTTGGCAAATATGGGCTGGTTCTCTTCGAAGACAGCGATCTTCGTAGAGGTGGATCCTGGATTGATAGCTAAAATCCTGATCGGATTCATCCTGATCATTTAAGGTGACCCTCACAGGGTAATGGGATCCTGAAGGGGTCGTGATGTTAATCCATTGCAGCTGCCAGCGCAATGGAAAGAAATTTACTTTTTTCTGAATCGGCACGGGAGGTCAGTACAATCGGTACGCGTGCTCCCATGATGACAGCAGCAGCCGAAGCTCCTCCAATGAAGTTCAATGCCTTGTACAGGAAGTTGGCTCCATTGATCTCAGGGGCGACGATCAGATCAACATCGCCGGCAACATCACTGTCGATATGCTTCAGCTCGGCAGATTTCTTTGACACAGCATTATCAAGGGCCAGCGGACCATCCACGATGCATCCCCGGATCTGATTCCGCTTGTTCATCATCGAAAGGGTCGCGGCATGCATGGTAGCTTCCATCTTGGGATTGATCGTTTCGACGGATCCGATGACGGCCACTTTGGGTACTTCCATCCCCAGCCGGTGGAAGGCATCCACTGCATTGTTGATCAGGGCTACTTTATCCTCAAACGTCGGATTGACATTCATCGCAGCATCGGTCAGACCCAGCAGCTTATAGTAATAAGGAGATTCAAAAAATGCAACATGGCTAAGCAGATCTCCCGATCTCAGCCCGTTCTCCTTGTCCAGCACAGCCCTGAGCAGGTATTGCGTGCTGACCAATCCCTTCATTAATATGTCTGCATAGCCCTCGCGCACCAGCCGTGTTGCTTCCACGGCAGCCTGAACGGAGTCGGGGACATGGATGATTTCACACGCATTCATATCAAATTCCATCTCTTCAGCAATGGTGGCGATCTTGGGTTTATGCCCGATCAGTACCGGTTCGACAAATCCTTCTTTCATTGCATTCCGGATTGCTTCCAGAACCTCATAATCATCAGCTGCTGCAATGGCAATTTTTCTTCTCGGTCGCTTCTTTGCCAGCTCCACCAGTTCATTTAATTTGCTGATCATATCCCGACTGCTTTTCTATATTTTTGTGCCACAAAAGTAAGGATTTCCGGACTTGATTATTTCGAATAGAAATCAATCATTTGCTGAATAGCTTCACGGCAGACGCCACAGAAATCATTTACATTGAAAGTATTCATAAGACAATCCTGGGCAGGGCGATAGATTCCCCTGTTTGCATAGCCTCCGCCCTCGAACACACCTGTCATATGCTCATATTCTTTGGTTTCCGGGGTTGGGACCGGTACTCCGGGTTGAAGCAGTGCCCCCCATTTCCTTTCAAAATCCACCAGTGTTGTCAGATTGGGTTCCCAGGGTTCCACTTCCAGGGGATAAAATTCGTTGTAGGAAACATCTCCTTCATATTCATCGCCCAGGCCGGCAAAGCCATGACCAAATTCATGGACGATGATCTTGGCCGAGCTCAGGTTTCCGCTTACACTCACACAATACTGGTTATAGATACCTCCTCCTCCGTATTTTTCCTGATTCACCAGGATATAGATCTGATCATAGTAAGTATTTTCAGCCAGATCGTGCATGGTCCTGTTGGCACGGGTCATGCAGTAGCGCTCACTGTCAAAGGTATGAAAGCTGGTCTCCAGGATGGAGTTTTTCCAGATACCATCCGCTGGTATATCGTTTCCTGATTGGGATGAAGGGGCCAGCACACCCCGGATATTGAATTTTGACCTGTTGGACTTGAAGGGTTCGAAACTGAAGAGGATTTCGGCGAACCGCCGGCAGTCCTTTTTAAATTTCTTTAATTCATTGGCAGTGTATCCATCGGGTAGGATCACAATATCCACTTTTTCGGAAGGATTTCCGGAAACCTGTACATCATAGACGGGAAAGGCCAGCCTTTGCTCAGGATTGACGAAGTAATCACCAGGGTCGTAGATATATTCGAATTTCTTCTCGAAGATGCCTGCACGGTTACGTGTATGGAATTCAATACGCGTTGTATTTTTGGGTAAAGGAAGGAGCACCGTCTCTGAAAAGCTTTTCTGGATTTTTTTTGCTTCAGTTGTGGTTTGCCATTCCATAAAAAGGGTGCTGTATCCGTGAGAATAGATCAGCTTTCCGGAAGTGATGTCGTAGGCTTTGATCAGGGATGAACCATATTCAAAAGGATCGATGAGGTTCACTTTTGATCCGGACCAGCGTGGGGAGATCTTCACTTCATCAAGGGAATAGAAGTCTTCATGGCTGGTACCCGTGTGCTGGTAATCGATCCGAAGCGTTTTATCTTCAAAGTGTACATTAAACTGGGCGGTCACGGTGAGCAGGCTGCTGACCAGCAGCAGGGTGAATATGGTACGCATGGGCAGGAAGGTTATGACGCTGCGAAGATAGGCAAAAAGTACATTCATCCTAGAACTCACCGAATTTCAGTGCCAGGCCAAAATTAAAGCCCCTGAGTGCGTTGTCGTCAATATCGCCAAGGTTGAGATCCTGGGTCAGTCGATAGGTTACAGCAAAAGCCACCCGCATAGCCCTGGCCAGGTTCAGCTCAAGTTCCAAGCCGGGTTCGAACACGAAGAAGGCTCCTGCATAATCCACGTTCCATTCATCCCAGTCTCCATGAGGGGAATGATTTTGCACCATGGCCATTCCACCGCCTCCGATCAGGATGGGAAATGCAAGATGAACCGGTTTGCGGGGAAAGAGAACCGGCTCGATCAACAGGCCCCCATATCCGCCTGAAAGGAAATGATCAGGCTGATCGTTCATATTATCCCATTCCACGTTGCTGATGAAGCCATATCCTCCCAGTCCAACGGTCAGGACATGATCGATGAGCCAGCCGCCGCGCATTCCGAACAGAAAAGCGTCGTCGTCGTTGATGTTTGAATAGTTGAACATCACTGCTCCGTAGCCTCCGTTGTCTGCATCCTCACCAAACAGGGTCTGAATTTTTTCATCTCCTGCGGATTCCTGTTCAGTCTGGGCGAACAGGACAGAGCCCGGTAGTAGTATCAGAAGAATCAATGCATATTTTTTCATGACCATACCATTTTGTTATTCCATTTCAGATTGTTGTTTTATAGGCTGTAATTGGCTACCCATGTATAACCTCTCCTGATCCCGAGATGGATACCTCGATCTGCGGATTCCCCTTGTAATACACAGAACCGCTTCCGGAAATCGTGACATCCAGGTAATCATTGACAAATACAAAGATATTACCGGAACCCGATATCTTAACCCAGCAGTTATCCTGGATCAGTCCATAGGCTTTGATACTTCCTGAGCCCGATATTTCAAGCGCGGAGTCTCCTGATTCGCCCCACAGATTGATATCTCCGGAGCCCGATATTGTGGCATCGATTTGAGGGGTCACTGCCCCTAAATCAATGTCACCTGAACCGCTTAGGTCCACCTCGACCCTTTCAGCACGGACCTCCAGATCAATATTTCCCGAGCCCGACAGGTCAACGGAAAACGTACTGGCAATGAACTCAGAATTCCCCTGAATATAACCTGATCCGGCCAGATGAACCTTCTCAAGAACTTTCACCCTGACTGTGACCTTGATGGGAAGGTTATTATCCAGGCAATGATGTCTCTGCTCACGAATGATAAGGGTGGATCCGTCAACGACGGTCTGGATATAGGGCAACAGGTTGGATTCGGCTTCCACGGTGATTTGTTCGACTGAATCCCGGATGATAAAAACATCAAAGTAGCTTTCAGAGGAAATTCGCGAAAAGGATCCCACATTCCGGGTTTCGGTTTCAACAGTTTCATTACCGTCGATGCAGCGGCCCAGACCATCGCAGCCTGTATAAAAATATCCTATACAGGTGGTGAGCAGCAACAGGAAGAATGCTTTAATTTTCATCTTTTCATCATTAGATTAAAATTTGCTGAAGAAGCCACTAAGATACTGCAAATAATGTTAAAATCAACTATATACCGTCACAATCCCTCGTTTGTGCCATCAAATGCAATGAACATCGAAAGTGACAGGCAAAAATTAATATCCATCACTTGTAAAACGGTCACAACTTATATATATTTGCCGTATCGACTCACCTCATAAAAATTTTTTAATTTTTTGATTATGAAAAAATATTGGCTATCGCTGGTATTTTTCATCATCGGGATTATTCTCCTTCTGCTGCATTTTTTAATGCCGGCGGGGGGCAGCGGTGACCTTGATGTGGATATCCAGCCTACGAGTTTCATCATGCCGGCGGCTTACAAGGTTTATTCCAACGAAGAGGCCATGGACGGCAGATTTTATTTGTGCAAACTCCTGCTGACCAATGAAGGTGGTGGGGAGCTGCGAAATCTCAGGGTATCCTACCAGATACCGGGTTATGTGGAATGGACCGATATGGATCGAATCAAATACCTTGTTCCGGGTCAGAGTGCGGTGCTTACCGTGTACCCTCATTTCAATCCTTCCATTGTGGATAAAACAAGTACATCAAAAGAAAAAGGGAACATACGCATCCAGTACGAAACAAAAAAAGGAAGCGATGAGTTCGAAAAGTCATTTGCCTTTGAGATGCGCGGGCGCAATGATCTTGTTTACAGCTCCATGCCTTCACAGGAGATCGTAAGCTATCCTGATATGTTCGAAAATCTTGCACTGGTGTCCTGTTTCATCACTCCTGAGGACCCAATCATCAAATATTACACACAGAATATCCAGCAAAAAATCCTGAAAGGAGAAGCTGCGGCTGTTATGAATAAAGATGAAGAAGCGGTCAGGTTCCTACTGGGTGTCTATGAAGCCACCCTCAGGGCAGGAATGGTGTACAGCGGGACCAGTGGGGTACCTCATGATCTGGGCGATGTCAACTCGATCATACAGCATATCAGGCTTCCCAGGGAAGTGGTGACCGGTAAAACCGGGCTATGTATCGAATTATCCACCCTTTACGCCAGTGTGCTTTCCTGTGCCGGACTGAGTCCATTGATTTTTTTCATCCCCGGGCATGCCTATCCGGGAATCAAGGTCAATAATAATTATTATGCCATTGAAGCCACCGGGATCGGAGGAGAAGGGCTGGGTAATATTGCTTCGGCAGAAAAAGCCTTCGAGACGGGCATGACGGAGCTCAAGGAGTTCATGCAGAAAGTCCAGGAGGGCGATCCGCGCTATATGTACGTGGACGTGAATGAGCTGTTTGCAGGAGGTGTGAATCCCATGGAACTCAGGGACGATTCCTTCCTGCGTCAGAAAATCGATCAGATTGCTTCTTCCTGGGAAGGAAAGGGTGCCAAACAGTTCAATCCAAACGTTGGGGGTGCCCAGCGCAGCACTGACACCGGCGGAGGCCGGAATCAGGGAGGCAACGAGAATACGGGTGGTGGCGGCGGTGGTAACTTTATGTCGTACACGGGTCCTGTAAAATTCAGCTATCCGGGCAACTGGCAGCGGTATGACAATCCTGCACCCGGCTTTCCTGCATTGGTCTCCCAGATTGAAGCCTATGACGGCAGTGCAAGCATAAGTGTCTATCGTGTACAGGGGGCATCCAGCCCTGACGAGGCCATGTACTACCTTGTTCAGGCCTACATGAGCTCCGGAGTGAATATCCAGTATCAGAACCTTGGATCATCCGGCGGATATACCCGGTATTCAGGACAATCATCCTCCTACAGCGGTGTGTTCAGCTGGGTGGGATATTTTAAATCCTCCAGCGGAGGTGCTGTCGGGATCACCGTTGGCGCTCCCAGTAATTATTACTCCCAGGTTCAGGGTACCATTAATCAAATCGTTTCAACCATCCGATAAACATATGGCCATGAAAAATTTTTTAATAATCCTATTCTGCTGCCTGAGTGTTACATCAATAGTGGCCCAGGGCGATGAGCAACTCAAACAAAACTTCCTTTACAGGATCGATTCCCTTGGCAATGCTACGATTGATGTAAGTGCCAAAATGACTGCATCCCAATGGCAATACTGGGAAGCTACCTATGGGGGAAAAAACATCTCGCTGTTCAAACGTGATCTTTCAAGAACGCTGAGCCAGTTATACCTGTACGACTTTGATTACAATGCAGATGAAATGGAAAGATCATTCCATGTGACATTTAAAGCCAAAGGTGTCTCCCGGTACAAGGGCAACAATGAATGGCTTGCTGAGATGGGAATGAAAGATCCGGATTTTTCCAAACTTAATGATAACTCCTTCCTGGTCACAACGACGTTCAACGAGGGTGGATTGCTCATTCAACAGAACAATACGATCCATTTCCCCAGGAAAGCATCCAATATCAAGGAAGAGACTGACGAATTCGGTAACGCTATCTTTACGTATGACCTGAAACCGGTGTCGGGCGGCACTCCTCTGTTCCTGATCCTTGGACTGGCTTTTATTGCACTGGGAATCCTGTCGGCAGCTTTTTTTAAATTCAAACCCGCAAAAGTTCAACAATAAAATAATTTTTTATACCTTTGAGCCATAATACATTATTATGGCGCGGGAACATCTGATATCCGTTTTAGCCACGAAAAACTACCTTAACGTCAAAAAAAGGGACGTTTATCCTTTTTATCTCATTCTTCAACCAGAGTGAAAATATCTTTCTCTCATTTCAGTTCAATTCATGTCTAAATTCATTTAAGCAATTCTTTATTTATGGAGTTACCTTTTGCAGAATCATACAAGATAAAAATGGTGGAGTCCATCCGGCGGAGTTCCTGTTCGGAAAGAGAAAAGTGGATACAGGATGCCCGGTTCAATGTTTTTAATCTGAAGAGTGATAAGGTTTTTATTGACCTACTGACCGACTCGGGTACGGGTGCCATGAGCGACCGGCAGTGGTCGGAGATGATGCTGGGGGATGAAAGCTATGCAGGCTCCTCCTCCTATTATAAAATGAAGGAAGCGATCAGGGATATCATGGGATTTGAGTATTTTCTACCCACCCATCAGGGAAGGGCCGCTGAAAATGTTCTTTTTTCCGTTCTGGTCAAAAAGGGTGACCGGGTACCGGGGAATGCCCATTTTGATACGACCAAGGGCCATATTGAGTTCCGGAAGGCTGAGGCAGTGGATTGTACCATTGATGAAGCCTTCGACACCACCCTTGTCCATCCGTTCAAGGGAAATGTCGATCTCAAAAAGCTTGAGCATGTGCTGAAAAGTTATCCGCGGGAAAGGATCCCGATGATCGTTCTGACAGTTACCTGCAATACTTCAGGGGGACAGCCGGTATCCATGGAAAACATCCGGGATGTGTCTTCGCTTGCAAAAAAGTATGGTATCCCGGTTGTGTTCGACTCTGCCCGTTTTGCTGAAAATGCCTATTTCATCAAAATGCGGGAGAAAGGCTATGAGAACAAGACCATCCGGGAGATCGTGCGGGAGATGTATCAGTATGCCGACATGACCACCATGAGCAGTAAAAAAGATGCGATTGTCAATATGGGCGGATTCATCGGTTTTAAGGATCCCGAACTATTTCGCAAAGCGAGTTTGTATAATATCATGTTCGAGGGATTTATCACCTACGGCGGAATGTCGGGACGGGATATGAATGCCCTGGCGCAGGGCCTGTATGAAGGGACTGAATTTGATTACCTGGAAAGCAGGATACGGCAGGTGGAATATTTATGGGACAGGCTGTATGCTTTCGGTATCCCT
This sequence comes from Lentimicrobiaceae bacterium, assembly GCA_017993235.1. Taxonomy (GTDB): domain Bacteria; phylum Bacteroidota; class Bacteroidia; order Bacteroidales; family JAGONC01; genus JAGONC01. The sequence goes on from JAGONC010000013.1 coordinate 13,230, forward strand.
GTCCAGCAACCTGCAGGCGGTCACGCGGTATTTGTAGATGCCAAACGGTTTCTCCCCCTCGTTCCCCCGGAGCAGTTCATCGCTCAGACTCTGGTCGTGGAGCTTTACCTTGAAGCCGGCGTGAGGGGAGTGGAAATCGGGGCACTGATGGCCGACCGCGATCCGGTGACGCGCGAGAACCGGTATCCCTCCCTGGAACTGATGCGGCTTACCATTCCGCGAAGGGTCTATACCAACAATCACATGGACGTGGTCGCGGCCGCTCTGAAAAACATCTATGACAGAAGGGATTCGATCACCACAGGATATAAGATCACCCGGGAGGCATCGTTGCTCAGACATTTTACGGTTGAGTTGGAAAAAATATAGTCATTCGTAGTCATTTATAGTTATTCATTGTTAATTTATAGTTATTTGTTGTACAACGAATGACCATGAATCACCACGAATAAAGCGAGGCCCGAAGGGCCGAGCAAATCACCATCAATCACCATATCATGACCATAATCCGCCTTACCAAAGCCTTCACCTTTGAAATGGCCCACGCCCTGCCCGGACATGATGGCCCCTGCAAGCACATTCACGGGCATACCTACGAGCTTTTCGTAACGATCATGGGATCACCCAATCATGATCCATCATCCCCTAAATACGGGATGATCATGGATTTCAAAGATATTAAATCCCTGGTGAGAGAGGCCGTAACGGATCAGTTTGATCATTCCCTGGTCATGCGAAAGGATACTGCCCGGATCCTGAAGGATAAGTCAGGCAACGTGCTCTTTGAAAGGCTGATCCTGACGGATTACCAGCCTACCACCGAAAACCTGGTAGCCGAATTTGCGGAACGCATAAAAAAGAGACTGCCCGGGAATGTGAGGCTGCACAGCCTGCGCTTAAGGGAAACCATGACCTCCTATGCCGAGTGGTTTGCTGCTGATAATGAATAGGTAACAACACTGACTATTCAGGCTTGAACTCTTCCATCGTCCAGGCAGGGATGCCGGTGTAATACAAATCGAATCCGCCATTGCCTCCGGGCCGGTTTGAGGAGAAGAACATGAGCTCATTGGTAAAGCCGCTGACCATCAGAACGATCGGGCGATATTCATCAAAGGCCGTGTTGATCTTTTCACCGAAATTCACAGGAGCCGTCCAGGTATCGTTTTCCCGTCGTGAATAATAGAGATCATACCCTCCGAATCCCCCGTCCCGGTTGGAGGCAAACACCATCACCTTTCCGTTGATGAAAGGGCATTTATCATCTGCCCCCGAGCTGAGAATGCTGCTCTTTTCAACGGGCCAGACCGTGTCGGCTGATAAAAAGCTGATCTCATCATAACCCTCAGGGATATTTGCCTGAAAAATATCGTAATTCCCATCCCTGTCCGTTCGAGTTCCTGTTACTGGAAAACTTCAGCATCAGCTGGTACTCAATGAAAGGCGCAGCGGCATTGTAATCATCAAACGGGGAGTTGATGGAAGCGAAATTCTGAACCTGGCCGGGAAACGAGCAGTCCTCATACGATTCATACCAGGGACATCCCGTCAGCAGGAACAATGAACCAACGACCAGTAATAAAACGATACGGTTCCTCATCCGGTTATTTAATGATTTTCTTAACGATCCTGCCCATTTCGTCGTTACTGATGTCCAGGATATAGATTCCCTTATTTAAATTACTGATATTCAATTGTATAAGATGATTTCCAGCAGCATAGTTATCGCAGGAACTCCACACCTTCTGCCCAAGCTGGTTGAAGATGCTGAGGGATAAGGGAGCTTGATGTGTGAGTGTAACCGGGAGGGTGGCCACGTCGGTGACCGGGTTGGGGTACACCTGGCCAACGGAAAGGGTGACCTGATCAGGATCATCCACAGAAAGCGTATTGTACACTTCAGTCTGTGTGATCATGAATTCCACGGTCGCCTGGGGATGTTGTTCGTCGAGTGTGATCCAGGCGGGATCGGTCACTTTTCCAGGCACCTCGGCGTGTACTTTATAGGTGCCCCATCCCAGCGACGGGAAATCGAAGCTTCCCAGGTCGGAGGAGTATTCATATTCGATAGCCTCTTCACTGAAGTCCATCAGAATGATCTCAACACCGGCGGCCGGCATACCGTCTTTGAAAAGACCATTATTTACATTGACCATACCGTTGATCTCTCCCGCACCCGGGCTGTAATCACCGGCAGGTACCAGATAAATGTCATAGGGATTGGCTGGCTCGCCCAGGGTGATCATGTCCGCATCTGTCCATGTCACGGCATCGATGTAATAGGTGGGCAAGTAGTTTCCATAGCCGGAGGAACCTTCCATCAGTTCGGCCAGGAGGTAGTAATTGCCTTCGCAGACCTGCGTGAAATAGTACTGACCAAGGCTGTCGATGGATTGAACACCCAGGAGTGTCATTTCTCCTGATGGATTAGCCAGGAACAGCGATACCTGGCCAATATCTGCAAACGTGTTGCCCATGATGACCTGGCCTGCCAGCGTAAATTGATCCTCACATCCGCCTCCTGTTCCGACGGTCTGACAGGAAACGGCATAGCAGCTATCATTCAGGATTGAATCCATGACCCATGTGGTGGTGAGGCAAACAATATAGCTGACAGAGTCGGCTTCGCTGAAAGAATGGGTCACCGACTGGCCTTCCCCGGTGGTTCCGTCGCCAAAATCCCAGAGATAACTGTCGGCTGTGACGAGCATTCCGTCGAAGAAGGCTTCCCCGTAAAAGGTGTAGGTCTTCGTATCGGCCTGCTGCTCATACCAGAAATAGTTTTCGCAGCCTATGGGAGGCATACCTCCGACCCAAACCTCCTGACAGGATATATCAAAGCATGAATCCCCGGCAGAATTCGTGGTGAATGTAGCCAGGCATACATCATAATAGTTTATCCAGTTGGGATCCGTAATAAAAGTGTGTGATATGGATTGGCCCTCCCCGTAGGTACCATCTCCAAAATCCCAATAGTAGGAAACAGGATTCGTGGAATTTACCGAACCATTGAAAGCAAAGGTTAATCCATCATCAGTCGAGTAGTTGAAATAATTTTCACATTCGGACGGCGCGCCCATGATCATCAGTTCCATGCACGTTGTATTCTCGCAGTTGGTTTCCGCGTCGGTGATCGTCAGACAGACCATATAGATCCCTTCTCCGGAATAAGTATGTGTCGGATTTTGCTCACCTGAGCCTGTACCGTCACCAAATTCCCAGAACCACGTATCCGGAAGCGATCCATCAGGTAAATAACTCATGTCCACAAAATGCCAGGTGAAATAATCCAGGCTGTCGGGATAATAGAAGAAAGAAGCCCAGCAGTCCTGCGGGATGGAGTCACTGCAAATGGCAAAATCAGCCACAATGGGTGCACTCAGGTCGGTTACCAGCGTATCAAGCATCATGTAGTTACAGTCAAAGGTGTAGATCATGATGGATGTGACCTGCAGGGTGTTCAGGAAGAGCGTATCACCGTAATATCCTTCTTCATCCGTTTGAAATGTGAAAAAACCCAGACTGTCATTACAGGCAGCATAAACGGTATGATCGCTGATGGGTATGTTCAGGTCAATATCCGTTACATGTCCGCTGATAAAGACATAGTTTGGCTGGGCCGAGGAGAGTAGGCCCGACAGGACCAGCAATATGACAGGTAAAAATTTCCGTTTCATAAGTGTATCATTTTAGTTCTGGTTGTTCAGGGAAGCTAAAAATAAACTTTGATACCTATCAGACAGTAAAAAGCGCCTTCAGTTGTCTGCAAAAGTACGATAATTTTCCAACTTTTTCAATTCCAGTCAGTTCTCTTAAAAGTGATAGGTGAGCCCCGCCCGAATCCCCAGTGAATAGGGGGGCCATTCAGATCCATTCCCATCATAGGTGGATTTAAAGTACTGACGGTAGGTAGGTTCCAGTGATAAACTGAATTTACCGGTGATCATATACTGCGAACTCAATCCCAGCAATAACTGCCAGTTGCTGTACCTCTTTTCGGGTGTCTGGTCAACCATCATAACATTTTCTGCCGCGAAGTCGCTGACAGCCGGATCTGATTTTTTTTCATTCAATAAAAGGGATAGACAGGGTCCGCCGGTAACCATCAGGGAAAATCTTTGGGTATTAAAAAATTGATAGCCGATCTGAAGAGGGATCTGGAGATACGTGTACGTGTTGTCTGTGCGGTAGGATTCATTATAAAACACGGTATCATACACTCCATGTTCATCCAGAACATAACTCATTGTATCCGTGGGATTTCCCCAGCTTTCAAAGTTGGTTCCCAGATAATATCCGGTCATTTCGTACTTACTGTAATTGACGTCATAATTCCCGTAATCCTGGGCGCGGGTCAATCCTAATCCCGTACGAAGCACAAAATTCCCCATCTGTGCTGAAGCCATGATCTCCTGCGTATATCCCGATTGGAGTGCTCCCGATTCATTGCCATAATCTGTCCATTCCGGCAGGAAATGGAGACCGGCAGAGAACTGTACCGGCTTCCGGTAGTCATCCCTTCTCATCCGGATATCTTTGTTGTTCCTCTGGTTTTTTCTGTCCATTCCGGGAGGTTGCCTCAGGTCTTTGGATATGGTGAGTTCGACAGGGGATGATAAGAATGGGATTCTGCTAAGGGATCCGAATATCACCCTTTCCGTGACATCCTCCGCGGCCAGAGGATCGCTGGTCTGATCATCATCGGGCAAGGTTGCTGCCATTTCCTGCGAGATGGCCCGTCCGGTCTCTGCTCCTTTTGCTTCAGGATTTTCAATTATGGAGCTGTTCTTTTGATGGCTATTGTGAGGTTCGGTAGCTTCACGTGGATTTACCGTAGTTTGGTCAGCGGGCATGCCGACTGGATTTGCATTCAGGGGAGCTGTTTGGAGGTTTGCGGTTGATGGATCTGTCAGGATTCCGGTTAAGGCTTTGCCTTCTGGCGTTTGATTACTGTCGGATGAATTCAGCATGACGTAAGCCGTGATCCCTGCACCCGCAAGGATGACCGCCCCGATGATATTCTGAAGGTTCACAAGGTGGAAGTACCCTGTTTTGGGATGCATGAACCTGTTAACGATATTTGTCCAGACCTTCGCGGAGGGTTTGATCTGATACCCTTCCAGCTTCTGTTTGAAAAGATCATCGATGGGATCGCGTACGTTTTTCATGTTACCGTTGATTTGCATACTCAAGTGAGCGACTGGTCAGAACATTTCGCAGCAATTTCCTGGCTTTGAATAACTGGGTCTTGGAAGTATTGATGGAAATATTGAGTGTACTGGCAATTTCCTGATGGGAGTACCCTTCAAGGGCATACAGGTTGAAAACAAGCCTGTAACCATCCGGTAAACCCTGTATCATCTTCATCAGGTCATCCTCTGAGAGATCTTCTCCAGGCAGCCCTTCTTCATCCCTGTCAGCCCGGTCGGAAATATCCAGCTCATTGATCTCTTCAAAGGGCGCTGTGTAAGCTTCCCTGGATTGTCGGTTGTAGTGATCCACTGCAGTATTGACCATTATTTTGCGTATCCAGCCCTCCAATGATCCCTCATGCCTGAAAGCGCCGATGTTGGTAAAAACCTTAACAAATCCATCCTGCAGTACATCCTCTGCTTCGGTAAGATTACGGCTATAACGCATACACACGCCAAGCATTTTCGATGCATAGCGATGGTACAACAGGGCACTGGCCTTACGCTTTCCCTGTAGGCATCCCTCAATCAGTTTCTTGTCAGGGACCATCCAACCCGTCGTTTTTTCATAGACTGACTAACGATATAAAAGTTGCCCCCGGACGGACAACTTTTTATAAAGAAAGGATCAGTTTCCGGACGATCACGTTATCCCCGGAGGATATCCGAAGCAGGTAAATTCCGGCAGGGAATCTTTCACTGGTCAAATGCAGGGTGAATGTATGTCTGCCGGTTCCCAGCTCACCTTCCGCCAGGACCTGTAGGGTTTGTCCTGTAAAATTGAGAATATCCGCTTTCAGGTAGGCATCCTTCATCAATTCGAGCTCTATCTGTACCTGATCGTTGAAAGGATTTGGATAAATGTCAATGGAGATGTTATTTTCAGCTAAATCTCCAGTACCTGAGATCAGGTTATAATCCACCCCGATGAGTACCTTGTGAAGATCGTATTCAGATTCGACATAAAGCGTATCATATACCATCCAGGCCTGTGGGGATTGCACAGGAATGGCTATCTTGACCGTGAATTCCAGCGAATCTCCTCCGCCAAGAAGATAGGGCAGGGTAATATCCCAGGGTTCAATGTACCAGTAGAACCATCCGACGTTTTCATTGGTGATCGTGTCGATCTGGATGTCCTGCTGGGTTGGATTCGTGACCGTGAAATCCTGCCCGATCCACATCTGGTCATAGTTCAGGTAGATCAGGGAATCCACTGATACGGTTAGATAGGGAAGGGATTCAACTGTAAAGGATACCGGTAAGGTTAGCAGGGATTCGTCTGGATCATTGGAAGAAATCAACAGCTGACCGTTGTATTCACCCGGCATCAGTCCGCTTGCATTGCAGTGCACCTGGATCTGCGACTGGCCTCCTGAAAGGACCATTCCTGTATCGGGTACCGCACTCAGCCAGGATCCCGGATCAACCGTATTTCTCAGTGTCATGGTAATGCCGGTGGCCTGATGCCCGCCTTCCTGGTTAGAATCTTCGATCCAGATCTTCCAGGTGCCCATCATGGATTCTCCATTGAAGGCATCGAGATTTTTTGTATAGGTGCCCGGTAGAATATTGCCTGATATTTTTGCGATCGTGCCTGAGGGTGATTGCACCCAGTATGAGCCATGATTCATCAATCCAGGGTATAAAGTATACCAGGTGTACACCATGGTCCAGCGACTGATGATCTCGTCGTCCCCTACATAGACTTCGGTCCAGCCTAATTCTTCGTAAGTATTTGATGTATAGGCAGTTGGGGATGGACTGTCGGGTAGGGTGAAGGAATGGTATTCATATTCAAGGGTATTTGCTTCGATGCTGTAGTTCAGCTGCATATTCCCTGTGTTGGAGATGACAAAGCTGTTACTGATGGAATCACCTGTCAGGCAGGAAGCTTCGATCTGCTGGACATCTATGGCGATGTCGGCTGCATAGTTCACCTGGATGGTGAATTGATGCGGATCAGCAGCACCCATATACGGGTGGCTTGCCGTTCGGCCCGACTGGTCGCTGACCGTCAGATAGTAGGAAATGACATCCGTCTGGTCAGCTCCCGGAATGGAAGCAGTGTACAATGTATCGTTTTGGGTAGTCATGACCACGGGGATGAAACTACTGTTGTTGACCTTGTAATAAACTTTTGCTGCATTGGGAGAGATGGCTGCCCCGCTAAGGGGAATGATCGTGGCCTGAATTTCATAGTTATCCTGCTGGGGTTTGCTGCCCCACAACGGCATGTGTCTTATCCAGAGCATTCCCAGGTCGGCGATACCCTTTGCACGGCAGTGGATGGCATCGGTATTCTGCCATCCGGGCGCCTCACCTGCGAAGGTTCCAATGATCTCATAGCCGGGCATGGCTTCCTGGTAGACGTCAATGGCTTCATCGTCCCAGGAGCTGCCAGTCTGTGGGACAAATACTTTATCGTTGAGTATCAGTGAGTTGGTATACGGGGTGCCAGGCGAAGTGCCTGGAGTGAAAACCCGGTACACTTCATAGGGTTTACCCCAGCCACTGGTCTGTTCTTCGAAATAATTCGCCACCCCCTCAAATTCGCTGTAACGGGGATCGCTTGGCGGTACCTGGCCGATCAGCACTTTGTCCACATCCAGGAATTTTCCCCAGCAGTCAATATGTTCAATGTATTCGTTCAGGGGATCGTCCAGAACATGATAGGTACTGAGCCCGAGATAGGCTGACATCATTGCGTCCACTTCATCCGGTGTCAGCGGAGGATTTTGAAGGCTGAGATCTGCATTTTCCGAATATACCAGTGTTGTGGAGGCTGATTTACCGTAAAAGTCGGTCATGTAATTACCTCCCGTATGCACTACATCCATTCCAAAAAGATTGATGCCCAGCGCACCTGCCAGTACGACAGGAATATTATCGTCATTGGGCCGGGGGCGGTTGTAGGGAAAATCAACGATGCCGAATTCATAGTTCCCGTCAATGATGAACCATGGGCCATAGTCCCTGGTCCAGTAGGAATCGCTGGGTGCGTGAAGGAAATCGCAGTTCTCCAAATTCACTCCCTGACTCTGGTAAAGACTCCTGACGGTGTTTTCCTGATCTGGTCCCGTTACGATCGTTGTCACAAGGATATCTTCCGACATCTCGGCGACCAGGGAATAGGGTATGCCCAGCGGGTACCGGATCAGCACTCCCTGCATCCGGGCAAACTCAGCCACGTTAAAGACCGGCCCCTCGGCCGGATCGGTGGGAGTGAAACTACGATTGTCCCATGAACGGATCTGCATTTCCTCCTCGCTCAGGTAATGCATCTTTTGCCAGATGGGCGTTTCTTTATCCTGCTGGGCGGCAGCTGGCATGATTATGCCCATTAGCAACAGGGCATGTATCAGTATACCGGAGATCAAATTTTTCATCGACAGGAAAAACCAGGATGTGACATAAGAGATCATAAAATCTATACAAAAGTAATGCGTTTTCCAGACATTCCATGTTAAATGAGAGACTTCTCTGATTTGGAGCATACCTCATATGTTGAATCAGGGATTAGCCGGGAATTGAACTGTGCAGGGTGCAATTACCCTGATCAGGTAAGCCCTGCCCGATTCCAATGCGGTCAGGGTGAAAATATTCATCGAAGGCCAGTAGATCTTCGGGCCTGCAATTTCTCTGACAACGACCAGCTCATCACCCAGTGCGGACAAAATGGGTGTTTCCAGGGTCGAAACATCCAACGGAGATAACACTGGCAACAGGTTCCATCCTGGCACCAGGGATACGGCAGGTTCAGCCCTTTCCCCTCCGGCGATCAGAATGGATTTGCTGTCGGTCACTTTGCAGAAATAACCCTGGTAAGGATTCCAGGTCAGCAGCGAATACTGATTGCCGCCAGGCCAGTAGATTTCTTCCATATCCGACAGGACCTCAAGCGTTTCCCCGGTGGATTCGAACAATACAGCGATCGTATCATGGATGGGTACAACATAGGAGGATAGTCCGCTCCAACCTGACGGCAGGGCAATTGCATCAATGTACCGGAATGCTGACAACCCACCCAGTAAAGTCTGCCCACCTTGTGTATAAACATGGGGACCCAGGGCATATTCCGGGATGGCCTTGAAATCCTCTTCGCCCGACAGGGAATAGATCTTCCACAGGAAAGCTTCACCTGTAATAAATCCGTCCTTTATCGGTGTGGAGGGAATATCTCCATATGCAAGTACATCCACGGGCATATTCCCGTTCCAACGGGTCACGCCGGCACAAACTACCTGCCCGCCGGATTCAAAGAAAACGCCGATGTAATCCCCTGGGAGGATGGGCTCCCCGTTGATGGTCGGCTCTGCACTAACCAGAATGTGGATCTTGTGATGTGCTGGATTTAATGCCATTATCCAGCCAGGTGGTACAACATAAAGCTTGACGGTCTGGGAGATCACCGGTGATCCGCAATTCCCCGAAATCCTGCACCGGTAGGAACGGTCATGCATCGCCGGTGAAGCGGAGAGGATGTTCATTGCATGGGTGGAGGTCCCCTGGTAGGCTCCTGTGTCTGAAAGGTTCACCCATCCTTCTCCGGCGGTGTTGATTGTCTGCCACTGATAACTCAGGCTTTCAGTTAAGGGTACCTGGAACACCGCGTTCTGGTTGAATTCCACCACCGTGGATTCCGGCTGCTGAGTGATCACCGGAATGGGATCGACCATAACCTCCAGAGCTGCTTCAGCTCCCTGCCCGCATACATTGGAACCTTTCACCGAGATCAGGCCACTGGCCAAAACCGAATCAAAGGTAACGGTGATCTGGTTGGTCGTACTGTTGCCGCTTATGCCGGGTGGCAGTGTCCAGAGGTAACTGTCAGCAGACTGTATCAGATCAACAGCGTAGGTGCCTGAGCTTCCCTGGCACGCCAGTGTAGCTCCCGTTATGGGGCCTGCAGCACCCGGTGAAGCCGTGACGGTAACGGAGAGGGTGGAAGGAAATCCCTCTCCGCAATCGTTTATGCCCCTGACGCTGATCGTCCCTGAGAATGCCTGTGGCCCGAATGTCACCTGGATCGAAGGAGAATCGCCGGAGCCCGCAGCACCCGGCGGTAATGTCCACAGATAATGGGTGGCACCGGCAATGGGACTGACCTGGTAGGTCACCGGAGCCGCACCCTGGCAGACCTGCTGCGGACCGGTGATCGTCCCGGCAACCTGTGGCACTGCTGATACCTGCATCAGTAAGGTATCCATCATTATAATGGTATCGAAGACATTGAATACCTTTAACGTTACAGAGAATGTACCTGCACTGTTATAGACCACCTTCGGACTGGGAAGAGTGGAGAAGGCAGGCAGTCCACCCGGAAATTGCCACTGACGGCCCGTAACGATCCCAGTGGAAATATCGGTGAAAAGAGCTGTGTCCCCCTTGCAAAGCATACTGTCGGACACGGTAAAATCAGCCTCAATGCCCGAATCCAGGTATGAAATTTTATAGGCGGCATCCCACACAATGCCGGGAACATTAACAGCCAGATTCCCGTTCGTCACTGCTTTTATGGAAGATGAATCGGGTAAACCTGTCGATCCATTGAACCATTGAACCGAATAGTAACTGTTGCTAAGATCGGTGAAGTTCATGATCCCACCGCTCAGGGGTGAAGGCGGGCCGTACTGGTCGATGTATTCATGGTTGTAATACCGGTTCTGTACCCAGCCACTGACCTGGGTCGGATCGTTAAGGGCAAAACTCCGGCACACCGGAGCATAATTAACAAAGACATATTTTGCGACCTCAATGTACGCACTGCCTGAATTATCGACAAAAATCTCATGATTACCTGCCGCTACATTAACGGAGTAGGTCGAGTTGGGATATGCGATCTGATCAAGTACCTTTACGCCGTCAATATAGATTTTAAGGGTGGACAGTAAAACAGTGCTGCCGGTCTTCACCTTAAACTGGCCTGGTTTGGTATAATTCACAAAAAAATGGGGGGGATTCCGGTTGCCTGGGTAAAAATATCCGTACAACATGTAATTCAGGTAGCTGTTCCTCGGGACAAGGTCGCCGCTGGTTTCCACGGTAAATTCGTTTTCCGGTGAAGGGGAGAAGAGTACCTTATATCCGGGAAGGATCTCGGTGTCGATATTATTGTTCGCTGTACAAAAAATGCTAACGGGCTGATAGTTTTTTTGCAGCAGGGGAACCGACTGCATGAAAAGTGCCACGGGCTCGAAATGGTGATAAAGGTGCTGTGTATGGATATAACTATCCCAGTGCCAGGCGGTTGCCGCTCCGAAAGATCCCGATAAAGCGGTGGCCCAGAGGGAGTTGTGAAGAGAGATCCCTGTGGGATCGAGGGCGATGATCTCGGTAGGGGAATGCCCGAGCCCGAATTCACCGATGATGTTGGGTTTGTCCCATTGCGTGAGATAATGCCGGGTGCCTGCCCATAAGGCCAGCTCAAGATCGGACGTGGTCTTGTAAAGATGGATCTGCGTAAAATCGGTCATGCTGTTCTCCCACATTTCGGGATCATGACTGAAATTGGCATAGCTTGGCGAAATGGGGCGATGATGTATGTCGAGCGAATCCAGGTACTGTCCTGTCGAGATAAGCCAGGATGTGATCTCCTCCTGGTGATCATCAAAGTCGCCTGTATTATCCGTCTCCGTGAACAGCTCCCATGCGGACAGATGGGAGGAATAGCCCCAGCGGGCATGGATGTAGCGAAGTTTCTGTTTGTAGTAATAGCGGGCGGTGCTGTCGGTGTAGAAATTCCAGGTGTGCTGGCACGGACCACCGTTTGCTGCATTGTACGGACTCCACTGCCAGTCGTTGTTGCTCAGCGTGGATACCTCGTTGTGGATCAGGGGACATAACTGCAGGTAAAGCCCATCCTCTTCCGCCTTGTTCAGCACCCAGTCGAGCCACCAGGCAATGTTCATGCGGTTTGCATAATTTCCCAGACCCGTGTTGTTCCACTCGATCCCAAATGACCAGGGAGCCATGATGATCTTGATGAAATTGGCATGACTTGCCACCAGGCTGTCCATCCAGGTTTGATATATATAGAATCCTCCTGCATATAAGTTCCAGGGTATTGACATCCCGACAGGGAAAAAAGGTTGCCCGTTACTGAATTTCTGAAAGTAAGTTTCGGTATTGCTGATGAATCCGGGATTCGATGAAGGAATGCATACGAAGTTGTATGTCGCTGAATAGGAGGTGCCCGTAGCATCCTTACAGACTACCATATACGACCATATGCCCGTCTCCCCGGGGCTGAACCGGATCTTCCAGTAGGGCTGTCCGTTCGGAATCAGCTGCCCATCGGGCGGATTGGGCAAATAGACCCGGAAATAAAAACCATCCACTTTGTATACCGTTCCCGATGGCGAAGTGAATTGTCCTTTCAGATTGACCTGGTTGTAATCGAATGGATTCATGTACTGTGCCGACATGATGACACTGATCTCCAGTTTATTGTACCTGCCGATCGTATCATTGTTCACCCAGATGGAATCATAGATGGCCAGGGTATGAGCCTTGAAGGGTACAAGAAATGCCACGATAGTTAACCAATTGGTTAATTTGTAATGGGAACGGAAGCGAATTGTAAAGGTTGGTGGCATGAATTTCATGGAATTCCGCTGTCTTTCATCACAAAGATAGCGATCTTTTTGGCGGTATCCTCCCGGGATATGCACAGGGTATCCAGTGCCAGGAAATCATAAGTTGAAAGATTTTCGAATGTGTAACCCTCCTCAATGGGAGAAAACCACGAATCCCAGACGATAACCGTATTTTGGGGAAGGTGTTGAGGATCTTTGATCGCTGCAATCTTGCCCCGCTTTGAGGGATTAAAAGGATCAATGCCGAGTTGCATGCCGATATAGGGATGTGAGTACAGGTATAAACTGCCTGAAGATCCTTTGCTTATCCCGGGTAAGACCTCCTGGATCAGCTTCTGGTCAGCAGAAAGATCAAGATCTTTATCCCATTTCAGGGAAGCAGGATTTCCAATAAAAGGAAATACAATGATGAACAGCAGGATGCCATAAGAAATGATCCTGTTGCGCCAGTGGAACCTGGTGGAGGTGATCCATTCCAGTCCGCGCATGCCGATGAGGGCTGTCAGCGGAACGACGGAATTCAGCACCCGTCCCAATCCCATGGAGTTAAATATGCCCAGCGCCCAGAAAGCCGTATGTGCCAGGAAAAAGGCTATAAAAGAACCATAGATCAGGATAAGTTCTTCGGTAAAATTAGGATGATCGTTAACTTGTCTTTTCCGGAAAAGTTTCACTGCCATCCAGCCCAGGCCCAGGATGAGCATCGCGAACAGCGGTAATCCGATCACATAATAAAGCTTAAAAATAAAATCCGGCCAGTGTCCGGATCCGTACCAGCTGTCAAGGTTCAGGTAAGGAATCCGGTTGAAGACCCACAGAAAATCCCTGAAATAGAAATAACCGGCGATGCTGTAACAAAAATGCCCTACCAGCAGCAGTGGCAGATATCGGTACTGTTTCTTTACAAATAAATAAAGGGCAAACACGCCGGCGAGGATCAATCCTTCGGAACGCATGAACGGCATAAAGGAAACGATCAGCACCGACAGGGTGATCTGTCTTTTTAGCATCAGATAGACAGCGAGGATCAGGGCCAATCCCAGCAGATGTTCGGTCATACCTGAGAAAATGTACTTGAAGTATACGGGAGCTGCAAAAAGGAAAAAAATAACCAGGTAGCGGGGGGGTGGGTACCCCCCCTTCCCCCCTCCCTTCGAAAAGGGAGGGGGGAGATTACTATTTACCTTCTCCCCCTCCCTGCCAGCAGGGAGGGGGTCGGGGGGTGGGTAACAGTAAAGGATTCTTAACCGGACGGCGATCTTTATGGTAAAATATCCGGTCAACGCAGCAACAAGGCAGTTGAAGATCTTCATCCCTGTAAAACCCAATTGCGAAAAGGGGGAACTCAGGAGGGTGAACACAGGCTTGCCCCAGTGGTGAAGATATAACTCGGGATGTATGAAGGCAAACCGTGAGATGAGGTAGTGTTCGATACTGTCGCCTGAGTCCCCGGTCCCCTCCTTTATGAAGGCGATCAGAATGAAAATGGCCAGAAAACCTCCGGTTAATGCCAGGGCAACGATCTCCAGCTTGTTTGTGTTTGCTTTCATCGATCGTTTATTTGGGTGGAGCGATCAGCAGTTTAAAAAACCGGTCCCAGTCCCATGTTGAGCCGTACCAGCATCCATCCCACGAATAGATCATTTTCAGGTTCATAATGACCAGTATACACAGAATGATGATCCATAACCATTTCAGCGTTTTCCAGCGATGCTGTAGAATTGTATTCATCTGATAACCAAAAGGTATGGCCATTATAGAGGTGTATTCGGTGAAGCTCCTGTTCCCGAATCCGCAACCATAGTACCAGTTCCACCAGGAGGAAAAAAGGTAAATGACCAGAAGGAACAGAACGGCTGCCATTCGACCGTTTTCATTTCGCCTGATCAGCATCAGGATCATTCCACAGATACTGAACAGAAGGATGGGATTATAGAGGATCAGTCCATTGTTTGTCGAAAAGAGATACCTTGTCAACGCCGGGGATGCCAGGTTAGTAAATCCCTCACCCTGATACGTATACATCAGGAATTTTTGATACGTATGATTCCAGTACAACAATTGGGGCAGCAGAACCAGAAAAGCGATGCAAAGCAGTATGAGCAGGTGTTGCCATTTTATCAGGGATGAGATCCTTCGTGAAATTTCCTCGCGTGAGGTCGCATCCAGAAACAGGATCACCGGTAAAAAAACAGCGTTCACCGGCCTCACCAGTACGATCATTGCCGCAGATACCCCCGTCAGAATGATCCATTTCAGCTTCGGGTCCGGTCCTGAAAATATGCGCTGGATCGCAAAAAGGTACAGGCTGAACAGGAAGAAGGAATATATGTGCGACATGCCCGTTTCATCCACGGCGTAATAATAAAGATTGGTCCCCAGGAAGAGGGCCGTGATCGTCATCATGGAAACCTGTTGAGAGAAATACTTCCTCAGCACGCGGTACCAGAGAATAACTCCCGCCATCAGGTAGATCACCGCGGCCACATCGATCATTTTATGGTAGGGCATGGAGAATCCATCGCGTGGTGCGTCGAGTGCACCCGCAATGGCGTGGGTGGCCAGGAAAAAGGGGGATAACATGACGGCAACCCCGCAGGAATATTTCGTGACCACACGGTTATCCAAAAGATCCAGCCGGAATCCATTTCCTGTCGCCGTATCGATGCCCGGCGGAAACCGTGATGCGTCGAAGGAATATATAAACGTAGCCGGAAGATATACATAATAACCGGCCTTATCCCCCCAGATCTCACTGTGGTAATTGTACATGCCTGATCTGCTGTGGCGGTTGAAAGTGAGGAACAGGAGCATTCCTGTCAGCAGGATCAGTAGCATCAACCGCCACCAGGCCGGTATGGATTTTTGTATGATACGCCCGGTGTTCATCTATCTGTTCAGAAGGATTTATTTTTTTTGTCGTTCCAGCATCCATGTAGCATCCAGGCGAAGCTGTTCTTCAACGGTCCGGTTTTGTTTCCTTGCTTTTTCGGTGATGGCCTCCAACCAGGCAGGCTCGTTTCGGATGGTCTGGATGATTCGGTCAATTTCACGCGATTTTTCCAGGCCATTTTTCGATAGGTTGTACCGACGGCAGGCCTCCTGGTATATGGCTTCTTCTCCGGGCAGATAATAACCTGAGTATTGATCCATCACCGAGGCAAACAGGGAAGCATTGCTTTCAATCGCCTGTTTCATGTTTTGGATTGATTTCCATTGGGAATGAAGTTCGGGATACTGTTTCCAGAACATGAACTCAGCATGCCTGTCCAATACTTCCTCCACCGTGAGACTGGAGTCGACTGCCTGTTGCTGGATGGTACGCATCCAGGCAGTATCACTGGCAATGACCGACCGGTAATAATCGGGGCCGTTTCTTTTCAGGTATTCTGTCAGATCATTCTTTTTGAACAGAAAATCGGCCTCCTGATGGATCACGGCCTCCAGTTTTTCGCTTTGCCTGTATGCCCGGGCCACCAGGTTATCAAAAAAGACCGGGTTCTGGCGGATATTATTCTCGTATGTATATTGCAAATCAGGCTCAAGATCAGGAGTATACGCTTCAAATAACGCATCGGTAAAGCCCCAGTCGTATTTGAACAGGAACCGTTCGGTGGTCATGATCAGGATGATATCCCTATTTTCGACTTCTTTTCTGATGTCCAGATCGGTCACGAGAACACTGTCGTTGTAAGTATCCGGATAGACCAGTGCATTGAAGTACCAGAAGGAGTGGTCGTCGAAACAGTGGTCAGGGATCCGTGCGTTAAAGATGTTCCAGTAATAACTGTCACCTTCGACCAGGACATCCGGTCTGGTTTTGCCTTTCTGATCTCCGAACCGGATTTCGGGGTAGGCCATGGGGCCGTGGGGCAATTCAAAGAGCAGGTTCATGGGTTTGGCCGCGTCGTAGTCGGTATCGCGCAGCGAATCGGAAAGGATGATTCGTTCCCTATGAAAGTCGGGCATGTCGATTTGCCGGAGATGCTCGAGGTATTTGATGAGGGTATCCGCCATCAGGGTCATTCCGTAGACGCTCCAGTGAACACCGTATTTGGGGTAAAGATCATAGCGGGAAGTATCCTTCAGGGCAAGGTAGTATGCATTCAGGTCGAGGTAGCGGATGTTCAGCTCTTTGAGTTTGTCAACGATGTATGTGTAGTTGGAAGGTTCTTTTTTCCGTTCAGCGGATCCTGAGGGGAGGGATTCGGGGCTAAAGCGTGCCTTGCTGGGTTCCAGGATCAGGACGAGATCGATACCGTATGTCTTTTTCAGGTGATCCTGTACGAATTTCAGCCGTCCCAGTTTCTTAATCCATGTTTTTTCGCCGATGAAATCCTCTCCGGTCCATGCCCTGATATAATCCCTTTCATGAAGTACGTTGCCATTTCCGATGACCACACCTTCGGCGTGGACTTTTCTGAACAGGGAATAATCGATCTGGTTATGGATCCTGACCAGCAGGTTGTGGAGGCCCAGGCGTTGTTCAAGGTACGGATCGTATGCTGCCTGAAAATCACCCGAGAGCCACTCGGATTTTTGCAGTGCAGGTTTTTCGGGAAGGACGAAGTCGCCATTCAGGGGCGGGATCGGCAAAATATGCAGCTGGTTTTGCAGGATGGGTATGAACAGGAGGAACAGTATGACGAAGAGCATTATTTTTTTGGCAGTGGGCATCGGCTTTGGCCTTAGGGTGCAAAGATACGGGGAAATGAATCATCATAAACGTAAAAGAAACCGCCGGTGCAAACCGGCGGTTTTTGCCTCATAAGAAAAGTTCTCTTGCTTGTATTCCTTGAGGCGTTGGGGGAATTACTACACCTCCTCTAAGACGAAGTAACCGGGTAAAATTAACTACTTGCTTTTTCCTGTGCAAGCGAATGCTGACTTATTCTATGAAGGGGGGTGTTTCTTGCATGAACCCTCCGACTTCTTTTACGAAGCATCTATGGCTCACGTTCGTCAAGAAGCCTGATGTACCGGGAAGGAATCCCAAATATGAACTCTTTGCCTCCTGCAGATAAGATGCACTCCTTTTTGTGCCGGTCAATTTTGCGGAGATAGGAAAGGTTGATGATCACTGAACGGTTGATCCGGAAAAACTGTCCGGGAAGGATTTCCTCAAGCTTGCCAATGCTCTGGCTGATGGTCTCCCTCTTTTCATCCAGCAGTACAATATCCGTATAACTTCCATCGGCAATGAAATAAAGGATCTCATTCGGCTCGATCATCAGGTAGCCTGTCCGGATATTGAACCGTAATTTGAAGGTATGATCAATCTCCCTGATCAGGTTGTCCAGCTTCTGATTCATTCCCCTTTTCCCCTTTTCTGCCAGGAATTTAAAGATGCACTGTTTAAACTCATCAGGATCAATGGGCTTGAGAATATAATCGAACGCCGCAAGTTTTATCGCCTGGATAGCATATTCATTGAAGGCCGTTACAAAGACAATCGTGGGTGCCAGGGAATAATTTCTGATTTCCCGGATCAGCTCAAATCCATTTTTTATCGGCATCTCAATATCCAGAAAGATGATATCCGGATGCTGGGACAGGATTATTTGCAAGGCACTATCGACATCCGCTGCTTTTCCTGCGATTTCAAATTCCGGAAAGGCGGATAGTAAGTTTTCCAGAATCTCCCGCGCACTGGCTTCGTCGTCAACAATAAGGGCTCTATAAAGTGTATTCATCCTGCTAAAAGTCCCTCTAAGAGAGGCATATAAAAATAAACATTATTCAAATATAAAAATTTAAATGTAAATAAAAATCTCTATTAAATTTGAATGATATTTTTCGTAAAGATCAGCCTTCATACAATCATGAATCACAAGGCCTTTTTTAAACTTACCTATGGAATTTACCTGGTCGGTTCCAGGAAAGATCAGGAGTTGTCAGGTTTTATTGCCAACTCTGCTTTCCAGATCACTTCTGAGCCTCCGAGGATTGCTATCAGTTGTCATAAGAATAACCAGACCATATCAGCCCTGCAGCACAGCCAGTCGTTCTCCCTCTCGGTTCTTCAAAGGGACGCAAGCATGGAAATGATCCGGACCTTCGGCTATTCCCAGGGTATGACAGGCCGGAATCCCTCAGGGAAATTCAATCATGTTGAGGTAAAATATGGTAAGACCGGATCTCCGATCGTTCTTTCAGATGCCATTGCCTATTTTGAATGCAGGATTGTCAATTCCATTGACCAGGGTACTCATATTTTATTCATCGGTGAGGTGGTGGATGCGGTTGTACTGGATGACCGAAAAGAGCCACTCACCTATGCCTATTACCGGGATGTGAAAAAAGCATATGCACCGCCCCATGCTCCCACCTATGTGGATCAGGATAAATTGAACGTGGAGCAACCTGGTCCGGGGAGTGAATATGTGTGTCAGATATGTGGTTATGTTTATGATCCGGCTGAAGGAGATTCCCGAAATGGTATTCCTCCGGGAACAGCCTGGGAAGACCTACCCGACGACTGGGTATGTCCGATCTGCAGGGCCAGTAAATCCTACTTCCGCCAGATGGATTGATCAGAATATGACAATTTTTTTCGTCGTCGGGATTTGGTTGCTGATTACCGATAGGATATATACTCCTGGCTCCAGGCTGCTCAGGTTGAAGGTCAGATCGTTCCTGCCCGTACTAATCAGCAGATTGTGCTGGTAAACAACATTTCCCGAAGGATCCGTGAGACTCAGCAGATACATTTCTTCGATCAGGGCCTCAATCTGAACATGAAAAATGCCCTGATTCGGATTGGGCATGACCATTACGGTTGCTTGGCCTGCCGGTTTACTGATCCCGGTACATTCATCCACGGTGATGGACTGACTGGCTGAGAAACTGCATTCATTCGCATCTGTGTAGGTATAGGTGATGACAAACGAACCGATCCCTGCAATGTCGGGGTAGAAATATCCATTACTGACACCGGAGCCTTCATAGGAACCGCCTTCAGGGGATCCACCGGTAAGCAGAAAAGGGGGATCATCCAGGCATAAATCAGGCAATTCGTTGAGTATGACCGTGGTTTCCGGCCAGTATGAAAGCTTGATCATATCGCTGGCAGGGATGTTACAGGGTGGAATTCCTGTGACCAGAATTTGCAGGAGCGCGTCCCCGGCGACCAGATCGGCAGGTCCGGGCGTATATACCGCCTGAAGCAGTGAAGCATCATCAAAGGTTCCGTCTCCAAAGGTATGCCACTGGATCCCGCTGTAGTTACCGGCCTGACCCTGAAGCGTATACGGGTACCCATAGCAAAGATTCTTATCATCGCCTGCTGATGCTGTGGGTGGATCAATAAGTTCAACCAGAATATCATCCTGGATAATATTGCCCAGATTATCGGTAACAGTAGTGTAGTAGGTTGTGCTGACCAGCGGGGTGTCGGTTGGATTCTGCAGGTTGGAAGTGAATCCAGGCGGAACTGAACTCCAAACGAATGTAAAGGGGCCTGTGGTACCCTGGGCATCCGCATTGAGTTGGACGACACCGCCTGTGCAGATAGGATTGGGCGTGGCAGTGACCGTCAGATCGAACGGGCTGCCTTCGATAAATACGGTCATGTTGTCGCTCTGCGGGCATCCGGTATCTTCATCGGTAACTGTCAGGGTGAAGGTGACTTCGCTGGTCAGGGGAATGGTGACGGGATGTTGCATCGTCGGATCTTCAAGGTAAGCTTCAGGTTCCCAGTAATAACTGTAATTCCCCGAGCCACCGCCTGCCAATCCATGGAGCGTGGTGGACGTGTTGTACAAGATCGTCTGGTCGTTACCTGCATCAGCATCCGGCCCCGGATCCAACGTCAGGAGAATGGTGTCTGCATCTGTTCCCGTGCAGGGGTCGAGGCCAAATGCCGTTAGTGCAAGTTCTACCGTACCCAGGCTGATATCCTGTAAGCCAGGAGTATAGGTCGTTTCTAGCTGAGTGGGATCGTTAAAAGTGCCGTCCCCGGATGATTCCCATAAGACTGAACCGGAATTTCCGACGATGCCAGTCAGGGTGTAGGGAGCGTTCTCACAGGCCCAGTCATCTTCCCCTGCATATGCCTGCGGGTCATGCTGGATGCTTAGCAGCATGGTATCAGCCTTATCCTGTGTGCAGGGTAAGTTGGGATAAGCCGTCAGGATCAGGTAGACGGCTTCGTTCAGGAGATCTTCCTGTCCGGGAGTATAGGTCACATCCAGCAGGGTGGGATTGTTGAAGATCCCATCTCCATCTGTCGTCCAGAAAGTAGAGTCGGAGTAGGTAACCTCAGCGTCAAGCGTCACAGGTGATCCTTCACAGGAATATCGGTCCAATCCCGCGAACGGATCGGGTAATCTATTGATTGTCAACTGCATATTGTCCGAAAGCTCCAGGTCCTCATCATTGGTGCCGGTTATTGTCAGGATAACATGCCCGGCATTTATGTCGGAAGTCCCGGGGGTATAGACCGGATCGGGGAGGGTGTTATTGCTGAATGTGCCCGAACCAGAAGTAGCCCATTCGATGGAAGAGGCATTCAAAACGGTTCCATCCAGTGGGACGGTGCTGCCCTGGCAGATGGTATCATCATCCCCGGCATACACAGTTAACAAGAAAGCTTCGGTGGGCGGCATAACGATATCATCCACCCAGGCGCAGTCGCTGCCGCCAACCACGCTGCCATCTTTCTGATATTTCCATTGAAAAATATGCGGACCTTCCCCAACCGTGTACGTATGTTTTGCCCAAGTGGCTTCCCCTGACCACCGCCCCTTTTCTGATCCGTCAACATAAAAGATCAGGAAATCGTAGCCTGATTCCGAGGATACTTTCGAATAGAAAGAGATCTGAGATGTTGACAGTACATCTGCCTGAAGGAGTAATGCGCTTGACTGGGAGTCATTGATGGTTCCCGACCGGGCACTGAAGGTTCCCTGGTAAACGCTGCCTGTCTGAATGGTCCAGTTTTGCTGTCCGGCGAAGTACCATGGAAACCGGGTGAAATCGCCCGTTTCAAAGTCTTCTTTGATCATTCCTGAGATTAAATACAGGCTGTCAGCAATTGCAATCTCCGGATCTCCTTCTCCTGAGAGGAAAAAGTTGGCAATATGGCCATACGGTGCCTGTGGTGAAACAGTTACGTTGAAAACCAGTGATGTGTCGGAATGGGCGGGGAGCAGGAGAATGGAATCCTGCGACTGATTCAGGGTGATATACGGATCGGATGAAGTGAGTCCGGCAACCAGATGAATGGCTTTACCTCCGCCGTTATTATGGAGTGCAAGCACTACATTGGCTGTTTCCCCGGGATCCAGGATATTATCGGTGTAATCCTGTACGGTGAACAGGCCGGGCACAATGACCGGGGCGTTGACCGGATAGGTCAATGACCGCTGAAGTGTATCCTGAATCGTGGTAATGATATGCTGCAGGGTAATGGGATGTCCATCCGAAACGGAAGGGGATACCAAAAAAGAAAATGCATTCTGGAAGGTGAGTATCTGGCCGGATGGGATCGTTCCTACCGACTGCACATTATCCGAGATGGTGACAAGTGGATCTTCGGTGGTCAGTTTCATGACTGCTCCGGTGTAAGGGCTGTCCGACAGGTTCTTCAGGGTGACATCCATCCGTACGGTATCCCCCGGTTCAAGGACCGGGTCGGATCCGGCATGGATCACGAAATCGCTCTGTATCCCTGTCGTCGTAAACGCCAGGGTTTTTTTAGAAGAGATATTATTCTGGTCAGTAGCCATAAATGTGACCGGATACTGTGTATAGACCTGACCGGGAGTACCCTGGAACACTCCGGAGGCATCCATGGACATATCCAGCGGATAAGGGTAGGGATTCAGTTCAATTTTTGTATTCTGTGCCATCGGATTCGTCCCTGAGCCCGCCGGAATATGGTAATTTTTAGCATCCCCCTTTGTGACCCCTGCGTACCATTCCACTGAACTGGGGATGGTGCTGTTACCATAGTAGAACTCTATTTTACCACTGGGGAAAAGCTTAACGGCCAGGTTCAGATCGGATGTGGATGGAATGCCCGTTTGTGAAACATTCCAACGGAAGGTAGCAGCGGTCGGATCTCCCTGGTACCATAATCCATCACCATAGGAAGGATAGCATTGCAGGTTGAAATCAAAGCGTGGCGCAATGTTGCGGTTCTTAAGGAATCGCAGGTAGTTATCCTTATGATAGGGGAAGGTGACAAGGAAATCGTCAAATTTTAAAAAGCCATTCACGTACATATAGATGGTATCGTACATCTTACCGTAAAAAGGAAATGGAAATGGTAACACCTTCATGGCATATCCGGTCGTATTGTTGGTGGGAGTGAGTTGCTCGGCCGAAACGACAGGGAAAGACGATGAAGAGGATGTTTCCTGGTATTCATACCTGAGTGACCATTCATAAGGTGAAGTACCGCCGGTTGCCGACAGTGTTGTGGCATACGGTTCATAGAGCGTGGCCGGGGGCAGTGTGGGGGTTTGAATGGTCACATCGCTGTAGTTTATTGCAGCGACAATAGATAAACGGGTCATCGTGTTTTGCTGGATAGGTACATTGGTCTGGCTGCAGGGGATCTCCGTGACACCGCTGGTGTAATTCATCAGGGAGAATGAATTTATCTGTCCTGTACCCCAGTTTTCCGGATCATTTTCTTCCACCAGGAGGAAAAATTTAGCTTCCTGTCCGGGCGGTAAATAATTCAGCAGGGGAGTGATGTCCATCCCGAATTCGATGGTTTTGTCCGCCTCCGTATTACCTCCCTGCATGTAAAGACATTCCCCCTGGAAATTGAAAATAGGGAAACTCATTACATACGTTGGTATTGTCGCACTGATGTTATCCGAAACGCCTGCAGTAATTTTCAGCTTGTGCCTGCAGGTGTGTGTGAGCGTCACTTTCATGGTCAGTTGTGGACTGCAATCATATTTTGGTTTTAGAACATTCACGGTATTATTCCAGATGCCGCCTTCGCCAAAAATATCTGCCACCGTTTTGTACATCATGTAACAATATCCGCTGTCACCCCAGGCAGGTACTCCTCCGTAACTGTTCACGAACTTGAATCCTCCGACTTCCCAGTCTTTGATGGTCACTATTCCGTCACCATTGATATCCAGGTTATTGGTATATAGGCCGTCGTTGTTGTAATCCCAGCGGATGGAGTCGTTATAGCCTACAATACAGAGTGCGTGAGAAGCCGAAGATAACCATCCGATGCAGACATGTTTTCCCGCTTCCGGCGATCCGCTGGGAAACAGGTGCATGTAAGGTTGATTGGCATAAAAACTACCCACACCCCCCGCTGCAGCATTCTCCAGATGTGAATGTATCCAGTGCTTCAGTGTCATAAATCCTTCGTAGGTATCTGTCTGGATATTGAAGGCATCCCAGATCCTATTGTGCATGGCATTGTAATACAGATCATAACCTGTCATCCACCGTTTTTCGCCCCCGGCCGACATACCTCCGTAATCTTCCACCGATGGATCCCCCACATGCCTGAGTACTTCCATGGAGTGATAATAACTGGTCCCACCATAGAAGTTCGAGCCATTCATCCAGTTCCAGGTAAAATGGGTGGGATGCTGGTTTTCAGGTTCGTCAGCAGAAGTATTCCTGACATAATTCATTTCATAGGTAAAATTATATCCCACAAGGGAAGCCTGCCCGCACGAATAACCTGCCTGGTTGAACACAGGCCGCATGAACGGTTGCGTCGAATTATCCACAACTGGCGGGAGAAGAGGAGCATCTTTCCCTTTGTAATATGCAGGTAATTCCAGAACCGGCAGGGATGTGATATAGATCGAGTCGTAATAACTCAGGGGAGAATACAGGCCGGATTTAATGTACAGGTCCAGAGAATCCTGTGAAGCGTTATATTCCTGAGCTGCCGACAACAGGGAACCGTTAATAAGAAAGAAAAGGAGAAGTTGGTTTTTCATCGTTTTCATTCTGGCCTGTTTCTTCATATGAATCTGGTCATTTCATCATGATGATCTTACCGGATCCAAACCGGTTACCGGCTTTCAGTACATAATAATAGATTCCTTTCTCCACCCGGGTTCCGTTGTCGGTCGTTCCATTCCAGGTGACCGTATGGTCTCCTGACGGAAGCATCTGCGGATGGAGCAGGGTTCTGACCCGCCGGCCTTCCAGGTTGTAGATCAACAGTTCCGTCTGTTCCATCTGATCCAGGTTGAACCGAATCCGGGTTTCCGTGGAAAAAGGATTGGGTTGAATATCTGCGGGGATCCCGTTATTAACCGTTCCCGGCAGAGGTACATCCACATGAAGGGTGGAAAGGGTAAGGGTTTTTGCGGATGAAATATTCAGGTAGTCGGTCACACGAAAAATGATGTCCCATGAATGATTATCGATGGTCGGAGTACCCTGGAAAATCCCATCACCGGTGATGGTCATCCCCATCGGATAGTCGGGGGGACAGAATTCCAGTGCGAAGTTGTCAGGAATGGAGTTCATATTGGAAATACTGGCGATCGTAAAGCTCTGACCATCTCCCCTGGAAATCCCGGCAGCCCATCCCGTACCTTCGGTAATCGAATTTCCATAATAGAAGTCGATGTTTCCGTTAGCATTAAGGACCACAGCAACATCGATATCCACACCAGGCTCATCAAATTTGGATGTTTTCCAGCGGAAGATAGCACAGTTTGCGTTGCCCTGGTAATAGATACCATCTCCCTGCTCAGGGTAGATCATCATGTCGGCACAGTATGCAGTTATTACTTTCCTGATCTTTATTTTCTCTTCATCACGGATATAGTCGAATGCTTCTGCGAACACGATGGAACCGTCGGTCAGCAGCGTAACCTTATCGTATGTTTCTCCATAGAACGGGAATGGAAATTCAAGTTCTTTTACAGCGAAGCCATCATCGTAATCCGTTGGGGTCAGCAATTCGTCGGTGATGGCCGGGTAAGTTCCTATGATGGGATTTTCTTCGTAATTGATCAGCAGATTCCATTCATAGGGTTGAGTGCCGCCGGATGCCTCCAATTGTACCGTGTAAGGTTCATTAACCACTGCGGGAGGAAGAGCCTCCGTAGTGATCGATGGGGCATCGAATGTAATCGTTTTGCAAAGGGACAGAGTGGTGGTACCATTTTCGACAATGGGAACCTGTTGCTGGGGACAGACCACCTCTTCTCCTCCGGCTGTATAATCGATCAGGCTCAATGAAATGATCTCTCCGGTTCCGGTGTTGGTAATATCCGTTTCCACCAGGCTGAAGAAGAACCGTGCCGGTTGGCCTGTTGTGATCTGGCCCAGCAGTGGTGTAATGTCAAGGCCAAACTCAAGGATCTTATCCTCCTCGGAATAACCTCCCTGCATATACAGATCTCCTCCCTGATTTTTGAACAAGGGGAAGGTCATCTCATAGTCAGGTTCCGTTGCGGTTGTATCAGCCGATACTCCGGCCACAAAGCGAATCTTTTCGCGGGATGTGTGTTTGACTACTCCTTTAAAAGCAGCATAAGGACTATAGATCTGGCGCGTTGTGATCACATGGATTGTATTGGTCCATATTCCTCCCTGGGAAACTGCGTCAGCAAGGCCTTTGTACATCATATAGGCGGTACCTCCATCCCCAAACCCTTCCCCCCAGCTATTGGCGAATTTTAATGCGCCAATTTCCCAGTCTTTCAGGGTGACGAGTCCATCACCATTGATATCAATATGATTTGTATACTGACCATCTCCGTTAAAATCATAACGAATGGAGTCATTATACCCGACAATGGTCATGGCATGGTTCACCTGGGCGTCCCACCACACAACAACGGATTTCCCTGCTTCGGGTGTTCCGGCTGGCAGGTAGGTCATGGTAAAATTGTTGGAAACCCCGGCAGCAAATACAGCCAGTCCACCCGGTTCTTTTTTTCCAAGGTGATTGAAAAGCCAGTGCTTCAGGGTTTCCAGCCCCTGTACATCTCCAACCTGAATGGCATAGATATCCAGTACTTTATTGTGCATTCCGTTGTAGTATTCCTCATAACCGCTCATCCAGCGGGTATATCCTCCATATGCATAATCTCCGCCCCAGTCCAGCACATTGGGGCATCCATCCGATTGAACGATCACCCACCCGTCGAAGTGCCAGGATCCACTCCCGGTACCTCCGTTCAGGAAATTCCAGGTGTAGTGTGTTGGGTACTGCGTCAGCAGATTATCAGCGGCAATCCCGCGTTCGCAATCAATCTCATAGGTAAAGCAGTAGCCCATTCCGGATGCCTGTCCACAACTCCCGCCATCCTGCATGAAAATGGGACGAAAATAGGGTTGTGTTGTATTATCAACCATTGCTGGGAGATCACGTCCGCATAATGTTGCGGGTGTGGTTAGCCGGGGCAGATTATTGAGATAATTCCAGTCATCTGCCGTTAGCGGCCGTAGTTCTCCGGCCAGCCAGGGTTCACCCAAGGGATCGGGATTCACGTTGACAACCTGGGAGAATAACACATTCGCGATAAGTACAAAGTATACAGGAATTATGGATTTCTTCGGCATGGCATATATCGTTTATATGAGTAAATCAACTGAAAAACCGCACGAAAGTACAAAATAAATTACCTGCCTGTGAAGGCAGGATGGTCCGATGATCCGGTTCAGCCTTAATGAAGGATCAGTTTTTTCTCCGCATGTGAATTTTCGCCTCTTATGCTGAGATAGTAGACGCCACCTGGGAAAGCACTCAGATCCAATTCTTTATAGAATTTCTTGTGCAGGACCATGTCCTCCATTTTTAGTACAGTGGCACCAGAGGCATGCGTGATCGTCAGATCGAACTGCTCTTCCGAATCCGATTGAATGGTAAGGTAAACCACATCACTGGCTGGATTGGGATGGAGTTGCACCGAGAAACCCTGTCTCGTCAGCGGATCAATACCAACCGTGTTGCTGATCATCACCTCAAGCACATCGGAATCCTCGCTGGTACCACATTCATTCATTGCAGCCACACTTAAAGTTACGTTGCCAGTGAATTCCGGATTCCAGGTTACAGTCCCCACGACATCGATTCCGGATATATACCCTGCCGTAACCGGGTTAAGATGCCAGGTGTAGGAGCTGGCTCCGGGAACAGGCTGGATGGAATACTCGGATGAGGTTGTATAGTAAAGATCCACATACTGGGGTCCGACAGGTATTCCGGGTGCATCGGGTTCAGGCATGAACGATAAAATCATGTCCCTGGTGATATCTCCGCAGGGAAGGCCACTGTAAGCCGTGAGCGTGAGGGTTACGGAACCCGTATTATAATCATTCTGACTGGGATAATAGACAGGATTCAGAATATTATCGGCACTGAATGAACCCGTTCCGGAGGTTTCCCATCCCAGCGCGTAATAGTTCGAAGCCGCCGCCTGGCACTGGTAATCCTGACCCACACAGATCGTTGTATCCGGTCCTGGATTGCAGGTTGTCACCAGGGTAGGCGGGAAAATGATATAATCCACCCATGCACGGTCCATTCCCTTGAATTCATCATAGTTTTTTGCATAGACCCATTTGAATGAATGCAAACCCGTCGCGACGGGGTAGCTGAACCTTTCCCAGTCGAACATACCTGCCCACTGGTCGATCAGGATATCGTCAATGAAGAATTGCAGGTAATCGGCATTTTCTTCGGATGAAACTTTTCTGAAGAACGATATGCTATCGGGTGCCAGAACGTTATAGGTCAGTTTAAAGTTGGAGGTTTCGTCATTGTTGATGGTGCCCGACCGAATGCAGAAAGTTCCTTCATATGGGCTTTCCGTGCTTACCTGCCAGGGGAACTGGCTGGTGGACGACCATGCGAACCGGCTGAAGTCGCCTGTTTCCCAGTTTTCGAACACGATCCCGATCGTGCCGATGTAGGTGTGCTGGTAAGTATATTCACCACAGGAAAGATCGATCGTCAGGTCCACAAAGGCGCCTATGGGGGCTTCATCATCGATTGCAAGAGGAAAAGCCAGCTCGATGAGGGTATCCGCTGGCAGGACTTCTACTTCCACGTAGGGATTTTCGATCGTTGCATACACACTACCTGTCGAGAGGTTTGCCGTGGCACTGAAACCACTGCTGTGACCTGTATTCATCAATGGGATGATCACCGTCAGGGTTTCACCCGGATCAACACTTCCGCTGGCATTACCACCCACCGAATCGTTATAGAAAATGGCTCCCGTTGCTAGTTCAGGTGCACGGGCGATCAATTCGACCTCATCCTCCCAGGTGTCATCCGCAACGATGGTGATGTCGAAAACGATCAGCGTTTGATCGGGAATATTGGATGCAACTTCAAAGCTGAAGGCATTAGCAATGGTCTTGGACTCACCTGCAGGGATGATCCCATAGGATTGATGGTTATCAGTCAGGGTAACGTATTCATTATCGGTCGAAATGGTCACTTCTGCGTTATATGCGGGTTGATCGCCTACATTTTTAATGGTAAGTTCCATGGAGATGTCTTCGCCATAGTCGGCCAAACCGTTGTCATTGCCACTGATGTCGTTCAGCATATACGATGTGAAAATCAGGTAGGGCTGGTTGGAAATGACCAGTACTTCTGCGTTGACCTTATTCCGGTTATGGGCGGTGATGGTAACATACAGCGGAGCAGGATCAACCAGCATTGGAAATTCGATGGTGGCATTCCCGCTGGCGTCAGCGATGCCGCGGCCGATCAGGTCATCATTGGCTGAGACAGCAATGCGTGCGTAGGGAGCATCGGTTTCAATATTGATGGATGAACTTCCGATGGAGATGGAAACCGGTATCTCAGCGATAATATCCGTGGGAGTGGCTGTCCAGATATCCATGCTGGGATCGCCGAACAGGTTGAGCTCATAGGCCGTCCAGGCACAATATTCATCACTCTGGATATAGGAAACATCATCTTCTTTTGACTGTGCGTTGACATCGCCCACCCGGGAGATGTTTTCACCGAAAATGGCATCATAGAACTCGCGGTCGTAGTACTGGGATGAACTGTTGGTCCCTCCCGGACTATACCATCCGTATCGGGAGTTGGCAACGGAGGCCACTTCGCCGGTCTGCAGGTTGGTGAATGCCTCGGCAAAACAGTCGGTTCCGCCATAGCCACCGCCATCGTCACGGTTATCGAAGGAACCGTTATAGCAGCCCTGGCTGTATCCGACAACAAAGCCCCTGGTAATTCCGTCATTGGTGAAGTTGGTAGTAGTCAGGTCGGAATTGTACATTTTCATGTTGTAGGTCACATTGGAGTGTCCCAGGTGGTTCACCAGGTTCACGCCCTCCTGGTTAAACTGTTCAAAAATATCTTCCTTATACCACATAGAGGTCATTTCGTAAAGTTTGGAGACTTCGAAATTGTCCGAAATGCCTACTGTGGTGTAACCATTGGCGCTGCTGCCGTTGGCGATCTCATCCTTATAGGTTCCACCCCAGGTATTGGTATTCAATTGTTCTCCGACCATGAGCGCTTTTTCAATATCTGCCACCACGGGGGTGTCCTGATACTTGATTAGCTTATTGACAAAATGCTGTATCTCTTGTACATTGTCAACACAGATACGGCCGATGCTCACTTCGGAGTAGAGGTCCCATTCATTGGGTTCGCCCCAGTAGTTGTCTCCATCGGTATTCCAGTTACCATCGAGGCCAGCATAGTACATATCTGATGGGATATTGCTGTCGTCCAGGGCATCCAGGCCGCGGGGAGGAATGATATTGTCGGTACTGCTGGCCGCATCTCCGTCTCCGCCCAGAATGACATAGGATATACCGTTGTTCTGGTAATAATCCTTGATGCAGTTCCTGATCTTGTCGGCGTTATCCTGTCCGGAATAGGTCGAATAGATCTCTTCAGTAGTGATGGTTTCGACAAAAAAGCCGGTCGACTCCTTGAATTCCACATAATCCTCAAATGCAGGCATTAGGGCATTGTTGGAGATCAGAAGCAGATCATAGGGATCGTCGTCCCTGGTGTTCGCATAGGGATACTGATACAGCATTTCGGGATTGCTGACAATATGGTTGATCCTGTTGTCGATCAGTGCTGAAGATCTTCTGAGCAGCGAGGCCTCGGCGGCTCTGTCTGAAGGTTCAGAAATGATTTCTATGGTCACCTCCTTTAAGAACTGCACCCTCTCGAATGCTGGTTCATAGATGACAGGGCACAGGGTGAATGTTCCGATGGAGTGTCCGTTGAGAAAGTGCGTGGAGGTGTTGTTGATCATGGAAGCCGGATAGGGCTCGGCTGAATTGTAGATTGCCGGATCCTGCCTTAGGGAAACCGGCTCTCCATTGTAGCGGGAGATGGGGACAGGTTTAACGGCTGGCTTGATCCGGATTCCGGTCTGGGTGGGATAATAGGTCGCTGAAAGAATCCTGACTCCGGTCATTTCATGGCCGGGTGACAGCAGGTATTCAGCTCCATAATAGGGTACCTCGGGCGTTCCCTCTTTTCCCATGTTTAGGCAGTTGTCATACTGGATCAGGGTGTACCCGTCCCGGATAGTTGCCAGCTGGGGTTTTCCAAACTGGATCGTGTAGATCTGGGCAATGGATGAAAAGGTGAAAAACAATACCGTACATGTCAAAAAGAAAAATCTTTTCATGTTTAAAAAGTTTTGATTGTTAGAAGGGTAACAAAAGTAGAATAGTTCGATGTAAATAGCAAGCAGATTAACATTATAAAATCAAAGAGTAAAAATCAAATCCCGGATCCAATACGAAATACTAAATACTGAATACTGAATCCACAAATTTTATACGATCAGTTCACCCAACCGGTGCCGCCACATGACAAAGCTATCTATGAAGGGAGAATTGACGTCTTCGTGCACGATCACATTGAAAATCAGGTCAGGGTCGTTCGGCGAGGTTCGGTATGCCTGTTTATAGTGTTCCCGTCCGCTGTTACGGACCTGGTTGATCGCATCTTCCACCCGGCGGTACTGTAAAGCAAGCTCATCTTCGCCTTTCCCCGCGCTCCAGATGTAGGTGGCGTGGGAGTTCAGCAACTCCCACACAAAATGGTTCATGCGTTCACCTTCGATGGTGAACAGGAATCCAAAAAAGGGATGCAGCGTGAATTTGAGTTTAGAACGCATAACCTGTTTCTGCCCGGCCAGGTACTCAAGCTGTTTGCGGTTACGTACCTTCGACTTCTCAAGCAAAAATTTCAGGATTTCTTCTTCCGACTGGTTAAAAATATTTCCCTCCCGTTCATCAGCTGCAAATTCATCGAAGATATCATTGGAGGTGAACAATGACTTATCCACACTTCCGTGAAACGGTGGTTTGGTTATGCCCAACGTCCTGATATTCCGGATGCTGTCGATCAGATCCTCATTGATCCGGCTGATGATTTGCGATGTTGCTTCCGTATGGACAACTTTCCTGTTCTCCACGGTGATCCTGGCGCTGACATTGAATTTACGGGTTCCAAGTGCCTTCATAAAATAGCTTTTGATCAGTTCGAACTCCGGGAGGAGGAAATCATTTCGGATCTTGAACCTGACCAGGTCACCAATACCTTCGACAGGGTGTTCAAACACAACATACCCCAGTTTAAACGCAGCGTCCTTAAAAGAAACCGTGAACTCGTTGTTGATGATTTCATGCGATGGGGTGGACCGAAAGAGGATATTGGCATGCCGGATGCGCTGTTGTTTGTTTTGAAGCAAGGGATTCCCAACATCTTCCAGGGCTTCAGTGGTAGCTTCATCCAGCCGGGGCATTTCGGTCATGGCGTAACTGAGGCATTGTTTTAATGAAGGAACATCCACCAGCCCGGCGAATTCGATGAAATCAACGGCAGACCTCGGATGCTGAAACGAAAAAGCCTCCGTCTCCCTCAAAAAATAATCACTAACCCTGACCTTCAGGCAAAGGGAATTTTTATCAAATTCCAGTTGTTCAACCTGCCAGAAG
This sequence comes from Lentimicrobiaceae bacterium, assembly GCA_017993235.1. Taxonomy (GTDB): domain Bacteria; phylum Bacteroidota; class Bacteroidia; order Bacteroidales; family JAGONC01; genus JAGONC01. The sequence goes on from JAGONC010000013.1 coordinate 45,937, forward strand.
ATGTTTCTTATCTGAGAAAATGCAATTTCTTCAACCGGCAGATTGGATTTTTCGACAGTGAGAAACAGCTCGTGATTGAAATAAATTTTTCCTTTATGCAACCGGATTATGACTTTCTGGGCAGGCATGGATGGATGCTGATTGCAATCTTTTTCACAAATTTCGATAATTTTCCATCAGCACCGAATACCAGACAGACAATTTTATCGGTTACGGGGCTCCCGTCTACCGTACTGGCGTCCCTAAGGGACTGCTAGGAGGGTAATTCGGGAATATAGACAACTACCCGGGTGCCTGAAGGAGTGCCTTCAGAATCATACAAATCAATGATCTCGTGACTGATATGGATCTTGTAGTATTCCCGGAAAGTCGTAAAAATGTTCCATGATCTTCAGCCGCATCCCGGTTGAATCTGCACTGAAAGCCCTGGCTGCTTCCCTGCCAATACCGTTGTCTTCGATCGTGATGATGTTCTGTTTATCTTTATTATCCATCGTTTCAACAGCATGCAGGAAAAGGGAATCCTCGCGTTACGTACAGGCATAAATCTCCAGGTATCCATCATCATCCTGATCACCGAAGAATAGACGCTCGTGTTTTCTGGGGATCATCCCGCGGAAATTCTCCTGATCCCATAATCCGTTGTTGTGGTCATAGACACGGATGGAATGGTGGACCAAGTTCGAAAACCTTTTCATGAAAGCCTCAGCTGGACGGAAGCTACCGCAAAGGCTGAATTATTTCTGGATCATCAGCTTCCTGACCACTTTTCCCTGGTCACTCTTTACATTCAGAAAATAGATTCCTTCACCCAATGTCGTCAGATCCAGTTTCATCTGATGCTGACCACTGATCCGGATGTTATCCTGCTGATACACCTGTGTTCCCCTGGAATCCAGGATGAACAGGTCAAGCATAGCTGGTTTCGGCGAATTCAGTATCAGGTTAAATAAACCCTTTCCGGGATTCGGATAGAGGGTCACTCCCAGATCGTATTCGTTCTCATGGATTCCGGTGCAATCTTCAAAATAAACAGACCGGGTATCTTCTGAATAACATCCTTCTGCATCAGTGACACCAACGGAAATCACTTTTGTCCCTCCAATGCCCACTCCAGTCGTATCTATCGTGATGGTCCGGGATGTTTCACCGGTTGACCAAAGATAGGTTGCACCAGGATTGCCGGCATCCAGTGTAAGTGTATGGTTATGGCAGATACTGGTGTCGTTTCCGATCGAGACCACAGGCAATGAATGGATCATCACCTGGAAATCCGTACTTATCTGGCATCCGGTGGAGTCAATTGTTTCCATCACGGATAAGAACCCTGTTCCGGTGAGGCCCCAGTCAACGCTGATCTCAGAAACTTCCTGCCCCCCGGTGCTGTTTCCTCCTTCGATCGTCCATAAGTAGGAATGACCTTCCAGGGAAGGAGTGGAATAAAGAATCCCACTCTCATTCTCGCAGACAGAAGCATCCCCTGAGATGGAAGGCACTGGGAGCTCATGAACAGCTATTGTGATCACCTGCCAGGCATGGCACATGGTCAGGCCGTTGGTCTACGTAGCTATCAGCCAGTTATCAGTTCCTGTTGTATCCCACAGGACCGTGATTTCGTTGGCATTCGGATCCGACTGGATGGTTCCTCCGCCGATTTCCCAGGAATAGATATAGGATTCGAGGAGAGGTGTACTGTAATTGACCACCGCATTCTGACACACCGAGATAGGCCCGCTGATCTGCGGATCAGGAGTCTGAATAAAGGTTATGGTTATATCATCCACCATATCCTGACATGGATCGGCAGCGTAAGCCGTGAGCGTCAGTGTGACGGATTGACCATGCTCCTCAGGTGCGGGTATGTATTCCGGCGTTAGCTCCGTGGCATTGACAAGGGTACCCGTCCCGGTGGTCGTCCAGAGAAGGCTGTCGTAATTTACAGCCATGGCTTCCTGAACAGTGATGGGCTCGAGGCCACAGACTGCGATATCGGAGCCTGCATTCACAACGGGATTCAGGGTAAAGGAAAGGGTCATGGCATCGCTAACCGTGATATCCGGTCCGTAGGCGGTTAGCGTCAGATCGACCGATCCGGCAGCAACGTCTTCTGTGGCAGGACTGTATACAGGCATCAGGCTCGTTGGATCATCAAAGGTACCGGTACCCGATGTTGTCCAGAGCAATGAATTGTACTTGGAGGCAGCGCCGCTCAGGGCATGAGGCGTGTTTTCGCACACCCGTGCATCCACACCTGCATTGGCTGAAGTGCGCAATCTGGCCGGAAAAACGACATAATCTATCCAGGCCTTATCCTGGCCACCGGTCATATACATATCCTTTGAATATACCCATTTGAATGAGTGCTCACCCGGCGTAACTGCAAAAGCCACCCTGCTCCAGTCATCATTACCCGACCACTGGTCCTGTAATACACCATCAATATAAAATGACAAAAAGTCATAGTCTGCCTCGGATGATACCTTTTTGTAAAATGAAATACTGTCATTGTACATGGCCTCATATTCAACCCTGAGCTCAGAAATTGAATTGTTGCCGATTAGTCCGGATACCGGACAATAAGTGCCTTCGTAGACATTCGATTCCGTCATGATCCACGGGGAATTGCCCCCGAAAGTCCAGTCGAAAGCTGAAAAATCTCCCGATTCAAAATCATCCACGATCAACCCGATCTTTTGTACGAATGTCTGCTGTGCCGAATGGAATTCCGTAACGACATGGTAATCCAGCGTTGCAGCTGATCCATTGAATGCATTTTCCGAGACCGTGATGTTAAACTGTGCTGAAACAGTTTCTCCCACTTCAAGGTTTCCCAGATCAGCAGTGGTTGTGTTCAGCGTAATTTCTGAGCTGGTGGTGGAAAGCGTTGCCACTGCATTATTGGCCGTATAATCCCCTGGGTTGGATGTGGAAATGATGATATCAACCGTTTCGCCCGGATCCAGGCGGCCGTTGTAGTTGCCGGAAGCATCGGAAACGGTCATCTGTCCTATTTTGATGGCCGGGGCGTGAGGCGTGATCTTGAAAATGCTCTGAAAGGTGCTGTCGTTTGCATCGGTTGCTGTCAGTAAAAATTCGATGTCCTCTCCGTCAGGTACGGACTGGCTTAGTGTCATCGCAAATGCTCCCTGCAGGAACTTCGTTTCTTCTACGCTGAAGTCTCCCAGATTTTCCTGGTCGTCGGTCAGGGTGACGAACGGATTATCCGTGGAGAGGATGGCATTAACGGATGAGGCGGGTTGATCCCCGATGTTTTCCATGGTAAGGTCAATCAGGATCGATTCACCGAAATCAGCCTGTCCGTTACCATTCCCCTGTGAGTCATCGATCTGGTGGGAAGCGTAGATCAACCAGGGCTGGTTGGGAGGCGGACCGGTCTGGAACGGTGATACAAAAGCCATCACCTGCCCCATGCGGTTATCTGTCCAAACAGGATAAACCAAGCGGTTATTGGAGGATATGCCGAGGTAATCGCCCATATATCCTCCTGCCAGCCCTTCGACTGGTGCCGGTGTAAATGCAACATCACTGACCTTGAAATCTTCCCAGGTATCCCCGCCATCATTTGAAACCGCACAGAAGACCTCGCACTGTGAGTTGGAAACATTCCTGTCATCATAGAAGATAATGCTCAGCGTTCCGAATGCCGGATCACAGGTGATCCAGGGGAAGTAATGTTCGTTTCCTAGCCCAGCCGGGTCCTGGTTGATACGGATCGGATCCGACCAGGTCTCTCCTTCATCCGATGATTTGATCATGTAAATATCGATATCGGGCCCTGCATTGATCCCTGGAATCCCAATATTGGTCCAAACCAGATACAGGTTACCCCGGTAGTCCCCGTCGCTGATATCGACGGCCATGGAGGGAAATGAATTTACGCGCATATCCTTGGAGGTTTCGCTTGTCCGTATACCCCGGATATTGGTGATGATCCGTGAGGCAGATGAATAACTGGCCCCACCATCATACGATTTGGCAAATCCCATCGCCGTTTCGTCTGTCGGCCAATTATCATAAATGGTCCAGACGACATATATCTGTCCGTCGGGTCCGGTCTGGATATTCACGCCCTGGTTGTGGCTACCGGCATTAACGGCATGGCTGATACCCATGCGGCTGGAGTAACTCACCCCTCCGTCGGTTGAGCGCACGATCTCAATCTCATTTTCATTGGAACCACCCTGGAAGTTCGTCCAGGCTGAATACACATTTCCATTGTAGGGACTTGTGGGGCTGTTGTCCACCCAGAGATGGTTCTTATCCAGGATATATCCTCCGCCTGCACACTGTACGGCGGTCCAGGTTTGTCCCTGATCCGTCGAATACGAAACTCCCTGGTCATAATTGCTGTGTATGTACCCCACATAGTACCTTCCGTCACTGCTGATGGCAACGGAGGGATCGCCTGAATTCGTGCCACCGGCACCCTCAATTTCACCCTCCCATGTCTCTCCCCCGTCAAACGTGAAAAAGTCATTGGCACCGTAAAGTGCACTCACAGGATTGGTGGTGGAGTTGTTGGACTGCAGCACGTTCGTGTTATCGTTGGGATTGACGAAAACGGAATTCTCACTCTGGGTGGAGTTTTGCTGGGTAAGGGGTTTGTCAGGAGAATCATCATACAGTACACTCCGTGAGGTGATCCTGCTACCGGTATAGGTAGCCTGCTCGACGGGAATATGAGGTGCTACCAGCACATATCCCTTTTCAGCCATCTGTTTCCAGTAGGTCATGTTGTCGATCCGCGTATCGATCAGGTGTTCCTTTCCTTTGACGGCTTTGGGAAGGTGCCTGCCGGGCTGCATCTGGGCAATGAGAATGGCTGGGAAGAACGTCGCAAGGATGATCAGGGTCAGATAAGGTAATCGCTGGCTCATGAATAAAATTTTTTAAGGATGATGTATTAGGATGATTTAAGCAAGATTCTATTGAGCTTTAATGATTTTCCGGATATATGTACCTGCCCGGGTTTCGGCCCGCAGATAATAAACTCCCTGAACCAGACCATCCACATCCATGGAAATGGTTTCCGTACCCGATGCGGAAGCAGGCACGTAGGTCCGTTCAAGTATTGTTTGCCCGGTTGTGTTCAACAGAATGAAATGGACCGGGGATTCCTGATGGAATCCGTACTCCACAACCAGATAATCCCCGAAGGGATTCGGATAAATGGAAAAGTTGAATGAATCCGGGATTTCATCCACGGTAACAGGGCTATAGATGGGTGGGAATGACAGGTAATCGATCCAGGCACCATCTTCTCCGGAGCTTTCCATCATGTCTTTGGTGTATTTCCATTTAAAATTGTGCAATCCGGCAGTGACAGGGAAAGCAGCATAAGCCCAGCTTGTTTCGCCTGACCAGCTTCCCTTTTTCACATCATCAACATAAAACTCCAGAAAATCGTAGTCAGGTTCAGACGACACCCTGTAATGGAACCCAATCGAGTCATCGGCAAGGACCTCAGTTGTAATGAATAGCTCCGAAGTCTCCAGGTCGCTGATCCCTCCTGATCGGGCGCAATAGACACCTTCAAAGGGATTGGCTTCGCTGATCACCCAGGGTGCATTTCCTCCAAACTGCCAGTTATGCCGCGTGAAATCACCGGTTTCAAAATCCTCTGTGATAACGCCTGTCTCAAGCTGATATTCCTTGTCCAGTTCATACTCACCGGAAGTCAGGCTGCATAACAGTTTTACAATACTGCCTGCCACAGCCGAGGGATCCAGGGTTACCTGATAGGAGGCCTGAACTGTCTCATATACACCGAGGGGACCGCTTTGAAAGAGTCCGTCATTGATCTCCAGGAGGGGATCGGTTGAGGTGATCAGCCCTGTGATATCGGTGCTGGCGCAATGGCCAATGTTGCCCGTTCTGATCAGCAGGAGAACAGTTTCACCGGGATCCAGCATACCGTTGCCGTTACCCAATTCCTGGTCGTTGACACTGAGTTTGCCCAGGGTAAGCATGGGAGCGCAAAAGGTAATGGTAAAACCGGATATCCAGTTATCTTCTGCTGTCACTGCCAACTGGAAATCGACGGTGTACTGATCCGGAATATCGCTGGCGATCTCCAGTGCAAATCCATTCTCAACCGAGAGAGTTTCTCCGCCAGCGATCGTGCCGTAATTTTCCTCCGCATCGGTCAGCGTAATATAGGTTTCGTCGCAGGAGAGGATAGCCGAAACATTGGTAGCTGTCTGTTGCCCCAGGTTCGTGATGTCAATGCTTAAAAGAATGGATTCGCCATACTCGGGGATTCCATTTCCGTTGCCATCAGCATCCCCGATCTGATGAGCTGCATAAACCACATAAGCTCCCTCATTTGGAATAATGGTGATGGGATAGGTGGCGGTGAGGCAGTTGTAGCCACTGATCACAAGCTGAGCATCCCCCGGTTCGGTGAACACCTGTTCGAAAGAAATGGTCGTATGCCCGGTCGCATCGGTCATGCCAAGTCCGAAAAGAATGCCATCCTGAACCACCGCGCAGCGGATATCTTCCAAAGGTTCTTCCTCGTAGCTTACGGTTACCTCCATGGAGGTCTGGCCTACCGGCACAGTGGACTGATAGGTCACCTCCGGGGTAAAGGGTTCGTCGGTCCAGATGGGCATGGCGGTTTCCCCCAGCACGTTGCAATCATAGAAACACCAGCGCAGCGCTCCCTCTTCCCATTGTCCCGGGGCGTTGACCCACGGGGAGGTCATGATGCGGGATTCCATGTGGGCCCGTCCAAGCCGGTTGAGCCTGTCATGATAAAGCGCATCCACAAACTCACGGTGCAGATGGGCCGACGGACCTTCGGTCTGCCCTTCGTTGAACCACCCGTACCGGGAATTTCCGACAACAGCAGCGGCAAAGTTGTCGATCTTCACCATTTCTTCAAGGATACAGTCATTGTAGTCATATCCGCCGCAATCGCAGCCATGGGTGTATACCAGCGTGTAATTGTGATCGATGCCATTGACCTGTGAAAAGTTCGCGTTGGTGATATCCCAGTTGCTGAGCATCATCGTATAGGTCGTATTGGCATGACCCACATGATGAACGAATGATTTTCCCTGGTTAATGCTTGCCAGGAGGGTTGAAGCTCCCCATGAAGAGTTCTCTTCATAGAGTTTTTCTATGTCCTGATCTTCCGGAATACCATCGGTAGGATAGCCATTGTCTTCATGATATCCGATGAGAAGTTCAAGGTAATCGCTTCCATAGGTTTCGGGATTGTCATAAAGCCACTCCCCTGCAAGAAGAGGATTCCGAAGTTCGCCCGAAATGGGATTCTGCTGGTAGAACAGTACCTTGTGCAGCATTCTGTCAAGTTCAGCCTGACTGCCAAAGGGAAGCCGGGTCACGGCCACATCCGGCAGCAGATCATCTTCCCCGATCTCTCCCCAGCGGTTGTTTCCGTTATCATTCCATGTACCATCCAGACCCGAATAATAAAGGTCGGACGGTATATCATTGCTCTCATAAACGGAAGAAGACTGAACTGTGCAATAGAAACCCCTGTCGGGGATAAGCTCAACATCTCCTCCAAGAAGAACATATTCAATTTCATGATCGGTGTATTCCTGGAGGATGCAGTTGCGGATCTTTTCCTGAAGATCCTGACCCGGGAAGTTCGCAGCGATAAATTCGGTAGTGATCACAGAAGATTCCAATCCGCAATCTAAATAATGCGACCTGAGTTCATCAAAACTTCCGGCAAATTGCTCAGGGGTGATGATCAGATAGGCATAGGTTTCGTCCCGCGTAATACCCGCAGGGTAAAAGGACAGATCCTCCTGATTCTGAATGAATTGCCGAAGGTATTCCCCGGTGGAGGCAGAAGAGGAAAGCAGGGTGAAAGCCTGCCTTGAGGAATTGCTCTGGTCGGTTTCAAGCCGGATGGTGACTTGCTGATAATAGCTGATCATTCCTGTGACAGGATTGTAAAAAACAGGTGTGAAAGCGCATAGCGCCACGGAATATCCTTTGAAAAACTCCGTTGTCAGCCTTCCGGCAGGATTTGAGGGATAAGGCTGATTCTGGGAATAGACCCGCTCATTTTTTATAAAAATACCCGATTTACCCCTGGAAATGGGTTGTACATATTGCTCGGGGTAGATCGGATAGGAACCCGGCAGGGTAATTTCGTCTTCGCCGGAAAATTCAATCGCGGTGGCTTCCTGACCGGGAGGAAGCAGGAGCCTGACAGCATAATAGGGGAGTACCGGCTCACCCGGCAGGCCGGAAAGATAACAATCCTCAAAGGAGATCAGGTAATAGTCTCCTTTCTGAATGAGGGTATGGTTACTGAACGAATAGGTCTTTTCGATCGTGGCTGCCTGAAGGCCCGAAACGAATAAAAAGATCATGCCCAGGAGTGGAAATATCTTTTTCATGGTGGAGGTGTAGGAATTCGCGCAAAGGTAACATTTTAACGAATAAAAAAAGGCTGTCGGTCAATGACAGCCTCTTTTTAAAAATGAACCAATCCATTTTTACTGAAAGATCAGTTTTCTCATGTAGGTGCATTGTTCCGTCTCGATATACAGAAAATACACGCCGTTGGGTACATGGCCAAGATCAATGGTTTTGGTAAGTGAACCATTGACCGGTAGTTTATTTTCCTCAAAGGCAACCAAATTCAATGCGGAGATCACCCTGATGGAAATGATCTCCTGCGTTTCCGATTTCATCTGGATGGTGAAAATACCGTCGGATGGATTGGGCGACACCTTGATCCCGAAATGATCCGAAAGGGTATTGAAGCCCACCGTATTGTCAATGGTGACCACGATCGGGGCTGACCAGTCACTTTCGCCGCATTCGTTCACCCCTTCGGTCAGGATCTCTACCTGGCCAAGATATTCCAAGTTCCAGCTGACACGGCAATGCGTGATGTCAAGAACTTCGATGGATCCTGCATCGGAGGGTTCCATCAGCCAGCTGTAGTAATCCGAAAATTCGCTGCCCGTGGTCTCGTATTCGGTTTGGGTTGAATAATAGAGATCTACATAGGTCGGTCCGTCCGGGGTCGCAGGTGTTTCAGGGTAAGGAGCCAGCGAAATCCCGGCCGTCCCGTTCATGGTACTGGTGCAGGAAGCCTCCGTGTCAACAGCCGTAGCAGTGTAGGTACCCAGGGTTGTGAACAGTCCAAAGTCAAGGGCTTCACCCGTACCGGTGACCACAACACCTGTGGACACGTCATTGCAGAACAGTTCGTAGGCGCAGTTGATTTGTGAACCCTCCAGTCCGATATGGACCCCTTCTCCTCCTTCGCAATACTCACCTCCGCCAGTTACAGCAAAAGCGACCGGTTTTGGGATCACCGTTACCGTTGCGGCACTGGCCATGGTATTGTCACAAGCGGTGACAGGATCAAAGGCAATAACGGTGTATTCACCGGCCTCTGTGACCCATCCGAATGAAATGGGTGATCCGTTACCGTCAACGATATTGCCGGTTGGGGTATCATCTTTATAAAGTTCATAGGTGATGCCTGCCGCCGAGTTGTCGAGTCCGACCTCCACGCCAGTACCTTCCTCACAGAATTCACCTCCACCGGTCACATTGTACACCGTGGGGCGCTGGGAAATGGTAATACCAAGCGGTTCAGAGAATGCGCTTTCTCCGCAGCCGTTGATGGCCTTAACGGTCAGTGAGGCTTCCCCGGTAAAGGCGTTGACCCAGTTAACGGTCACGGTCTGGTTGCCGTCGTTCATGACCAGGCCAGCAGTTGAGGGAGTCAGTTCCCAATCATAGGTGATCGCGCTGGGTGATCCATTAGCAGTGTATGTACCATTCGGAGGGTTCTTGCAGAGCTGGGATTCGCCCACCGGCACATCAGGCGCATTGGGTGCCGTAGCACTGACCTGGATATAGGCGGGCTTTGTAAGCTCATCGGATTCAGTACCGTGAAATACTTTCAGGGTAACATCATAGGTTCCGGCAGTACTGTAGACAACGGCCGGATCTTCCTGTGTGGAAGAATTGGGTGTACCACCGGGAAATGTCCATTGGCGGCTTGTAATGATCCCTAACGATTGATCGGTAAATTGAACGGTATTCGTTTCACATATGATTGTATTATCCGCAGTAAAGCCGGCCTCCAATGGAGGTGGTGGGAGTTCGTTCAGTGGAGTAACAATCGCCTGGTGGATTTCCTTGCCAGTGTTCCTTTGAATGAAACATACGAATTCAATATGATCTGTGTCCCATGATGGATCCAGATTAAAATTGAGGGTGATTAGCTGTTGATTGCTCTGTAGATTGAGCGGCGTCCCGGTCTGACTGGGTACCATCAGGCGGTTCACAAAGTCAACTTCTGTCATGCAGAGCCAGTTTTGTTGAATATCGGATTCTGTGACAGCGAATTGAACGAATGTATTGTCGGTTTCTACGGTTCCGACCTTGGTCACCGTAATGTAGACCGTCCAGTTGTTGCCGGAGTTATTTTGTCCGTACCAGCTAATTGTATAGGGTGATGAGACCCCAATTCGCTGGTTATACCTGTTTAAATAAATGTTATAAACGTTGGTAAATGGGGGTGGGCAGGCCTGGCCTCCAACGTGTTCCAAAACTCCGTCAAATCGTGCCGTTGGATTGCCACTCATCCCATAATAACTCTGCCTCGCTGTGGAATAACCATTTGCGAAAGGATCAGGACCTTGATCAGTATCATGGTACTCAATAATTGCCACATCTTTACCTTCCTCAAAAAGCTGATCAGCTGCACCAGCTGCACCTGGACAATAAGTACAATATGTACAGGTCGATATTTCAATGACTACCTTTTCTCTTGGAACATTTTGTGCATTAAGAAAAATTCCCAACAAAAGAAGAGAAAAAAGAAAAGTAAATTTTTTCATGGTATTTTGGTTTATTAATGAGAAATTTTTTATTACATTATTATTCAGTAAGTTATATCAGAGAAAGAGTGACAAAGTTAAGGGTAAAACAAACTGTTTTGCACAATTAAATCAAATTTGCAACAATTCCCAAAAAAACATAAATAACCTGATCCATGCCTTTTAGAATCTTAACAGTTTCAGGGTCCAGCACCTGTTGCCCGTAACAACCCTACACAGGTAAATCCCTGGCGTGACTTCATGACCACCGGAATCTTTCCCGTTCCACGTAAAAGTGTACATCCCTTTACTTTTCACCGGTTGGTTAAACAGACATACCCTGCTTCCGTTTAATGAACAGATTTCTACCCTTGCGGGGGAAGTGAGTTCCCCGGTAAGTTCAATGACGACAGGGCCATCCGATGGATTCGGGAAGACCCGGAATGCCGGTCCATTCAGTGCTGGGTTGAAAATGCCTTCAGCCGGCATAAGCTGAAAATCAACCACCGTAACCTGGCCGGTCACCGCGTTGGCTTCAAGACAGAGAGTTTCATACCCATCGGCCGATGCGCAGATTTCATAGGTTCCTTCACTGAGCTGAAAAGAATAGCTTCCCTCGCTCCCGGTGAGTGCAATCCCGCTGATGGATGCGCCTTCCAGCGGAAGCCCTGAAGTGAGGTCGGTCACGGTGCCCGCAATGGTGCCAAGGCTGGTGAGCGGAATGGGTGGAAACTGAATGAAGTCGATCCAGCCGCAATCACTCCCGGATGTGGAATAATAGTCCTTTTTATAGATCCATTCAAAGGTATGTGTTCCCTGGCTCACATCATAGGCAACCTGAGCCCAGTCAGCCTCACCCGACCAGGCATCAACCCGTACATTATCCATATGGAATTCCAGGAAATCATATCCTGCTTCTGAAGAAACTTTACGGTAAAATGATATCTGACCGTCAACAACGGTTTCCAGGGTAACGGAGAGTGTTGACGAACCATAATTGGGAAAGCTGCCTGACCGTGCGCAATATGAACCTTCCCATGGCTGACCCTGAACCAGTGACCAGGAGGCAGTTCCCCCGGTTTCCCATTCAAACTGATCCATGGTTCCGGTTTCCCAGTCTTCGCTGATCCGCCCGGCAGTGAGATCAGCATGAAATGCTGTGAGATACGTGCTGTCGTTTGCCTGAAGGGATAAGGTAATGCTGAATATATACCCGACGGGTGTCAGATCGCTGGTGCTGATGGTGAAATGAGCCGAAGAGGATTGTCCGTAGGCCATGTCATCAAAAACCGCATCTGCCGAATCGATGGATATAAACATCTGGTCTGTGGTGAGGACAGCCGTTACATCTTCTGCCGGGATATCGCCATGGTTGCGGAGGGTGATGAACAAATCCGCTGTCTCACCCGGATCAAGATACCCGTTGGCATTCCCGTTGATATCGTCCACCTGGTAAGATGACATCATAAGGTAAGTACCGGAAGGATGTTCATTTATTTCGATGGCATCTGCATCAAATCCTGCATTGCTCACCGCTCCCTGACCGTCACCATCGTCGAGGAGTCTGATATAACGTGCATCCGCGATAGCACCGTCAGAAAAGTCAAATGGAGTCGTCCCTGTACCGGTCCCCAGTAAATTCCAGAGTCCATCCGGTGAGGAGCCGGCAAAGCAGCTGAAACTTTCAGGGGAGTCGTCGCCTTCATAAACGGTAATATCATCCCCGAGCCCGTCAAGGATGAGTCGTTGCATATCCACCACGATCCAGCCATTTTTCCCGATGCTGTAGTTCGTCGCGTCGGGAGATCCCAGAATACCGGGTGTAAATCCTTCATCACTGTAATTGTTGCTGGGGATTTGTACGGATACCACCCTGAAGGCGTAAGGATTCTCCACGGGAGACAATGTGATTTCCAGGAAAGCGGCACTGTTGTCGTTCACCACTACATTATCCACTGTCTGGCTTTCGTAACCATTGGCTACGATTTTCACGGAGTAGGTACCCGGGAGCACAAATTTGTGGAAATCGCCTGCCATCGAATCCGAATAAGCTGGGTAATAATTCCCGACATAGATCAGGGCCTGCACAGGATTGCCCGTAAGTGCATCCGTTACCGTTCCCTCCACGCCATAGCCTGCCTGTTGCACCATAGCGATCATGGAGGGGTAGTTGATGTTATAATAATACATCAGCTGGCTGACAGGGGGTTGTTTTTCCGTGGCGAGCTCGACCGTCAGGCCTGCCGAGCCCAGGTTTCCATAAAATACATCCGTTGATCCACCGTTGACCGGATAAAGTTCTACCGATTGTTCGGCCACCAGGTTTTCATAGCCTGACATATCAGAGTAGTGGTGCGCAATGAAACTGAGATGCGCATCGTCGTTGGCCTGGCTGTACCGGTAACCCCACGGATAAAGCGCGAGTTCGACACCACTGTGGTAGGTAAGGCTAACGGCTGGTTGAAGGGAGAAGAACAGATCCCTCATCACGCGGGTTTCCACCTGGGAATAGACATTGGGACTCCCTCCATCTCCATCCCACATATATCCCCAGTCGCGGTTCAGGTCAACTCCATTCACATTGTGTCTGGTCATGTTCACTCTTCCATCCGGATTCACCATCAGGTAAATCCAGATCTCACGGTTGTCCACAAGGTTGGTGATCTCCGCATCATATCCATACCCCAGGCACAGATGGCGTGCAAAGCGGATCAGGTTTTCGGGCCCGGTGATCTCATCGCCATGGATACCGCCATCGAACCACATGACTGCTTCGGTTTCATTCAGGTTGACATGATCGCTGATCTTCAGGGAGGCGAGCTGACGCCCACCCAGGGAATAACCGTGAACCGTTTTCTGACATATCCCGGGAAAGTACTGATCCAGGCTATCGGCCAGGTCGATGATCTCCTGATAGGAATGATAACCATCCCGGGTCTCCCAGAAATCCTGATAATATGCATTGAGGTCGGACTTCAGGATTTCATAGGGAATTCCCAGCAGCCTGATCTTTTCCAGTTCAGAAGGGATCAGGTACAGCAAACCTGTTCCATTGGGATAAACATCCCCGCTGAGATGCAACGCGTACAGTTGTTCTATTTGCCAGGCGTCATTCAGCCATATTTTGACCTCCATTTCCTGTTTCCGCCATGCAGACTGCGCCATAAGATGAAACGACAGGAAAAGGGCAATAACCGTGACCGTGAATAATTTATTCATGGTGCTGGGTTTAGATTACGATGATGAAGCATCGGCTTCAGAATACTGTTCACACAGGTGAAAACAAGGTCACCGGATCAGGATCTTTTCGCGGGCATGGAACTCAGATCCATCCACCGACAGAAAATACAGTCCGGGTTTATCCAGCTGGTACGTTTTGCTGAAAACGTTGTCAATGGATAGATCAGGTTCGTGGATGACGATATTGCCTGCCGCGTCAAATATCCTTATGCTGATGATATTCCCTGTTCGCGGGGCGATCTCCAGGGTGAATACTCCATTGCTGGGATTCGGAAGAATGGTGATCGTTTGAGCGTCTGCCGATTCATCGAATCCCACCGTATTGCTTACCAGCACCTCAAGGCCGTCTGAAAAGGCACTCTCGCCGCAGTCATTCATTCCTTTCACCCGCAGGGTGGCTGTGCCGAGGAAATCCGGATTCCAGCTGATAACACATTGCGTACCGTCGCTGTCGGAGCTTCCTGCATTTACGGGTTCGATACTCCAGGTGTACACTATGGAATGGTTCGATCCTGAAGTGGTGAATGTGCTTATTGGGGTATAATAAATATCCACATACGCAGGACCTTCAGGTACCGGCGGTATTGCGGGCAGTGCCTGGACGGTCAGGGGCATGGACTGGGATGTTCCGGAACAGGGTTCGATACCGGAAGCGGTCAGCGTCAGGATGGCTGCGCCTGCATTGATGTCATTGACACCCGGCGTATAAACCGGGTGAAGGATCGTGGGATCGTCAAAGGTACCGTCGCCGGAGGTGCTCCATAGAAGGGAAGCGCTGTACGCTTCCTCTGCCTCGGAACAGGCATAGGGTGTCCCCTCGCAGGTCAGGGCCGTTTCGCCAATAAGTAGATAGGGTGCATGCTGCACAGTGAGAACCAGATCGTCACTGTTGCTGATATCATCACGGAAGGCCGTCAGTGTCAGGATTGCCTGCCCGGCCTCAAGGTCAGCACTGCCGGGTGTATAGGTGGCGTTCAGCAGGGTGGGATCGTCAAACAGGCCATCGCCGCTGGTCGTCCATTCGACAGAGGTGTAATTCACAGCCGTACCCTGCAGCGTAAATCCGCTGGCTTCACAGACCTGTCCGTCCACGCCGGCATTCACTCCCACCGGGAGGGTCTCGGGCGGAAACTCAATATAGTCGATCCATGCATGATCAGCTTCCGGACCAGCAGCTGCGTTTTTAAGGTATTTCCATTCAAAGGTATGCAATCCGGGAGTCAGCGAGACTACGGCCATTGTCCAGTCGATCTCTCCGCTCCATTCGCCCATTACATTCCCGTCTATGAGAAATTGGAGGTAATTTTGACCTTCCAGGGAGGATACCTTGTAATAGAAGGTTATTTTAACGTTAAAAAGGGATTCCGACTGATGATCGATCAGCAGCGACGAGGTCATGCCTGCCTCGATCGTACCGGATTTCGCAGCAAAATTACCATGCCGGGCAAAATCGTCTTCAATCGTCCAGTGCACATCATCACCGAAGTACCAGTTGGAGCTGAAAAAGCTTCCCGATTCAAAGTCCTCATCCGGAGGTGATGCGACGGTGAAGCTCCAGATCTCGCTGGCGGCATCACCATATTCGTTGAAGGATTTGATCTGCCAGTAATATTGCGTTTCAAATTCCAGTTCTTCGGGAAGAATGAACAGCGTATCATTTGTCACGGTCCCATTGACCAGATTGGTGGGAGGATTGTTGGTTCCAACATAAACCTTGTAATGATCCGGAATTCCCCCCGGACCATTACTCCATCTCAGTTCCGTGAAGGGCATCGCTGAAGGGTACGCATCTGAAGGATAGGGATTGGTTGCCCCGGCAGGTGCACCTGAGATCTGCACGTTTCCGAGGAAAGGCTTCATATTATAGGCCGTCACCGTAAGTTGCCTGGTCTGCAGATTACTCACCGGCGGGAAGGTGAGGGTGGCTGATCCGTTGGAGGACACGTAAGCAGTGGAGATGATCTCACCGTTCAGCGACAGGCATACAAGTCCTTCGCTGGCATTGGTGCTCACATAGAGTTGCGTTGATCCCATGGGAAGGGGATTCTGGTAAGAAGCTGTAAGATTGGCCGGAGGAGTTGTCCGGACAACAACCGACGGATCGCCGAATACCGTCCAGGTATCCGTCATCTCAAATCCATCCGAACCATAGGAATCATTCATTTTCAGACAGCCATTCATCGACAGGCCGCCAAATGTCCGTTTAATATTTTCGGTATAACTTTCCACCAGGATATCGACCATCTCATCCTGGCCTTCCATGGGTGGATTCCAGCTCTGGTTGATGGTTGACATGAGGGTGGCAATGGCACCCTTGGGTTGCCCATCCTGAGTGGCCCTTAACCAGGTCTCGGCAAAACAGGTGTTGTTTTTAAAGTCTCCGTTTACACAAGCCACCGACCAGATGAACGGTAACATTCCGGTATTTGTCAGCTGGTTGTTGATGTCGCTGCTTGAAAAACCGGATGTGCTCCATGCATTGACACTGCCATGGCCGCAATACAGGATGATGCTTGTGCCGGTATTGATTTCCGTGGCTACCATCGAGGGACTGGGATTGCCGGGAGCATCATTTCCCCCCTGGCTGCCATCGAACAGCTCCGCACTGTAGTCATAGGTATAATTCATCAGGTCGGTCTGTTCATTCCGGATATGCTGATAATCCATCTCACCATCATCCCCCGGTCCCTGGCTCGATCCTATACCCAGGTTTCTGGAATACCAATCAGGATCGCTGTTTGGATTTTTTTCATAGGTAAGGGTACGCTCAACCTGGGTTGCCACCTGTTCACCGTTCTCGGCTGAAAAGCGGCCCACAAAAATGTCGGGGTAATGATCGCTACCGACAATATAGGCATAATCATTATCGGAATCACCCGAGGAATAACTGGGGGGAACCTGTGGCCCGTCACCCACCAGTAAAAGATAGGTGAGTCCTTTGGTGTTGTAATATTCGGCCACATAGGACTTTATCGCCGAAGAATTTCCAATCTGGGCTACATTGACCATTTCAACCGGTCTTCCCATCATGGTTTTCCATTCAATGAACGGTTCCATTTCATCCATGAAATCCCCGTAACAGATGATCAGCATGTTGCCTTCTTCTTCTACGGGCGTATAGCGGGTTTGACCCGCATTGAGGAAATGATGCCGGTAGATCCTGCTGAAGTCGAAATCAACGGTTGCAGGTTCACCTCCGCGAATCAGGGAATTAACGCCTTTTTCACTGATCTGGCGGATCGTAATGGTCATCTCCGTGTATACCCGAAGGATTTTTGTCACCGGATTGTACTGGAACGGATAGAACTGAATAGCCTGGCCCCTGCGATCCCTGAGAATATATGGCTCTCCCAGATCGGCAAGCTTTCCAGGGAAGAATTGATCCGTCGAATAAACGTGTCCATAGGTATAGGGAACCGTTGACGGATCAATATCACGCGTGAGATTACCCTTGGAGGGAGCTACTTCCATGCCGGTAAATTCCTTGTAGCTGGCTGAAACCACTTCCAATTGCATGTGCGCCCTGTCGGGAATGATCAGCGAAGCGGTGAGTCTTCCCAGGTCGGGTGACCCGGTTTCCAGAATGGGGGTGGATTCCCCAACATCGATGATCACCGCCGGCCCCACGGGGGTTTTGACCTCGCGTTGAAAGAAACCTTCCAGTGTCAGGCGGACCGTTGATACGTCGATGGTAGAGGATAGAAGCTGAATGGATGCATCTTTGGGTGTCTCAGATCCAACAGGTGTCCATGTTCCTGCCTGGGCAAAAGTAATGGTCACCAGCACGGAAAAAAGTACCAGGATTTTCTTCATGGTTCGGTGTAAATGGGTTCGTTATGTTCAATCTAAAGACCTGTAAATAAAGTATTATCGTATGATGATGATTTTTTTCGTGATGATCAGCTCATGGTTCCTGAACTGGATGAAATACAATCCTTCCTCCAGGCAGCTGAAGTCATAGGTTTTGTTCACCGCTCCGCTCACCGGCAGACTCCGCTCAGAAAGGAAAATCTCTCCGGTGGGCGAGGTGAGCGTAACATCCAACGTTAGCGGGTTTTTCGAATAAAATTGTACGGCAAATTCCCCGTGACTGGGATTGGGTACAATGGTTACCTGTAATCCGGTGTGATCCGGATCGCCAATACTGACCGTATTATACACGACTACTTCCAGTACCTCGGAATAGATTCCCTCTCCACATTCATTGATCCCTTTGACACTGATGGACACATCACCCTGGAAAGCAGAATTCCAGTTAATGATGCAGGTGGAATTATCTCTTTCAAAGGTACCAGCTTCCGCTGGCTGAACATTCCAGGCATAGTACTGTGCGTTCATTGCTCCTGCAGTTGTGTATGTGGTCACTGGTTCGTAAAATAGATCCACCTCTGTTGAACCGGCAGGAGTAGAGGGTATTTCCGGAAGAGGATGGATGGTTAGTTGCAGCCCGCTGGAGATGGTCCCGCAGGATTCATATCCCGTGGCGGTCAGGAGAAGCTCTGTCTGTCCCGATGCAATATCGGCCGGTCCGGGTGTATAGGTTGGATTGAGCAATGAAGGATCATTGAAAGTCCCATCACCGGAGGATGTCCATAACAGGGTCTGGTAATTGGATGCTGAAGCTGCCGCACAATCCAGTGTCTCGCCCTGGCAGATCGTTTCGGGTTCGCCAGCGGACACTTCCGGTGCCGGCTCCAGGGTGAGTACCAGGTCATCGCTTATGCTGTTTTCGTTACGGGTGGCCGTAAGGGTAAGCGTCACGGATCCGGATTGGATATCCCCTTCCCCGGGGATGTAAATAGCATTCAGTACCGATGGATCATTAAAAGTTCCGTCGCCTGATGTTGTCCACAGAAGGCTGGTAAAGTTCGTGGCATTTCCGTTCAGCTGCTGTTCATTGCCTGCACACTGGACCAGGTCCTCACCGGCATTGACTGTCACCGGAAGCGAAGAGGGTGGAAACTTGATATAATCCACCCATACAATGTCCTGATCCGCACCGTCAGTCTGGGTCTTGTTATATTTCCATTCAAAGGTATGCAGTCCGGAAACCATGTTGAAATTTCCCCTGATCCAGTCGGTCTCGCCGCTCCATTCTCCTTTGAGATCACCATCAATGAGGAACTGGAGCGTATTGGCACCTTCCACGGTTGAAGTCTTTACCCAGAAAGAGATGGGTACCGGGAATATGGACTCCGACAGGTGTTCGATCAGGAGGGATGATGACTGGCCTGCAGCCACAGCACCTGATCGTGCTGAATAGGAGCCGTGACGAGCATAGGCGGTCGTGGTCTGCCAGTTGGCATTTCCCCCGAAATACCAGTCGCAGGCGGAGAAGTCACCGGTCTCGAAATTTTCATCCGGTGGGGGTTCAATCGTAAAATCCCAAAGGATTCCTATGGTCTGGCCATATTCATTATAGGAGTCCACCCTCCAGTTGTAGAATGTATCAAATTCCAACGGAGCAGGGGGTACATAGAACGTGTCGGTGACAATGATCCCGTTCAGTACATTGGTGGGGGGATTGTCGGTTCCGAGATAGACTTTAACGTATTCCACCTCGGCCAGTTGCCCCGGGCTCCAGTGCAGGCTGGTAAAGGGGGCCACCTTCATGGCATGGTTGCTGGGAATGGGGGATGATGCCTGTGTGGGAGGCCCGACAACAGGGATGTCTGCATCATAACGCAGGAAGTTCTGTTTGGTGACCACCACCTTAACTACGGATCCCTGGTTCTGGGGCGCGATGTTCAGAACCTGAGCAGAGCCTGTGGCAATGGAGCTTGCCAGGAAATTACCGTTGACCGACACCCCAACAAGTGCTCCGGCTGTAGCTGTAATGGTGAAGGTGTTTGCTCCAGGGGCAAGTTCGTCCTGATGATTCACCACCAGGTTCTGAGGTACCTCGCTGTATACATACATATAGGCATCCCCGTGATGATGGAACAGATGATAGGTTACCGGTTTGTCCGCCGGATTGTAGGGCCAGCCCGAAGCCTGCAGATAGTATTTGGCGGATGCATTGGCAAAGCAGGGCTGTATCCAGTGCGAATTGGATGCAGGCAGGCCATACCCGGGATCAAATTCGGGCCACATGTGATCCCATAATCCCCAGGCATACGCGTCGTTGACGAACGAATAGGATACCTCCGTGGCAGCAATGATCCCCAGCGCTCCGGAAGCATGCTTATGGAAAGTTTCTGCAAAAGATTCACCTCCCAGATTGAATTTTCCGGTCAGACAGTTCAGCGAGAACACAAAGGCCAGCGGATTATTATTCAGCCCGCTTAGACTGGAAGTGGTATAACTGGGTGAATCCCAGCCGCTTTCAGTGCCATGATCCCTGTGAACGATCGCAAAGGCTCCGGCATTGAGATCGGTATTGATACGGGTGGCGTTTCCCCCCCAATCGGTCAGGTGGGAAGGTACTTCGGGGATATAACCCAGACCGTCAGGTCCGAAATAATCCACCACCATATCCGTATTGGGATTGGTTGACCAATAAGACGGAGCACCTGATGAGTAACCGGCATATTCTCTAACGGGTTCCTTATCCAGTCCATACTGCCAGAAACCCAGGCAGACATCCGCACACAGGATGAACCAACGGTCGCTCTGCCACCCTCCGGCAGAAATAGGATGATCGTAGAAATCCGGATCGGTGGGAGGTGCCAGCTCATAATTCATCATCTTGCTGATCATCGTATTGAGCTGCTCCACACTGTTGGCTGTAATCCTTGCCAGGGCGACATCCGGAAGATCATCTCCGTTCACATCCGCGTAGATGTTGTCCGAAATACAATAACCGTCATACACCGGCGACACAATGCATTTGTCGCCCGATGTGCCAAAATCCCCCAGGAGAAGAAAAGCAGAAGGCGGTACCGGCCAGTTGTTGTAGGCATCATTGATGTAATTCTCGATGGATGAAGATGTGTTTCCCCCGATCTGACCCAGGGTCACCACACCTGTGCGTATCCCCTGCGCATTCCTCCACTTTCTGAGGGAATCGGCCCAGCTTATGTAACCGGGATTATCGGGAGAGATAATGACATATTCCCAGTCATTGATGCGGGAACCGGTCATGCGTCCTTCATAATCGATTTCGGGTAGCGATGCATGGTTGATGAAAAGATCCTGCAAAATTTGATCCCAGGTGCGGCTGCGGTAACGGTCTTCACCAAAATGGCCGTTTCCCCCTTCAAACGTTATTTCAACGCGGATATCACGGATGATGATGAGCTCCTTCGTGACGGGATTGTATTGAAAAGGGGTGATCCCCAGGATGACGGCGTCAACACCCCTGACTTTTTGCAGAGGGGAAAGAAGAATGGGCTGTGAAGGATAAAATTCATTACTGCCAAAAATGTCCATATCCTTTTCAAAAGGCAGGGGAGAGGGATCGGTGATCAGTGGCATCTGTGGCGCAGGTGAGATATTCAGGTCCTGAATGCGGACGGTTTGTGTGTCAATACGGCCAATCTTTGCGGAAGCTCCCTGGGGCAGGGCGATGTATTTTGCCATGCCGGGAAGGTTGGGTGCTCCCTCGTTGTTCTGAAGGAAAGCGCCGGGTAACTGCACCGTCTTCATATCCTCACCGTTGATGACCTGATCTGTTATCGAGAAATCCTGGATACTGAAATTAATAACCACCCCGGAGGAGGATTCATTTATCAGGGTAAATCCCTGTTCTCCCCAGCTGTCCCGGTAATTGTACTTCTGTCCGACAAGTGAGCTATTGCATAATAACATCCCTGACAGGATCATTCCTGAAATCCCTAAACTGTTGATGAAATGTAGCTTTTTTTTGCCCATCGTTTGATCTGAATTGTTTAATGAAAGGAATACATGCGCAAATCGGGGTGCAAAGTTACGGTTTTATCCATTATAACCGATAATTTTCCATAATTTGTTCCACCGATAATCCGTTACAGATCAGGGTAATCTGTCATCGGGTTTCATTTTTTCAGCTTATTCAGTGCAAAGGCGTATGCACCGATGGAAACAGCTCGGCTGGTTC
This sequence comes from Lentimicrobiaceae bacterium, assembly GCA_017993235.1. GTDB lineage: Bacteria > Bacteroidota > Bacteroidia > Bacteroidales > JAGONC01 > JAGONC01. Next base: position 68,047 of record JAGONC010000013.1, read on the forward strand.
CAAGTCTACGGAATCCCACGCCGATCCTCTTCAGGGGATCGTATTTCATGGTTCTGGCGGAGAATGGCACCGGGATCTCACGGATATCACCGGTCAGGAAGTTCTCCAGATCCCTGGGATCCTCCAGGTTAAAGGCTTTGATTTCCATTCGCGGTAAGGCTGAACCTTTCACGGTTTCAAACGAGGCGTTCATCTCCTCTACCAGGCGTGACAGAAATAACGGATAGGCACGGGAGAGTCCTCCACCCATCACCACCAGTCCATCCACCAGGGTAATGGCATTGGCAAAGGTATCGCCGGCAACAATGGCGAGTTCCTCGTATGCCCTGAGGGCTGCCGCCTTATTCCCGGGCTTCAGGCCCATACCGATCTCGTAGATGTCTTTGGGCGATATGTCGGAATGATCCCCCGACTCCCTGGCGTACACCCGTTTCACACCGCGAATGCTGGTGCTTTCTTCCACGCTGTAATTCGGATAAAGCCGGTTCCTCATCCGGTTTACCTCCGCCTGTGCCGAGTTATCTCCCGTAAAAAGCTCGCCCTTTGAAACAATACCGCCGCCAAATCCGGTTCCGAAGGTGGCGCCGAACAGGTTCCGGTATCGCTTTGGGCTACCCCTTTTCTCTAACAACGCGTTGATCTTAGGTAATAATCCCGCCAATGCTTCGCCGTATGCGAAAAGATCGCCGTCGTTGTTGATGAATACCGGTACACCAAACTGTTCTTCCAGCGCAGGCCCCAGCGCAACCCCTCCGCGAAAGACCGGCAGGTTCTCCAGATCGCCAATGATCCCCTGTTCGTATTCCGCGGGTCCCGGGAATGCAAAGCTGATGGCGACCGGTTTGTCTTTCAGTTGTTTTTTTATTTCGGTAAAGCCGTCAACAATTGCGCTCAGCATCTTTTCCAGGGTTTCGTGCCTGGAAGGTAAGATAAACGGCTGCAGAATTTCCTGTTCACCCTGGACTGCATTGAATACCAGGTTCGTCCCGCCGGCATCCAGTGTCATGACGATGCGTTGGTCGGTTTGAAGACTGTTCATGGAGATTATTGTTAAATTGTCAAATTGTTAAATTGTCATCTGCCCGTTGCCAACCACTGACTGCTGACTGGTGACTGCTGACTGGTGACTGACTCAGTGCGCATCCAGCCAGTTCTCCCCAGTATTCATCTCCACTTCGATGGGCACCCGCATCGGTAGTGCAAATTTCATCTTTTCTTCAACTACAGGCCTGAGCAGGTTGACTTCACTTCGGTGCACATCAAAAACAAGTTCGTCGTGCACCTGGAGAATCATCCTGGACTTCAGCTTCATTGCCTGCATCTCATTGAAGATATGGATCATGGCCACCTTAATCATATCGGCAGCAGATCCCTGGATGGGCGCGTTGATCGCATTTCGCTCGGCAAAGCCCCTCACCACCGCATTTGCGGAAGCGATATCCTTGATGTACCTGCGCCGCTTCATGATGGTTTCCACGTATCCGTTCTCCCTCGCAAACGCGATGGTCTTGTCCATGTAGTCCCTGATACCGGGATATTGCAGGAAATACTGATCAATGATGGATGCTGCTTCTTTCCGGGGAATGCCCAGACGTTCGGCCAGTCCGAAAGCAGAGATTCCATAGATGATCCCAAAATTAACCGTTTTGGCGTTTCGCCGCATCTCCCTGGATACCAGTTCAGTATCCACGCCGTACACCTTTGCTGCAGTGGCGGTGTGAATGTCCTGCCCCATCCTGAAGGCCTGGATCATGCCTTCGTCCCCGCTCATTTCTGCAATGATCCGCAGTTCGATCTGGGAATAGTCAGCCGACAGAAGGATATATTCCTGGTTACTGGGTACGAATGCTTTTCGTATTTCTCTGCCCCTCTCCGTCCGGATCGGAATGTTCTGCATGTTCGGATTGTTGGAACTCAGCCTGCCCGTAGCGGCGACCGCCTGATTGTAGGAAGTGTGGATCCTGCCGGTCCGGGGATTGACCAGCCCGGGAAGCGTATCCACATACGTTGACTTCAGCTTGGTGAGGCTTCTGTAATCCAGTATGGTCTGAATGATCGGATGTTTATTCACCAGCTTGAGCAGAACATCTTCTCCGGTCGAATACTGTTTGGTCTGGGTCAGTTTGGGATTATCGATGATCCGTAGCTTTTCGAACAGTACCTCTCCCAGCTGTTTGGGAGATGAAATATTGAACGTAACCCCTGCCTGTTCATAAATGATCTTTTCCAGCTCCCGTACCTCCAGGTCCAGCTGCCCTGAATATTCTTTCAGGATCCGGATATCAACCTTCACTCCTTCTGCCTCCATGGATGCCAGGACAGGTACCAGCGGCATTTCCACTTCATCAAACAGCTGCCGAGTCCCTGTCTCCCGTAACAGCGGCTCAAAGACCATTTTAAGCTGCAGGGTGATATCTGCGTCTTCAGCAGCATATTCCTTAACGGCATTTGTTTCTACATCGATCATGCTCAACTGGTTCTTCCCTTTTTTACCGATCAGGTCTTCGATGGGCACCGGTGAGTAATTCAGGTAGGTCTCGGCAAGCAGGTCCATGTTATGACGCATGTCGGGCTGAAGCAGGTAATGGGCCAGCATGGTGTCGAACATATTCCCCTTAACCTCCACACCATACCACTTCAGTATGGCAATGTCGAATTTCATATTTTGCCCGATCTTCTCAATGGCGGTATCCTCCAGAAGGGATTTGAATTCCTGGAGAATGGCAAAGGCATCTTCCCAGACCGGAGGCAGGGGTACGTACCATGCTTCCCATGGCCTGACCGCAAAGGAGAGGCCGACAAGCTGCGAGTTATTCGCATCCAGTCCGGTTGTTTCAGTATCAAAACAGAAAAAACCCTGTTCTTTGAGAATCCCGATCAGGTCACGGCGCTTTTCAGGGGTATCGGTGAGATGATAGGCATGCTTGACAGTACGAATGGTCTTAAGGGAATCCGCTGGTATTTCCGCGGAAATTTCCTGCCCGGCTGAGGTGAACAGGTCAGGTTGGGAGATCTCCTGTTGAAGGTACTGCCCGGGTCTTTCAACGGAGTAATCCGTGAAGATCCGCTGAGCGAACGTCCGGAATTCAATTTCTTCAAACAGCTCTTTCAGTCCTTCCAGATCCGGTTCGGTGATCACAAGCTCCTCTTCGTTCAGCTCCACAGGAGCATCCAGGATGATCGTGGCCAGTTGTTTCGACTGCAGCGCCTGTTCACGGAACGCCTGGAGGTTTTCCCTGATTTTTCCCTTCAGATCACCGGCATGTTCCAGAACATTTTCCAGTGAGCCATACTGGCTGATCAGTTTTTTTGCAATGGCTTCCCCGATGCCCGGCACACCCGGGATATTGTCAGATACATCCCCCCAGAGGCCCAGGATGTCGATCACCTGGGAAGGATGGTCAATGTCGTATTTGTCTTTGATTTCCCCGATACCGATGATTTCAGCCGAATTACCCATTCTGCCTGGCCTGTAGATGAGTGTTCTTTCTGAGACCAGCTGCCCGAAATCTTTGTCGGGTGTCATCATGTACGTGACAAATCCCCTGTCTTCCGCTTTTTTGGCCAGGGTGCCGATGATATCATCGGCTTCGTATCCTTCTTTTTCAAGGATGGGAATGCGGAAGCCCTGCAACAGCCGGCGGATATAGGGAAGCGAACGGGCGATGTCTTCGGGCATCTTTTCGCGGTGGGCTTTATACTCCTCAAATTCGGCATGCCGCAGGGTTGGGGCAAAGCTGTCGAATGCCACGGCAATATGCGTGGGTCTTTCGTTTTTCAGCACATCGTAAAGGCTGTTTGCAAATCCGAAGATCGCCGAGGTGTTCATGCCATAGGAGGTCATGCGGGGATTTCTGCTGAAGGCAAAATAGGCCCGGTAGATCAGGGCCATGGCATCGAGGAGAAACAGTTTTTTCGGCTGGGTCATAAAAGGAAGACTTTACGGCAAATGTAGTGATTATAATCATTGAACATCGAGACATTGAACATCGACTCATCGACCATTTCGATGTTCAATGCCTCGGTGCTCCACGTTCAATGAACATCCATCTGTTGATATTAAAGTCATAGCGCCGGTTAACACGGCAGGCAATATTCCTAATTTTGCCCTAAGTTCAATCTTAAGAAGCAGGCATGCCGCGGAAAACATCAGGACCGAAAAAGATCTTCGTGCTCGACACCTCCGTTATCCTTTACAATCACAATGCAATCCACAGTTTCCAGGACAATGATATTGCCATTCCCATTACGGTGCTGGAAGAACTGGATAATTTCAAAAAGGGCAATGAGATCATCAATTTTGAAGCACGTGAATTCATCCGGATCATGGATAAGCTTTCCGAACGTTCCACGCTTCGCGAATGGATACCCCTTGGAACTCCTAATAGCGGAAGCGTAAAGGTCGTGATGAATGAGTCCAGCCAGCTGGATGCACGTGAGGTCTTTGGCGATAACAAGCCCGATCACCGGATACTCAACGCCGCGCTGGTCATGACGCGGGATTATCCCGACCGGAAGGTCATTCTGGTCACAAAGGACATCAACCTGCGCCTGAAGGCAAAATCCCTCGAATTGCAGGCAGAGGATTTCGAAACCGGTAAGATCAAAAATGTCGAGGAACTCTATACCGGAAAAACGCTGATCGAGAATTTATCGAAAAAGGTCATCGATTCGTTGTACCAGAAGGGATACTGCACCCCGAAGGACCTGGAGATAAAGGATCCGATTCCCAATCAGTATTTTATTTTAAAGAATACGGTTACCTCAGCGCTGGGTTATTTCAATCCTTTGACACAGCGGATCGAGCGGGTTGAAAAGCGATCTGCTTATAAGATCATTCCGCGCAATGCTGAGCAGGTGTTCGCCCTTCATGCTGTTTTGAATCCGGAGGTGAAACTCGTCACACTGCAGGGTGTGGCCGGAACAGGCAAAACGTTGCTTGCCCTGGCCGGGGCGCTGGAACAGAAAAGGAACTTCAAGCAGGTCTTCCTTTCACGGCCTATCGTACCGTTAAGCAACAAGGATATCGGTTATCTTCCGGGTGATATCAGATCGAAGCTGAATCCCTACATGGAGCCCCTGTTCGATAACCTGAAGTTCATCCAGAATCAGTACAGTGAAAAGGACAAGGAATTCAAGACCATCACCGACTGCATCCAGAATGAAAAACTGGTGATCACACCTCTGGCTTACATTCGCGGACGGAGCATCTCGAACGTGTATTTCATCGTGGATGAGGCTCAGAACCTGACCCCGCATGAGGTGAAAACCATCATCACCCGCGCAGGAGAAAATACGAAAATCGTTTTTACAGGCGATATTTACCAGATCGACACACCGTACCTGGATTCCCAGAGCAACGGACTATCCTACCTGATCGACAAGATCAAGAATCACCCCATCTATGCACACATCCGGCTTGAAAAGGGGGAACGCTCAGAGCTGGCGAATCTGGCAAGTGACCTTCTTTAACGGCCTATAGGCTTGGGAAGCGGGAAGCGGGAGGCCGGAAGCAGGATGCAGGATTGGAATTTGGAATTTATTTGGAATTTGGGATTTGTGATTTGGAATTTCTATAGGTTATTTCTCCGCATAAACCACCTGCATCAGCGTTTTCCCAACCACCTCCAGGATGTAGGGATCAATTTTGTCAAGTGTGTCTCCGGTCGTGTGCCAGTAATCAAAAAAACTCCCGTTGGCCGATCCGGGATCCAGGTGGATGATGTCAATGGTCGGTATTCTCCGTATGGTATTGATGAAATAATGATCATCATTGATCATTCCGCCATCCTCATTCGGAAAATAATCTTTGTATCCAAGCTGGAGTGCTTTGTTCCAGACTTTTCTCAGGATATCCGGCGCGTAATAGTTCGAAAAAGCTTCCATGGGGAAACGCGCATTGGCAGCCCCCACCATATCCAGTAAAATGCCGAAGCGGGCTGTATATCCCGGGATGTGGGGATTGTTGGACCAGTACTGTGATCCCAGTCCCCAGTAATTATTATCGCTTTGAACCTGACTGTCCTCCGGAGGGCCATAGTCTTCGGCGTCCAGCAAGAGGATATCTACTCCCACGGTGGGTGGCCGGGTGCTCATCAGCCGGGCGATCTCCATCAGCACGCCCACGCCGCTTGCCCCGTCGTTGGCTCCGTCGATAGGTTTTTCCCGAAGGGCAGGATCGGGATCATGATCAGCCCAGGGACGTGAATCCCAGTGGGCACAGAGCAGGATCCTGGCTTTCGCTTCGGGATTGAACGACCCGATGATGTTGGTAAAATTCAGGACCGTGCCATCATAAGCCCGCACTTTACCTTTTTGTTCGGTGACCTGCGGCGTATAACGGCGCAGGTTATCCGCCAGGTAGCGGGCACAATTCCGGTGTGACTCTGTGTTGGGCACCCGGGGACCAAAATCCACCTGCTTTCTGATAAACTGATAGGCAGAGTCAGCATTGAAGGCCGGTACGACAACCTTTTCTTCCGTTGCCGGAGGCGGTAGCGGAACCGGCTTCTCTTTCTTTTTGCAACCAGCCTGAAAGAGCACTGTCAAAAGGATTGCGATGTAAATAAGCTTGTTCATCCTTTGGTCATCATGTTAATTACAGATGGAGAATGAATAATTTTTGGTGAAAAATTTTTCATCTTTCATTCTTCATCTTTCATTCTTCATTAAAATGTCAGTGTAAACGTTGTTCCTTCCCCCGGCAGCGATTTCACGGTGATCGCTCCTTTGTGCAGGTGCATGATCTGCCGTGAAAGGCTCAGCCCGATTCCCGATCCGTCCTTTTTTGACGTAAAGAAAGGCATAAAGATCTTGTCAATGATATCCGGCTTGATGCCGTGACCATTGTCGATCAGTTCAATGATCACCCTACCGCTGTTGCTGGTCAGTGCCCGCGCCGTAACCTGCGGATTCTCTTTATTTTTAACGGCATCGATGGCATTCAGTACCAGGTTGATGATCACCTGATCCACCAGGTCGGGGTCGGCGGTCAGCATCAGGTTCTCGGGCGTGATCACGCAGGAGCAGTGGATATTCATCTGGTCGAGTTTGGGTTTAAGCAACAGCAGGTTTCTGTCGAACATTTCCCTGACCGGAAAATGCCTGAAGTTGGGTTTAGGTACCCGTGTCAGGTTACGGTAGATCTCTACAAAATTGAGCAGTCCCTGGCTTCGCCCCTGGATGGTCTTCAATGCCGTAATGACCTCACCGATTTCCTCGGCGTCAAGTGATTTCAGGTTGGCTATGTTCGGGGTGACGTCAAACAGCATGTCATTCACCGTAACGGCCAGGGAGGAAATGGGCGTGATCGAGTTCATGATCTCGTGGGTCAGTACCCTGATCAGGCGCTGCCATGATTCAATTTCTTTTTCTTCGAGTTCTGAGCTGATATTCTGCAGCGAAACCAGCTTGAAGTCTTCTCCCCTCATCCGGAATTCAGTGGCATATACGGATACCTGAAGGAATTCATCATGGATGAAAAGCTTGATCAGGGTTTTCCCCTCTGACTTCATTGACTGAAGGATTTCCGGCAGATCATCTTTTACTTTTTTCAACTCGGAGATATGTTTCAGGTAGTTGATTCCCAGCAGTCGTTTCAGGGCATTGTTGATCATATCGACCTTACCGTCCCCACGAAACGCAATGACCCCGATACTGATATGCTGCAGTAATGTCTGAAGGTACTGGTAATGTTCTTCCTTTTCGGTTCGCGTATTTTTAAAGTCGCTGATGACATGGTTCAATGCCTGGTTCAGTTGCTGAAAGCTTCTGCCCATCCCCGGATCGGAAAATGAGGTGCTGAAATCGGCATGACGGATACTTTCCAGCAGGTGGGTGAGTTTATAGTTTGTTCGTTCCACAAACCGGATCAGGTCAATGATCTGAAACACGATCACTCCGCCCAGGATAACCGAAGTGATGATATGCCGGGCTTCCTGGAGCAGGAATACCATGACCGTGATGGCCGCCACCAGCAGTACCACCCTGAGGATGACCAGGAACCGGAAATGCCTATAGACCATGTTTTTCGATTCTTCTGTAGAGGGATGCTCGTGTCAGACCAAGTTCTCTGGCCGCTTTGCTGATGTTGCCCCCGTGCTTGTCAACGACCTTGCGGATCAGCATTCTTTCGGTTTCCTCGAGATTGGTGGATGGCATGATCGTATCCTGATTTTCCTGATCATCCATCTGGGATATGAAAAAATCCTGGGGTTGGAGTGTTCCTGATTCGCTCATAATGACCGCCCGTTCCACAGCATGCTGCAGTTCCCGGATATTTCCGGGCCAGTGGTGCTTTTCCAGCCGTTTAAGGGTTATGGGATTCAGTTTCTTCAGGGGGATCTTGTATTTTTTACAGTAGATTTCAAGGAAATGATCCACCAGGAGCGGAATGTCTTCAGCGCGTTCGCGCAATGGAGGGATCATGATCTCAACCGTATTGATACGGTAAAGCAAATCCTGCCGGAATTTACCCTCACTGACCATCTGATACAGGGGCATGTTGGTGGCGCACAACAGCCTTACATCAATGGGAATCTCCTTATTGGTCCCGATCCGGGTAACATTACGGTTTTGAATAACGCTCAGCAGCTTGGACTGAAGTCCGAACGAGAGGTTGCCGATCTCATCCAGGAAAATGGTGCCCTTGTTGGCAGCTTCAAACCGTCCGGCCCTGTCCTCGCGGGCATCGGTGAACGCTCCCTTCTTAAAGCCAAACAGCTCACTTTCAAACAAGGTTTCACTGATGGCTCCCAGATCCACACTGATGAACACTTCATCCTTCCTGACCGATGCACGGTGAATGGCACGGGCGATCAACTCCTTTCCCGTTCCATTCTCCCCGAGTAAAAGGACATTGGCCTCCGTGCGCGCAACTTTTTCAACGGCAGTCATCACCTTCTCCATGGCAGGCGACTGGCCAATCAGGGTGCCAAATCCCTGATCCTGGTTGGCAATGAGCACCTTTTGCCGCGAACGCAGATCCTCCAGTTCCTTTTTGGATTGCCTTACCTGCAGGTTGGCCGTAATCGTAGCCAGCAACTTTTTGTTGTCCCACGGCTTGAGGATGAAATTGGTCGCCCCTTCCTTGATACCCTGAACAGCCAGCTCAATATCGCCATATCCGGTGATGAAAATGACCACAGCCATCGGATCAACCTCGATGATCTTACCCAACCAGTAAAATCCTTCCTTCCCGCTGGTGGAATCCCTTGAGAAATTCATATCCAGAAGGATCACATCATAGCTTTCATTTTTCAGGAGCACCGGAAGATTTTCCGGATTTCTTTCCGTATGAACAATGTTGAAATGTTGCTTCAGGAAAAGCTTTGCAGCCAGTAATACATCCTCATCGTCATCCACGATCAGGATCCTCGCGTCCAGTTTATCCATGGTCATGTTCGCTTAAAGTCATTCATTCAGGTTGCATGTCGAGCGCAGCGAGATCCCGCAAAGCGGGATTGCAGGTTACAGGTTACTAGTTGCAACTTGCAACCAAATTGTACGTAAATGTACAACGATTGAACGGAATTGAACAACAAATAGTATACTTTTGGTCCCAAATAGCTTTATATAATTGAAAATAAATATATTATAACATATGGCATAAATTTCGTTAACTTTACACACCCTATTGACGGATCATACGAAAAGAAGTTACTGATGGATAGACCTATAGAGAAAAAAAAATGGACCTTGCGACGAATACTGTTGATGATTGCAGGGGTGGCCTTCGCTTACCTGATCATTCACCTGCTTTTTATACGGGATACGCGCTCAAGGATGTATGTTGATCCCGGACAACTGACCATTGCTACCGTGCAACGGGATAAATTTCAGGAGTTCATTCCGGTCGACGGTATTGTATATCCCAAAAACACCGTTTACATTGATGCAGTGCAGGGAGGCGTGGTGGAGGAAGTTTTCGTGGAGGACGGAGCGCTGCTAAAACAGGGGGATCCCATCCTCAAACTCTCCAATCCGAATATGGAATTGAGTTTTATGGAGACCGAGACCCGGATCGTGGAAGCCATCAATAATCTGCAAAACTCCAAGATCGACCTGGAACGGAATAAGATCTTCCGGCAACAGGAAATCATTGATCTGCAGTATAAGATTGACCAGACCACCAAGGATTTCAAACGAACGGAAGTGTTGTACAATGATAGCCTGATCTCCACCAAGGACTATGAAGATGCAAAACGGAACTACGATTTTACGCTGAAACAGTTGCTGATTTCGCTCAAACTGCAACGGCTCGACTCACTGGCGAGTGTGGACCAGGAAAAGCAGATCCAGCAATCGATCCGGCGCATGTACGACAACATGGGATTGCTCCGCAAGAACCTCGAACTCCTCTATATAAAGGCGCCCGTTGATGGAAAGCTTTCTTCCTTTAATGTTGAAATCGGTCAGACCAAATCCCAGGGAGAGCATCTGGGACAGGTCGACCTGCAGGGCGGATTCAAACTACAGGCGAACATTGACGAACGTTACGTTTCACGGGTACATATCGGCCAGGAAGCTGAAATGGACTTCAGTGGGAAAACATATAAACTGGCCGTGCATAAAATATATACCGGTGTTTCCGGTGGTTCTTTCCCGGTGGATCTGCTCTTTACAGGTGATCACCCTGAGCATATCAAAAGAGGACAAACCCTTCAGCTCCGTCTTGAATTCAGTCGTCCCTCCGATGCACTGATCATCAAACGGGGTGGATTTTTCCAGACCACTGGCGGAAACTGGATCTTTGTTGTGGAGCCCTTCGGTAATTCGGCCGTCAGGCGCCCCATCAGGCTCGGAAGCCAGAATACCTATTATTATGAGGTTCTTGAAGGATTACAGGAAGGAGAAAAGGTCATTGTATCTACCTACGAACCTTTTGGTGATAAAGAAAAACTGATCTTCAGGAAATGACCGTTATGTGCAGCGAAATATGAATCAAAGTAAGTGACCCGGCACCATGTTCAGGTACTATCTCATTTCGGCGTTCAGAAATATGGCCAAACGGAGGATGTATACCGTGGTCAACATCCTTGGCCTTGCCATTGGCCTGACCAGCTTCATGCTGATTTCGCTGTATATCATTGATGAGATGTCGTATGACAAACATCACAGGAAAGCGGACAGAATCTACCGAGTCATCAACAAATACGACTTCCAGGGCGTAGGCGAAGAGTCCTCCAGCTCACCGGCCCCACTGGCATTTCATCTGCTGACGGAGTATCCCGACAGGATTGAAACCGTGGTCAGGTTTTTCAATAACTGGCTTTCTCCTTATTATATGACTTACGGCGACAAACAGTTCAAGGAGTACAAATATTTCTTTGCAGATTCTACGGTTTTTAACGTCTTTGACATACCCTTTGTTCAGGGAAATCCGGCAAAAGCGCTGACCGATCCCGGTTCGGTAGTCATCACGGAATCAACGGCAAAACGTTATTTTGGCTCAGAAGATCCTATGGGAAAACCACTGAATGTGGAAAACACCTGGACCCTGACCGTCACCGGGATCGTCCGGGACCCCATCCCACAGTCGCATTTCACCTACAATATGCTTATCTCAATGTCATCCCTGTTCTATGCGGCAAAAGAACCGCAGACATGGGTGTGGAATCCTTTCTGGACATATATACTGCTGAAAGAAAATGCAGATCCGGAGGAGCTTGACAGTTTACTGCCCCAGTTTGTAAACAAGTACTTCTATGATGCAGAAAAAGCCCATATATCGCTCTACCTGCAGCCGCTGACGGATATTCACCTGAGATCGGACCTGGATTATGAAATTGAGCCCAACGGAAACATTACCTATATCCGGATCCTGGGTGCAATCGCCGGATTTCTGCTGATCATTGCCTTTATAAATTACGTCAACCTGTCGACTGCGATGGCTGCAAAACGTTCCCGGGAGATCGGCATCAAAAAGGTGTTTGGTGCATATCGAAAACAGCTTGTTTTTCAGTTTATTACAGAGTCGGTCCTCATCAGTATCATTGGATTGATCATTGCGCTGGCCATGGTCGAATTTCTGTTACCTGGTTTTAATGACTTTACAGGTAAGAATGTGACCAGTGACTACTTCCTGGATCCACATAAACTTTCCCTGTTATTGCTGATCACCATTTTTACGGGTATCATCGCGGGAATATACCCTGCCTTCTATCTCTCATCCTTTCAGCCGGTCAGAGTGCTCAGGGGGGAATCCGAGCGGGGCCGTGCAGGATTGAATGCCAGGAGAATTCTTATCATTGCACAATTTACCATATCCATCATTTTGATCATCGGATCGATTTTCATGTACCAGCAACTCGACCGTCTCAACCGGGCCGACTTGGGTTTCAGAAAGAAAGACATTGCCTATATTCCGGTAGTCTTCAATCCGATCAACAAGCATTACCAGGAATTCAAGGCCAAACTTCTTCTCTCTCCGGATATCGTATCCGTAACCAGCTCGGATTACATCATCGGTACAGATTACAATACCCACGAATTCCGCCCCGAAGGATTTCCACCCGATCAATGGCAGTTCTATCCTGCCCTGATCATCGATGAGGATTTCATTGAGACCTTTGACATCCAGGTTGTTGCGGGACGCCCTTATTCCAAGGAAAGTCCTACGGATGAAGAAGAAGGTGTGCTGATCAATGAAGCAATGGTCAAATACCTGAACTGGGGTGACAATGAAGATGCGATTGGAAAAAAATTCCGCACCTTCCTGGGGCGCGAAAAAGTGATTGGCGTTTTTAAGGATTTCCAGACTTCCTCGTTGCATTCCGGTAGCACCCCCTTTGTGCTGAGTATGGATAAGCGGGCTTATGGTGATCCGGATTACCGTAAATACATCATCGTGCGGTCGCAGCCGGCAAAGATCAGGGAGGCCATGGTGTACACCGAAGAAATCTGGAAGGAAATTGTCCCCGACAGACCTTTTGAATACCTCCTCCTCGAAAGGGAGCTTGCCAACCTGTACCGGGAGGAGCTGATCATGAGTAAACTATCTGCTAGTTTTACCCTCTTGATCATTTTCATCGCAACACTGGGATTGTATGGTATGGTTTCCTATATCGCTGATCAGCGTACCAGGGAGATCGGCCTCCGGAAGGTACTGGGTGCATCACGCTGCCATATTTTCGAGTTGCTCAGCCGTGAAATGAATTACCTGATCCTGGTCTCTGTTGTGATCTCATTTCCGGTCACCTGGCTCCTTGTCCGAAACTGGCTGGA